>JBBISA010000003.1:0-157123 GCA_037441525.1 Bacteroidota bacterium
CATCTGAATCCCAGCTCCTGAAAATCTCAAAAAACATTACATCTCAATGAACTTTTTTATTTGTATCCCCAAACTTTGATTCTTACTTTATGTTTAGGGGCTGCAAAGGTAGTAGGATTTATCAAATCTCAATGATTTATTATCGTTTTGGCGAAAATATTTTTCATCACCTTTGATTACCATTAAATTGAGAACATTCGGGTAAAATTTTCCTTATTTTTGACCCATTGCAAAGACAAGAAACCAATCATCACATTACAAACTTTAAACGCTTTATTTAAGATGAAAGTTACAGTAAAAGAATTTGGGCGCATGCCAGATGGCGAAACCGCCATGTTGTTCACATTCGGGAGTATCAATGGTATGCAGGTAAGTATTACTAATTTGGGAGGAATAATTACATCTATAAAAACACCTGATAAAACAGGCCTTTCGGAAGAAATCACTGCTGGTTTTGACAATTTAGAGGCTTACCTGAAGGGGCATCCGTATTTCGGCACTATTGCAGGGCGTTTTGCCAATCGTATCGGTGATGCCGGTTTTAAGATTGATAAGGTACAATATACCCTTTCGCGCAATGATGGTCTGAACCAGCTTCATGGTGGCATCAATGGGTTCCATACCAAAATATGGCACTACAGGCTAATTGAAGGTGATGCACAGGCAAGTCTGGAACTTTCTTATGTAAGCGCCCACCTCGAGGAGGGATTTCCGGGAAATCTAACAACAAAAGTGACTTATACCATAAAGGATGCTAATGAAATAGAAATAAGATTTGAGGCAACCACCGACAAGTCAACACATGTAAACCTTACCAACCACGCCTACTTCAATCTGGGAGGCTTCAAAGGCAATATTCATGACCATTATCTGAAGGTGGATGCAACTTCCTATGTAGATGTTGATGCATTCAGCATACCTACTGGTAAGCTTATCCGCCTTCAGGACAGCAAAATGAACCTGTCTGAGGGTGTTATTTTGGGTGAAGTTTTAAGCGCTCTGCCCGGTGGAATTGATCATTGTTTTGTGCTAAACCAGTTACGGAATGTAAATAATCCCATTGCTCGTCTGAGTCATAAACCTTCCGGACGTAGGCTTACTGTTTACACAACACAGCCTGGTATTCAAGTATATACCGGCAATAGTCTGGATGGTTCTTTAACCGGGCACAAGGGGGTTATCTATCATCGTCAGTGGGCCCTTTGCCTTGAAACGCAGCACTACCCAGACACTCCAAATCAACCCATGTTCCCAACCACCCTGCTTAAGCCAGGTGAAAAATATGACCACACTGCACGATATGTTTTCGGTTTGATTTAACCAGCTGCTCAGTCCTGTGGAATAATGGCAGTGATTCCAAAAGGATAATCCTTGTTAATTGTATCAAGAATGAGATTATAGTGGGCCGGGTTTTGAACAAAATCAAGATTGTTTACATCCAAAAGCAGCACTCTTAGCTGCTTTTGTTGTTTAAGGTATTCGAAATAACTGGACTGGATATTTTCGAGATACTGATCTGGAATTTTCTGTTCATAATCGCGTCCACGCTTTTTAATATTGTGTTGTAAACGTTGAGTATTGACAAATAAATGTACCAGCAAATCAGGTTTGGGCAAATTGGCATTCATGATATCAAATAGCTTGAAAAACAGCTGATATTCGTCTTCGTTGAGGGTTTTTCGGGCAAATATCACTGATTTATTGAGGAAATAATCAGAAATGGTAAAGTCAGAAAAAAGCTCCTGACTTGGCAGTTCGGTTTTTAATTGCTGATATCGCTCTGCCAGGAATGACAACTCAAGAGGAAAGGCATAGCGTTCCTGATTTTCATAAAAACGGGCAAGAAAGGGATTGTCTTCAAACTGTTCAAGAATAAGTTTGCCATTAAACTCTTTGGCAATCATAGATGCCAGAGTGGTTTTTCCTGCCCCAATATTACCTTCAATGGAAATATAATTATACCGCATTTTGGGTTTTGCTATCATATCAACTTCTTATGTAAGGAGTTACTCCCAGGGTATCATTACTTGTTTCTTTCAAATCGAGTATGGTTTTCTTAAAAACAGGATGAACCAATCCGGGCGCTATTTCGCAAAGCGGAATAAGAGCGAAGTTGCGAATATGAATTCTTGGGTGCGGAATTACAAGTCGTTCATCATTAATAATCAGATCATCAAAAAACAAAATATCAATATCGACACTGCGAGATGCCAGGCCTTGTATGTTCCTGGTTCTTCCTCTCCGGGTCTCGATTTCTAGTAAAATATCGATAAGTTCATGGGGCGTTTTAAGTGTTTTAAGCAAGAGAGCCTGGTTAAGAAATGGATCAGGGGATGCAAACCCCCAAGGTTCGGATACATATAATCCTGATACTATATCAACGCTCCCCGCAAGGTCATTCAGGTCGTTGATGACAGATTTGAAAGTTTTTTCAACATCTCCCAGATTTCCACCGAGCAAAAGATAGGCATTATTCATGAATTTCTTACGGATGTAGGTTGTTTAATGATTTTGTAAGCCAATTCTAACTTCAGGCAAATTTGATGAAAAAAACTCTATTAAAGAATTTCATTGCAGTTTTTTTCAGAAAATGTAATTTAGTTGAAATGCGCTCGTCTAATTTTTCAAATAACAAATAATTTTTAATAACTCTATCAGTAAATCAGTCAAATAGTTTAGCCATGAAACAATTTTTCAAATTCATGTTCGCTTCCATGCTGGGATTTTTCCTGGTATCATTGATCTTCTTTTTCTTTCTTATGGGCATGATTGCAGCTATAGCTTCCTTTGGGAGTAAAGAACCAAAGGCAGTGGCAGCCAATTCAGTCCTTCATCTTCAGTTAACGAGCCAAATTGTGGACCGGGCAACAGATGATCCTTTGGAAGGGTTTGACTTCCTTACCTTTACATCCTCTAAACCAATAGGCCTCAAACAGTTTTTAGTTAATATCAGGAAAGCAAAAGATGATAACAATATTAAGGGAATTTTCCTTGACATGAGCTTAACTCAATCAGGCATGGCCAGTGCTTATGAGATTAGAAATGCAATTAAGGATTTTAAGCAAAGTGGCAAGTTTATAGTAGCTTATGGGGATTATATGACCCAGGGAGCTTATTATCTGGCTTCGGTAGCTGATGAAATTTACATCAATCCGGAAGGTGCTGTTGACTTCCGGGGGCTAAATGCTCAGGTTTATTTCATCAAGAACTTACTTGAAAAGATAGGTGTTGAAGTTGATATTATTCGTCATGGAAAATATAAAAGTGCAGGAGAGCCCTTATTCCTCGAGAAGCTAAGCCCCGAAAACCGTCAGCAAACACAGGCATATATAAGTTCAATGTGGAATACTATACTTAAAGACATCTCAGACTCGAGAAACTTAAGTGTGAACAAGTTAAATGAAATTGCCGACAAGTATATGGGCCGGACACCCGAAGGAGCTCTGGAAAGCGGTTTAATTACCGGAATTGCTTATCGGGATGAAGTAATGGATAACCTTAAAGAAAAACTGGGATTAACTGACTCCAGAAAGATCAACTTTGTAAATTATAACAGATACACTCGCACACCCCTGCCAGACAATATGCTACCCACAGGCACACGCAACAAAATAGCTCTGGTGTATGGTAGTGGTACTATTGTGATGGGTGAAGGGATGGAACAAATGATGGGTGGCGAGCGCATTGCTGAAGCACTTCGCACTGCAAGACTCGATACAACCGTTAAAGCAATAGTATTCAGGGTAAATTCGCCGGGTGGAAGTGCACTGGCATCAGAAATCATTCTGCGGGAAGCGATGCTGGCAGCTGAGACCAAACCTTTGGTTGTTAGCATGGGCGATTTGGCTGCAAGTGGTGGTTACTATGTTTCGGCCTATGCAACCAAAATAATTGCCCAACCCAACACAATTACCGGTTCTATCGGTGTATTCGGGGCAGTGCCCAACATGAAGGAGATGTTTAACAATAAACTGGGAATTACTTTTGACAATGTTAAAACCAACGAACTTGCTGACCTGGGCTCAATCAGCAGGCCACTGCGAAAGGTTGAACGCGACATTATACAGGAGAGCGTTGATCGCATTTATGACGTGTTTATTCATCATGTTGCCGAAGGAAGGGGTCTGCCTGTTGCTACTGTAGACAGTATTGCGCAGGGCCGGGTATGGAGCGGGCTCGATGCCAAACAGATAGGACTAGTGGATGACCTTGGAGGACTGGAATATGCCATTGAGCAGGCAGCACAACTTGCCAGCCTGGATAAGTACCGCCTGGTGGAATACCCTGTTGCAAAAGACTTCGTGACACGACTAATGGAAAGCCTTGGCGAAGTGGAAACACGTTTTATCCGTTCCCGACTTGGCGAATCGTATGACATTTTTATGCAAGCCAAACAGGCAGCTGAAAATACAGGTATTCTTATGAGAATGCCCTATGACATAAGTTTTGATAATTAGAATTCATCTGTCATTGTTTATTACTAAGCCCGAAGAATTTTTACAGATTCTTCGGGCTTTTTTTGTCTGGTATCTTCCCGGAATTAAATTTTATACAAACCGATCAGATTGTGTTTTATTATCAGACAACTCTGATCTGTGCATATTGCAGATAACCAAAGGTTTGATTAAATTTGTCTGAAATGACCATGGTTATGAAAGCGCATTTTTTCAAGAAGACAATTTTGCTTTTATCGATGGCAATGATTATGCTTACATGTTTTGCCCAGGATTTCGGGCGCGAAAGAAACATGATGGTCGAAAGCCAGATACGTGCGCGGGGCATAACTGATACATATACTCTTCGCGCAATGAGAAATGTTCCCCGGCATCTTTACATCCCCCCCAACCAGCGTAATTCGGCTTATGAGGATAGACCTCTTCCTATTGGCTATGGACAAACCATATCCCAACCCTATATTGTAGCTTATATGACCGAGATTATCAATCCTGCAAATAATCAGAAAGTACTTGAAATTGGAACAGGGTCAGGGTATCAGGCAGCAGTACTTGCCGAAATTGTAAGTCATGTATATACCATCGAAATAGTGAGACAACTGGGAGAAACTGCTAAAACCGCCCTCTTGCAAAACTACTCCAATGTGAGCGTAAAAATCGGAGATGGTTATTATGGCTGGGAAGAACACGCTCCATTTGATGCCATTGTGGTGACTGCGGCAGCAGAGTATATCCCTCCCCCATTGATGGAACAATTAAAAAATGGCGGACGTATGGTCATCCCTGTTGGTTCGCCATTCAGGGTACAGCAGTTGATGCTGATTGAGAAAAAAAACGGGCAAATTACTACACGAAGCCTTATGCCAGTAAGGTTTGTCCCGCTAACGGGTTCAAGATCAAACTAAAACCTGGAAATGGACATTAAAGTACCTTTTTCATTTACAAATTCGAGGCTGTTATGGTCTTTGGGGCTTCATTCTTCCGGAATTATTGCCTACCAGCTTGTACTGATGCAACTGATCTCTATTACCCAATGGTATCATTTTGCTTACATGATCATATCCATTGCTATGCTCGGATTTGGGGCCAGTGGAACCGTGATCTTTCTCTTCAGAAAAAAACTACTTGAAAACTACAACTGGCTGTTGCCCTCATTAGTTGCCCTGACGGGATTATTGATGGTGTTGTCGTTTCATTTGGCACGGCATCCTTCACTGCAATTCGATCTGTACCTCCTGTTTGTTGATAGAAGTCAGTTTGGGATTCTGGTAATCAATTACTTTCTTTATTTTTTGCCCTTTTTTACCGGCGCTTTGGTTATTGGCTTGATCTTCATTGAAAACGCAGGCCAAATCGGAAAATTCTATTTTTCCAACCTTCTGGGTTCGGGAGTTGGCGGAGTGCTGGCAGTAATTATTCTTTCGAACCTTTTCCCAGTCATTACACTGCCGCTGGTTTCAATTATCCCGCTTGCTGCATCATTATTACTAATCAACAACAATAAGATTGTCATACAGGCAACAACTATATTTATCGCTTTTTACGCAACGATCGGGTGCTTGCTATCACCCGGCCAGGTGCCTTTATCAGAATATAAAAGCCTTTCAAAAACACTCCATTTGCCCAGTGCAAATATCATTCAAGCAAAACCCGATGCAAGGGGCTTGATTGAAGTAGTTGAATCTCCTGCGTTAAGATATGCCCCGGCCCTTAGCCTTACCTACACCGGGTCGGTGCCTGTTAAGAAGAATGTGTTTATTAATGGAAATTTTTATGGGGCAATCCCGGTGTTTGACCCGAAAAAACCCAATATTCATGATTTTACCACCGAAGCATTGCCTTTTGTCATGCAAAAGAGGAAAAATGTACTGGTTCTTAATGCTACAACCGGCAACAGTATTGCCCATGCTTTGCAAAACGGGAGCAGGCAAGTAACTGCCATTTTAGATGTAAAGGGTGTCAAAGAGATCATGGAAGACGAATTTGCCAGGGAATCGGGATACTTGTTTCGAAATGACAGGGTAAATGTTCTATACCAGGATAGCCGTCAATATCTTGCATCTGCAAAAAAAGGTCAATATGACCTTATTATCCTTCCCCGCCTTGAAAACTTTGGAGGTTCCACCGGCCTGCAGGCACTCGACGAAGATTATACCCTTACATTGGAAGCCTTTGACAGGATGTGGGAGAAATTATCGCCTGAAGGAGTAATATCCGTTACCACATGGATTGACTACCCTCCCCGCACTGTTTTAAAAATTGCAGCAACCCTGGGTGAAACCCTCCGAAGAAAAAATGTTGAAAGCCCACGCGATCATATTGCTGCCATAAGAAGCTGGGGTACCATTACCTTTGCATTAAAAAAATCACCCCTAACACCCATGGAAACCAGCCGTATAAGGGAATTCGGCAGCAACATGCTCTTCGACCCTTTGTTCCTGCCTGATATAGAAGTTGCTGAACGGGAGCAGTTCAACAAACTGGAGAACAGAAGCCTGATACAAATCCTTGATGAGATCATTGTCCCGGCTATATCCACAATGCCCAATGAGTATGAATTTTATATTCGCCCGGCCACTGATGATAAACCTTATTTCAGGCGGTTCCTGAAAATAAGCTCTTTAAAAAATGTAATCAGGGAGTATGGGATTAGCAATATGCCATTTCTGGAGTTGGGATATATAATTGTGTGGATTACCCTCATTCAAAGTACCGTAATTGCTTTTGTTTTTATCATTCTTCCCCTATTCCGGCTCAGGGGGAAAAGTCGCGGAAAGCCGGCAACCCTAATTTATTTCGGAGCACTGGGACTTGGATACATGTTCGTTGAAATCATTCTTATACAACGGTTCATTTTGTATTTTGGTCATCCAGTATATGCCATTTCAGCTGTAATAAGTACCATGATGATTGCCAGCGGGGCCGGAAGCCTATGGTCGGGGAAATTTTCAGACCTTGCCAAAATATCAGGTATTTCATCCATTGCTATTGTGCTCATCCTTTTTATATATGGACTATTACTTACACCAATCCTTACTGTTACCATCCAGTATCAATTCCTCATTAAATTTATCATTGCATTGATCCTTATTGCAATACCCTCCTTTTTTATGGGCATGCCCTTCCCCTTTGGCATCAGGATACTTCACTACAGCGATACAAAACAGATACCCTGGGCATGGGGGATCAATGGATGCCTTTCGGTAATTGCCACTTCGCTTGCAACTTTGGTAGCTGTGGAAAGCGGATTCAGAATGGTGATATGGACTGCTTTTGGGCTTTACCTGGTTGCGTCTTTTTTGTCGTGGAAATGGAAGGTGTATGCAAGATAAAATTCCGGTAAGTGTTTATATGATTACCTTTGCAATATCATCAGCATAAATCATCTTATGGCAAGGGAACCCATTAACAGCCTGCAGAATCATGCAATAAAAAACGTAGTCAGGCTTCAGCAAAAAGCGCCTGCCCGAAAGGAACAAAATCTATTCGTGATCGAAGGGAGCAGGGAAGTATATCTTGCATTGCAGGCAGGCATAGAGCCTGTTCAGATTTTTTTTTGTAGTGAGGTGTATTCCTCTGAAAAAGAATATTCTATTGACATTTCTGTCATCGATAAATTCATCACCCCGGTAACCAAAGACGTATATGAAAAAATAGCCTATCGGGGTGACACCCAGGGGATTTTGATGGTGGCCCGGCAATTCGAAACCAGTCTGGAAGACATCAGGTTGGGTAATAATCCGTTGATCGTTGTTCTTGAATCGGTTGAAAAACCCGGAAACCTGGGAGGTATTCTTCGTACAGCTGATGCCGCAGGAGCAGATGCGGTGATTGTTTGCGACCCCCGAACTGATGTTTTTAACCCCAATGTGATACGTTCTGGATTGGGTTGCCTTTTCACCAATCAGCTGGCTGTTTGTACCAACACTGAAGCCCAAAAGTGGCTTAGGGAGAACGGCATAAAGATCCTGACAGCCTCACTCCAGGCTGAATCGTGGTACCATGAAACAGACCTTACCACTCCGCTGGCACTGGTTTTCGGGCCTGAATCAACCGGGCTTTCACAATCATGGTACGACACTACCGATATATCCATTAAAGTCCCTATGCTTGGAAAGATAGACTCCCTGAATGTAGGAACTTCGGTTGCGGTGCTAATATATGAAGCACAAAGGCAGAGAGGGTTTAAAAACCAACCGGCCACCTGCAATTGAATGCAAATGGCCGGTTTCTGATGTTATTGTATTTGTCTTATTGGTTAAACCTGTGGATACCTTTTCATAATATCGGCTGATTTGAGGATCAGATCAACATACTGGGCTCTGCGGTAGGCAAATGGATCTTTGAGATTTACCCGAGCTACTTTACCGCGGAAATCGTCGAGTGAATTGTAGTTATGGGCAGTCATCCATTTTTCGAGATCGGCAAGCATTGTGGTAATATGTGCCACTTTGTTTTTGTAAACTGCGCTAACCACCTGCACCACCTGTGCTCCTGCCAGAATAACCCTTGCTACATCTTCGCCAGTGAAAATACCGGTATTGCTGCAAACATCTCCCTTTATCTGTTTGTAAAGGAGGCCGGCATAACGCAAAGGCAACTTATAATCGCCCATTTGTGAAAGGTTGAAGGGGCTATAGAGTTCCTGTTTATCCAGGTCGATATCGGGTTGAAAGAGCCGGTTGAACAAAACAAAACCATCAACACCTACTTTATCCATCTGGCTGATGATTTGTAGTGGGTTGGTATAGAAGAAACTTAGTTTAACACTAATGGGCACTTTCACCTTCGATTTAATTTCCTTCAAAATATCGAGCTGTTCTTTTTCAATGGCTTCGGCACTTTGATTTTTGTCGCGAGGGTTGGCGTAGAAGTTAAGCTCAAGGGCATCTACGCCGGTTTGTGCCATCTGCTGTGCATATTCGACCCAAGTTGACTGGTTCACACAGTTAAGACTTCCGATAACGGGTATCGAAACCGCCTTCTTAAGGGATGCAAGTTTTTCAAGGTGATCAACGGGCCCGGCATGTTCAACCTTGGGGAAAAGACTGATCATTTCGGCATTGCGCTCGGTATACTCCTTCAGGTCTTCTTCCAGCTGCAGGCTTTCGAGATTGATTTGCTCTTGGAAGAGCGATTTGAACACTATGGCGGCAACTCCGGCATCCTCGGCCTTGCGGGCTATGTCGAGGTCCAACGTAAGGTTACAGGCTCCAAGAATAACAGGGTTTTTAAGTTCTAAACCCATATAGGTTGTTTTTAGTCTGGTCATATGCTTTTTTATTAAAAGTTAATTAGGTATTTTGTTGCTTAAAAATAAATACTATTTAGGGAAAGGGCAAAATAATCAGTTGAGTAAAATCTGCATTTTATACTAATTTATAACATCAAATCTACCAAAAGGTTGAACCTGTCGTGAATTTTTAATTTTTTATTGTTAATTTTAAGAGAGTTACCAACCAAAAATAGATTTTAGTATGGAAGAGAAGTTATTTACCGGCGAAGTATTCCACCCATCAAGATGGACCCTTAATAAATCAAATCTGAAAGATCGCAGCATCTGGGACGAGAAGGCAAACCACGATTACCTTGGCTTCAGGGAAGAATTTGCCCGTGAGCGTACTGGTTTCGTCCCTGGGACAAAGTGCTTGACGACAGTAACAAGCCTTTTTACAAGTGGTTTACCGGTGGCACCATCAATATTTCGTATAATTGCCTCGATCGGCACCTGAAAACCTATCGCCGCAACAAACTTGCGCTGATGTGGGAAAGTGAGGATGGCCGTTCGGAAACGATGTCGTATTTCAGGTTGCATCAGGAGACCTGCCGGTTTGCCAATGTGCTGAAGAGTATGGGCATGAAAAAAGGCGACAGGATAACCATTTACATGGGGCGAACCCCCGAAATTGTTACGGCCATGTTGGCCTGTGCACGCATCGGGGCCATACACTCGGTGGTATATGGTGGTTTTTCGGTTGAATCGCTTACCGAACGTATTGAAGACAGCCAGTCGAGGGTGCTGGTAGTGGCCGATGGCGCTTACCAGCGCGGAAAAATTGTACCCTTAAAGGCTATTGCCGACGAAGCATTGCAGAGAGCCGGGACAGTGGAGCATGTGGTTGTTGTGAAACGCACGGGCGACGATGTGTTTATGCAGCCAGGCCGCGAAATGTGGTACCACGAGTTGCTTCAGTTTCCCTTTGCCGGAGCCGAATGTCAACTGGAGGTGATGGATGCCGAAGATCCATTATTTATACTTTACACCTCGGGTACCACCGGCAAACCCAAAGCTATTCTGCATACCCATGGTGGATACATGGTAGGCACCTACGTTACTACAAAATATTATCTCGACCTGCAGGACGAAGACCGTATATGGTGCACAGCCGATCCAGGCTGGGTTACCGGGCACAGTTACGTTGTTTATGGCCCCTTGCTCAACGGGGGTACGGTATTTATGTACGAAGGAGCCCCCTTCCACCCTTACCCCAATCGATGGTGGCAAATAATTGAGAAATATGGCATAAACATTCTATATACCGCCCCTACCGCCATCCGAGGTTTTATGCGCTTTGGCGACAGCTGGGTAAAACGCCATAACCTGTCAACGCTTCGCTTGCTGGGCTCGGTGGGCGAGCCTATTAACCCTGAGGCCTGGAAATGGTATCATAAGGTAATTGGCAATGAGCGGTGCCCTATAATTGATACCTGGTGGCAAACCGAAACCGGAATGCACATGATTGCCCCCTTCCCATCAGAAACCCTTAAGCCCGGATCGGGAGGAAAGCCTTTCCCGGGAATAAAAATGGAAGTGGTTGATGAAGCCGGTAAACCTGTACCAGTTAACCAGGAAGGGTTCCTTGTTATAAAAACCCCCTGGCCTGCCATGGTTCGCACTCTTTTTAACGACGACCAGCGGTTTATTGAGCAATACTGGTCGAAATTTGAGGGTGCTTATCTTACCGGCGACAGTGCCCGGATTGATGAAGACGGATATATATGGATAATTGGACGGGTTGATGATGTGATAAAGGTTTCGGGGTACAGACTGGGCTCGGCCGATATTGAGAGTGCAAGTGTAAGCCATCCGGCAGTGGCCGAGGCTGCAGCCATTGGAGTACCGCACAACCTAAAGGGGAATGCCATTCATGTATTTGCCATTCTTAAAAGCGGATTTCAGCCATCCCAGCAGCTGGTTGAAGAATTGAAGGCGCACATAGGGCATGAGGTAGGGCCAATTGCCAAGCCCGAAAAAATTGATTTTGTGGATAAACTACCCAAAACCCGGAGTGGCAAAATCATGCGTCGTGTTCTAAAGGCGCAGGCGCTGGGCGTTGATCCCGGAAACATCTCCACTCTTGAAGAATAATAAGTTTGGTACTGAGAATTTTTGCGTGACCCACCTGGTTGCACTAAAAGAGTATATCTTACATGACTTTTAGGGAGATCATGAATTTTTTCATATTTACGGCTGGCAGTGTTTGTTGCCAGCCATTTTTTTGCATCCGTCCCATCAATTTTAAATTGGTTAATTTGGAATTAAGGGGTTCGTGAAACTGTTAATTAGGTTATATTTGAAAGGATTTTAAACTATGGATTATGTTTTCATTTAAACAAGCTAATAAGTCGATAGAACTTATTGACGAATTCCTGAATATTGTTGACCAGGTTTGCCTAATCTTTCGCGAGGGGGTAAAAAACTACCTTGGCGACAACAAGGATGCTTTCACTGATAATATAAAAACCCTTTTTCGTTTGGAGAGTGATGCAGATGTAATCAAGAAACAGATTGAAAATATTCTTTACACCCACTCCCTGATGCCCCAGTTGCGGGGCGACATTTTGAAGCTAATTGAGGAACTTGATGCCATCATAAATCAATGTAAGAAAAGTCTGGTGCAGTTCGATGTGGAAATTCCGTATATCCCCGAGGTGCTTCATCGAGATCTGATCAAACTCACCGAAATTTCCACTTCAGCCATCGAATCGGTGCTACCCGCCGCCAGAGCTTATTTTAAAGACCCGGGTTCGGTAAAGGAGAAAATACACCGGGTTTACCTTTATGAAAACGAAGCCGATAAATTGGCCGATGCCATAAAACGTAGGGTTTTCCAGCAAATGCCGGAGTTTGAAAAATTGAGCCAGAAATTTCATTTGCGTTATTTTACCCTGCACATAGAAACTCTTTCGGATTCGGCCGAAGATATTGCCGATCTGCTTTCAATCATGGCCATAAAACGAACTTTGTAAATCCCTGCAAATGTTGTTTCTGATTTTCATATCAAGCGGATTATTCCTGGGTTGGTCGCTGGGGGCTAATGATGCTGCCAATATCTTTGGTTCGGCAGTTGGTTCGCGCATGGTAAGTTTTGCAAAAGCAGCCTGGATTGCAAGTATTTTCGTTATTCTGGGGGCGGTACTACAGGGGCATGGCGGTTCGGAAACCCTTAATTCACTTGGCGCGGTTGATGCCCTGGCGGGGGCCTTTACTGTTTCACTTTGCTCGGCCCTTATTGTTTTCATCATGACCAAACGGAGCCTGCCGGTTTCCACATCGCAGGCTATTGTAGGGGCAATTGTAGGATGGGGAATATTTACAGGAAATCCGACTGATTATGGGGTACTGATAAAAATTGTAACAACCTGGATAAGTGGTCCAATACTGGGGATGTTGTTTGCAGCCCTTCTGTTCATTTTGCTCAGGAAATTTTTGAAAAAGGCAAAAATTCACGTTATCAGACTCGACTCATATATCAGAACCGCACTGCTGGTGGTGGGAGCATTTGGTGCCTACAGCCTCGGAGCCAATAACATTGCCAATGTTATGGGAGTGTTTGTAAATTCAGCCCCCAACATAATACTCGACTTCGGGATTTTCAAACTCGATGGTGTGCAGTTGCTATTCCTTTTGGGCGGCCTGGCTATCGCCATCGGGATTTTTACTTACAGCAAAAAAGTGATGGAAAAGGTTGGAGCCGGCATACTGTCGCTTACCCCTGAGGCGGCCATTGTGGTAGTTTTGTCGCAGGCCCTGGTATTGTTTCTCTTCTCATCCAGTTCGTTTGCCACCTTTCTGAAATACCTTGGATTGCCGCCCCTTCCACTTGTACCTGTATCGAGCACACAGCTTGTAATTGGTGCCTTGCTGGGCATTGGCATGGTAAAAGGAATGCGTGAAGTAAACCTGGATGCGCTGGGTGGAGTTGCAATAGGCTGGATAACAACCCCTTTGCTATCTGGAGTATTAACTTTCTTTTCCCTGTTTTTTGTTAAGAATGTTTTTGGGCTGGCAGTTACTCATTCCATCCCGGTGGCCCAGTTGCCTATGCCTGATACAGAGGGTGAACTTGCCCGCCAGATCGACCTCATTCTTCCGGCCATTGGCGCCGGGCTGATTATCATTATAGCCATTCTGGTTTATCTTGTTTTCAGGCAGCAAAAGCTAAGATTGAGAACAGAAAATGAACTTTTGATCAAGCAAAATGAAGTTTTCCAGGTACAAAAGGCACTCCGCGACATGGAGATTAATTCTATAGAAGCCTTCAACGCAACCCTGAAAAGGCAATTGCAGCTGAGCAATGATGAAAACAATGCCTACCTTCTCAATATTAAAGAAAACAGGGATTTTCTGGAGCAGATAGCCCGTGAAATGGATGTTCTAATCGGAACCAAAGACCTTAAAAAACGGGATAGAAGGCTCAGAGAATTATCAGCCATTTTACGTCAACGTATTATTATGAACAGTAAACCGAAACAATAATTTATGCCAATGGAAATTGAAAGAAAGTTTCTTGTGAGAGGAGAGTTTCGTTCGCAGGTAAAAAAGAAGTACCGAATTACGCAGGGTTATCTTTCGTCGGTACCCGAGCGCTCGGTAAGGGTACGAATAAAGGGTAAAAAAGCCTGGATTACTGTTAAAGGCCCGGGAAATGAAACAGGCACCACCCGTTTTGAATGGGAAAAACAAATTTCTGTGTCTGACGCCGTTCAACTATTAAATATTTGCGAACCAGGGGTGATTGACAAAACAAGGCATATTGTTGAGTATGAAGGACATGTTTTTGAAGTAGATGAATTTCATGGCGACAATGATGGCCTTATTGTGGCCGAAATTGAACTGAAAACCGAATACGAACCCTTTGAGAAACCCAATTGGCTGGGCAACGAAATTACCGGCGATATAAGGTATTACAATGCCATGCTGTCAGGAAACCCCTATAAATATTGGAAGTAAATGATAGTTTATGTGCCAAATAATTTATCCTGTCGGGTTTTTACTGCAACTCATTATCATTTATTATAAACCATTGAAAAAAATATTGCTATCTTTCAAGCCCGATTGTCCTATATCTGAATATCAATAAACAACTTGTTTTCAAAAGGATATCATCAAAAAAACTAAACTCTATGAAAAATTCTTCTACGTTTAAAATGCGTTTCCTGTTGTTCTCCATGGCAACCCTATGGTTTTCGGCAACATTACAATCTCAGCAAACTACTCTTGCCCGCTGGACCTTTAATGGCACCACTGAACCTACCACAGGAGCAAGCAAGGCCACGCTGGTGGGAGGAACCACAACCCATTCTGCAACATTGGCCGATGGATGGCGTGTAACTACATTCCCCGGACAAAGCCAGCTTTCAGGCACTGCCGGGGTCGCTTTTTTTGTGAGCACATCAGGGTATCAGAATATAACTATTAACCTTCAGCATTACGCTTCCAATACCGCGAGCCGCTGGGCATCTTTCGAATATACAACCAATGGCGGACAAACCTGGAAACCGCTCAGAAACAATAATGCCGGACTATCGCCAGGCGAAATATATTACCCATTTTCGCTTTCTTTTGCAGGTATTGAAGAGGCAAATAACAATGCAGATTTTGGCATTAGGATCGTTTCAATTTTTTCGCCGGTTACCTTCAGTGATGGGCTGGGGAATGCCTTTTACCCCAATGCTGCCTATCACCGTGCCCGCGAAACAGGAGGCACTCCTTATGCCGGCTCCGGAAACTGGCGCTTCAAGGATGTAACCTTCACCGGCGACCTGCTGCCTGCCGATAAGGCCTATTTTTACCAACCAGGTACCGATATTAAACTTCTCTCATCGTGGAATTCAGCACCCGATGGCAGTGGCAATACACCGGCATCATTTAATTTGGACAATACAACCTGGCGAATTGAAGAAGATGCGGTTCTGGAAGGGCAACTCAATATTTCGGGTCTGAACTCGAGAGTAGTTGTAAGTGGCGACAATCTTGACATCAAAACCCTGATATTGCTGCCCGACTCGAAACTTGATGCTGCTATAGATGTTGAAGAAGCAGGACAACTTAACATCATGACCAATAATTACCCAATCCTTGGCATCATGCACCCCGGGTCAAATGTGGCTTTTACCAGTGGCACAAAAGTAATTCCTTACCACGACTACTTCTCACTTACCATTGTCGATGCAAACCCTGTATTCAGCGCCGCCCCAGACCAAACAATCAAGATAAGGGGAGGAATAACCCTGACGGGGGATGTTGTGTTTCCGGATGCACGGGGAGGTAGCGAATATAATTTCCATTTCTACGGCCCATGGTTACAGAATATTTCAACAAACGGAAATGTACTGAGGGCATACAACATGATATTTGAAAAGACTGAAGGTCTGGTGCGCACAACAACAACATCACGCATTTCATCCGACAACCAGCTTACCTTTAATTTTTCCGGGACGGCACTTTTTGAAGATCAGGGAGCAACAATTTACGCCGGAAACAGTGTTAACATTGCAGGTTCGCCCTCCAACTTTAATTTTACAGGTACACTCATTCTCGCCGGGATAGAACCGGGAGTAGTGCGTGGCGCAGGCACCGCTAACAACTTCAATATCAGGGAAAGCAGTACCCTGAATACCAACCCGAAAGCAGCCTTAAACAATCTTATTGTAAGAGTAGCAAACACAGGTGGAGAATTCAGGTTTCGCGACGGAACATCCAACCTTTTTGAGATAAAAGGAAATCTTATCGTGGAGGCACAGGCCAATGGCAGAATTCGTTTTTATGGCAATGATGTGAAGATTGGTGGCAACCTGATTATTGAAGAAGGATTTAAAGGCGTCATAGATATTATTGAGAACCTGATGTTTGCTGGAAACACCACCCAGACGATATCGCTGGCTTTGCCTACACAGGCAAAAAAATTAAACATCAATAATAGTATTAACATTGTCAAGGGGCATCTTATTGCGATTGATTTACTGGATGCAACAAAAAGTCCTGCTACCGGAATTGATGGTGTGTTGGTGGCAAACCCTTCTACCGCAATAACAGGGATTTCTGCCGATGCATATACAATTGGCAACATGGGCTACAGGGTTTCTGCCCCTGTGCCAGCTGATTTGATCTTCCATACCGGCACCACAGAGCAATACATGCCCTTAAAGATGCAATTATCGCATGTCAACCCCACACAAGTAATTCATTATGCAAGGGCTGCAGATTCAGGTCTTCCGGACCTTGGGTTACCTGCTGGCGTAGAATCAGTCTTTGCGGGGTATTATTTTCATGTTTATCTCGACCCTGCTGCAGGGATTGAAAATGGTAAAATATTCTTCCCCCTTCTGCCGGGTATCATCGAAATCGATCCGAGCATGTTCAGGGTATTACGCGCAGGCAACCAAAACTGGGTAAATTTGGGCGGTGTTGTAAATGATGGCCATATAGAATCGGAAGTACCCTTTTCGCAGGGTGGCTGGTTTGTACTGGGTGTTTACAACCCGGGATCATCAAGCTCAATACTATCTTTCAGGTTTGATGTATTGAACCCACCTGTAGCAGGCGACATAAACGAGGATGCAAAAACCATTACCCTAAGGGTGCCTTTCGGAACTGATGTTACCGCGCTGGTTCCCGTCATCGAACATAATGGGTCGGAAATCTCGCCTTCATCGGGGGTTGCCCAAAACTTTACAAATTCGGTTCAGTATATGGTAACTGCCGACGATAATTCCACATCTATTTATACCGTAACAGTTATTATCCTTCCGATCGAAAATGACCCGCCGGTGGTTTCAAACCCCGTGAACCTGCAAAATGCCATAGAAACAGGTGCGCCTATTGTTATCGATCTATCAAAAGTATTCACCGATCCCGATGGAAAGCCAATGTCATTCAAGGCTGAAAGCGGGCGACCCGTAATTGCATCGGTTAATGTTAGCGGAAACAACCTAACCATCAATCCTTTGCGCCGGGGCGATGCCACTATTACCGTGCAAGCCATCGACGACCAGCAGACCTCAGCCTTTACCACTTTCAGAGTGCTGGTTTATCCAAAACCTCTTGAGTCTGCAACTTCCCGAAGATTCGCATTCTGGGACCCTAACGAACCTGAACTTACCTACCCCGAAGGGATTCTTTTTTTGCAAAGTAATATTTCCGACCCCGGTTTGGATGCTCCACTCGAATATGCCTATTACATCCCTCACGATGATTACCATGCCGATGATGAGGCCAACATCGGGTTCCCTTACCGCAATCTTAGGCGCAGCCGCATCAACGGGTTGGGCGACAATGGCATCTCGTTTATTAATACCGGCCGCGATCGTGATCTGGGAGGATTGCTCATAGCTTTAAAAACCAACCATAGTGCCGGAGTAGAGCTGAAATGGACCGCAGGAACCATCCTTAAAAATGAAAGGATTTATGGCATAAGGGTACAATACCGAGTTGGAATTGAAGGGCCTTTTCAGGACCTTACCGATGTTAATGGCGAACCAACAGAAGTTTACATAGCCGGCGAAAACGGCACTATCAAAAATTTCGTACCTGTTACCCTTCCCCAGCAATTGTGGCAACAGGATAATCTTCAACTTTTGTTCCGTTATTACCACATTAGCGGCACTTCAGGTGCCCGGCCACAATTGAGGCTTGATGATATTGTAATTGATTATAAGGTTAATGTGGATAGGCTGGAATTGCAAAATACACGCATTTATTCATTTAACAAATTCATCTATCTTGAAACTTCCGCTGAGCAGAAAAGTTTGCTTGAAGTGTTTAACCTGATGGGGCAGAAGGTTTATTCATCAGACACCCAGGGTGGAGGCAAACAACGATTCGGAACTGGGCTTGAAGATGGAATTTATATTGTGCGCTTTACAAGTGGCCAAGGAATAACAACAACGAAGATACTGCTCAAATAGTATCTTGCCATAAATGAACAAATTCAAAAACGGCTCTGCAAATCCCTGCAGAGCCGTTTTTACTTATGCCATTAGGCACCTGCTATGGTTCAACAATTTTAGTTTATGCAGATGGTCGATACCTTTTCCCTTATGGTTTAAATAACCCGGATAGGTCATGGGCAGTTTTTTCTAATGACTATCCTGGCTTAACTATCTGACGACCAATGTGGATTAGCTAAATTGAATAAAAAATGGATGATTTTGAAATAATTAGTGTGCGAATATTTTACCAAAAAACACTTAATTTTACCTCCTTTAAAAATCAGGGAGTTTCCCAAAATAAATTTGAGTTTAAATAACTTCACATAAACCAATCAATGCACAAATTATCTGTTATAATTCCTGCCTATAACGAAGGGAAAACCATACATCTAATTCTTTCCAAAGTAGTTGCTGCCCAGATTAAGGATGTATCGAAGGAAATAATAGTTGTGAATGATTATAGCACAGATAATACCAGACAGGCAGTGGAGCATTTCATGGATGCAAATCTGCATGCTTCTATCCGGGTATTTGATCAGCCGAAAAATATGGGCAAAGGAGCGGCTATTCATCGCGGAATTAAAGAAGCATCGGGGGATTTTATTATTGTGCAGGATGCTGATCTGGAATACGACCCTGATGAGTTCTCTTTTTTGCTTCAACCCATATTGAATAAACATGCCGATGTGGTTTACGGCTCACGATTTATGGGTTCTAAACCTCACAGGATTTTATTTTTCTGGCATACCATAGGCAATAAATTTCTCACTTTCCTTTCAAACGTATTCACCAATTTAAATCTGACTGATATGGAAACCTGCTACAAGGTATTCCGGTCAGACATTATTAAAAATATCAGTTTGAAAGAGAACCGATTTGGTTTCGAACCCGAAGTTACAGCCAAAATTGCCAGAATCCCCAATATACGAATATACGAAGTGGGTATTTCTTATTATGGTCGGACTTATGCTGATGGGAAAAAAATCAATTGGAAAGATGGCTTCCGGGCTATCTGGTGCATACTAAAGTATAATCTGTGGAGTAATTAATATTTTTATTATAAAATTCAAAAAAATATACCGACCGAAAGACAGAATTGCCAGACTTTTGGAAAATGAAATAGCCCGGATTATTTATCCCCAAAGTTTTTGCTTCATCATTGGGCAAAGCCAGGCCAGTACCTGATGGAATTATCCGTCGTGGGCTCATAATCAGGCATCTGGTAATGCATAATAATGTGGCCCGTTCAGAAATGGTTATGCAATGGATAGGCCAACATCTCCCTTCCGGTACTTATGTAAACATCATGTCGCAATACACCCCGGTTTTCAGGGCTTCAGAATTTCCGGAAATAAACCGGCGAATTACTCGCCAGGAATATAATGCAATTATAGTAGCCGCCCAAAGATCTGGCCTTACTAACTACAAGCCCCAGGGTTAGAATACCCAAAATAAATAGAATACCCCGCAGACCTTAAGACCGCGGGGTGCAAATTTGAAAATTTCCCAGCCGTTATTTTTCCAGAAAGCTTATCACTTCCCGGTTAAATATTTCCCAGGCTTCGAACTGCACAAAATGCCCTGTTTTGGGGATCATGACCAATCGGCTATCTGGAATTTTTTCAGCTCCCGACCGGGCTATTGTTTCAGTAAAACCAGGATTAAGAAATCTGTTAGGTATCAGGTTGTCATTTTCACCATAAAGAATAAGAACTGGATGCTTTATCAGGTGAAGATATTCGAAAACTGGCTCATCAACCATACCATTGACAGATTGAACCACAGCATAGCTGTAAGCTCTGAAATCGTTGGCCGAGCGCATGGCAATACGATCGGTGATCATAAATTCTGCATCTTCGGGTAAGAAATAGAAATTATAGGCCAGGTTAGATACAATGTCTTCAACTGAGGTTAGCATAACCCCGCGCACTGTCATTACATTTCTGAACCATTGTTTCTGCCCTTCGGTAAATCTTTCAAAACCTGCGGGTGCTGCCAGAATCAGCTTTTCAACAACATCGGGATAATACAGGGAAGTTACCATCGAAATCTGACCGCCCATGGAATGGCCTCCCAAAACCACTTTGCCCAATCCTAAGGTTTTAATAAAATCATTTACTACACTGGCATAGTAGGTCATCATGCCCGAATGGGGTAGCTTGTCTGATTTGCCATATCCGGGAAGATCGATAGCAATTACCCGGTAATGCCTGCTCAACTCAGGAATATTCTTTTTCCATGCCGGAAGATAACTTCCCAAACCATGGATTAGGATCAGGGTTTTAGAACCATTGCCCACATCAACATAAGCAATCCTTTCGCCCCCGGATAAATCTATCCAGCGGGTTTCAAAAGGGTAGTCGAGGTCCTGAAAGGAATTCAGGGGCTTAATATCGTTATAGGGATGCCAGTTTACCGGGTTCATGGTTTCGCAACTGCCCAGCAAAACCAGGGCAGGAATAAATAGGATGTAAAATAACTTTCTCATAAGTATTTTTATTATCAGAACAACAGCCATTTATAAACCAGAAAGGCAGTCCAGGGATTCACAGGTCTTGTACCAGTAGTGCCTCCGTTAACGGCAAAACCATACCTGTCGTCGGCACTATCGAAAAAGTTACCCAGCCAAAGATGACCGCCATGCAGCTCAATGCTCATGAAAGGGCCCAGATTGTATACCAATCCGCCATTCACTTCAAAGCCCATGTTGCGGCCTCCACCAATGGGTGTGGCATTGCTAATGGCAGCTGCTACAACTGTTTTGGCATGCAACCGGTAAGGTACTATTCCCTTGCTGAAATTAGCTGTTCCGCCAAAAAAACCGTAGCCAATATTCGAAAGATCTGCAATAACGGGGGTAAAACGATTTACTACATTTCCGTGGGGGAATAACAAGAGTGCTCCCGAGTTAATAAAAAACCCGCCGGGTGCTGCCCATGAATTGCCCGTAATAACTCCGGTGTAACGATTGTCATCAATTCCGTTCTCGTCCCCTGTGGTGTACATTAAGTCGAGCGTTATCCTGTCCTGAATGGTTTGCCCATAGCGGTAACCGGCACGCAGATTGGCTGCAAAGCCTCCTATCTCAGCACCTTTGCGCCATCCGGCGGTACGCAGTACATTTACCACCCCCAGGTTGTAGTTGAAAAAGCCATTTAGAAAAAACCGGTCAATCATGTAGTCTGCATTGCGCGAAAAATGGGTCCCCAGCCAAACAATGTCAGCTTCGTAAGGTGCTGAGCCAAATCTGAATTTGAAAACTCCGTTATACTCGGTAAGCTGGCTGTTGAGGCCCTGGCCCAGAATAGAAACACCTCCCCGGCCATTGCCCCGGTCGCGCACATAATGCGATGTAAGTGCAGCACGCCAAAGTTTGTTTATGTTGGCTTCGTACTGGAACTCAAACATATTTACATCATCATCCCTGAATATCTCATTTTCATAAAACTTGAAAAAACCAACCTTGAACCGGTGAAAATCGGCATTACGATAGAGTGTGACCCCGGTTGAGTGGGTACCAAAATAAGTCATTCGATAACCATTTTCGAGCATTTTATCGGCCAGGGTTCGGTAAGGATTGTAAGGATTATCGAACATGCGCTGTAATCCGATATTGATCTGCCAGCCTGTTTTAGGGATCAGTTCGAGTTCAATGTTCTGGGTTTGAATATTAACCTGATGGCCCGAAACTGCTCCGCCCTGGTTAGGTCCGGCGCCGTAAGAAACATCACCCCAGGTCCAGTCGATTTCGAAAACGGCTCTTAAAATAGCCTTACCATCGAAAAGATGAGGTTGATAAATGAAAAAAGGAATGAGTCTTTGTTCTATATAACCATTGGTGGCCGTATCGTTGGTCATTACTGAGTTACGCCCGAACATCCGTCCCAGCACCTGCCCCCTTAAAAAATCGTTCTGAGGGAAAAAATTTGAAGTTACCCCCTGATTGATATAAAAAGCCAGAAACTGGAATTCCTTGTTGGGTTCGCCAGGCACCTGTGTATCGAATACCCTTCCCGATTGCTGGGCAGTGGCATTAAATAAAGTTACCAGAATGACCAGACATGTCCCCGCAAAAAATCGTTTATTCATATTACTGGTTTTTAAAGGATATAGAAAGAGCCGGCACATTTAGATTGAACCGGCTCTGAAAAGGGTTTAGAATTTGGTTACCTCCACAAACGTCTGAACATTGGTTTGACCAAGAGCACCACCACTTGAACTTCCAAATCCACCAGCAGGGGTTGGTTTAGTACCAAGGGCAGGCAGTGTCTGTACCACTTCATATTTCTATGTCCTTGGCTGACCGGCCGTAACGGTTATTTCAAAAATACCTTCGCTGGTTACTGAAGTTGGGGTACTTTGAATTAGAGTAATTGTCCAGATGTTGCCTACACCCGATTTTGTCTGGGTATAAACTCCGGTAAAGGTTACCTTAACATTTTCAGTGGTATAGGAGTTTACAACATAAGAATTATCGGCCTTGAATTCAGCTTCAATTTTTTTAATAGAAAGAAAATTGACCAACAATGGGGCAACATTGGCTCCTTCTGAAACCCACTTGCCAATAACGCCTTCAGGTACTTTATTGTCATTATTATCATCATCGTCATCCTTGTTACAGGATGTGAAAGTAAGCATGGCAGAAGCCAGCAACATAAGCATCAGTGCAAATACATTTTTCTTTTTCATGACATAAGGATTTTAGGTTGATTGATTGTAAAGGTTAAACTATTATGTTGTTAAGGTTAAAATTACTTTATCGGCAAGGTTTGATTCTATAAAGTTGAAAGTGTTAGGGGTTGACTAAGCTCGCAAAAAAGCTTTAAATAATTACTATTGGTCTGATTGTTTGACAGTTAAGATAGTTAATAAATACATTGACTCTTAACCCCACTTTATAACATTTGCTCCCCAGGCATAGCCAATTCCGGCAGCTATCATCGAAATAATGGCACCATCTTTCACCAGCCCCTTTTGTAATGCAAGATGGAGGGATAAAATCTGGTCAACCTGGCCAATATGTCCATAATCTTCAAGGTAAATGCTTTGGTCTTTTGTAAGGCCAAGCTCCTGAGGAAGCCAGTCGTTCATTGACCTTTTAAAGTGCAATACAGCCAGGTATGAAAGTTCAGACATGGGAATCCCCGATTTTTCAAAAGCCTTTTTCATGCAAAACATCCAGTTTTTCATGGAAACTTCATTCAAACGGTCTTTCATATGCTTTTCGTCAAACACCCTCAGCGATTTGTATGCATGGGCGATATTTTCGCATGTAATGGGTTTTTCGGTGCCGCCAAATTCTACCCCGACTACGCGTGCAAGCGACCCGTCGGTCATTATATGGGTCCCCAGTAAAAGGTTTTTATAGAAATTTTTACGAAGAATAATGGCTCCTGCGCCGGCCCCAAGATTATACATAAACGAAACGGAATTGTCGGCATAATCTATTAAATCACCGTTTCTATATCCTCCGGTAATTAAAACCGTGTTAAGTTCAGGATCGGCCAGCATCATATCTTTGGCAATTTTCATGGCGGCTACACTGGTGCCGCACCTTTGCTGAATATCTATTGCCCAGGCATTTTTCGCTCCTATCTTTTCCTGGATATAAATGCCGGAGGTAGTGAGCGGGTATTCTTTCCATTCTTCCCCGATACATAAAATCAGATCAATCTCGCCGGGCTTAATTCCCGTATTGCGGAGTGCATCAATGGATGCCTTTACCCCCATTTCCTGAGTGCCATCGCCAGTTGCGGGAATTGCTTTCTGGCGAATACCCAGTTTTTCGATCACCGCAGGCTCGCTCCACACTCCTTTGGTAGCTTCAGAAATCATGGATGCAGTCATCACAGTCTCCGGAATATAGATACCGGTCCCAACAATTCCTACATTATTTGCACGATGCTCATTCATAAGATATGGGTTTTCTCATTTAGTAAATAAACAGGTTACTTCCAACTGCCAATCCGGCACCAGAGGCTACAAAAACAACCGTGTCTCCTTTTTTTATCTTACCATCATTTACCGCATGGTGAAATGCCATTGGCACACAAGCAGAACCAGTATACCCATATCGGTCCATTATACATGTTGTCTTTTCCATAGGCAATTCCAGCTCCTTCATTACCTTTTCTATAACCGACCTGTTTATTTGAGTGAAAACAAAATGGTTAATGTCCCTGATTTCAACATTCGCCTTTTCAACCAGTTTCCTTACAACCATTGGCCACAAACGTACATTGCGTTCACCGGGCAGGGGTTGCAGATTAAGTAGCCCTTGCTTTTGTTCATCCATTACATTTTGTGTAATTGGGTTGCGACTGCCACCTGCATAAATGCCGATATAATCCCATTGGGTTCCGTCGGTGAGCAATTGCCCTGTAATATATGCCGCGCTGGTGGACCTTTTCAGGACTACTGCCCCTGCACCATCCGCAAAAATGGAATAACCAAATGCATCATTATCTCTCAAAAAAGCGGGCATATTGTAAACCCCGGTTACAAGGGCATATTCAATGGTTTGGTCAGTGGTCATAATGCGCACTGCATTATCAAATGCAATGGTAAAACTTGCACAAGAAGCACTCACATCGAATGTTGCAGCCCAGGTTTCCCCTTTCTGTATGCGACCCTGCACAAGGATAGATGTGGCAGGTGTAATAAATTCGGGTGTATCGGTAGCTACAATGAACAATCCGATCTTTGCCGGGTCAATCCCTGCGTTCTCAATGGCTTTTATGCCGGCAAAGGTTGCAAAATCGGCGGTGGTTTGGGTCAATCCGCGCAGCTTTGCGATATGACGGTTTTTAATGCCCAGCTTATTCTCCAGCTTTTCGGCATCAAAATCAATCCTCGCCAGACTTTTCAACTCAGCATTGCTGATGGGACCTCCGGGAGCGTAAACTCCGGTGCCGACGATCTCGACAGGTAACTTGTTCATTGGTCAGAGAATGCTTTTAAATAGGTGATTTCTTACAGAAAAAAATTAAATGATTTAGCACCTTTTATTATATATAGCCCATTTTTGCAGCCTTTTCTTTAAGCTCTTCACGAAAACGTGGATCGGCAATATCAATGAGTGCAAGGGTGCGCTCTTTCACCGTGAGACCTGCCAGGCGGGTATATCCATGCTCGGTTACTACATAGTCGGTATTGCTACGGTGAAGGGTAACAGCGGTTCCCTCAGGAAGTGTAGGGACAATGGTAGATACAGCACCCCCTCTTGCAGTTGACCGGCAGGCTATTATGCTTTTACCCAATCCGTCAAGCCCTTCAACGGCACCTACTGCTGTGTCGGTTTGTCCTCCAGTTCCTGAATGCTGATTAATGCCTATGGATTCGCTGGCCACCTGCCCGGTGAAATCAATCATTAAGCAGGTATTAATAGAAACCATTTTGCTGTTCTGTTTTATTACACAAGGATCGTTTACATATTTTCCGCGAAGAAATTCAACCGAAGGATTGTTATGAAGCCATTTGTACATTTTCTCCGACCCCATAGCAAAAGTGCAGATCGACTTCCCTTTATGGAGTGCTTTCATTTTATTAGTGATCACCCCTTTTTCATAAAGTTCCACCATGGAGTCCACAAACATTTCGGTATGAATACCCAGGTCTTTTTTGCCACCCAGTGACAAAGCAGCGGCGTTGGGAATTTCACCAATGCCGAGTTGAATGGTAGAACCATCTTCTACCAGGGAAGCAATATGTTCTCCAATCCTGAGAGCAACCTCATCGGGCTGTGGATCAGGCAGCGTGGGGGGCATTTGGGAATATTCAACAAAATAGTCCACATCTGAAACATGCACCTGTGTATCTCCAAGGGTTCTGGGCAATTGATCGTTCACTTCGAGAACCGTAATATCGGCGGCTTCAAGAATGTCTTTTTCATAGGTAATCCCAAGCGACAGTGAAACGAAGCCTTTATCATCGGGCGGAGTGCATGTTCCGAAGAATATATGGGGCCGACGCACCTTGAGCCGGTCGGTGGCGGCACGATGCAACATATTAGGGACATAAGTTACTGTGCCCACTCCTTGCTTGATTGCCTGCCGGGAACCTGGAGCATGAAACCAGCTGCATAACTCAAAATGCCCCTTCATTTCGTGCTTCATATAAAAGTCGTAGGGTTTGAGGGTCAGTACTGAAAATACCTGCACGTTTTCAACGTGGTTTTTTGCAAGGTGAAATTGCGACATGCAACCCTGGGGCTCCGATGCGCATTGGGCTACAATTACATCGGTGTTACTCTTCAACAACATTACCGCATCTTGTATGGTGATGAGCTTCGATTGATATATCTGCTGGTACGATTTCATAATGTACGCTGTTTGTAAACACTGAAAAAATGAACAAGTAATCCAACCAATGCTGAGCTTACTATAGCCATGGAAGAAGCAATAGCGGGGTTGCGAACTGTACCCTGCACATACTTTGTAAAAAAACCCAGGTTCAGGTCCCAGGCCAATACCATTTGCGGGAGCAGATAGTAGATTCCAAAATGTATAACAAGAGCGGTTACAGAAGCAGCAACAGCGGCCTTTAGACCTGCCTTGCGCGAAAAAATTCCCAGCACAATCGGAATAAAAGCTATGGAAAAGAAGGCATAAACACCGTTTTGTGCCAGGATGGCCACACTCAGTTTGGGATTGAGCAGTTGATCGCGTGCAATCATAAAAGATACTATGGCAAGGAAGGCAATTGCAACCTTATTCCAGTGCATATAGCTTTTTTCATGGCTAATGAATCGCCCGAAGACCGGCCTGATTATATCGCTGGTGATGGTAGTGGATAATGACTGGATAAGCCCTTCGAGTGTTGAAAGGCCGGCACTTATAAGTCCCATGATCACAATTAATCCCACAATGACCGAAAACCATCCCTTTGAAAAAACGCTTACTACATAGGTTGGAATAACATCATCTGCTTTTAATATCTTACCCCCTGCTATAAGGTCAGGAAATTGAAGCCGGGCATAAAGACCAACAAAAACCACCGAGAAAAAAAGCATTTGGGCAATTACCGCCGAAACAAGGAAGGTATTAACATCGCTTTCCTTTTTCAGAAATAATGATTTGGTGATGATGTGTGGCTGGCACACAACTGCAACACCTATCACAATCTGGGCAAAAATTATCTCGAAATAGTCGCGGAACAGCTGGCTGGATGGGTTGGTATTCTTAACCAACATTGGGTCTATGGCTGCCAGTTTCTGAAAAAAACCATTAATGCCATCTCTGAAATGTTCTAATCCCGATGTAAGCAAAATAACAGCTACCACAAGCATAACAAATGCCTGAATGGTATTGGTGTAGACCAATGAGTTGGCGCCGCCGAACATCATATATCCAAAAACGAACACCACAATAAATGCCAGTACACTTATCTGGTCAATATTCAGGGCGGCCGAAATTACCTTGGCCAGTGCTACCAGTATTAGAACGATGAAAGTGATAAGCAGAAACGACATAAAACCTATGAACAGCGAATAATTACGGCTGTTGTAACGGCCGCCAATCCACTGGGCCAATGTGGTCGCTTTATTTGCCTGACCGTATTTGCGGAAACTTTTGGTAAGGATTACCAGAGATACCAGTGAAGCAACCGGAAAAAATATTCCGAATGATAAAACCCCGCTCCATCCGAAAATAGTAATAAGCGCCGGATTGATCACAAAGGTTGCGGCACTTGTCATTGAAACCGCAAGGGATAAGCCCACAAAAGCCGGGGAAAAGTTAAGGTTACCGATAGCATAATCATGTATGCTTTTGGTGCGAAGTGCCCCTCTGACCACAAAAAATAGCACCAGACCCGCGTATAAAAACAGCAGTATCCAGGTTCCCAGTATTTGTTGTTCTGTTGCCATGCAGGTTGGTTGTTAAATGGTTATACCCCCATCCACACTTATTACAGCCCCGTTTATATAGGCTGCCTCTTCAGATGCAAGATAGGCATAAATGGATGCTATTTCGTCGGGATGACCCAATCTGCCTACCGGTACTTTGTCCTCCATTGATTTAAGAATTTCGGCAGGCATTTTTTTTACCATATCGGTGGCTATAAAACCAGGGGCTACTGCATTAACAGTAATCCCTTTGCGGCCGAGCTCGCGGGCAAGGGTTTTGGTCATACCTATAACTCCGGCTTTTGTTGCCACATAGTTGGTTTGCCCAAAATTGCCATACAAAGCCACTACCGATGATGTATTGATGATGCGTCCGAAATTCTTCTCAACCATATACTGGCTGATTACCTTGGCACAGTTGAACACTCCGGTAAGATTCACATCAATAACCTGTTGCCATTGTTCTGGTGTCATTTTTTTGATGGATGCATCTCGTGTAATTCCGGCATTATTGATCAGAATATCAATTTTTCTGTATTTTTCTATTACATTGGTTGCGGCTGCCTCAACATCGGCGAAAAGAGATGTATTTACCTTCATAAAAACAGCTTCACCGCCAATAGCAGCAATCTCCCTGCAGGTTGTGTCCCCTGCTTCAGTGTTCATATCCCATAGTACAACCTTAGCTCCTTCGTTGGCTAATCTAATCGCACCTGCTTTGCCAATGCCGGCAGCACCTCCGGTAATAATGGCTACCTTTTTTTCGAATCGTTTCATTGTGTTTGTATTTTAAGGGTGTTGTGTTTTCAGGATAATTTTTCAATGATAAGCGCTGTGCCCTGCCCTCCGCCTATGCAAAGTGTTGCCAGGCCCATCCGGGCATCGCGGCGACCCATTTCGTAAATCAAAGTAGTGAGAATTCGTGCCCCGGAAGCCCCAATAGGATGCCCAAGGGCAATGGCACCACCGTTTACATTGACCTTGGTCGTATCAAAGCCCAAATCCCTGGCAACAGCGAGCGACTGCGCAGCAAATGCTTCATTGGATTCAATCAGGTCAATATCACCGATGGTTAAACCCGCCTTTTGAAGAGCAGAGCGGGTAGCCGGAACAGGGCCATAGCCCATAATTCCGGGATCGAGGGCGGCATTGGCATAAGAAACAATGCGTGCCAGGGGTTTGACCCCAAGTTCGCGGGCCTTTTCGGCTGACATAACTATCAGCATTGCAGCACCATCATTAAGCCCTGATGCATTCCCTGCAGTTACAGTTCCCTCTTTTTTAAAGGCCGGAGAGAGCTTTGCAAGTTTTTCAAGGATTAAGCCATGCTTTGGGTACTCGTCGGTATCAAATACCATCGGGTCGCCTTTGCGCTGCGGAATTTCTATTCGTACTATTTCATCCCTGAATCGGCCTTCCCTGTGTGCTTTTTCAGCCTTGTGCTGGCTTGCCAGGGCAAACTCGTCCTGTTCCTGCCTGGTAATATTCCATTGCGATGCAATGTTCTCAGCCGTTATTCCCATGTGATAATTATTGAAAGCATCGGTAAGGCCATCCTTTATCATACTGTCGGTTATTTCACCATGGCCCATCCTGTAACCAAATCTTGCTTTCTCCAGCAGATAAGGAGCATTCGACATGCTTTCTGTTCCACCTGCCAGCACCACATCGGCATCGCCCAGCATTATAAATTGGGCTGCCATACTTACAGCCCTTAAACCGCTTCCGCAGAGTTTGTTTATGGTCATTGCAGGGCTGGTTTCGGGAACTCCGGCTTTAATCGATACCTGCCGGGCAATGTTTTGCCCCTGCCCTGCCGACAAAATATTCCCTACAATAGTCTCGTTAATATCTGTGGGCTTTATTCCGGCTCTTTTTATAGCCTCCCGGGATGCGAAAACCCCAAGATCAACTGCTGAAAAACTGCCCAACCCACCACCGTAGCTGCCGATAGCAGTTCTGGCTGCTGATACAATTACTACTTCGCGCATATCATTTAGATTTTGAATCACTTACAATTTTCTTACAAACATCATAATAAAGGATGCCTCCATGTTAATGATTTCTTAACTTTACAGGGTTGACTTTTAGATCATTTTAAAGCGATGTGCATTTTATATTACTGTTTATCTGTACTTTAAACACTGTACAAACCCTATCGACCTGGAAATTCCTGACCCCATGAACAGCCGCCTTAACAAATTCACCAAGTACGCAAATTCCCTCTACCCACATGAGCTCGACTATTTACTCCATATCCAAAAATTCGAGCATTCCGGGAATCTGAAAATTCTGGACCTGGTAAATTACAACTCAAAAAATCCACAAAATCCGCTGCCCTTTGATGTGAGTTTAGACAAGCGAAGGTATAGCTACATGAAAAACTGGATGGAAGAGCAGCTTGCCGAAATGGATGTGGATCTTTTCTATGAATGGCTTATCTCGTGCGAAAAAAAAGTTCTTACTGATATGATCACCGTTGAAGAGGAAAAAGTTATCCTCAAAAAATCACGCATCATTAATCATACTCATTACTACTTTATCAGGTTTTATGAATTGATGCGCTATTACCGCGATTACCTTCTCATACGCAACCGCACCGATTCATACCGAAACATTATCACCTATCTGCGCAAAAACCAGCAATTTTATCAGGTTGCAATTGATCTTAACACACGAATAAACCGTGCATCAGAAGATATAGTGGGCCAGTATTTCGATAGCCACACCGAATCACGGCAATGGGAGGAGTTATTAAATGAAGTTTTCTTTAACAAAGAAATTGATGGGTACACCCGATACCGGGCTGCTGTAAGGTTAACCTACATGTACTATAACTACCGCGAATTTGGCAAACTTCGCAATATTTACGAAGAACTCGACAGAAGTTTTCAGGCAGGGGTATTCTACTCGCGGCGCATACTGGCCAATTACTATGCAAACAGGGCTATGATGCATTCAAAACTTGGCGAATTAAAGGATGCAGAAAAATATGGCTGGCTGGCCATAAGGCACGAAAACAGCGACTTCATTTTTTATGTTCTTAATTTGTGCGGGGTTTTACTGAAAAACCACAAGTCTGCCGAAGCCCTTGGTTTAATGCAACGGTCAATACAAAAGCTGCGTAAAACAGCCAACTACTATTACAGGATCGGTTTTGCAGCTTTTTACATAAAGGCATTAACGGCCAACAAACATTATCGCGAAGCCGCAGACTATGCTGAAACATTCCATGGCAGCCACAAAAAAGAGATAATACGCAATCGCTGGCATTTGTTCTATTCAAACTATTTCCAGGCATTGGCATGGTGCGAGAATTATGGAAAGATTATATCTCTCTCGCGACGCTATCAACTGGTTGATATGGAAAAAAAACAAGCTGGTGAAGCACGTTATATGCCTGTTTTACTGTGGTATACCACAATCGCCGATTATATAGAGGGGCACACTGGAGTTGATAAATTAACCGATACTATTGTAAAATCATGCCAGCACCTGGTTCAGAACAACTACAGTGTAGGGAAAATAAAAGAGCTATTAAATGAATTATCACAATTTGCACCAGAAGCGTTCAGAAACGTAATTGACCAAACCAATTTATGACTGTTTATCGGGAAAAGATAATCCTCAAAGAGCCAATAAAAACATTTGGTGGCCAAACAAAAGGCGAGCCCTGCACCCGCCTATTGCTTTTAACCACCAAAACAAAAACAACATTAACCAATAAAAACAATCAAAGAATGATTAATTTTTCAGCATACCAAAGTACAATTTTTTTTTAAAAAATCAAAACATTTTTTTCTAAAAAAATACTCTGAATGTTCGTCAGAAATCAGTTTTTTCTCTTCAAAAATAAAAAATATAATTTACAGAACAAAAAAAGGCCGCCAGCAAAGGCGACCTTAATATTTTAAGAAAAATTTATTCTTTTACCACCCCTGGTTGTTCCGATACATGGGGTTAGAATTAAAGGGATTCGTCTGCATGGGCATAAAGGGGTTACTCCCATGCGATACATTCATCTGTGCACCGATGCTGAATTTTTTATTTATCTTGTAATCAAAACCAACCATCATGCCCCCTATGGTGCGATTAAAGGCCTGGGGGTTTATCTGTGGGGTAAAAAATGCAGGCATATTATTTCTTTCGGTCCAGACACCACCCGAAACCACAAGCCTTGGGTTCATTCTGTATGCACCCAATGCATAAACAGTTGCTGAGTGAAGTCGTCCCTGATTTGTGGAACCGAAAATGGGTGATGACGACCCAGACAAAGACCCAGTAGATAGCTGACTGCCAACCATGAAACTGAAATTTCTTCCAGGATGAAAAGTAAGGTGCGGAGAAACTGAATGGGAGAAAAATCCCCCGCCAAACCCGGTGGAAAAACTACTCCCTAACTGAAGGCCAAAAACAGGTTTCTGACTATAAATTGAATAATTATCTGATAAAAGTCCTGACTGCGTGTGTTGGCTGAACTGCGCGCTCACAAAACCGAATGTGAGCATCAAAGCCAAACTAAGGAAAATTTTTGTTTTCATAATTCAACTGTTTAAGTAAACTTTCGGTTTAGAAAATTATTAAGCAAAACATTCAAAATTACAAAAAATTGCCAAGGGGGTAGTTCCTTTAATGTTTTTTTATGTTATAACAGCCCTTTCACTAATTTTGTAAAATCACATTCTCAATTATTTTTTCGGGGCCAGCAATCTAAATTACAACCATTTATGAGATTTCGAAAATTTAAGAATCCTGTATTCAACTCCGTTTTGAGCTATTTGATAATCACTTTAGGGTTGTTTATTAATGCTCTCGCCTGGACTTCATTCATATTGCCCTCCAAGGTTGTGGGGGGAGGCATTACAGGTTTGAGTGCACTGGTATTTTACGCCACTGGAATTCCGGTTGGACTAACTTTTTTTGCTATCAACATTGTATTGATCATTCTTGGGATAAAAAGCCTGGGACTCTCCTTTGGGATACGTACCATTTATGCCAGTGTAGTGCTTTCAATATTTCTTAGTGTTTTGCAGCAGACAATTACCGAGCCCGTGGTTGACGACAAGTTCATGGCAACTATAATTGGGGCTATACTTGGCGGTGCCAGTGTGGGCTTGGTTTTCTCGCAGGGTGGAAGTACCGGTGGTACCGATATCATTGCCATGATGATCAACAAGTATCGCAATATCAGTCCGGGAAAACTTATACTATATATGGATGCCGTGATTATATCAAGCTCTTATATTCTTTTCCAATCTATTGAGTTGCTAATGTATGGCTTTGTTTTTATGGGGGTTGCTTCATACGCAATCGACATGGTATTGATGGGGCACCGTCAAAGTGTGCAGCTATTCATCTTTAGCAGTAAACCAGAAATAATTGCCGAGCAAATAGCCAATGAGATTGGCCGGGGAGTTACATTGATAAACGGCAAAGGTTGGTACAGCAAGACCGACACCAATATACTCATGGTGGTGGTAAAACGATACGAAAGTGGTCAGGTATTAAGAACCATTAAACAGATAGACCCCGAAGCATTTATCTCCATATCTAATGTAATGGGTGTTTTCGGAAAGGGTTTCGACCCTTTAAAATATTAATTCCGGAATAGTTATTAGGGATGCCGTGAACTAATGACTTAGCCGGGTTTAATGTTCCGGGGGATGGGGTAAAGCTAAGAACCAGGATTTTTGTTTGCTATTCAAAGTTTAGGTTATTTAAACCTTCTGATTTCAGATTTAAGGCAATCCACATCGTCCGGTATCAGTCTTTTCTTAGCACTTCTGCTGCATTGATGTATAATACTCTAACTGTATGTAAAACAATAGCTGCAGCAATGGTTGCTCCAACCAAAATACCCGAATAAATGAATGGCATTATGCCGGGATTTACGCTAAACGCGAAGGTTTTTAACCACTCCGAAATAAGCTGATAACACAGTATAAACCCCATACTGCAACCCATAAGATATTGTAAAAAGTAGTTTCTGAAAAACATAAGGAAGAAATCAAACCACGAAGCCCCCATTACTTTTCTAATCCCAATTTCAATGCTTCGTCTTTCTATATCAAAAGCTGTTATGCCAAAAATTCCCAGGAAGGAAATGATAATACAAAGCCAGGCAAAGTATCCAAAAAACCGACTAAGATTTCGGTTTTCTGCAAAGAACATTGCAATTTGATCTTCTACATGATAATAGTTTAATGGGTTTCTGACTTCGAATTTTTCCCAGGCATCTCTAATTATTTCTTCCCTCAGTTTTTTATCTACTTCATCAAACTTAACAGCAATATATTTAGCTCTGCCAAAAGGCAGAGGAAGTATTATCAATGGCTCAATAGGTCTGTTTAGCAATGCATAATAAAAATTATCAACAACCCCTTTTATTTCACGTTCTCTTCTTTGTAGCCCTTCAAGAAACTGGTATTGAGTAATAATGGTTTTACCCACAGGCCAACCATAATTGAGTGAATCATTCAATACCCTATTTACAAAAACACCGTTGTTGGAAAGCAAGCCCGCAGGTGCTTCAATCCCATTTTGAGCAAAAATTCCGACCCCCATTAATTTCAGATAATCTTCCGATACCTGTACATTATAATAAGATCTTACAAGCAAATCATTTTCCTTTGCAAATAAAACTGTATGTTTAATCGGATTCATTGAAAAAACATAATTGGTTCGCGCAACTTGCTGAACACCTTTCGATTGACGCAACAATTCCTCAAACTCATCAAGCCGCTCATTGGCTTTTCGTGTGCCCACATCAATTACAGTAATATTTTCGGTGTCGTAACCAAGATCAAAGTTTTGCATAAACCCAAGTTGCTGGTAAACAACAAATGTGGCTGCAATCATGAATGCTGCTACTGTGAACTGAACAGTTACAAGAGCATTTTTTAGAAAAACTGTGCGGCTTCCGGTTGAAAACCTGCGAACCAAAAGCTTTATAACAGGCGTGGTAACAAAGAATATGGCGGGGAAGAGACCTGACAATAATGCACAAACCAAAAATACCAGTGCGATAACGACCAGCAGGAATGGGTCGTTCAATATATTCAGGCTCATATCAGCCATCAGAAAACTATTAAATGGTTCAAGGGCAATTTCAACCAACACAAGAGCCAACCCCAGACTTATAAACGAATAGATCGCAGCTTCGGTAAAGAACCCAACGAATATGCTTCGGGTTGAGCTGCCCAACACCTTAACCATTGCCATCTCCTTCCGGCGCTTGCTAAAATGGCTGATTGAAAGATTGGTGTAGTTGATAGAAGCCACAACCAGAAGAAATACCGCAATTACAATGAATACCAATACAATCATGGGGTTCATTATGCGCATATTGATGGACTCGCCAGACAGTTCATAAATCAGGTCTGATTCAAGGTGGATGCTTGCCAGGGCTTGGAAGATTGGATGGAAGGTGTAGGTAGGTTCTGAATATAGTCCAAAATTTTCTTTTCTAAGAAATTCTGTCCATGACTCGCCCGAAAAATTATTTCGATCAAAATCATTATCCACCAAAATATATGACCAGACCACAATACTGCCAAAAGTCTGTTCAAAAAGTTTCCATGTCATTCCCGGTCCAAAAGAGTATTCGAATAGCTCTTGTATATAGTTCATCGACGACATGGACAATAACCCGGAAAAACGAAAATGAGTGTTTAGCGGTGGGTCTTCAATTACTGCCGTAATGGTAAATTCTGCTGCATCAGATAACCAAATCTTTTCACCAACCACGTTGACCCTGCCAAAGAATCTTTTTGCAAGTGTTCTGGTAACTACAAAGGATAAGGGTTTTTGCAGTGCTTCATCTGTGTTTCCTTCAATTGTTTCTGCATGAAAAAAGTCGAAGAAGGTGCTGTCAACGGCAAAAATTCCCGAATCGCTTATGGCGTAATGTTCCGAATAAAAAATCATATCCTGCAGGAAATAAGCAGGATAGAAAATTCGCAAGGCCGACTTAACCCCTGGGAAATGCTTCTGAATAGCCGGAACCAAAGCCGCTGAACTAACTGCATATCCCTGGCTTTGACCAAACAATTCCAATTCGGTTCCAACTCTCAAAATATCTTTATGCCTTGGGTGGTATTTATCGAAGGAAGTCTGATACCTGATAAAAAGAAACACGAGTAAGGCACTGGCCATGCCCATTGCAAGACCTGCAATATTTACAGTTGAATATACCTTCTCACGATATATCCGCCGGAGGCTGGTCTTAATAATGTGTTTCAAATACCAAAGGTTTTAAATTTTCCTGGATAACACCAATTTAAACCACAACAAAAAATACTTTGTTATGCCTGGTGTTTTATTAAAAGAATTTCGCCAGTTGCGTTTGATTGATTAATCAGGATTTTCTGAAGCCTGTTGTTCTGAAATACTATCGGCTTTCTGAAGCATCTGATTCGCTCTTTCCATCAATTCTCTGCGCTCCTGGTCAAGTTTCAGACTATCCTCAATCTCCTGCTGTCTTGCTTGTTCCTTTTTTGAGGCACTCCCACATGATAACATTATAGATAAGCCAAGCAGCCCGAGCAATGCAATGTAAGTTGATTTTAAAAAAATAATTCTTTTCATTGGAGTAGGTTTTTAAATTCATTGGATTTACAGCACAAATATAAAAAAACCGGCTGGTAACCACACCAGCCGGTTCAATCCACAATTAAATAACCACAAAAACTAATACACTTTGAAACCAATGAAAACTATTGGTAACTAATGTTTGTTTGCCTTAATACAAAAGTATTTCTTTTTTGTTCGATTCTTAACAAAAAAACGTTAATTGAGGTTAATATCAAACTATGGTTTCAAAACATCTATCTTATTCTGACCTCATCATAGTTTTTGCCCAAATATATATACCTAAATTAAACTTTGTTAAAATAAAAACAATAGCACGCCCCTGTTTGTAATTTTACAACCATCATTAAAAAGTGGTAATCAAACATTAAAAGAGTATCAGGTTCTGATCATGAAACAAAATGTCATCATATTTGTCATTGTAGTGCTCACCATTTCACTACTCGGGCTCATAGGCATTCAGCTTTACTGGATCAGCAATGCTCTATCGGTTAAGGAATCTAATTTTAACCGCGGTGTCAGCGAAGCAATCTCTTCAGCAGTATATAAATTCAACAAACTTGAAATGGCCGACGCCCTGATGCGAAATCAGGAGCAGGACAAGCATGTTAACCGGTTCTTCAGCGTTTTAGACTCAATTAATCGTGAGTATTATCGCGAGGTCGTCTCGGCTATGAACCGCGAAAGAACCATACTCGACGATTTTCTTTCAGGAATTCCGGTTGACACATTATCTACCCACAGCAATATATCAATTGACCGGCCATCAGCCCAACGAGCAGACACCATACGAACCATCTCCCCGGCCCCTCAGCAAGGCAGAGGTTATGCCGTAAGACGTGGAGTGGCCAATAATTCTTATGATGCTATAGTTGAATTTTTCCAGAAAACAAAGATCGTGAATGATCTTTTTGATGACCTATTTTCGGAAGACGTGGCATATAACGCTGCATCTGAAGAAGGAAAACAGCTCCTCGATTCATTAATCAAATCTGAATTGGAACGGCAAGGTGTAAATACAGATTTCGAATTTGGCATTTACGATCCTGTTTACAACACCCTACTAGCCGAAAAATCGGGGAAATTCTCAAAAGAATTGCTTGAATCGGGGTTTATTTTCAGTCTGTACCCCAACGATGTTTTCAGAAAACCCGAATTTCTTCTTGTTTATTTCCCTCATCAGAATACCTACTTGCTTTCGAGAATGAATCTGATGTCGGCAATATCCTCAATATTTATACTTGTAATTATTTCATCATTTACATATACAATAATTACAATTTTTCGACAAAAGAAAGTATCTTTGATAAAAAATGACTTCATTAACAATATGACCCATGAATTAAAGACCCCAATTTCAACCATATCCCTTGCTTGTCAGGCACTTAGAGATAAGGATGTTCAGAAGTCGGAAACTTTGTATCAGAATTACATAAATATGATAAACGAAGAAAACGAACGATTGAGCATGATGACCGAGAAAGTACTTCAGACAGCCCAACTCGAAAAAGGGAAACTACGGTTGAATAAAGTGGGCTTTAATCTGCATGATGTTATTGAAGATGCAAGTTGCAAAATTGACCTGCAGCTTAAGGCCAGAAATGGTAAACTTGAAAATAATCTTGCCGCAGAGTTCAGTTTCGTTGAAGCTGACAAAGTGCATCTTACAAATGTCATTTTTAATTTGCTTGATAATGCCATCAAATACTCTCAGGAAAGCCCGGAGATAAAAATATCAACCGAGAATCTGAACAATGGCATCCTTATTCATGTTAAAGACAACGGTATGGGCATTAGCAAAGCAAACCAGAAAAAGATTTTTGATACATTGTACCGAATTTCTACCGGAAATATTCATAATGTAAAAGGTTTTGGACTGGGATTAAGTTATGTTAAAGCTATTGTAGAATTGCATGGTGGAGATATCAAACTTGAAAGTGAAATTAAAAAGGGGTCTACCTTTAGTGTTTATATTCCTTTCGGATTTGAATAATTTCACTGTTTTAATTGATAAATAAACTTTCAGGAGGTTCCTATGGAGAATAAGAAAATTAAAATTTTACTTGCAGAAGACGACCCAAATCTGGGTACAATTCTTAAAGCATTTCTGGAAGCCAAAGGTTTTCCAGCAAAACTTGCCGTAAATGGCGTTGAAGCTCACAACATGTTTTTGAAGGAATCTTTCGATTTCTGCATTTTTGACGTTATGATGCCCGAAAAGGATGGCTTTTCATTGGCCAAAGACATCCGCAAAATTGACAAAAAGGTACCCATTCTTTTTCTTACTGCTAAAACTATGCAGGAAGATATTATCGAAGGGCTTAAAATTGGCGCCGATGATTACCTCACGAAACCCTTCAGCATGGAAGAACTTTTATTGAGGATTGGTGCAATTGTGCGCAGGGCTAATCTTGATGATGCATCTAATTCGCAGAAAACATTTTTTCATATCGGCGATTATACCTTCGATTTTGCAAGGCAAATTCTCGCTTTCAAAGGTGAAGAGCAAAAACTCACTTCAAAAGAGGCTCAATTGCTGAAAATGCTCTGCGATTTTACCAATGAAGTGCTCGACAGATCACTTGCACTTAAAAAGATTTGGCTTGACGACAACTATTTTAATGCCCGAAGCATGGATGTTTATATTGCCAAATTGCGTAAATATCTCAGACGCGATTCCAATGTCGAGCTATTAAACGTTCATGGAAAAGGTTTTAAACTTATTGTTCAGGAAAATTCCAGCGTTGTCAGTTAATGGCAATGCGCTTATTTACTTCCTGAAATAGTTTCCATTTCAGCCAAAGGTTGCCAGGTGCATACAATCGCCTGGCAACTTTTTTTTACGGGCTGCTTCATTAATGAATTGTATTATTGTTTTAAACAGGCCACATGTGTTTGCTCACCAAATAAAAGTCATAAAAAGTATGAGTTTTTTCTTTTGGCTGAAACCAATATCACGCTTTGGTGAAACAAACAAAGATGCAATACAATTACTCCAATCCAAGTTTTCTTGTAATTAAAAGACAAGTTATTATCCCACAACATTCCTTTTTATTATGAAAAAATATGCGTTCTCTTTCGTATATTTGCAGCCTATTTAAAATCAATCTAAATAAGAATAATGCAGCCAAGGTGTTTCAATCCAAAGGATTGAAACATTATCAATGATAAATATGAATACCCATGGCCGAAGATAAAAGCAACGATATACTTGACGAGGTTACCCAAAGTGAATACAAATACGGTTTTTACACAGATATAGAAATGGATCAGGCCCCCAAAGGCCTCAGTGAAGATACCATCAGATTTATATCAGCCAAAAAAGGTGAACCCGATTTCATGCTTGAATTCAGACTTAAAGCATTCAGGCACTGGCTAACCATGAAAGAGCCCAAGTGGGCTCACATTCATTATCATCCAATTGATTTCCAGGACGTAATCTATTATTCAGCACCCAAGAAGAAAGTACAATACGATAGCCTGGATCAGGTAGACCCTGAGCTGCTCGAAACCTTTGAAAAGTTAGGAATTCCATTAGATGAGCAGAAAATGCTTGCAGGTGTTGCAGTCGATGCTGTAATGGATAGCGTTTCAGTGGCTACCACCTTCAGGGAAACACTGGAAAAAAAAGGGATAATTTTTTGCTCGTTTAGTGAAGCGGTTAAGAATTATCCAGAACTGGTAAAAAAACACATGGGTTCTGTTGTTCCATACACTGACAATTACTACGCAGCCCTTAATTCTGCTGTTTTCAGTGACGGATCTTTCTGCTACATTCCAAAGGGTGTGCGATGCCCCATGGAACTTTCCACCTATTTCAGGATAAATGCAGCCAATACAGGTCAGTTCGAGCGTACATTAATTGTGGCCGAAGAAGGAAGTTATGTGAGCTATATGGAAGGTTGCACTGCCCCCATGCGCGACGAGAATCAGCTTCATGCTGCCATAGTTGAAATTGTTGCCATGAAAGACGCTGAAGTAAAATATGCTACAATTCAGAACTGGTGGCCCGGCGATAAACAGGGCCGTGGAGGGGTATATAACTTTGTTACCAAAAGAGGTTTATGTGCCGGCGAAAACTCAAGGATATCCTGGACACAGGTGGAGACAGGCTCTGCAATTACCTGGAAATATCCCAGTGTGATTCTGTTGGGCGACAATTCGGTAGGAGAGTTTTATTCTGTTGCTGTAACCAATAATTACCAACAAGCAGATACAGGAACCAAAATGGTGCATATCGGAAAAAACACACGCAGTACCATTATATCGAAGGGAATATCGGCAGGGCATAGCAATAACAGTTACAGAGGCCTGGTAAAAACAACCAAAAGAGCCGAAAATGCCCGGAACTTTTCACAATGCGATTCACTTCTTCTTGGCGATAAGTGCGGTGCACATACATTTCCATATATTGAGGTGGGCAACAGGTCATCCATAGTGGAGCATGAGGCAACAACCAGTAAAATTTCAGACGACCAATTGTTTTATTGCCTGCAAAGGGGTATTGATATGGAAGGTGCTATCGGCCTTATCGTAAATGGCTATGCCAAGGAAGTGCTCAGTAAACTTCCAATGGAATTTGCTGTTGAAGCACAAAAGTTACTCTCTATTAGCCTTGAAGGAAGCGTAGGTTAATATCCGGAATCAATTCGCAACAATAATATAACCAAAGACTTACATTATGAAATCAATTGCATTTAAATCGAAAATTGAGAACAATAAAATTCCGGTACCCGACAGTATGTTTGCCGACCTTAAAGATATGAATCTAAAAGATGTACGAGTAATTGTGCTGATGGAGGAGTTAGAAGAATTTGACGACGCTGCTTTTAAGGAGTTCTCATCGCAATTTTTCAAAAAATATGCTTCAAATCTCGAAAAGATTAAAAGCATGATAGATAATACTAAAAAAGCTTGATTATAATGTTACAAATAAGAAATTTACAGGTTTCCATTAACGGAAAGACAATACTTAAAGATTTCAACCTTGAAGTTAAGCCTGGTGAAGTACACGCAATTATGGGGCCCAATGGCACAGGTAAAAGTACTCTGGCATCGGTAATTGCCGGAAAAGATATGTACAATATCGAAAATGGCGAAATTATTTACCTTGGAAACGATGTTCTCGAAATGGAACCCGAAATCAGAGCCCGCGAGGGTATTTTCCTTGGTTTTCAATATCCGGTTGAAATTCCGGGTGTTAGCATGGCTACTTTTTTACGTACCGCCATCAACGAAAAAAGAAAACACCACAATCTTGAACCTATGTCGGGTGCTGATTTTCTGAAACTTATGGAGGAGAGGAAAAAGCTGGTTGAAATCCACTCGAAGTTAACTAACCGTTCGGTAAATGAAGGTTTCTCGGGAGGTGAGAAAAAGAAAAATGAAATATTCCAGATGGCTATGCTTGAACCAAAGCTGGCTATTCTTGATGAAACTGATTCAGGGCTCGATATAGATGCACTGAAGGTAGTAGCTCACGGTGTAAACAAATTACGCCGCCCTGATAATGCAACCATTGTTATTACCCACTACCAGCGACTGCTCGATTATATTATTCCCGACTTTGTTCATGTGCTATTTGACGGAAGAATTGTAAAAAGCGGAGGAAAAGAGCTTGCCCTCGAACTTGAAGAAAAAGGATACGAATGGGTTAGACGCGAAGTAGGTCTTAAGGAACTATTGTAATACGATTAAATCTCTGTTGAATGTCTGAATTGATTGAAAATATAGCTGCCAGCCATTTAATGGCGGGTATTTTCAGAGAAAATTTTAAAGAAATTTCGGCCTCTGATACCCCATCAGTAACATCTTTACGGCAAAATGCCATTGAGGCTGTTTTTCAAAATGGTTTTCCTGACAGTGAAACTGAAAACTGGCGAAATACCCCTATTGACCAGTTATTCGTTACACCATACCATTACGATTTCAGCAATCAGAGCAGGCCTTTCGATATTGAAAAAATATTTACCTGCGATGTTTACGAATTAGATACCTATAGTATAACTCTGCTAAACGGATGGTACGTTTATAAAAATGCACCGCTTACTACATTGAACGATGGTACTATTATAGGCTCCTTGTCCAAAGCAATGCAGGTTTATCCCGGGCTGACTGATAAATATCTTGGGAAAGCGGCTGATATGTCTCAGCCAGGACTTACCGCACTTAATACAGCTTTTTTTCAGGACGGCCTGTTTATTTATGTACCGGAAGGAGTTGAAGTTCAAAAACCAATTCAGTTAATAAACATTATCAACTCTACAGTTCCTTTGCTCATACAACCCAGGCATCTTGTAATCCAGGAAAAGAACAGCAAACTAACCCTGGTGCAATGCGACCATTCACTTTCGCATAATCAGAGTTTCTCAAACAGCCTTACCGAAAGTTTTTTGAATGAGAAGGCCCAAAAGTACTATTATAAAATACAGAACAAGGGACAAAATGCTTCAGTAATCAACAACAGTTTTTTCAGACTGAAATCAGAAAGCGAACTTGTTTCGAATACCCTCGTGCTAAATGGAGGATTTACCAAAAATATGCTCAATGTTGCCCTGGAAGAAAAACACAGCAAGGCAACCCTGAATGGACTCTACCTGATGGATGGCACTCAGCATGTTGATAATCAGATTTTTATTGACCACATGGCACCCGAATGTGAAAGTGAGCAACTTTACAAAGGAATACTTGATGATGAAGCCACCGCAGTGTTTAGCGGAAGGATAATGGTTCGTCCTGATGCGCAAAAAACATTGGCCTACCAGAATAATAAAACCATTTTGCTCACCGACGATGCCAAAGCCAATACCCAGCCGCAACTGGAAATTTATGCCGATGATGTAAAATGCAGCCATGGTGCAACAGTGGGCCAGCTCGACCCCGAAGCAATGTTTTATTTGCGTTCCCGAGGCTTGTGTATGCTTACTGCCCGTCAGTTACTTATGTATGCCTTTGCAGGTGAGGTGGTGCAAAGAATTTCCATCGCCCCGCTAAGGGAGCGTATCGACAGGATGATAGAAAAAAGGCTTAAGGGAGAACTTTCGGTTTGCGACCAATGTGTGCTGCACTGCAACAGTAAAGAACCTGCTGTTTTTAAAATTGACATGAGCAAAATCTGAACCGACTGATGCCCTTTAATCTCGACCAGCTTCGCCGGGAATTTCCCGCACTTCACCAGGAGGTAAATAACCGTCCGCTTATTTATTTCGATAATGCGGCCACCACCCAAAAACCAAAGGCAGTAATCGAAAGACTTTTGCAGTATTATTCCCGCGAAAACAGCAATATTCACCGGGGAGCACACTTTCTGAGCCAGCAGGCAACCGAAGCTTATGAAAGTGCCCGCGAAACGGTGCAGCTTTTTCTGAATGCAGCTTTCAGCCACGAAATTATTTTTACTCGCGGAACAACAGAATCTATCAATCTGGTAGCCCACTCTTTCTTTAAACGGTTTGTTAAGCAAGGAGATGAAATCATTATTTCGGCAATGGAGCACCACTCGAATATTGTACCCTGGCAAATTGCCTGCGAAGATTTCGGTGCTAATCTCAAAGTGATTCCGATGGATGAACGAGGGGTACTGGATTTGAATGCCTATGAAAAATTACTGAATAAAAAAACCCGGTTGGTAGCTGTAACCCACGTAAGCAATGCACTTGGTACCATTAACCCCGTAAAGAAAATTACCGAACTTGCGCATAATGCCGGATCAAAGGTTTTGATTGATGGAGCTCAGGCAACATCACATATTAAGGTAAATGTTCAGGATATCAATTGCGATTTTTATTGTTTTTCGGGGCATAAACTATATGGGCCTATGGGTGTTGGTGTTTTGTACGGGCGGGAGGAATTGCTTAACCAGATGCCCCCGTATCAGGGTGGTGGCGAAATGATTAAGGATGTAACATTCGAAAAAACCACATATAACGACCTTCCTTTTAAATTTGAAGCCGGCACACCCAATGTGGGCGATGTTCTTGGGCTTGAGGCAGCCATCAGGTTTGTTTCCTATTTAAGGCTCGATGAGATTGCTGCCCACGAAGAGCGTCTTCTGAAATATGCTACAATGCAACTGCAAACCATCGAAAACATTAAAATAATCGGAACCGCACCGGAGAAAACCTCGGTCATTTCATTTATTTTTAAGGATATCCACCCTTACGATACCGGCACCATTCTCGATAAATTGGGAATTGCAGTAAGAACAGGTCATCATTGTGCCCAGCCAGTTATGGATCATTTTGAAATACCCGGAACTGTAAGGGTTTCGCTGGCAATATATAACACCCGCCAGGAAATAGACAACCTTATTGAAGCATTAAAGAAAGTTAGAGAGATGTTTGCTTAGCAAATCTCTCTTTTCGATTTCTGCAAAACCTGCAATTAACCTTAGAACTTATAAGACACAAAGAAATTCTTTCCGGCTTTAAGAATCTGCGGGGCTGATGGGTCTGTCAGGATTCCCATGAACGAACTTCTTTGCGACATTCCAATGGTAAAACGATAAACATCAAGTCCCATCCCAAAATTCATCCCCCACTCATGTTGCCTGAAATTGTTTTGCCAGAAAATTGGGGAGTCAACCTGGTTTAGGAAATTAAACCCGTAATAAACCCCGGCTTCTAAATAAATTCTGATGGGATTGGAGTTATCATCAGGAGTGCCAAATTGCAGGCTCAAAGGCAACAGAAGAGAATGTTGCCTGAAAGTCCCGTAAGGTATTTTACTGGTAAACAGATCATAAATAACTTCTTGTTGCAATCCTATAGTTCTGGTAACTGGGAAACTGGCAAATAACCCTCCAGCGAAGGATATCGCCGGGTCGGATCTAAAAAATTCATTGCGATACAAATGGGAACTGCTTCCGGTATAGAGAATTGCTCCTGTTGAAAGTTTTGATTTCCGTGGATTTGCAAGTGTTGATACTCTTGCACTAAAATCAGGAACCAGTGCTGGCATTTCGGCAAGAGCAGATATAAGCGATTTCGAAAACATCACAATGCTTTCCATCCCATCATAATCGAGCAAAGAATAGACATCGCCCGGTTTGTGATAAGGCGATTTGGTGCCTGTAAAAACATGAACTGCTGGAATACCGGCCCTGCCAAATGGAGCTGTATCGGTTCTGCGTTCAAGATTTTTCCCCATCTTTTTTAGTCTGATACCATGTTCCTGCGCAATTTTCATAGCAACCTGGCCTCCATCTCTCAGCATCTCCTTCCCTTTCAGGATTAATCCATTATTTGCTGCGAGCATCCCAACCATGTCAAAACTCAACATGAGTTTTATTTGAGATAAAGGCACCGGGGAGTTTTGAACGAAATGGGTGGAACCAATAAGCCCGCTCTCTTCAGCATCAAATGCAACGATGATAAGGCTCCTTTTCAACTTTCCGCGGTTAGATGCAAAATATCTGGCAAGTTCAATAATTGCAGCTGTGCCTGATGCATTATCATCTGCACCAGGGTAAAGAATTTTGTTTTGATTATCAAGTTTAAATCCAAGATGGTCGTAATGAGCTCCCAACACGATGTATTCATTGTTTAACAGGGGGTCGGTACCAGTAATAATGCCTACAACGTTTATCCCTTCTGACCATATTATCCCAGTCCTAAAATCAAAACTTTGCAAGTAGGTCCCGGTAGAATTGTCAATTGGCTCAACACCTGCCTGCCTGAACTGTTCAGCAATATAATTTCTTGCCATGGCGGCGCCACGGGTTCCAACACCCCTCCCTTCGAGCGAATCTGATGTAAGTATTTTTAGATGGTTTTTCAGACGGTTGCTGAGGTTCATTTCAGGCTGTGCCTGCAGTACCATCAGATTAAAGAAACCTATAAGTATAAAAATAGAAAATCGATGGCGTGTCATGTTGATAATATTTTTATTGCTACTGATTGATTCAGACCTTCGGATTTTTGTCAAATAAAAAAATTTAGATCATTCAACAACCATGTGTTTTGTTTTAATGATTGTATCCTTAATCTTATGATGTTTTACCCTGGCAATAGGAGATTGGGTTTTAACAAACTCCCTTTTAAATGTCTTTTCATCAAGTTCTTCCCAATCATTATTTGCATAAGATGATATGGCCACTAAAGGACGAAACGATTCACATTGAGTAATTTGAGCGAATTTCTGATTATGTGGACATACGCTCTGGCAAATATCACATCCGTAAATGAACCCGTGGGAACCTGAAAGCTGTTTCCTTAAAACTTCTTCTTTATTTTCAATCGTCAGATACGATATGCATTTCCACGAATTTACAACCCCGGGACTTTCGATTGCTCCGGTGGGGCACGCCTGCATGCACTGAGTGCATTTACCGCATAAATTTTTGCTAAACGCATCGTCGGCAGGCAGTTCAATGTTTAACAAAATCTCGCTAAGAAAAAACCAGCTCCCTTTTTTTGGTATAATAAAGCATGCGTTTTTACCCGGCATGCCCAATCCTGCCTTCCATGCCCAGTATCTTTCTAAAACTGGAGCAGAATCAGTGAAAACTCTTCCCTTAGCAGCGGGCACATTTACCTTAATAAAATCAAGCAGTTGATACATCATCGATTTCATTACATAATGGTAATCCTTTCCCGCTGCATAACTGGAAATTCGATAAAATGTATCTATTGGTTGATAATTTTGCTGATGATAGTTTAAAGCAAGGGAGACGATGGTTTTACAGCCCGGAACCAGAACCCTCGGGTCGATCCTTTTGTCGACATTTGCCGCCATGTAATCCATCTGTGCGTGGAAACCCAAAGATAGCCATGATTTGAAAAAGGATTCGAAATTGGTTTCCACGGCATCTGCTTTTGCAAAACCACATGCATCAAAGCCAAGTTCCCGGGCCTTTTCTTTGATCAGTAAACCTAACCTGATGTTGTTGAAGCTTTCCGTTTGTGCCATTTTAATCGAATAATGAGCCCTGCACCGGATTTTTTATCCGGCCCAAGTGTCTATAGGCCAGCTCCGTTGCTTCGCGTCCTCGGGGGGTTCGCATCAGATAACCCTCCTGAATTAGAAAGGGTTCATACACTTCTTCAATGGTTCCGGGGTCTTCGGCCACGGCAGTTGCCAGGGTGGTAAGGCCTGCCGGGCCACCTTTAAACTTATCTATAAGTGTAAGCAACAGCTTATTGTCCATCTCATCCAGCCCGTTGTTATCCACATTCAATGCGTCGAGACCATACAAAGCTATTTCGATATCGATTGCCCCGTTTCCTTTTACCTGAGCAAAATCTCTGATGCGACGGAGCAATGCATTGGCAATACGCGGAGTTCCCCGACTTCGGCGTGCAATTTCCATGGAGGCATCAGGTGAAATATCTACCTTTAAAATAGCTGCACTCCTTCTGATAATCTTATTTAGCAGTGCAGTATCGTAGTAGTTCAACCGGGCGTTAATCCCAAACCTTGCCCTCAGAGGAGATGTTAACAATCCCGAACGGGTAGTTGCTCCCACCAGGGTAAACGGGCTCAGGCTTATTTGTATGCTTCGGGCATTGGGGCCTGTTTCAATCATTATATCAATTTTGTAATCTTCCATGGCGGAGTATAGATACTCTTCCACTACAGGGCTCAGCCGGTGTATCTCATCAATAAAAAGGACATCCTTTTCGTCAAGGTTGGTGAGCAGGCCGGCCAGATCGCCAGGTTTATCCAATACAGGACCAGAGGTGATTTTTATTCCAACGCCCATTTCGTTGGCTATAATATGGGCAAGGGTAGTTTTACCCAGCCCGGGAGGCCCGTGAAACAACACATGATCGAGGGCTTCGCCCCGGTGCCTGGCAGCGTGTACAAATACCTTCAGGTTTTCAATTATATTCTGCTGCCCGGTAAAGCTATCGAAACTGTCGGGTCTTAATGCCTTTTCGTATTCCTTTTCTACATTGGTTAGGCGTCCCGAGGCAGGGTCAAGCATTTCGTTTTTTGCCATTTATGTGTGCATGAATTTAGATAATAACAAAAATACATTTTTACACCGAATGGAAGCGGCTATGGGCGATATGTATCAATAAATAATAGCCGGCAAACAGCATCGACGAAGGTAGTTGTTTAACCAAAGAAATGAATACTGAAAGGCCCGGGGATTGTAATAGATGACTCTGCCCATGTCTTAACTTATTTTGTCGACATTAATTGGCAGTACGGTAATTCCTACATAATTTTTTCCTATTTTTATGAGCCGAAAGTTATTTAACACATTTAAACAGGATAGTTATGAGTGAAATTGTAGTAGCCATAGATTTCTCGTCGTGCTCAGTAAACGCTACGCGAACAGCTGTTTTAATTGCAAATGCATTCGATGCCAATATTACCCTGGTACACGTATGCAAGCCTGGCAGCGACGAGTCTGTTTATCCTAATACCCAGGATGTGCACTACCTTGAAGCCGAGAAAAGGCTCAAAGAAATGGTTAGTGATTTCAGCCTGCTTATGAAAAATGAAATACGGTACAGGATAAGACAAGGGAAAGTTTACACCGAAATAGTGAATGAGGCCAAATACAATGATGCAATTATGCTCATTGCCGGCACACATGGTATTTCAGGATTTGAGGAGTATTTCATTGGCAGCAATGCTTACCGGCTGGTATCTCTTAGCCCCTGCCCCATGGTCACCATTAGAACAATGTTCCAGAAAAAGGACATTAAAAAGATTCTTTTTCCCATTGATTCATCGCGCGATACCCGGCAAAAGACCAACTATGCCGCCGAAATGGCAATTAAACTCAATGCCGAAATAAGAGTTCTTGGCGTTTATGACAGCGGTATCAAAGAGATACGTAAAAAGATAAAAAACTATGCTCTACAGGTTCTTAAGCTATTTGAACAAAGAGGCATTAAAACTTCCATTGATTTTGCCGAAGGGAAAAAGGCATCAGGCATCATTCTCGATTACGTTACCATTCATGATTTTGACATGATAGCCATGATGAGTGACAAGGATGTTGCCACCATGATAATTGGCAATGAGGCACAAAGGGTGATAAACCATTCGCCGGTACCAGTTCTCAGCATTCATCCTAAAGAAACACTCACTTCATCCATTACTCTTTCGGGCAGTGGTTAATCAGTTGTTGTTTAAATATATAGAAGCCGTCTCAAAAACTAAAATGAGGCGGCTTTTTTATTTTAGCATAAAACTATTGCAATACAATTATTGGGCTAAAGAGCTTAATCTTTCGCATTAAAAAATACCAGAAGCCATAGGTTCGCTCAATTGGCTATACCGGGAAATTATTTCCAAAGATACCTCCCGGATTTATGTAAATTATCGGCATGAATTGCCCGTCGGAAAATAACTAAATTTGCGCCAATTACCAATATTTATGGACTATCAGAGGTTTGAAAAGAAATTGTTTAGCATCAGTTCAGATGATGATTTTAATGCCCTTTCGCTGGATGTTTTTAAATTCCAGTATTTAAACAACCCCGTATTTGGTAATTTCTGCAAAGCATTGGGCAAATCCCCGGAAACGGTGAGCCATTATACTCAAATCCCATTTTTGCCTGCCGAGTTCTTCAAAACTCACCCAATAATTGCTGGGGGAAGAAAAGCCGAAATAATTTTCACCAGTAGCGGTACAACAGGCACTGACACCAGCAAGCATTATGTTGTTGAGCCTGAACTATACAGAAAAAGTTTTGTAAAGGCATTTGAGCTGTTTTATGGTCATCTGTCAAATTATCACATCCTTGCCTTGCTGCCCGGATACCTTGAAAGAAAAGGCTCATCCTTGATTTATATGGTTCAGGAGTTAATAAGGCTCTCAGAAAGCGAACACAGTGGCTTTTTTCTGAAAAAGACAAATACCCTAACGGACAAAATAAAAATGCTTAACGACCGCAGGATACTATTACTGGGCGTAAGCTTCGCCCTGCTCGATTTGGCCGAAACAACATCATTGCATAATCCTAATCTTATAGTAATGGAAACCGGCGGTATGAAGGGGCGACGCAGAGAGCCTGTTCGCGATGAGCTTCACACAATGCTTTGTCAGTCATTTAATGTTAATACCATTCATTCTGAATACGGGATGACCGAATTGTTATCACAAGCTTATTCAACCGCGAATGGGGTTTTTTATACCCCTTCCTGGATGAAAGTGTTGATTCGCGAAACAAATGACCCCTTATCGATAAATTATCGCAACGGAATTACCGGTGGCATAAATATTATTGATCTGGCAAACCTTTTTTCCTGTTCCTTTTTAGCCACCCAGGACCTCGGCAAACTTCACCCCAGGAATGGCTTTGAAGTTACCGGCAGGTTCGACAATAGCGATATTAGAGGATGCAATTTGCTTGTGGAGTAGTTATTAACAAAAAGAGCATCATTTTGTAGTCATGATACGATTTTTTGTATTAATCCGCCCATTTAACAGTTATTTGCTTAAATTTGGGCAGACGTGGTAATCAATGCATTGTAACATCATAAAAAGAAGGAATTTTGATTAACTTTCAACCCTTATTTAAATTTCTGCTTTTCAAAACAATTGCCCTTCTTTTTCTTTGCAACGCCTTATTGGTTGCCGCAAAACCTATGGCCCGGCAGGGTATTCTTGATGCAAAAGATTTTCTGCTTGATGAAACAGGCTATATTTATCTGGATGGAGAATGGGAATTTTACCCCCACCAATTGCTTTTCCCCTCTGACTTTTCCGAATCCAGGCCTTTCAATACTTCCATAGTACCCGACATTTGGGAAAAGGATAGTTTAGGCAATAAAATTGAATTTGCCACCTACAGACTCAGAATAACAAACCATTCGCTGCCACCGGTTTTCAGCATCCGTAACCATGAAATATTCAGTGCCTTTGTACTATTTCTGAATGGTGTAGAAATACTGCGAAACGGTACTGTTGCTATGGAGAAAGAAAATGAAGTTCCCGGATATATCCCCAAAACAGCCAGCCTTTATTCTTTGGCTGATACCATTGAATTGGTTCTTCAGGTTTCTAATCATCATTATTACAAGGGGGGGATTTCAGAGTCGCTTATAATCGGACGCGCATCGGCATTGCATCGCAATCAGTTAATGGGAAGTGGTTTTGAGTTCTTCATCATGGGCAGCCTTTTGATTATGGCTATTTATTATCTGAGTTTATTTATTGTACTCAAAAAGAATAACTCATCCCTTTATTTCTCTATTTTCATATTTCTGGCCATACTCAGAATTCTGGTAACTGGCCAAAGATTGCTTCTGGTGCTCTTTCCTGAAATTTCATGGAATGTTGTAATGCGTCTTGAATATGGAACCCTTTATTTAACTCCGGTATTTTTTATCCTGTTTTTTAATTCAGTTTTCAGAGAGGAGATAAAAATTTATGTGGTTAATATAGTAATCGCCATTTCCAGTATTTTCTTTTTAATTGCTATCACAACTACTTTAAAATTCTTTTCAGGCGCTGTAATTTATTATCAGCCATTTCTTTTTATTCTTGGACTGAGTCTTGTTATTTGGTTATGGAAAGCCCGTGCAAACAACAAAGAGGGGGCATTGGTACTGATGGTTGGGTTACTCATCCTTTTCTCGTCTATGCTTTACGATTTGGCATTTTCAAGGGGAAGTTTCAGGGGTAGTGAAATGTTTCCAGCCGGAGTATTCCTGTTTATATTATGCCAATCCTACATATTATCAATAAAATTTTCATCCATCAATAAAGAAAACCAGCTTTTGTGGGAAGAGCTTGATTACAAAAATCAACATCTTGGGCAAATGGTCATTGAACGAACATCGGAACTTGAGCAACAAAAAAATCTTTTGGAACAAACCAATTCTGAGTTGGAGCAAAAGAAACGAACCACAGAAAATCAAAGCCATCTGCTCGAAGGCATTAATGAATTGTTAGAAAAAGAGAAAGAGAAAACAGACCAGCTATTGCTAAACGTATTACCCCAGAATATTGCCAACGAACTCAAAGCTTACGGCAAATGCATGGCACATAGTTACCCCCTTGTAACTGTGTTGTTTATTGATTTTGTTCAGTTCTCAGATATTTCGGAACATCTTACACCCGACAACCTGATAAGGGAGCTTCATAGCTATTTTGCAGGATTTGACGAGATTGCCAAAAAGTATAATCTCGAAAAAATAAAAACCATCGGCGATGCCTATATGTGTGCCGGAGGTTTGCATGAAGATGCCGGGCCCGAAGATGTTATCAATACTGTGAAAGCCGCCCTGGAAATGAGTCTGTTTGTTTCGGCACAAAAGGATGACAGGATTGTTATGGGCGATATCTGGTTCGATTGCCGCATCGGGTTGCACACCGGACCCGTTATTGCCGGAGTGGTTGGAAAAACTAAGTTTGCCTTCGATTTATGGGGAGGCACAGTTAATATCGCCAAACGAATGGAAGCAACATGCGAGCCGGGACAGGTAAACATTTCTGAATCTACCTACCAGTATGTCAGCGATGCTTTCACATGCCAATCGCGGGGAAAGGTTGCAACAAAGCACAACAAAAACATGAGAATGTTTTATGTTGAATATTGATGTACTGATAAATAATCAAATCAGATAAAGACCCAGAGCAACCAGCATTATCCCAATACCTGAAAGTGATTCTACTATTTTGCCCTGGTTGTAAGAAAAGCGATTGGCATTTACAAACCCACTTAAGGCAAAAATAAGGGTGGAAATCCCCAGTATTTTTGAATTGGAAGCAATAGAGCCATTTAGAAGTTTTACCGCCACGCCTGCAAATAATTGATTAATGCTGAAAGCTACAGCCATACCCAAAAGCATTACATTACTTTCTATATTATAAATTCTTTGCCGGGCTCTGTTTTTGTAAACCCCTGTAATTATCCTGACACTGATTAGCAGAAGCATTACCATCGACACATATAATTCTCTTCCTGCTACATAACCTGAAATAATACCAGCAAAAAAGTACCCCGCAACCAATAAAATCACACCTGACAACGCAAATAAAAGAGCCCCTTTCATGTAGGTGCCGGGTTTTGGTTTTTCGCCCCCCCTGGCATTCGCAAGAGCATAGTTGAAATATTGCATTCCCAGCAATACAGGCAAAACAAAAACCAGAATATCTTTTATTCCCATAATTTTGTTTAATAAAGTTATTATTCGATTTTAAGCAAAGAAAGAATTCTCTCGAGCCCTTCGGCATCAGCATCATCAAATGAAGAGAAATCCTTACTGTCAACATCCAGAACCCCTATAACAGCACCTTTTAAGTTCCGAAGGGGGACAACAATTTCGCTGTTGCTACGGCTGTCGCAGGCAATATGTCCGGGAAACTGGTGAACATCGGGCACAACCAGCGTTTTTTGCTGGATGATGGCAGCCCAGCAAACACCTGTATTTTTTGCCAGCAACTGACAGGCAACAGGCCCCTGATAAGGACCGGCAATGAGCTCTCCCTTATCAAGCAAATAAAAGCCGCACCAGAAAAAGTATTCCATTTTATTGTGCAATACAGCTGCAATGGTTGCCATTCGCGATATATCGTTGCCAGGCTTTGCCAGCAGGCCTTCAATCTGGTCGTACAACCGCTGGTATCGTCCTGTTTTTCTGTTTTTTTCCATAGAAGTATATTGGGTTTGTTGGAAGGTGCAAATTTATCAACAACAGTGATTAAAGTTGCAACGAATTTGCAACAACAATAATCACTATATTGTTGACTATGAAGTATTGTATTTAAAGCATTTACTTAGCCCGTTCGAGCCTTATGGTAAAATGCCGCATTATGGGGGCTTCTGAAACAATTCTGAATCCACGGGTAATGCTTGCTCTCCGCTCCCAGATGTTGGCAAGACCGATGGCAATATAATCCATGTGGTTGTTGGTATACACACGGCGAGGGATGGCCAGTCGCAATAGTTCCAAAACAGGGAAACGGTTTTCCCGTGTTACAGGGTTGCGATCGGCCATAAGGGTACCAATCTCTACACCACGCACTCCACATTCTATATAAAGCTCCACCGCGAGAGTCTGGGCCTGATACTCCTCTTTGGGTACATTGGAAAGAAATTTTTTGGCATCAACAAATACCGCATGACCTCCGGTAGGTTGCTGAATGGGTATGCCAAACCCAGCCAGTTTCTTGCCCAGATATTCCACCTGGCCTATGCGGGCTTCAAGGTATGCAAATTCAGTTCCCTCCATCAACCCCTGGGCAAGGGCGCCAAGGTCGCGGCCTGCAAGCCCGCCATAGGTAAGGAACCCTTCGTACATGATATTAAAAACACTTGCCTTATCGAACAATGATTTATCCCTTATGATAATAAAACCGCCAATATTTACGATAGCATCCTTCTTGGAACTCATGGTGGCCGCATCAACATAAGAAAACATTTCCTTCACAATTTCACGGATGCTATTGTTTTCGTAGCGTTTTTCGCGGGTTTTAATAAAATAGGCATTTTCGGCAAATCGTGCAGCATCAAATACAGGCAAAATCCCATACCTGCGGCACAGGGTTGATACCTCGCGGATGTTTTCCATTGATACCGGCTGCCCCCCGCTGGTATTGCAGGTAATGGTAATAATGCACATAGGTATCTTTTCTCTTGGATACTTTTTGAAAACATCTTCAAGTTTCTGAAGGTCAATATTGCCTTTAAAGGGATGATATTCATCAGTATGGCAGGCTTCATCAATAGTGCAATCAATGGCACGGGCATTCCGAAATTCAATGTGTCCTTTGGTGGTATCGAAATGGGAGTTTCCCGGAACTATATCACCACTCTTTATCAGGGCCGAAAACAATACATTTTCGGCCGCCCTGCCCTGATGGGTAGGCAGAAACCAGGGCATATCAAATAGTTCGTTAATGGTATTCTTTAATTTATAGTAACTCGAAGAGCCGGCATAACTTTCGTCGCCCAGCATTATTTCTGACCATTGGTACTGGCTCATGGCGCCGGTGCCGGAGTCAGTCAGCAAATCGATAAACACCTGCTCACTTTTCAGGTTAAAAAGGTTGAAACCGGCTTGTGCCATCCAGTGTTCCCTCTCTTCGCAACTACTGCGGTAAAGAGGTTCAACAACTTTCATTTTCCAGGGTTCGGCATAAGGTAATTCCATAGCAATTCAATTTTATTTTGATAATGAATAAAAACAGAAAAATGACCGGAAAAGAAAAAAACCCGGTCCGAATGAATTGCTATGCCCGATAAGTGTCGCGCCGCTTAATATTAAGCCAAAGTAAATTGTTGTTATTGGTTAAATATTTGCAAAGCATAGATTATAAGGAGATTAACCAGTACAAATGTATAAAAATTCCCATTTTGATTATAGCAGCAATTTTGAATTTTTAGTCAGGAATTGAATTTATGGACTTAAAATTTTGCCAATAAATCAAAATGAAGCTTGTAAAAAAAACAATTATAGCTAATTTTAGCGCTATAAACAAAAACACACCTGAATGAACATTTACAGCCACACTTGTTGTTGTTGCAATACAAAGCCTCCGGGCAATGTAAAGGCTGTATAATATTATCTGAAAATTCATAACAGAAAATATCGAACCTTTCATTGCTCTTATGAAAGGTTTTTTTATTTCTGGTCCTTTGGTAGCCAGATAAACTTTAACTGAACAACTAACTTAAAAATAGTCATGGAAAACCTGAGAACATTTGCCGAAAAACTTCTGCACGACCATAAATCAGATGTTTGCTATATGCCTTCGCGAAGAGATAGCAGCCAGTTTGTGAACGATATGCTTGAGTTGCTTTTTCCTCTTGATATTCCCTGCTCAACCGATGAATATCTTTTGCGATTTATGAATTCAGAACACCAACTGCGCAAGATGCTCAACAGCTTGAAAATACTCCTGAAAGAAGAACCAACCAAAATTGTGAACCACTTCTTCCCTGCACTCCCGGGCATTTATGAAAGTCTCAGGCATGATGCCGAATCGATTTATAAGTTCGACCCTGCAGCAGCAAGCATTCAGGAAGTAGTGCATGCTTATCCCGGTTTTTTTGCCATTTCGGTTTATCGGATTTCTCACCAAATGGCAAAACAAAATGTTCCGGTTTTGCCCCGTTTGTTTTCCGAATATGCCCACAGCCGAACCGGTATCGATATAAACCCGGGAGCCATTATCGGACAAAACTTTTTCATTGACCATGGCACCGGGGTGGTAATTGGAGAAACATCTGCAATTGGCGATAATGTGAAAATATACCAAGGTGTAACACTTGGAGCAATAACGGTTGAAAAAACACTTGCGGCCACCAAGCGGCACCCAACCATTGAAGATAATGTGATTATTTATGCCGGGAGCACGGTACTTGGCGGAAAAACAGTTGTTGGGCACGATTCAATCATCGGGGGCAATGTGTGGCTTACTGAAAGCGTACCCCCGTTTTCGGTGGTTTATCATAAAAGTGAAGTAAAAATCAGGTCGGGGAAGAATCATTTCGAACCCATCAATTTCGTAATTTAAAAAAACCGGAGAACGAATCAACAATCAATCTGCAAACAATATTCACAATTAAAACTATAACAAATGAAAGCTAATACCATTTTAGAACTGATTGGCAACACGCCACATCTGCGAATTAATAAACTCTACCCTGCCGATTATGAGGTTTGGATGAAACTTGAAAGAAGCAACCCCGGTGCCAGTATCAAAGACCGCATTGCCCTTTCGATGATTGAAGATGCTGAACAAAGTGGCGAACTAAAGCCGGGCGGCACCATCATTGAACCAACATCGGGAAATACAGGAATAGGGCTGGCCATTGTGGCAGCTGTTAAAGGCTACAAGGTAATATTGGTGATGCCCGAAAGCATGTCGCTTGAAAGGCGCAGGATAATGAAGGTTTTGGGAGCAGAATTTGTGCTTACTCCCCGCGAAAAGGGAATGAAAGGCGCTATTGCCGAGGCAACTGCCTTGGTTGAATCCACTCCCGGTTCATGGATGCCACGTCAGTTCGACAATCCTGCCAATCCGAAGGTGCACCGCGAAAAAACTTCCCTTGAAATCATCCAGGATTTCCCCGATGGGATTGATTACCTCATAACAGGTGTTGGAACCGGAGGCCATATTACCGGCGTGGCTGAGGTATTGAAGGAGAAGTTTCCCAACCTGAAGGTTTTTGCTGTTGAACCCGCCCTTTCACCAGTAATCAGTGGTGGTGACCCGGGCCCCCATCCCATTCAGGGAATAGGAGCAGGATTTATTCCGCAAATACTTAATAAATCACTCCTCGATGGAGTAATTACCGTAAGTAAGGAAGAAGCCTTTGAATTTGCCCGAAATTCTGCCCTTAAGGAGGGAGTATTTATCGGTATTTCCTCAGGCGCATCGCTTGCCGCGGTGAGCAAAAAGCTTCCCGAAATACCCAAAGGGTCTCGGATTCTTACCTTCTGCTACGATACCGGAGAGCGATATCTTTCAGTTGAAGGTCTGTTTGAATAACTGGTAAAAAAGGCTGATTTTGCGTAACTTTACCCAAAAAGCAGAGTTATGTACACAGCAATTGTTACCGGAGGAGCGCAGGGTATAGGCAAAGCAATTACCCTGAAATTAATAGAAGAAAACATCTATGTTTTTATTCTCGATAACGATCAGGAGGCACTCTCGGACTTTGAAGCAGAACATCATGGCATGGAGATGAGCAAAGCCATTTTCTGCGATGTTTCCGATAGTACCATTCTTGTTAAAACCCTTTCCAGCATAGCCCGGCAAAAGCCTTCCTTAAGGTATCTGGTTAATAATGCCGGGGTGTCGCGTTTTAAACCCATGCCAGAGCTGAGCCTCGACGAATGGAATTATATTCTTGCGGTAAATCTCACTTCTTTTTTCTTAACCACTAAAACTGTGGCCGAAAATCTGCAACGCAATCATGGTGCGGTTGTAAATATCAGCAGTACCCGGGCATTAATGTCTGAACCCCATGGAGAAGCTTATGGTGCGTCGAAGGGCGGTGTATTGGCTCTTACCCATGCTATGGCCATTAGCCTTCAGCCAAGAGTCAGGGTAAACAGCATCAGTCCCGGGTGGATAGATGTACAACCATGGCAAAAACGCAGCCGCAGAAAAACAATTTGGTGGGAAGACAAACATCACCTTCAGCACCCGGCCGGGCGCATTGGTACGCCTGAAGATGTAGCAGAGCTGTGCTGGTATCTTTTATCTGATAGAGCGGGATTTATTACCGGGCAAAATTTTGTCCTGGATGGTGGAATGACTCGTAAGATGATATATGAAGAGGAATAAACCATTATAATGATTATAACCCCTTCAGACGTTTGATCTCATTAAAATGGTCTATCGACTGTTTCTCAAACCTTTCTCTCGATGATTTTTTGTACTCCTCGTATTCGGTCTTCAAATCGTTTAGGTCCGATATCTTTACCTTTGCTGCGGACTGGGCACTTTTCATAATAGAAAAGGTAAAAATTACAAGTGCTGCCAGGGCAGCAATAATGGCCCATAAAATCATATTGTAAAACACCTTATCTATGGCAACACCTAAAAGGTTGAAACTATCTCGTTCCTTAACCGCCATATCTCTTTGCTTTGTAACTTCATTGAGTTGCATGTTAGCCGTTTCTCTTTCCAGTTTTAAAACTGCCTGCTCTCTATCCATTCCCTTTATCAGCATCTGTAAATTTTGAAGAGAATCTAAGCTATTGCGTTGGATTTTTCTGAACATATCTTCTCTGACAGCCCTGTAATTATTGTAAATATTGGTGCGCTCCTGCAAATAATCGAATTGCTCCTTAAGGGTGCCCTGATCAAAAACATCAGGAAGATGTTGTGAAATGACCGGCGAATGAACCGATAAAACCCATATTGCAAAAATTACCGTCAATTGAAAAAATCTGCGAATCATCACCTTTAATATTTGGTTTTACATTGGAAATTCAAACGAATAAAAATCCGGATAATTACTAAACTGGATTGAACGAAACAAATGGTTGCCGTTGGGGAGATTTCGTGACTAAAGTTAATCAAATTCGATTTTCCCCCCTTGAAAGGATAAAATTTATTGTTATCAATAATAGCAATAAACCCAGATTTGTCTTATGCCGATTTTTCTAATGCCCGTCATTAGAAAAACATCGGCATAAGTTATTGATAATAATATTATTAGAACGACAAATGGGATAAGAAAAACTATAAATTGTAATCAGAAATGCTTACAATTTATGTTTTTCTAAGGCGGGGTTAATCCCGGCTAAGTCATTAGTTCACTGCATTCCTAATGACTAATCCGGGATAAATATTCAGAACAGAGTTTCTGTCCACCAAAATAATCAGTAGGTTTGTAAAAAATTGCTCCGCATTGAATGGAACCAAACGAAACCCAGCAACAAAAATTTGAAAGCGCCCTGAAGGTAAACAAAGGGGTAGAACAACCCTCATCTCTCAACCAGAAGGCAATACATACGTTGCAGTTGAAAAGGCGCGCCGAATTAACTGCAGATAACATGATTGATGGGATTCTCAGGGGCGACAGAAGCATATTGAGCAGGGCTATTACCTTAATTGAAAGCTCGTTACCAGCCCATTACGAAAAAGCACAACTGATAATTGAACGTTGCCTGCCTTATTCGGGAAAATCTTTCCGAACAGGTATCACGGGTGTTCCGGGAGTCGGGAAGAGCACCTTTATTGAAGCATTCGGATTACGCCTTATCGCAAGGGGGCACAAGGTTGCTGTTTTGGCGGTCGATCCCAGCAGTGAGATTTCGAGAGGCAGTATTCTTGGCGATAAAACCCGCATGGAACAGCTTGCCAATCATCCTTCAGCCTTTATCAGGCCCAGCCCATCGGCTGGTTCATTGGGTGGGGTGGCTCGCAAAACACGTGAAACCATTATTTTATGCGAAGCAGCCGGATTCGACAGGATCATGGTTGAAACCGTTGGGGTTGGGCAATCGGAAACAGCTGTTCAATCGATGGTGGATTTTTTTCTTTTATTAATGCTGGCAGGGGCTGGCGATGAACTTCAGGGCATAAAACGAGGTATCATGGAAATGTGCGATGGAATGGCTATTAATAAAGCCGATGGCGATAACCTTGTTAAGGCACAACTGGCAAGGATACAATACCAGAATGCCCTGCATCTTTTTCCAACACCGGCCTCAGGATGGGCTCCAGGGGTAGAGCTATGCTCAGCATTGCACAAATCAGGGATTGATGCCATATACAATATGATAGCGACCTATGATGCCCATGTGAAAAAGAATGGATTTTTTGTGACCAGGCGAAAGAATCAGCAAACAAACCAGATGTTCGATTCTATACGTCAATACCTCGACGATCACTTCAACCATCATAAAAAAGTGCAGCAACTTACCCCCGAAATAATTAACCAGATGCAAAATCAAAAATTAACCCCCTACCAGGCCGCTCAGAAGTTGCTCGATGTTTATCTTTCTGATATTTAAAACATTATAGATAGATCATAATTTTTCCGACTCATGACATCAATAAAACCTTTAAAATATTTGGTCGCAACGCTTCTGGTTGCAGTATTTTCTTTCAATAAAATGATGGCGGAGAACCCCGACGCTGTTATTTATAGTTACGGGTTTGAAAAACAAAACAAAATTCCAACTCTTAATCTTACCTACGGAATTAACCTGGGGGCATATTTTGCCAACCGATCAACGGCCAATTACTACAACGGCTCCGGAGAACATAGTGTTGACGAAGCGTTGAACCGATATTACAACAGGGATAAACTCATTGCAAATATTGATGAGATTATACAGGATTTCGAGATTGGGGAACTGCCGCAAAACATGCATTACAGCCCGGCGGCCCAGGTTGGTTTCTTTGCCGGGTTAACCTTTAATTCAGCACTGGCCATTATCGGGGAGTTTAACTACACCAAACTTAACCTGGCCGACCGTTTCACCATATTTACTGATAAATTTACATCAACATCAGAGCCCTATCGCCTTCTTTCGGATATCTATGGCAGCGAAGAAAGGATTGAGCTTCGGTTGGGGTTTCAGTTTACGCGATACTCAAAATCATACATTCACCCTTTTATTGAAAGTGGATTAAATATAACCGACACCAAGGTGATTGAAAACAAAGTTCTGGTTAGAGGCATGGAGTTCAACATACGCGAAATAAGGGTAGATTATTACAATGTGCGCGATTTTGGAATGGGGTTGGGCATCTATAGTGGGATTGGGATTTTGATGCAGGTAAGCAGTCAACTCAGCTTCAGGGCAGCCGGAGCGGTGAGTTTTAGCCGCATCAATCTTGGAGACAATAACCGCATTGCCCCGCAATACACTCTATATCTTAGGTTAAATCTGCACGATCTGTTTTCGGGTAACTAATTCTGTTCCGCTTTGAAATTCTGGGGAGAAAGGTTGAATTTCTCAGGATGACGAGCCTGCTTATCGAGATAAAATTCCTGGATTTTCTTAATATCAGCATCATAATCGCCTGTGGGATAAAATACAGGGCCCATACCTCCGGTCTTGGTCTTATAATCAAGAAATCCAAGAATGATAGGGACTTTGGCCTGTTCAGCAATAAAATAAAAACCCTTTTTCCAGTTTTTTACCAGCTTTCGAGTACCCTCTGGGGTAATCAGGAGAAAAAAAGAATCGGCCTGCTCCATCATTCCAGTGATTTTTTTTATGGTTCCGGTACTAAATCCGCGGTGGAGAGGTTCTGCACCCATTGCTTTGAGAAGGATTCCCAGGGGAAAAAAGAAAGATTCTTTCTTGATCATGATTTTGGGTTTCACCCCTTTGCTGATAAATCCCAGCTTCCCTATCACAAAATCAAGGTTGCTCGTATGTGGAGCCATTATGATTACCGCTTTGGGAATCCCTTCCGGCATACCATGAGTGACTCTCCATCCCAAAAGTTTCAATATCAAAAAGGCAATAAGGCGCATAGAAAAAAAATTTTGGTTTACAAATAGATATCCTTGTTTCAGAAAATATTCTGATCAAAAATTCCTCGCGGGTTGCGTGGTTGTTCTATTTCGTTGCAATTGGTCTGGAACGGCAAAGGGGTTAAGGGTGGCTCAAAATCGCCTTGTGAAATGGTGATGGAAGGATCGTTGTAAACCCTTTTCATAAACAAGGCCCAGATAGGAAGCGCCATGTTTGCGCCCTGCCCCAGGGCAATGTTCCTGAACCTGATTCCACGGTCTTCGGCTCCAACCCAAACACCGGCAACAAGGTCGGGTGTAAGCCCTATAAACCATCCATCGGAGTTATTTTGGGTAGTACCCGTTTTCCCGGCAATTGGGTTGGTAAGATTATACCTGAACCGCAATCTGATACCGGTACCACTTTCCACCACACCTTTCATAAGTTCGAGCATAAGATAAGCAGCCTGCTCACTCATAGCTTCGTTTTGCTGTGGTATAAATGACTCAATAAGGTTGCCGTTGTTATCTTCAATATGGGTTATAAAACTTGGCTTTATATAAATCCCCTTATTGGCATAAGTAGCCATGGCCCCTACCATGTCATATACCGACAAATCAGGAGTTCCGAGGCTTATGGCAGGCACCGGATCAATGGGTTCGGTGATGCCCATATTATTTACCAGCCTGATAAGGGCATGGGGCGAGTATCTTTTAATAAGATAAGCTGAAACGTAGTTGATAGAATTGGCCAGAGCCCATTTGAGGGTAACCATCTCCCCTTCGCGGTCTGTAGAAGAGTTTTTTGGAGTCCAGATGGTGCCATCATGAAGGTCGAATGAAACAGGTGTGTTTGGCACCTCGGTACATGGGCCGTATTCGCCTTCCATCATAGCCAATGTATAGAGAAACGGCTTAAAAGTTGATCCCACCTGCCTGCGACTTTGGGTAACATGGTCGAATTTGAAATATTTTATATCAATTCCACCCACATAAGCCCTCACCTGACCTGTTTGTGGTTCAACTGCCATAAGTCCTGTATTAAGGAAAAATTTATAATAGCGTATCGAATCCATGGGGGTCAAGATGGTATCAATTTCTCCTTTCCATGAAAAGACCCTCATGGGCACCGGAGTGTTGAAGCTTTTACGAATAGAATCTTCTGAAGCTTCGGCCTTGCGCAAGTTGCGGAATCGATCGCTTCGACGCATAGAATTGTTTATTAGCCTTTGTACATCTTCGCGGCTAAGATCGGCACCAAAGGGTGCATTGGGTACACCTCGCCAGTGATTGAAAAACTCACGTTGCAAATAGCCTCCCATATGCTCGGCAACAGCAGCTTCTGCATGTTTCTGCATTCGGCTGTCAATTGTTGTATATATTTTGAGCCCATCACGGTAAATATTGTAATTATTACCATCAGGTTTCTTTCGTGTTTGAGCCCATTTGTCCAGATCGAGGCGCAACACCTCGCGGAAATAGGTTGCTAACCCGGTATTATGATCCTGTACCCTGAATTCTGACATATCAAGAGGGATCAACCTTAGCGAATCGTACTCCTGAGAGGTAATATAACCGTAACGGGCCATCTGGTTTAAAACAACTTCCCGGCGTTGAGTGGCACGAACCGGATTTCGCACCGGATGAAACCAGCTGGGGGCCTTAAGCATTCCCACCAAAACAGCTGCCTGCTCCACCTTTAGCGAATCGGGCGATGTATTGTAATACGTTTTGGCTGCCAGTTTTATCCCAAATGCATGACTACCGAAATCAACCGTATTGAGATACATTGCCATTATTTCATCCTTGGTATACCTGCGCTCCAGTTTTGCTGCAGTAACCCACTCCTTTAGTTTTATTATTATCATCCTTATGATGGATGGGTTTTCCTCTCGTGGAAACAGGTTCTTGGCAAGCTGCTGGCTAAGGGTACTGCCGCCGCCGGCGCTACGTTGCCCCCCGATTATGTTCATCACAATTACCCTGAATATACTGCGGATATCAACACCAGAGTGGTTATGAAACCTTGCATCTTCAGTCGCAATCAAAGCATTGACCAGGTTGGGGCTCAACTCATCAAAACTAACGTTTGACCGGTTATGAATAAAAAAGGTACCCAGCAATTGTCCATCAACGGAATATATTTCGCTGGCCAAATTGCTTTTAGGATTTTCAAGTTCTTCGAACGAAGGCATAAAGCCCCATAATCCCAGCGAAATTGATCCAAAAATCAGAATAGCAAGTGCCACGGGCGATACAACCACCAGCCAAAAGGCCTTAATGTACTTTTGTGTTTCCAGTTTGCTGATTTTACTCATTATAATTTTATCGATTGATTAGTGTATTCCGGATTTACTAAAAGGGATATAATAATCGGATGTTATTTTTTTTCGATGCGCAAACCCACATCGCTGATACCCGGTATCCACTCTTCGCGCATTGCATGTTGAATTGAAAACTGATAGGTGCCTGATGCCGGGAACCAAACATCCTTTCTGAAATGGAAACTGTTGGTTTTAATCCGGCCAAACCCTTTTCCAGTCCATTTACCCTGTTTATCGGCAAGGGTCATTTCAAGAGTGTCTCTGAATACTCTGCCGTCAGGGAATTTTGTTTGAAAAAAAACGAAGAAGTTGGTGTAAGGATATTCATTTGTATTTCTTATGTTCAGAAAAAGGTCGAAGAGTTGGGTTGAATCCGAAAATTCCTTTTCAAAAACCACGATATCATTCAGTTGCCACCCTTTGTCTGTATCGAAACTATGGTATTGATCGAAAACTATATTTTGATAGCATGAAATAAGGATCAGAAACACCAGCGGCAAAAAAGATATGCCTGCAATTTTGGGAGTATTTTGGTGAATCAATGAGTTGAGTATTGATTTTTGTTTGATGCTCATTGTTTTCTTCCGGGTCTGTTTTTCTTTTTTTTGCGGCGGTTTTGTTCCTGGTTATCAAACCGTGTCAGGCTGTCTTCATGATATCCTGTGGGGGGAATTTTCACAGCTTCAACTTCCACAACTTCTTCGGGTTCCAGAGCGTCGGGCATTTGGTTCCGACGGTTCATTTTCTGAATTTCTTTAACCCGGTCTATACTGATACCAATAAAGGTTGAAGGATTATCATCATAAGTGAAATACATCAAATTGCGCAAAATATCAGTTTTCTGATGCAATGCTTTCCCCTTTTTGGTTTGAAGGGGTGCCGACACTTCAGGATGATGTTTGAGTGCATCGATATAAATATCGTTCTCGTAGTTAATGCAACATTTGAGTTTGGAGCACTGACCGGCGAGTTTTTGCGGATTAAGCGACAATTGCTGGGTACGTGCCGCATTTGTAGATACCGACCTGAAATTGGTAAGCCATGTAGAACAGCATAATTCGCGGCCGCAAGTACCAATACCCCCTAAGCGGCTGGCTTCCTGCCTCATTCCTATCTGTCGCATTTCTATTCTGACATTGAAAGCTTCGGCCAATTTTTTTATCAGCTCTCTGAAATCGACCCTTTCATCGGCTGTGTAATAAAAAATGGCTTTGGTTCGGTCGCCCTGGTATTCCACATCACTTATTTTCATATCGAGTTTAAGCGATGATGCTATTTCGCGCGAACCAAACATGGTAGGATTTTCGAGTTCAACTGCGCAAACCCATTTCTCAATATCTGAAACCTTGGCCTTGCGGTAAACTTTTTTGAACTCGGTCCTGTTAAAATCAATTTTTTTCTTCCGTAACTGAATTTTTACTATCTCTCCTGCCAGGGAAACAATACCTATATCATGACCGGGTGATGCCTCCACGGCAACAAAATCGCCCTCTTCGAGTTGAACATCATCGGGGACTACCAAAAAATCCTTCCGTGAGTTTTTAAACCTTACTTCTACCAGCTCGCGGGTAGGAAAGTTCTTTGGTGGTTTAATATCGTCGAGCCAATTGAAAACATTTAGTTTGGTGCAAGAGTGGGCATGTACTTCTTCTTGCCTGGTGGTGTTGGGACGAGGTGAGCATCGGCAACCCCGCGATATGAAGTTATTGTTGTTTTGTTCCAAGTTTATGAATAATTTATGGGTTGTATATTGGGTGTGATTAGTGTAGCGAAAAAATGGTTGATGTTCTGTTTGAATCTCTTTTAGGTTTTGATTATCAATAACCCGCCACAAATGAAACACCAACCTGCAAAAGTAGCAAATTATTCATTTTTTTGCTTGTATAAAAATCTGTCCCATTTTTAACGAAAGGTCAGTAAACAATATCTTCGGGTTGGCATTGCGCTCCACATGATAAATGGCTTTTGAAAATTCATCTACCATCTGTGCGGCAAGTTCTGGTCTTAAAACCTTAGAGAATTTGCTTACAAACTCCTTTACATCAGGATTTGTCTTAACCAATTTACCGGCAGCAAAATTCATCAAGGTGCATTGTCTGAAAATCTCAAGGCCAAAATTAAGGAAAGCTTTTTGGCGCTCGCGCCCCATTTTCGATAATTCTTCAACATAATCGAGCATTTCCTTTATTTTAAAAGTATAACAATCGCGAAGCCAATCTCTAAGAAACTTCGTGTGATTGTCGGTTGTTTCATCGCTCTGGCAGAAGGACAAGGCCTGATAAAAATTTCCATCGGCAATAAAAGTGGCTTCACGGGCAGTGGCTTCATCAATACCATAAATCTGAGTAAGTCCCTGAATTACTTCATCATCAGCAAGCCTGGGTATCTTTACTAATTGTGTGCGCGATAAAATGGTACTGAGAATTTGTTCCTGATTTTCTGAAACAATGAGGAACAAGGTTTTTTCGGGTGGCTCTTCCAAAATCTTAAGCAACTTAGGGGCCGCCGAATGATAGAGGCGTTCTATCATCCAGATAATAACAATTTTATACTCGCTCTCAAATGATTTGTATCCCAGAATTCTTATAACCTCATTACAGTCCTCGGCGCTGATTATACCCTGTTTGTTTTCAATTTCAAGGTGGTTATACCAATCGTTTAGTACAGGATAAGCCGGTCTGGATAGAAAAGTACGCCACTCGTTGATGTAATCTTTGCTTATGAGGGTTTTATCGCTCTGTTTGCGTGATGCCACCGGATAAAAAAAGTTTAGATCAGGATGGGCAAGTTTATTAAACTTTAGGCAAGAAGGGCAAACGCCACAGGCATCGCCGCTGCCGGGGTTTTTACAACAAAGAAAACGGGCATAGGCAATTGCCATGGCAAGTTTTCCACAACCTTCGGGCCCCAGAAACAATTGTGCATGGCTGATTCTGCCATTTCTTATATTCAGGATTAGTTTTTCCTTTACGGGCAATTGCCCGGGAATATCTCTAAAAAACATTCATGCTAAATTTAATCCAAAAGTACCAAGAAATCATTTATGCGAGTATCCTAAAAATCTGTATATTCGTAAGTACCTGTATATGTACGATTTATGAAATATTTTACACGCCAGGTAAATAAGTTTTAAAAACAGGAAATTAGCAATCGATTGCGGAAAATTTTATCAACAAGTTATCAACAATCTTGCATCTCTGCAACCCTTGACAGGCAACGGTTCTGATACTTCATTCTTTTACCTGTTGGTAATTTTGACCCGTTTAGATAAGTTTTTGTTTACTTTATCCTTACCTTTGCCGAATCAGTCAAAATTCAACGGAGGCATTGAAGGGAAGAAAAAATGAATTACCTTTGCCGGCTCTTTTGCTTCTGCAAAAATTTGAAATTATGAGACAACACCATTTAGTTAAACTTCTTCTGGTTGTCGCGATTCCCGTTTTAATATTTACAGGATTGATTATCATCAACAAAACAGTTAATGTTGATCATGCGGCAGTGGAAAAAGTTGAAAATCCCAATGACCTTCCTGCAATTCTGAAGCGGGGTGTCATCAAAGCAACCACCGACTATAACTCAACCAATTATTTTGTTTACCGCGGCCAGCCTATGGGTTTCCACCTTGAACTGCTCCGGTTATTTGCACAACATATTGGCGTAGAACTTGAGATTTTTGTTTCCAACAATCTTGATGAAAATTTTTCATGCCTGATGGCCGATGGCGAATGTGACATTATTGCAATGGACCTCGCGGTTACACTCAGCAGACAGAACCTTTTTGCTTTTACTGAGCCACATAGCCAAACCCGTCAGGTACTGATACAACGAAGACCCGAAAGCTGGTACCACATGCGTTCGGCTGAAATCGAAGACCTGCTGATTCGCAACCAGCTCGACCTTGCAGGGAAAACCATCTATGTGCAGCGAAATTCATCACACCTAACAAGGCTTCGAAACCTTATGGAAGAGATTGGGTCCACCATTAACATTGTGGAAGTTGATCAGGAAACAGAAATGCTCATTGAAAGGGTTGCCAACGGTGAAATTGAATTTACCGTTAGCGATGAGCATGTTGCCATGGTAAATCAAACTTATTACCCAAATCTCGATATTCAAACCCCATTGAGTTTCATGCAGAATCTCTCGTGGGCAGTTAGAAACGATACCCCGTTGCTTAAGGCTGCCATTGATGAATGGATAAGCAACTTTACCAAGACCCGTCAATATGCCACGCTTTATTCCAGGTACTTCCAGAATCCCCGAAGCTCGCTTATTGCAAAAAGCCCTTTTCACTCACTGGGTGGCGGAAAGATTTCTGTTTTTGATGACTATTTCAGGAAGTATTCTGATATAGTGGGATGGGACTGGCGTCTGATTGCTTCTCTGGCCTTTCAGGAGTCACGCTTTAACAACGATGCGGTTTCATGGGCAGGTGCATACGGAATTATGCAGCTGATGCCTACAACAGCCGATATGTTCAATGTTTCTCCCGAATCGGCTCCCGTTGAAAATATTGTTGCAGGTATCCGTTATCTCGACTGGATTGACCGCCGTTTGGGCGAATTTATTGAAGATGATGAAGAACGGATAAAATTTGTACTTGCTGCCTACAATGTTGGTGTGGGTCATGTGTTGGATGCGCGCAGGCTTGCCGAAAAATATGGTAAAAACCCCAACATCTGGAAAGAAAATGTTGATTATTATGTCCTTAACAAATCGAAACCACAGTATTACATGGACCCTGTTGTAAGGCATGGCTATGCACGTGGTTCAGAGCCTTACAATTACGTAATCGAAATCCTTGAAAGATTCGAGCACTACAAAAACACCGTAGGCAGCTAATGCAAGGTTCAAGAAGGTAAAAGGGGCTTTAGGGCCCCTTTTCATTTAGTGGGCTTCGAGCCAGTTTTCGCCGGTTTTCATATCTATTTCAAGATCAACACTAAGCTCTAAGGCTCCCTTCATATTTTTTCCTACAATTTCCTCCATTTGACGAAGTTCCTCTTTGAATACATCAAACACCAATTCGTCGTGAACCTGCAAAATGAGTTTTGAGCGAAGGCCTGATTTCTTCATTTCGCTGTGAATACGGATCATGGCAAGCTTGATAAGGTCGGCTGCAGAACCCTGAATTGGTGAATTGATGGCGTTGCGTTCGGCAAAACCCCGAACAGCACTGTTGGAACTGTTGATATCGGGCAGATAACGGCGACGCTTCATAATAGTTTCCACATAGCCATGCTTACGGGCAAAAGCTATTGTTTGATCCATATAATTGCGGATACCCGGGTACTGTGTGAAATAGCTTTGAATAATTGATGCAGCTTCATCGCGGGGTATATTGAGCCTTTCGGCCAGCCCAAATGCTGAAATTCCGTAAACAATACCAAAGTTCACTGTTTTGGCTTTTCTGCGCATATCGCGGTCAACGGAATCAATATCGACTCCAAAAACCCTTGATGCAGTGGCCGCATGAATATCGTGTCCCTTGCGGAAGGCATCAATCATTGCCTCGTCACCACTAAGAGCAGCAATTATACGAAGTTCAACCTGCGAATAGTCAGCTGCCAGAAGAATAAAATCCTGACCACCAGGAACAAAAGCCTTTCTTATTTCTCTGCCTTGCTCGGTGCGAATGGGAATATTCTGAAGGTTGGGGTTGTTTGACGATAACCTGCCGGTAGCAGCCACCGCCTGATTAAAACTTGCATGCAACCGGCCGGTTATCGGGTTTATAAGCCTTGGGAATACATCTACATAAGTGGACTTTAGCTTTGTGAGCGACCTGTAATCGAGTATCCGTGGAATGATCTCATGCTTTTCGGCAAGCTTGGAAAGTACATCTTCGCTGGTGCTGTACTGTTTGGTTTTGGTCTTTTTTGCCTTGTCAACAATTTTCAATTTATCAAACAAAACTTCTCCTAATTGTTTGGGCGAACCGATATTAAACTTAACCCCTGCCAGCTGGTAAATAGCCTTTTCAGTTTTTTCAATTTCAATTTGCAATTCGGCGGAGTAGGCTTCCAGGGCCTTTATGTCAAGTTTCACACCTGCGTGCTCCATATCTGATAACACAGCGACAAGCGGGGTTTCCAGATTATAGAATAAACCGGTTAATCCAAGCTTCCCAAGTTCGGGTTCAAATACCTTGCGCAATCGAAGGGTTATATCGGCATCTTCACAGGCGTAGGCAGTAATATCGCGAACCGGGACATCCCTCATGCTCCCCTGACCTTTCCCTTTTTTACCGATCAACGATTCTATGCTCAGCGGTGTGTAATTCAAATAAACTTCTGCAAGTACATCCATGTTGTGCCGCATATCGGGCTGCAACAGGTAATGGGCCAGCATGGTATCAAATATTTTTCCCTTTACCTGGATGCCATAGTTTTTTAAAACGCTTATGTCGTACTTTAGATTCTGTCCGGTTTTCTCAATGTTTTCATCTTCAAGAACTATTCTGAACCTATTTACTAATATACCTGCTTCTGCCCGATTATCGGGTACCGGCACATACCAGGCCTGATCAGGCATAACGCAAAAAGACATACCAACAAGTTCGGCATCAATTATATCAAGTGACGTAGTTTCTGTGTCAAAACAGAAGGATGTAGCTTTCCCCAGAATTTCAAGCAGGTTATTTATTTCATTGTCAGATGATACAGTTTTATAATCATTTTCAGCCATTAGCCGGTTTACTTTTTCAGTAGCCAGCTCCACAGGATCAACAAAGGCATCCGAGCCGGAAAAAAGGTCTATTTGTCCTTGAGGCTGCGATGGCTGGGGCTTTGCGGTCGCAACAGGAACCGGAGTATTTTCAAACATTCGTCGCGAAATGGTTCTGAATTCCAACTCTTCGAACAAGGGGATCAACAAACCAGGGTTTGGCTCATTCAATGCAAGTTCATTTTCGTTCCATTCAACCGGAACATCAAGAATAATGGTCGCCAGACTTTTCGAAAGCAAGGCTTGTTGTGCATGTTCCCTGAGCAACTCACGACTTCTTTTATCGGCAACATCATCCACATTTGCCAAAATGTTTTCAATAGAGCCAAAATTTCGGATAAGGTCGCGTGCTTTCTTCTCGCCAATGCCAGGCACACCGGGTATATTATCTGAAGCATCGCCCCACAAACCAAGCATGTCAATTACCTGCTCTGGTTTTTCAATTCCAAATCTGTGGCATATTTCCTTTATTCCCCAAACTTCAATATCGTTGCCCATACGTGCAGGTTTATACATATATATATTGGGCGAAACCAATTGCCCAAAGTCCTTGTCGGATGTCATCATATAAACCTGAAACCCTTCCATTTCAGCCTTTTTGGCAAGCGTGCCAATAATATCATCGGCTTCATAGCCCGGAATTTCGAAAAAGGGAATACGGAAGCCTTCCACCAGCCTTTTTATGTATGGCAATGCACTGACTATATCTTCGGGGGTTTCCTGGCGGTTCGCTTTGTATTGTGCATAATCAGTCTGGCGTTGAGTGGGAGCGTACGCATCGGTTGCAACGGCAATATGAGTGGGTTTTTCCTTGCGGATAAGATCGAGCAGGGTATTGGTAAAACCATATACCGCTGAGGTGTTCATCCCTTTTGAATTTACCCTCGGATTTCGTGAAAAGGCAAAATACGCTCTGTAAATCAGCGCCATTGCATCGAGCAGAAAGAGTTTCTTTTGTTCAGACATATTTTTTTACTTGTTAGAAGGCCAAAGGTAAGCGATTGACCGGGAGAAAAAAAATTATGCATCTTCGGACTCGAAAAGCATATTGCAAAGAACCCGGACAATTAAAAAAAACAGGTATTATTGCATAATTAACCAAACAACTTTTTATGGATTTCAAAGACCTGGTGTTTGTGCGCGAAAGTACCCGCCGATACCTTCGGCGGGCAGTGGAGCCTGAAAAAATTGAACTGATCATGGAATCGTGCCGTATGGCCCCTTCGGCCTGCAACTCACAACCCTGGCGGTTTGTAATTGCCTCCGAACCAGCGATTGTAAACGAACTTGCACGCGCCAGTATAGGCCCGGCATCAACATTTAATAAGTTTGCCACACAAGCCCCAGTAATTGCTGCTATTGTTGCCGAAAAACCCAACTGGTTATCGCGGGTTGGAGGAAATGTAAAGGATAAGGATTTTTACCTGATGGATATCGGCATTGTAGCTATACACTTTTGCCTTCAGGCAACCGAGCTTGGACTTGGCAGTTGTATGATTGGATGGTTTGATGAAACCAGGGTAAAAAAAGCGCTTAAAGTACCAGCCAACAAACGAGTACTGTTGCTAATAACGCTGGGGTACGCTGCAAAAGAAGGACCCCGTAGGAAAATAAGAAAACCATCCAATGAAATGTGGGCGTTGAACATGTATTAGTAATTTATGTTGCTAAACCTGGCATTTCTAATCAGCAAATAACTTGATTGTTAATAGTTTGATTTAATCCAAGTTTTGCTAATTTCATCCATGTTTTAGCTTGTTTACTTTGAAAGAATGCCGTTAATTTTTCACTATACAGTTCCTTTTATTAATACAACCATATATTATGACCATCCATCCGCTTGCCGAAAGATTTTACAGGGCAGAAAACGAAGCCCGAAGGATGAGAAATAATAAACACCGCGACATACTGAGGGATTATTTAACCATCCGTGAATTCTGCAACTCACTGAAGCTGGGATTTATTGAAAAAAAGGGAGATTCCCGTTTCCCGGCAGTTTACAGATTTTACAGCACTTTTTTTACCCTCCCCAACGAAACCGAATCTTTCGAAGGCTTTGAAGCCACCCTGGGTCTCAACAATAATTCAGAACTTTCCTATAAATATGGCCGTTTCAGAGAAGCATGGCTATATTTCTCTCTACCGGATACTCATGAAATTATTGCAGGGATCAATTTCAGTGTTTACGAATTGGACAAAAATTGCCAGGTTTCACTGCCTTTCAATGCCACAGGCCATGTAATTTACATTTTTGTGCAACCCGAATACCGAAGCCTTGGAATTGCCCAGCTTTTGCTCGAGAAGGCCGAAATTTATGCCGGAGAATATATGGATGGCAGAGAAAAAATACTCTGGTTTTGCGAACAGAATGCCCCTGAAAAAATGACCCCTGACGAATATTTTGCTGATAATGTAAACGCTATGATAGACCAGTGTGACAGGTTGATATGGTGGGATAAACTGGGTTACAAGCGATTGCGTTACGATTACATGCAACCCCCCCTTAACCCTGGACAAGAGCCCTGTACTTCACTCACCTTTAATGTTAATGCACCTGATGCAGATGCCATACCGGCGTGCCTGGTGCTTTCGCATATTAGCAGGTTCTTTATCCTGGCCGTTTATAAAGGCGACCAATCGCGGATTGATTCTATTTACCACAAACAAACTGAATGGCTTGCAAGCCAAAAGGATATAGAGCTCTATGGTGATGCAAGGATGTATATGAGTTTAAAAAACAGATTCTATCGATAGAACCTGGTTTAATACTATCCAGCCTTTACATTGTAAATAAACTCGGCAATTGCCTTTAGCTTTTCAACGCCGGGTTTAATATCTTCACGTTCCCTCACTGGCATATAATACCAGATAAATTCTGGTTCTTCATAGCCTGTTTCCTGAAAACCATTTACAGCCCAAAATCTTCTTTTGGTAACCGAACTTCCTTCCTTATTGCCCAGGGGAACAGGAGCCAGCAAATAATCAAGAGAGTAATTGCGATTAATAAATGCATCGTTACGTATCAATTGCATGGAATGATTGAGCAGGTTTTTACCGATTCCCTGGTTTCGGAAGGCTTCTGAAACCGCAATACTATCCACAATTCCACATCGATATTGAGGTAGATAAAATACAGCACACCCGCCAGGTACCTGCCCCGATTCATCAACCGCAAGGGTAAAATAGAATCTGAAAGTGCCCTCGGTAGTTTTTAAAAGGTTGAAAATCCTGTCGAGTGTAAGCGCTGACTTTTGCGATGCAAACACATCAAGATAGGTCTCGGCATAAAAATTACACAAGTATTTAACTGTGATTTTATCAGTCATATTAACCTTGCCCATCCTGAAACTTGCTTCCTTCACAATAAAATAATTATCAAAAGTATCGAGTATCTCGCCAATAGAATAAGGTGATGATGTTGACAAATTGTATTTAAACCACTCGCCTGATTCACCCTTTTTCATTACTTCAAGTTTTTCAAGGAAAAGCTTTTCAATATAAGAATTCATTGCAAGGCAAAAGCTGTATTTGCGCACCTTGAATTCAGGATGCGAGGCAATAGATTCAAAGTGTCGAAAGCATTTATCGATAAGCGAGTGGGCCAGAAAATTGTAGTTTTCTGTATCGGCCAGATTGGCGTGTTCGAAAAAGGTGAGCGACTTTCGGGGTGTAAATCCGGGGTTGGCTGCATCGCTAAGCCCGAACATAATCCACAGGTAAGCGGAAAAGAAATAGTTTTCGGCTTTAAGGTTGGTTTTAATATCAAAATCAATTAGTTCAAGAAGATATGGAATCCCAAGGTGGTCGGCGGTTAATCGCTTCAAAAAAGGAATACAGCGATGGTCAACCTTCTCATGACAGAAGGTGTAATACTCTGAAGTATCACACAACTTACCCTTAATAGAACAATTGTAGCCAAACTTTTTATACCCTATGGTTTCAGCATCGTGTGAAAAGGTATTCCATATTTCCACCCCCTTTTCGCGATTCTTCAGGATAACATTAACCGAATTCGACTCATCTCCAAATCCATATTGTATCAGTTTGTAGGTATCATTGGCATATTTGATCTGATAGCTTGGCCCCCACATAAGCCAGTTGTAGGTAAAATAGAGTTCCTGTGGCAAAATAGCGCTTTCCGGGGGTAAATCGTCACTAAAAGCGGTAAAGTAGTTGCCGAGAATCTTTACCCAATCTTCATCATAACGGTCGTTTAGACCAGTAATAAAGGTAATGGGAACAATATACCCTTCACTTACTTCCAGATTGGTAATGAATGAAATCGGTTCAGTTGTTGGAATGGCAAATTTGCCTGATGCCTTGTTTTGCCTGAAATAATTATAGTAGTCTTTTATAGAATCGTTAAACTCGGTGGTTACCAAATCGAAAGGAGTATCGATTTGAATGGTATAATCTCCTGATGCATCGTTATCATCAATAAACTTTTTAAATGTTCTGCGCAAATCCTTCCACCATTTGGCATCCTGATGCATGCCCTGGCTTTTAATAATTGCCAGCTCAATATAAATTCTTATATATTTTCGGGGGCTTTTATAACAGATGAGCAGGATACGAATTATTTCGGAATGGTAAAGTCCCAGGCCTGTCAATAGAGAGCGAAGCGGACGAATGTAAGGTAGCATGAACAAAAACAGGGTAGCAAAAATAGTAAAAAGCAGAATGAAAAACTGCATGTAGTTATTGATGTAATCCAATACATCGCCGATGGAATAAAACAGTTCTGATATCATGCGTTAGCAGGTTTTAATATTACTTAACCTTTATCACAGACAAATGTAAACCAATATTGGATGAAGGGAATAAAATATCACTTCGCCAATCAAGAAAATGAACTTTATATATCCAGTTTGTCAATAATTTCCTTTACATCCAATCCGCCAGAGAAATTTGTAATTTTGGACACTTCATTGGTTTAGCACCTTTAAATTCCAAAATTCTATGTCAACCAACCTAAAAACATTTATCCTGGCCATGTCAGTTGTAATTGCAGCCTGCAACAATCCGGGCAAACACGAATTAAAACCCGAAGCCGGCAATATTGGCCAGGCTGTAATCGACCATACTGTAACCATAGTTGTTGAAAAAGCAGGGTCAGCGCAGTTAGACCAAATCAAGAGGGGTATTACTCAGGTAGCTGCCCTGTGGAACGAAACCGACGGCACTACCGCTGATTTCACAACGTTTTGTTTGGAAAACTATCAGGCTGATGCCGACTCCAGAAAAAAACTATTCGAAACCCTGTCAAGAAACTTTGAAGCCATGTGGGGTCACAGCGACCAGATTAGCGTTGAGTTCAACAAGGCTCTTCATCTTGACTGGGGCCCGCTGGAACCGGTTGATCTGGTTTTTGCCAGTTATTCACCTATGGCTCATTTCTACGATGATTTCTTTAAGAACAAAATTGCCTTTATTACCATTTTGAACTTCCCCTTTTATTCCCTGGCTGAAAAAAGCGCCATAGCGCCGGCTTTAACAAGACTCGAATGGGCGTACCTGCGAATGGGTGATATTTTTATTTCAAGGATACCTGCGTCTATAAGTCAGCAAATATCAAAAATATCTACCGAAAGCGATAGCTATATCTCGGAATATTATATAAGGATGGATCAATTGCGAAATGAACAGGATGAACAACTTTTCCCATCCAACATGAGTCTGATTACTCACTGGGGTTTGCGCGACGAGATAAAAGCCAATTATGGGAAGCCAAGCGGTCTGCCCAGGCAGGAAATCATTTATCAGGTAATGCAAAGAATCATCCATCAGGACATTCCAGCAAAAGTCATCAACAACCCTGATATGCAATGGAATCCTTACAGCAACATGGTTTATACCGATGGCACCTGGAAGGCCATGGAGCGTGAGCCCGACACAAGATATCGGCAATTGCTCAATAACTTCAGAGCCCACAGAGCAGCCGACTCTTTTCATCCCAATTATCCAACCTATATCCAAAGGGCTTTCGACCAGGGACTTGAACTATCTATGGATGAAGTGGAACTGCTCTTTGCCGAAGCCTTGGGCTCACCGGTATTGAAGGAAACAGGAGCACTGATAAGCCAGCGGCTTGGCCGGCCTTTAAGGCCCTACGATATCTGGTACGACGGGTTCAAAGCCCGGAGTGCTATTCCGGCCGAAAAACTAAATGCCACCACTCAGAAACTCTATCAAAACGCTGCGGCCTTTGAGAAGGATATGCCCAACCTGCTTGCTAAACTGGGCTATAACCAAGAAAGAGCGCAATACATTGCATCAAAAATAACCGTTGAGGGCTCACGGGGTGCCGGACATGCGTGGCCTGCCCAGATGCGGTCGCAAAAATCGAGGCTGCGCACACGAATCCCGGAAGGTGGAATGGACTATAAAGGATACAACATTGCTATTCATGAATTCGGACATAATGTTGAGCAAACAGTTTCGCTTTATGATGTTGATTATTATATGCTTCGCAGTGTTCCCAACACAGCTTTTACTGAAGCGCTGGCTTTTATCTACCAGTCGCGCGACCTGCAATTGCTCGGCATGAAGATCACCAACTCTGAAGCAACTTATCTGAGTACACTTGACAAGCTCTGGAGTACCTGCGAAATTATGGGAGTGGCCATGGTTGATATGACTGTGTGGCGTTGGATGTATAATAATCCCGATGCAACCCCTGAACAATTGCGTTTAGAAACAATCCGCATTGCCAAAGAGGTTTGGAATAAATGGTTCGAACCGGTATTTGGTATTGCTGATGAGCCAATCTTAGCCATTTATTCGCACATGATAAGCTACCCATTATATCTGGCCGCTTATCCGTTGGGTCATTTGATTGAATTCCAGATTGAGCAGCAAATTACAGGAAAAAATCTGGCTCTGGAAACCGACAGGATGTTCAAGGCTGGACGGATTACCCCTCAGGACTGGATGCAACTTGCTGTAAATGAAAAACTATCTGCACAACATCTTTTACAGGCATCAGCCGAAGCCTTAAAGGCTCTCAAATAACAGAATAATCAGATTTTTTAAGCAAAACCCTGTTTCAGAGCCGATGCTGAAACAGGGTTTTATTATTAAGGTCAGTCTGTGATCAGTTATTCATAAACGTATTCTCAATTACTTTTTCGATTAAAACCGGGAAATGCTCATACTCCAGCGCATGTATCCTTTTAGCAAGTGATTCAGGGGTATCATTTTCCATAACCGCACATTCAGCCTGAAAAATCACATCCCCCTCATCGTAATGGTCGTTAATAAAATGAATAGTGATCCCCGATTTCTTCTCTCCTGCTTCAATTACAGCTTTATGAACACGCTCCCCATACATACCTTTGCCACCAAATTTTGGGAGCAGTGCCGGGTGAATATTAACCATTCTGGCAGCAAATTGCTTTACCATCCAGGAAGGAATCAGTAACAAATAACCGGCAAGCACAATAAAATCAATCTTGTTTTCTTTAAGTAATTCATCAACGTTATCTTTTTCCTTCCATGCTGGTCCGGGAATAACCGCAGCAGGAACTCCCAATCTGGAAGCCCTCCTCAGTACGCCGGCATCGACCTTATTGCTGATAACCAGTGCAACACGTATCGTTGGATGAGATGAAAAATACCTGATGATATTTTCAGCATTGGTACCGCTTCCCGATGCTAAGATAGCTATATTGACATGGCTCTGCAATGGCATTATAAAACAGATATTGGAAACTTAAAACTATTGGGTAATCATCAAGGATTCTGAAACCAATTTCAGAGTCTTCAAAAATAGATAAAATACCCGCAATTGATTGCACAAACGATTAAAACCTGAAAAGTTTTACCATGGCAAATGCAAAATAAAGTGTTAAAGCCTGTTTTTCAGGTAAAAAGCAATCAAAAACAACTATGAACAATGCTATCGATTGCAGCCTTCTGAACAAGCTGGTTAATAAATTGATTTTCTTATGATTACCCTCTGTTTTTTATTCTTCTATGCTATCTGTAAAACCTTCATGATTATTGCTCACAAAAGGGTTTAAATCAATGTATTGCAGCGCATTATGAAAAAAAGGGTAAAAAAAGTTGCGTATGAGAATTTTTGTTTTTTTCTTTGCAGTCTGTTTAACAAAAAAAGGAGAAAACATGTCTGACATTTCAACAAGAGTTAAAGCTATCATTGTTGATAAGCTTGGCGTAGACGAAAAAGAAGTAACCCCAGAAGCAAGTTTTACCAACGACTTGGGAGCTGATTCATTGGATACCGTAGAGCTTATTATGGAATTCGAGAAAGAATTTAACATTGCCATTCCTGATGACCAAGCTGAAAAAATCAGCACTGTAGGTGATGCTGTTGCCTACATTGAAAACAACAACAAGTAAAACTTAACCAGTTTTTTAATGAAACTCAGAAGAGTAGTCGTTACAGGACTTGGCGCTCTTACACCCATAGGCAACACCGTTCCGGAATTCTGGAACGGTTTGCTTAATGGAGCCAACGGTGCCGGACCTATCACCCGGTTTGACACATCCAAATTCAAAACACAATTTGCCTGCGAAGTAAAAGGTTTCAACTACCTCGACCATTTCGACCGTAAAGAAGGCAGGAAATACGACCCGTTTGCACAATATGCGCTGGTTGCAGCTGATGAGGCTATTAAAGATGCAGGACTCGACGAATTTAAGCCCGACCCCGACCGTGTAGGTGTTATCTGGGGAAGCGGTATTGGCGGTTTAGATACATTCCTTAAAGAAATTATCGATTTTGCCAAAGGAGACGGCACACCCCGATTTAGCCCATTTTTTATCCCCAAGATGATTGCCGACATTGCGGCCGGCCATATATCCATCAGATACGGTTTCAGAGGCCCCAACTTCACCACTACATCTGCCTGTGCATCAGCAGCCAATGCATTGGTTGATTCACTGAACTACATCCGCCTCGGAAAAGCCGATATTTTTATAAGTGGTGGTTCGGAAGCGGCTGTAAACGAGGCCGGACTTGGGGGATTCAACGCTCTTACAGCATTATCAGTGCGCAATGATGATTATCTTACAGCATCACGGCCATTCGATAAAGACCGCGATGGCTTCGTTCTTGGCGAAGGTGCAGGCGCACTTGTTTTCGAAGAACTGGAGCATGCACTTGCCCGTGGTGCAAAAATCTATGCTGAAGTAGTTGGCGGAGGCTTATCAGCCGATGCATACCATATGACAGGCCCTCACCCCGAAGGTTTGGGTGCCCGCAATGTTATGAAGTATACCCTGCAAGATGCAGGTATTAAACCCGAAGATGTTGACCACATTAATACCCATGGCACTTCTACCCCTCTTGGTGATATTGCCGAACCTAAGGCTATTGTTGACCTCTTTGGTGACCATGCAACTAAAATCAGCATCAATTCAACCAAATCAATGACTGGTCACCTTTTGGGTGCCGCCGGAGCTGCCGAAGCCATTGCAGCTATTTTGGCAGTCAAAAATGATATTGTACCACCTACAATCAATCATTTTACCGATGACCCCGAAATTCCAAATCTGGACTTCACGTTCCATAAAGCCAGAAAGCGTACTGTGAACATAGCCATGAGCAATACCTTTGGTTTTGGCGGACACAACGCCTGTATTGCATTTAAGAAATTTACAGAATAGAAATCTGACTGTTTTGTCACTTTTCAGATCATTCTTCAGCCGTAAAAGAAAAAGCGACCAGCAACTGGAGCGCGCGCTGAAAAATATATTCGGATTCAAGCCACGGAATATTTCTCTTTACAAACTTGCCTTCAGGCACAAATCGGTGGCTCAACCCGAAAACAACGGATTCAGGCACAGCAACGAAAGATTGGAATATCTTGGCGATGCTGTGCTTGGTTCTTGTGTGGCCGATTTCCTTTTTAAAAAGTATCCTTATAAAGATGAAGGTTTTCTCACTGAAATCCGCTCCAGAATTGTAAGCCGGCAAAACCTCAATTCTCTTTCGCGCAAACTGGGAATCGATAAACTGGTTCAAACCAGCCGCGAAAACCAAATGACCGGCACATCAATACTGGGTGATGCCTTCGAAGCATTTATCGGCGCCTTGTACCTCGATAAAGGTTACCGGTTTACTTACCGGATTGTGGTGAGCAAAATCATTCAAAACCATATTGATCTTGATGAACTGGTGGTGAAAGAAATAAATTTTAAAAGCAAACTTATTGAGTGGGCGCAGAAAGAAAAGAAAGAGCTTGAGTTTGAACTGGCCGAAGAGACCGAGAACAGCCGAAAAATGCGCATTTATCACATTAATCTTCGAATCGATAACCAGCTAATTGCCCAGGGGCAGGATTACTCCATCAAAAAAGCGGAACAGAGTGCCGCTGCCCAGGCCTGGGAAAAACTTTTCTCTGAATTATAACTCCCTCCTAAAGGTCTTTTATCAGCCGGTTTTCGGGCATCTTTTCAAGGGTATTGTTAAACAGCCACAAGGTTTGTTTTATCTTTTCAATCTCCTGAGTATCTCTGGCCAAAATAACATCCATCCCTTTGTGATCGAGTTTATGCAAAACGCTCCTGACAGAAACCTTATGAATATCGGTGGCAGGTTGCCAGGCATTTTCTTTATGATGATCTGATTTGGTTTCGCTGATCAGTTTTATTTCGTTAAGATCGTCGAGCACTTCGCGAATGAGTTTTATAGGTATTTCAAGCTCATGCGACAATTGTGGAGGAGTAAGTGGTGAATCGCCCGCTTCAAAGCGCTTTGCAATGGCATTATATACAAACAATGATAAAATTTTTCTATTGTAGGGGCTTATATTTTTTGATTCATTCTCAAATTCGTAATATTCCACGTTCTGGTTGGCAAAAGAAATCTCAGCCCCAAACAAAACAATAAGCCAGCTAAGCCTTATCCATAAAAGCAAAAGAGGTAGCGCGGCAAAACTACCATAAATAGCATTGTATCGCGAAACCCCCACCTGAAAATAAATATAGGCCCATTGAATCACAATGAAAATGCTTCCGGCAATAATTGCACCGATAAGAGCTGAACTTAGCTTTACGTTGGTATTGGGCATTACCATATAGAGCAAGGTAAACACAATCCAAATGAAAACGTATGGGGTAAGATTGACCAGAAATAAAATGGTAGGCTCCATGAAATCAAGCACATTCAGTTGTTCCATAACCAGCGAAATCTGTGTAGTTACGAAAACCGATGCTGTGCTTGATAAAATTAGGAAAATTGGTGCAACGAAAATCATGGCAAAATAATCACTTACCTTGCGTGCAAAAGGACGTGACTGTTTTATTTGCCAGATTCCATTGAATGCCTCTTCCACATACACCATCACAATAATGATGGTGTAAAGCAAAATTGCCAACCCTACCCCCGCTACTACTCCACCTTGTGTGGTTTGAAGCATAGAATTGGCAAACTCCATAATGTAAACATAAACGTCTTCCCTGCCGGTAAAGGCTTCTTTTAATTGTCTGTCGAGAAAGGCTTCCAGACCAAAACCCTTGGCAATACCAAAGCCCATTGCAACAACCGGAACTATTGCCAGAAGGGTATAGTAGGTGAGGGCCGATGCACGCAGATGAAGTGCATCCTCCTTAAACCCCCGAAAGGCAAGAATAAATATTCGCAATTGTTTTATCAGGAAAGATTTCCGCGGTGGAAGATCCTTTAATGGGATTTTCCAGACATCGCGCTCTATAAAATTAGTGGCCTCCTTAACCCAGGCCATGATCTTTTCTCGGCGGTTCATATCACTACTTTTTATCAAACCCGAATCATTTGATTCAAATTCCATGAATTTATACGTAAAATCTGCAAAAGGGTTAGCGCTGTTCAAATTTACAGGTTTGAAGCCTGACCAAAGTATTATTTTGGTTTCTTTTGGACATCATTAAAAACTTTGAAAACTTTCCTGAAGAATTTAAGCCTCGCTGAACTTACAAACTTGGTTCAATCGTCATTTAGTTTAACACATCACGCTCGTTTCATATCATATATGCTGGTGTCATTCTGGTTTAGGATGTTCGCGATGATTTAAACGGACTATTACCTATAATGAGATACTCGCACACAAGGCCTGGTTATCAGCCAACAACGCTAAAACCCTTTTGTTGGCAGTAATTATACGGAATATTTTTTTAAAAGGAGCACTCTGCATTATCCCCCACGAATACTTGTTCCTTCGATAAAAAAGAAAGTTTTGATTGGTGAAATGGATAAAAAACAATTTGGTAAATTTGGCCTGACCAATGACGAATTGGAATTTTTAACCACCTGAATTAGTGATGTTTGAAAAATATTAGTCAAAATTTTTAAAAAAGGCAGAAACTGATAGTTTGGTGCCAAAAGAAAAAGAATTTAATTATATCGAAATGAGAGTAGCAGTAGCCCAAATTAAGCCAGCAAAAGGGAGTATTGAAAAGAATTTGGTAAAACATGTAAAGTGGATAAAACAAGCAATTCAAAATAATGCGGATTTGATTGTTTTCCCTGAATTGTCATTAACTGGTTACGAACCAAATTTAGCGAAGAATCTCGCAACGAATCAGGATGATAAAAGGTTAGAGGAAATTCAGCAATTAAGCGATAGAAATGGAATTATCATAGGACTTGGGCTGCCAACAAAATACCAGAGTGATATATTTGTAAGCATGATTATTTTTCAACCTGATAAAAAGCCAATAACCTATTCTAAACAATATTTATATCCAACAGAAGAACCAATTTTCAAAGCAGGCAAAAATCCACTAGTCTTAAATTTTGAAACAGAAGTTGTAGCTCCGGCAATTTGCTATGAAACGACTAATAAAGTCCATTGCGAATTTGCAAAGCAAAATAATGCAACTATCTATGTAGCTAGTGTGCTTAGTTCAACAAACGGAATCAATGCTGAGCTAAATAATTTATCCGACATCGCTAAAAAAAATAATTTTATAACATTTATGGCAAATTTTGTTGGAGAATCAGGAGGATATCCATGTGCCGGGAAATCATCTGTTTGGAATAAGAAAGGGGAATTAATCGGGCAACTCGGAGAAAAGGAAGAAGGTTTATTGATGTTCGATACAAAATCAAAAGAGATAATAACGGCCACAGACATTTAGCCCAAAGACCTGATAAAACCCTTCTATCAGTATTGACTGCAGATGGGTTTTTGATTTGTTGGACTTTGAGCTAACCCTATCTGGAAGAAACAAGCTGCGATTTTTGGAGTGGAAAAATAACCGCCGCCGACCAATAATCCTTGTTAAGGATTTTCTTATTATTATATTTGCAAATAATTTATGTTTTATGGGTTATTCTATGAATACTCCCCCCCCCCATAAATTCTTTAATATATTGTTTATCAGAAATATATTTTTGTCTGGTAATTTCTTTCACACAAATTGATTTACAATGAGAAATTTCAAAAGCTTTTTAACATCAGCATTTTTATTTTTTTTGATTATTAATAATCAGCTAATTGCAAATTTAACCAATACATTACCATCGGCAGTAATTACTTATCCGCACAGTAACGCCTATTATCAGGAAGGGTCTAATGTTACCATTAATGTGTATTCAACTGATATTGGGGGCACCTTTGCCAACGGAACAATAGAAAAGGTTGAGTTTTTTATCAATGGGGAGCTGGTCTTCCAAACTCCAACGCACAAAAATAACACTTATACATTCGTCTGGAACAATGTTCAGGTGGGCCAATACCGTATAACAGCTCGCGCAACCGATAATTCAGGCGACTCATTTACCTCGGCCGGCGTGTTACTTCACGTGGGTAAGAACCCAGTTATTAAAAAAGGACTAAGTGCCGGTAAAGGAAAATACCTTGCAAATATTTTAGCTTCATCAACTGTGCGTTCCGATTTTCTCACCTTCTGGAATGGCGTAACTGCCGAAAATGCTCATAAATGGGGAAGCATAGAAAATGTAAGAAATGTAATGACCTGGACAACAGGCGATAATATTTACAACTATGCAAGGAATAACCATTTAATTTTCCGTTACCATACCATTGCCTGGGGAAGCCAGTACCCCAGATGGCTCGAAACCCTTGGGCCTGCCGATTTTCAGGCTGAAATTGAACATTACATGTCGGAAATAGCAAAGAGGTATCCTTATATGGACCAGGTCGAGGTATTGAATGAGAATTTGTATAAGAACACCTGGAACGGACAGGAACATGCAGCCGGAACCCCCTTTTTCAGAGCCGGCCTGGGTGGTCCGGGTGAAACAGGGTACGATTGGGTGATTTGGCTTTTTGAAAAGGCCCGTTACTATTTTCCTAACTCAAAACTTGTAATGAACGACTTTGAGCTCGAAAATAACCCCAACGGCATCCGCGAAATGCTCGATGTGATTAAGGTACTACGCGACAGGGGTTTGATTGATGGTTTTGGTACCCAGGCCCATACCTTTAATGTTGATGTAATGTGGAACCAAACTGCCACCCTGAAACAGCGCATCGACCTGATGGCTTCAAGCGGTGTTCCGGTTTATGTAACTGAGCTTGACCTGAAAGGGCAACCTGCTTCAGAGGAAAACCAATTAAGGGCTTACAGAAATATTTTTCCTGTGTTTTGGGGGCATCCGGCCGTGGCAGGTATTACTCTCTGGGGATATGTTGATGGTGCTATCTGGCAGGCTAATGCCGGTCTTTTGAGAAGCAATGGCACAAAGAAACCTGCAATGGAATGGCTCGAGGAATACATGAAAGGACTGCCTGACGTGGGTTATCCGTTTCAGGGTGTTGAAATAGTAAATGATGGCAATATGATTAGCAACGGCCAGTTTGACCTCACTACAACAGGCTGGAACATTCAAAACAACTCCGGAGCTACCAGCTCAATGGAAGTGGTTACTGGTGCAGGAATGTCGGGCCCAAGGGCGCTGCGTATTTGCCCCGAAAATGTTGGCACTGCAAGTTGGCATATTCAATTGCGACAACAAACCCCAATAGTTAGCCAGAAAAAGTATTCCATCGCATTTTTGGCCAAAGCTGATGTAAACAGAACAATTGATGTGGCCATTCAGCAGGATGCCGACTCTTATACAACCCATTTTCAACAGCGGGTTAACCTTACCAATGAACCACAGGAATTCTCTTTTGAGTTTACTGCACCGGTTACTGACCAGGTGGCTGCCTTAAAATTCTACATTGGAGACATTGCCGGCTGTGTTTATATCGACAATGTCAGAATGTATAATTTAACTGACACATCATCGGATAATACATTTCCAAATGAACAGAATAAGATTATTGTCTATCCTAATCCTTTTAATGATAATCTTACAATAGATTCAAAATTTGCTCTCAATGGTGCACGTTATCAATTAATGAGTCTGTACGGCCAGGTTTTGAAAGAAGGGAACTTTGATCGTACCAAAACCATTGAAACACTCGATTTACCGGTGGGCTTATATATACTTCGGATTGATGATGATAAAAGAACCGAGTTACTTAAGCTAATGAAAAGATAGCAACCCGTGCCAGAAAGAACCGTCAAAAACCAATTGGTAACCATATCCTTGCCGGGCTGCCGATAATTATTATTCATTAAATATTAATCAATAATCTTAAAAGCTATGAGACCTTTGCTAAAGATTTTATTTTTACTATCAATCGCGACAGGATTTTGTTTTACAGGATGCAACCCAATGGCAACCAACCAAAAGGAACCGGTAGTCAAAACCACCTCCGGCAAAGTTTCAGGCAGTTTTAATAATGATGTTTATGCATTCAAGGGGATACCTTATGCCAAGGCCGAAAGATTCATGCCGCCACAGAGTCCGGATACCTGGGATGGAATTCGCCAATGCACAGAATTTGGACCGGTAGCCAGACAGGTGGTGCCCTGGTACCCCGATTCAGTTCAGAACGAAAGTGAACTTTTCAGTGTAAATGTATGGACACAGGGAATAAAGGATAGAAAGAAGCGTCCGGTAATGCTATGGTTGCATGGAGGTGGTTTTCATGTAGGCGCAAGCAACGACCCCATGACCTACGGTGAAGCTTTGGCAAAGAAAGGCGATGTGGTATTCGTTTCGGTAAATCACCGGTTAAACATACTTGGTTTTCTTGATCTGTCGGCTTGCGGAGATAAATATTCACAATCAGCAAATGTTGGTATCCTCGATATTGTTAAAGCCCTCGAATGGATCAAAAACAATATTGAGAATTTTGGAGGCAACCCCTCTGACGTTACCATTGTTGGTGAATCGGGTGGTGGCGGAAAAGTTGGCACACTCATGTGCATGCCTGCGGCAAAGGGGTTGTTTCACAAAGCAATTATTCAAAGTGGAACCCTTATCAATACAATGACCCGGGAGAAATCGCAACAGCTGGGTTTAGCAGTACTCGAAAGTTTTGGACTTACACCTGCCGATGTTGCAAAGCTGGATACCATCCCTTATGCTGATCTTGTTAGAGCTGGAAATGAAGCCATGGCAAAACTTTCAGGTCCAAGAAGACCAGGATCTCCCACCATGTTTGGGTTTGCCCCTTCTGCCGATGGTGTGGTTCTGCTCCAGCAACCCTTTAGCCCGGGATTTGCTCAGATTTCAAACAACATCCCTCTCCTGATGGGCAGCACCTTAAATGAGATGATGAGAACTGCTTATGGCGAAAAAGACCTTACCCTTGCGCAAGCCAAAGAACGCCTGGCAAAGGAATATGGCAATAAAACAGATCAATACATTGAGCTATTCGCCGGGGCCTATCCTGATTACACTCCCCAGGATCTTCTTTCTGTGGATAATGTTTTCAGGCCTTTTACCATCCGAACTGCAGATGCAAGAGCGTTAGAGTCAGCAGCTCCCCTTTATGTTTATTTTCTGGCCTGGAAAAGCCCGGTGGATGATGCATCGAAAGGTTCTTTTCATGGATTGGACATTCCCCTGGCTTTCAATACGGTTGATCTGAGACCCGACTGGACAGGCAATTCAGAAGAAGCATGGAAACTGGCTGATAAAATGAGTTCTGCCTGGATAAACTTTATTAAAACCGGAAACCCAAATGTTGACGGGGTGCTCCCACAGTGGGAAACCTACACTGCCCAAAATGGTGCAACCATGTACTTTGACAATGAATGTCGAATTGTGCATAATCACGACAGAGACCTTATGAATTTTATAAGACCGTTAAATTAAACGGTGTTTGTATTTCTGATGTCAAATGTATCATATTCAGGCATTTAACACTGCATAAGAACAAGATAAGGCATTGACAGCAATTGCAACCTATCCTAAAATCAGACTTAAAGGGTGGTTAGAATCATATTGTATAATTTCGCAGGACCATAGGTTATAGGTTTCGAATTTGGATTTAGAATTTCCGGAAAGCTTTTCAAATCTCATTCTAAACTGTTAGAAAAGGGCTCGTTAAAAACCCCAAAGTTTAGAAATATGACAGGTGGAGCAGGACATATTTTGGATATGATGGCACGATTGCGTATGAACAATTCGACCATCAGAAAAAAGCGTCCGTTTAAGCATGCAAGGAAAGAATATATTTTAGCTGCCAAACAGAAGCACATCGACTACCATCGGGCTACTCCACAACAATTGGAAGAAATAAGAATGCAGGTTCTGATAAACCGCGATAAAAGCAGGCTTCAAATGGCGGTTTCATTTGTGCTAACAATAATACTTTCTTCGGTTTTAATGTGGGGATTATGGTATTTATTCCGCATTATTTGGGATGGTTGGAATAATTAACCTGAAAAAAGAATTTACCTATAAATTGTTTTTCATCCGTAAATAATTTTTAAGTTAAGGTCGGGTAGTTTATCCCGTTTTTACGGGAGAACCATACATGTTCTAAAAACTTATTCTCATCGGTGTTTGTGTTGTGCAAAAACATGTGGGTTTCATCCGTAAATAATTTTTAACCCACATTGCAGCTATTGTCATGTAAAGTTTTGACATTAAGGGTCATTATTTTTTAGATTTTCGACAGGGGGTTCAATGGATTTTTACGTGTGAATGGAGCGTACTTGTATTTTAAAGTATCATATATTTGTTTGACTTCTTTTGTTGGTTCGGTACATTTTCTAATGGAAATGGTTTGCTGATTCACGTTTACCATACTGGTAGTCACACATTTCTGGGTGCCCATTTTTCTAACTATCTCTCGCCAGTCGGAGTTTATACCGTTCTTTTTGAGCTAATAGCGCTGGGTTGCCACCAACCAGTAGGCCATGATACCAAGGTTCAGGTGTGCCATTGAGGCCTGGTCTGTTTCATGGTAGATAGGCCGCAGGTCAAGATCGGTTTTTAATACCCGAAAGGTGTATTCGATCTCCCTGATGGCATTGTAAATGTTCCAGAATGCATGCTCGTCAAGCTTTAATATGGATGTGCGCAGAAAGTAAACCCCATGGTTGCTTTGGGTTTTGATTTCTGGTTTCTGCTTATAGGTCAGGCTTTTGGCTATGCCCTTGCCGTTATTTGCAACAGTGATGTCATACCATGTATGTACCGAAGGGTATTTCTGTTTCAGCCTTCCAATACGTTCATAGACTTTGTTGATTTTCTTGGTATCACCTTTTTTGTTTATCCCTTCCTGTATGCATATAAGACCTTGCTCAAAGCGTTGTGTAAGCAGCCCACTCATACTGTCTTCTTTGATCTGTTTGGCCTGGCTTTTTACCCACAGGTATTAGTCTTTATCTCCATTTACCTTTACCTTGAGCAGCTCTATGGGTTGTTTTCTTTTGTCGGGTATTTGAACTGGTGTGGCACTGGTGTCGGCATGATATTCTTTTAATGATGAACGCGATATGCAAATGAAGTGGTAACCTTTATTCTTGAGCATGTTAAGGTTTTCTTCTGTCGCTATACCCGCATCATGCACCACAATGGTTTACAATGTATGTAAAAAATGGTGAAAGGAACTGAAATAATTGAAGAGTTCAAAATTAAGAAGAATAAAGGGTTATCTGATGCCAAATTATTTTATTGCAAAACAAGAAAGAAATGTTATCAGGCTTTTGCCCATGCAAACGTTAAGACTTGCAATGTTAAACACACTATTGAAATATGTTTTTGGGGTTTATGATTAAGTTTCCTATTTTTACCGCTTCAATGCATCAAAAATCATTGTCAACACAAATTAGACTCAAATTATGAGGTGATCACTAATATTCTGAGAATTGATTTCATAAATCTGAGTTTTACCCTTTTGGGGTAACAATAATCCAATTTAAACTTAATATTATGATGAAGAAATTTACCATCACCGCACTGCTATTGGCTTGTTTTGTCCTGATTGGCCAGGGGCAGATCTATCTCGGTACCGATACCCTTTTAATCCAGAAGCTACTGTTTTACCCTTTATTGATGCTACCCTAGATGAAGTCTGGGATCAGGTGGCACGGCAAACCCATCGATCAGGTTTGGATGCCATGGCGAAACCAGTCAGCAAATCTTAACCAATCGCAAGGTTTACAATTGTGGCAGGGTGCAAACGATTTTACTGGCAATTTTAAAGTATTATGGTCATCAGAAACCAATTTGCTCTATTTTTTTGTTGAAATTATTGACGATGTTTTTTTGGATGGTTATGTTGCCCCGGCAGGCGCTTACCCTGACTATGACATTGTTGAGGTGTTCATTGATGAATACCGCTCGGGGGGAAATCATGTGTTTGACGGAAATTTGTATAACGGGCAATCTACAACCTCTTGCCCAACATGTAATGCCGAAAATGCTTTTGCATACCACATTGCTGCCAATGCCCTTGCTGACGGACAAATTCAGAATGCCAAGCATGCCATGGATATGGCCGGAACTACCTGGGGAACCATTAGAGCCTACAAGGATCATTTACCTGATTTTGCCATGAGAAAAGATGGCAACAAATATTATTGGGAGTTTTCACTCATCATGCATAAGGATACATACAATCATAACAACCAGGCTGCCTCTGTGCAAACTCTTCAAAAAGGAAAGATCATGGGCCTTTCCATGGCCTATGGCGACATCGACAGCAAAACTGAAAACCCTCTTCGCCGCGACCATTTCTTTGGGCCTGTCCCCGTTCCACTTTCAGCCCATAACAGCCACTGGATCAACGCCAACTGGTTTGGGGTGGCAAAACTGACAGGTAAAACCGATGACACATCGGTTAACGGGATAGAACCTGGCAGGGATACAGAGTTGAGAAGTTTTTATGCTAATGGCAACCCTTATGCAAACTATCGCTCAGAAAACTATGGCGTGGTAACCATAAGGCTTGTATCAACCCTGGGCCAGGAGGTATTCAGAGCCGGCACAAGCAAGTCGTCAGTAGTTCTTAACACCAGGTATAACACTGGCAAAGTTCCAGCAGGGGTATATTTGGTTGAAGTAATCCAGGGAAATAAACGCACGGTTCAGAAAATTGCTGTCCGGTAAATTAACAGCAGAGTTTATATAAAAAACATAAATAATTGTCAGTTTTAAAAATCCCTGAAATGAAAAGGTTGTTATTCATCGCATTGTCGATTGTATTGTTTGCATGCAACTCAGTTGAAAAGAGTAATATCAATTACCCGGAATATGCCGATAATGCTCTTAACTTTATTGTAGCCAGCGATTTAGGCCGAAATGGATATTATGAGCAAAAACCCATAGCTGAATTAATGGGAATATTTACAGAGAAGGTTGACATTGAGTTTGTGGCTGCCGCGGGCGATGTTCACCATTTTAATGGAGTTGCAAGCATAAACGACCCGCTATGGATGACAAACTATGAACTTATTTATTCTCATCCCGGCTTAATGATAGATTGGTTTGCCATTTGTGGTAACCATGAATACAGGGGAAACACACAGGCAGTGCTCGATTACTCCAACGTTAGCCGCAGATGGATTGCACCAGCAAAGTATTACACACGTACTTTCGATGCAGGCGACAGCACCATGGTCCGGTTGGTTTTTATAGATACTGCTCCGCTTATTGATAAGTACCGGAATAATGATAACGGTTATCCAGATGCCGTAAAACAAGATATGCAACAGCAATTGAACTGGATAGATTCGGTTCTGGCAACCTCAACCGAAAAATGGAAAATTGTTATTGGCCACCACCCGGTATATGCCGAAACCAATAAGGAGTTAAGTGAAAGAACCGAAATGCAGACCCGTGTAGCTCCAATTCTTGAAAGAAACGGAGTTGATATCTATTTTTGCGGCCATATTCATAATTTTCAGCATATTAAACCCGCGGCATCAGATGTTGAATATGTGGTTAATTCTTCGGCTTCTCTCTCACGTAAAGTTAAAACAACCGTCGATACCAGGTTTTGCAGCGATAAAGCAGGCTTCACAGTCTGTTCAGTAACCGATAATTCTATTGAGATTACGTTTGTTGACAGTAAGGGCAACATTATTTATACCTACCACAGGTCGAAATAGTCGTTTTAATACCAACTCCGGATTTGTAAACATTATTTTGGGTAACACAGCCCCTTACTTTCTTTATCCCTTAATTCAATAATAATTGCCAGTGTTTATGAAAAAGAATGCCTAACTTAGTATGACTTACAAAATGTTCATCAAAAGGTTTTGGATATGGCCGAACTAAAAACCAAACAAACAAGTGCCGATGTTTACGCATTTATCGACTCCTTTGCCAATACTGAGCAAAAGCGGACCGACAGCTATGAACTGGTAAAAATTATGCAGGAATTCACCGGATTTGAACCTAAAATGTGGGGTGCTTCCATTATCGGGTTTGGTAGTTATCACTACAAATCGGAACGCAGCCGCCAGGAAGGCGATTGGCCGCTTGTGGGGTTTTCGCCCCGCAAAGATGCTATTTCGTTGTACATTTACACCGGAGACCCTAAGCATGAGCACCTTCTAAGTAACCTGGGCAAGTTTAAGATGGGTAAGGCATGTATTTATGTTAAAAAGTTATCCGACATTAATCAGGAGGCCCTGAAAGCATTGATGCAAACTACCATCGATTATTTGCAAGCCCGGTACGGGAAATAAATTGAGGATATCCCCACTCCTGTTAACCCCGACCAGTCCTTAAAAATGCAGTGAACTAAAGACTTAGCCCGGTATTACCCCTTAACATTTAGCCCAATAGCCGAAAAAACCCTTCAAAAAAACCTTCCACCAGCAGTAACGGTGGAAGGTTTTTTTGGTCTATTGGGTGTTCGGCGAACCCACCCCGGTAATTTAGCTGTGTTTTGTTAGGTGGAAAAGTAGGCCATTTTCTGCAATGGGGTTTTGTGGTTGGCCATGGTTGGTGTGTGCAAAGGGTGTCTCGTCCTGAAATAGGTTTACACTTTTTAGTGTAAACCTATTTCAGGACAAGTCACTTCTATAGAAATTTGTGGTGGATTGAAAATGAAGTGTTTCCAAGTGCGCCACTGCGTAAAGCCGCGAAACGAAAAGTATCAGAAATTATTGATGTTGCCTTCCATAACAGGCAGGTTGCGCGAAAAACCTTCCTCAAGTGAAATAAAGGTTTCGGTGCTTGCCACCTCAACGATAGATTGTATATGCTCAACGATAACCTTTTTGAGATGCTCGTTGTTTTTGGTGTAAACCTTAACAAAAAGTGAATATTTTCCGGAAATGTGATGACATTCAACTATCTCTGGTACTTTCATTATTTTCTGAAATACCTCCTGGTGCGATGAGTTGGCGTTAAGATTAATCTGTATACCAATGAAAGCACAGGTTTGAAAACCCAGTCCCTTAGGATTCAGGTTAAATTGCGAGCCTTTTATTACTCCGGCATCCATGAGTTTCTGAACCCTTTGGTGAACTGCTGCCCCACTGATACCACAAATTCTGGCAACTTCCAGAAAGGGCATTCTGGCATTGCGGGTCAATACTTCCAATATTTTATGGTCGGTTTTATCAATCTGAAAGTTCCCATTCATGGTTTCTATGCATTTTGTGACAGTATTTTGCAAATGTAACAAAATATACGATAAATTGTAAGCAAATAAAATAAATTGGTTAATTTTTTCTCCCAATTACGCCAATATGTTATAAATTTATTACATTTGTTGCGCTGTTCATTCATTCAATTTTTCCGGTAAGAACCCTTAAAGTCAAAACACCATGAAATTCGACCCGGCAACCCACATCCAGGACCTTCTCCAGTTCGGTGAATATGGAGATGTTAACCCATCCATTACCGATTCAGCCACTTATACGTTTTTTCAGGCCAAAACCATGATGGATACTTTCCAGGGAGAGCAGGAAGGCTGTTTTCTTTACTCACGGCACTGGAACCCATCGAACCGCTACCTGGCCGATGCCCTTGCTGCAATGGAGGGTACCGAAAGTGCGTGGGTTACTGCATCAGGAATGGCAGCCATCACTTCGGCCATTCTTCAACTTTGCAGCTGTGGCTCTCACATTGTATCGTCGGTAACCACCTACGGAGGAACTTTTGCTTTCCTGGCCAATTACCTTAAGAAGTTCCACATAGAAGTAACCTTTGTAGACCCTACCGATCACCAGCAGGTGCGCAATGCTATACGCACCAATACCCGGCTTATTTACACCGAAACCATGACCAATCCGCTGCTTCAGATCTGCGATGTGCAGGCACTGGCAGCTATTGCTGATGAACACAACATTAAACTACTCATCGACAATACATTTACACCCATGATCATTGCCCCTGCCAAACTGGGTGCACATATCGTTGTGTACAGCATGACCAAGTTCATCAATGGTAAAAACGACTGTGTGGCAGGCGCCATTTGTGCCGATGCCAAATTTATTAATGACCTTGCCGATGTTAATACAGGTACTGCCATGCTACTTGGCCCTGTGCTCGACCCACTTCGTTCATCGGGCATCCTGAAAAATCTTCATACCCTGCATATACGCATGAAGCAACATAGCCACAATGCTATGTATCTGGCCAACAGGTTTAGGGAAATCGGGCTAAAGTTCAATTACCCCGGCATGCCCGACCACCCGCAGCACCAACTTATGAAAAAGATCATGAACCCCTATTTTGGCTTTGGCGGTATGATAGCTATCGACATGGAAACTGCCGACCGCGCCAGCCTGCTTATGGAAAAAATGCAGGAAAAGGGGGTTGGCTACCTGGCTGTCAGCCTCGGATATTTTAAAACCCTTTTCAGCAATCCCGGGAAAAGCACATCGAGCGAGGTGCCTGAAGAGCTTCAGCGCAGCATGGGAATGTCGGAAGGGCTTATCCGTTTTTCTGTAGGGCTCGACAACGATATTGAACGAACATTCGAACTTATTCATCAATCACTCAAAGAACTCCGTTTTGTTTAACCTTTTTTCCGGGGCCAGCCGCGGCTTGCTGTCAACCTTCGCCAACGCGCGCCAAGAAAAAACCCTTTAATCAACCTATTAAATCAAAACATCAGAACCTCCGGGTACTCAACACCCGGAGGTTTATTTTATTTCCATATCCCGCCTGAATTTTCACCATAAAACCATCAATAAATCAGTAAGCATGATTTTTTTAGCCTGTAAAAAGATCAGGGGATACTGCAAAATTGGACAGAAATTTATGCTTTATATTGTTTCAGGGCACTTTTGTAGGTCGCAACAATTTCTTCGACCAGTTCGGGAGGATGTATCACTTGCACACTGTCACCAAATGATAATATTTCCATTAGCAGATCGTGGGTAATAAAAATGGTAAGTTTTATGCGTACTTCTTTTTTGTTATCGATGAGGATTTCCTGAGTTTGGTGAAGAGGAAGTGTTTTAATGTATTTTCCCTCAAAAGGAGTAAAGGAAAGAACCAGCTCGGTAGGTTCTTTATGATTGGGACTGACAATACCAAAACAGTACCTGAAATGCCGGTGCGTATCGAAGTTGCCTGGCATTTTAAATTTTTCGCGGGTAATTCCAAGATCGCTCATCCGGTCGAGCCCGAAGCTTTTTATCTGGTTGTCATCTCTGTCAACAGCCATAAGGTACCACCGATTCCTGAATTCTTTGAGGGCAAGGGGGTTTACATTGCGTTGTGTTGGCTTCTCATCCCAGAATTTAACATAAATGAAGGTAATTTTGACTTGGTTGCGTATAGCATGCAACAGCCCGTAAAGATGCTCGGTACCCTGGGTTTGTCGCCTCTCAAGAAACACAATGTCAGAAAGACTTTCGGCCATGTTGAGCAGGTTGTAAGTATCGAAGGCTTCCAGCAGGCGATCGTTGTATTCCGGATTGATGTTGGAATCGATGTAGTAAACCTTATTCACCAGATCATAGCGGATGTCAATATTGAAGATCTCCCGAATATCGGCCAGGTCGCGCTGAAAAGTTCGCTTGGAGATATTAAAGTCGCGCATTTGAATGAAGGATTCCTTTTCGAGATAATCACGAATTGCTTCGAAAGCGCTGTGTTTTCGTTTTAGAAGTTTGATAATGAGATTAAAACGGCTTATAGAATCGCGCTTGCTCATGACCTTAAAAATTTAGCAAAAAGCAAATATAGATACGTTTGACGACAAAATACGTCATGGACAAAAAATTAATATTGGCCTGTTTCTGAGAAGGTTCGGTCGGCAACATCCTTTTAAAGGAGAATTAAAAAGTTCAAGATGTTTTACCAGAAATATTTGCCATGCAGCATTAAAAACATATTGTTTTGCAAAAAAAACTATAACATCAGGTATGCTTGCACTAATGTGATTTTGGCTCGTGCTGTTTGTCAGCAATCACAAAAGAATGATATATTTGCGCCGGAAATTTGCCAGTTCTGCTGACCCAAAAAATAACATACTAATTAGAGGGAAAACTGACAACCAGCAAATTCTCAATGCCGTTAAAGTTTTAATTGTGTTTTATTTATCCGTTTACACTTTACACATTAAATTATTTGACATATAATTAATCTGAAAAAAAATAGTTTCCCGTTTAACCCAATGTAATTCAACATGAGACACATTATCATTCTATCTGCATTAATATCCTTATTTTATGCCTGCTCCCAGAAAAAGGCACAGCCTGAATTTAACCTTGAAGCCATTGCCATAAACGATAAGGCCATAGAGGCTATGCACCGGTTTGAGTTAGACAGTGCGCTTACCCTGTTCGACCAGGCTATTTCCCTCGACCCAAATTATTATTTTCCCCACTCTAATAAAACAGCCATATTTATATCGAGAGGTCAGTTTGCCGAAGCCCTTCACGAATCGGAAATGGCAGTTAAGAAAAAACCTGACCTTGGCGAAGGCTGGACCCTTGCAGGCATGCTTTCGGAGAGACTTGGAGATTCCATAACGGCTATGGACTATTATTTGAAAAGCATCGAAATATTTGACCAAAAGATCAGTGATCCTGACCATTCGAGTCGGGTTACCGAAAACCGTATTAACCGGATTTTTTCGTTAATGCTTGCACGGCAGGATGAAAAGGCACAAGCCGAAATCAAACAGTTGAATGAAGAAAACCCAAACGATATGGTGATTCAGCAATTAACCGGCATTAGCCGGGAAGAATTTATAGGTATTATTTTGCATGGAGATGATTGATACTGCATTACAATAGCCATCTATAAACCCAAATTTGTCTTTAGCCGTTTTTCAAAAGCGGGGCTAAACCCGGCTAAGTCATTAGTTCATTGCATATCTAATGACTAATCCAGGATAAAAATAACATCCATAAAAATATTTGGTAATCAACTGTTGGTCAGCATATAAAACAGGCAGATGGTCATTGAAACACTTATACCAAAGGAAGCTATACGAAATTGAAGAATAGTTTGTTTCTTACACCAGGAACCTCTCAGGCATTTTAACTGCAGCTCCTGTATCGATAGCTTGTTCGGCAAGCAATGTCCACATAGTACCATAATACCCTTCTTCAAACAGGCCCGGGATTGGTTTGTTGGCCCTTATGGCACTTGCAAACCCGATAAATTGCTCTGATGAGCCATCAGTAGTGCTTACGGAAACTATGGGTTCGCCCAGATTGGTGGAGGCAAGTTCGGCATCCCATGATGAGCTGCCTAATTGTACCGACCCAAAAACGTTGCGTTCAAGGTCTTTTACAAGTTGCACAATGCCGGCGGGTTTTGGCGGTTGGGGCGGTTCTTCGAAGAAGAAACGGTTCGACTCGAGTTCGAGTGTTCCCTTGTGGCCCATAACCTGCACTTCAAGCCCATACTTTTTGTTCTGGATCATTGAGTCGTATATAAACTGAGTACCATCTTCGTAGCTAAATATAAGAGCAACGTTATCATATACTTCACGGCCATCTTTCCAGAAACTTATGCTTCCGGTTCCGCGAACATCAACAGGCAGGGCTTTTTTAGCCCAGTTGCCAACCTGTATATGATGGCAAGCCAGTTCGGTAAGTAATCCGGCCGAGTATTCGCGATAAAGTCGCCAGTTGATAAATCTTTCAAGGTCAGGACGATCGGATGGTACCGGTCTGCGCCAATTGTTGTTGCGGTGCCAGAATGCTCTTATCTGAGTAACATCGCCAAGATCACCGTTATATACCTTATCCATGCCACGCAAAAACTTTGGATCGAACAGGCGTTGCTGACCAATTTGCAGCACTTTTCCACTCTGGTAATGGGCCAATGCCATAGCATGAGTATCCTCGAGGGTGCGTGCCATTGCTTTCTCACAAAATACATGAATTCCTGCATCAAGTGCGTCAATGGCAGCCCGGGCATGCTCGTGTAAAGGGGTAGCAATGATAACCCCGTTGAGTTCTTTCACTTCGAGCAACTTCCGATGGTCGGTAAAGGTTTTTGCATAGGGCACCAAAGCCCTTGCTTCATCCAGGTGTGGCTGATAAATATCGCAAATAGCCACAATCTCTATACCTGTAAGAGCAGCTGTATCAATAATCATTTGCATGAGATGCTTGCCTCGCGATCCGGTTCCAATCACCCCGAGAAAAACCTTATCGTTGGGAGTGTGGTGGGTTTCCTGGTTGGCCAGTACTTTCAAAAGTGTTAATGGGGTGAGCAATGCACCACCAGCAATAATACTGTTTTTCAGAAAGTTACGTCTGCTAAAATCGGTCATTGTATTGGTATTTTTGGGGTGAAAATTATCTCAAGTTTGAAGTGTTTCCATTTTTAACCTTGACCAGCCAATTTCACGGAACTCAAAAAATTCATCATCGGGAAAAGTCTGCAAGATAGCAGTTTTTTGAGAATTGTCGGCGGCCATTAATGCAGTTGAAAGGATTTCGGCTTTAAGAGGCAGCTCAGACCGGGCAAGGGTAAGAATGTCATGTGTTACAAATTTCCCTGTTGACGACTGTATGATATGCGGAACCTTCACCACCTGTTGGTTAAGCCGTTTCGATTTTAATCCGGACAGGGAAATGCTTTCATCTGATAGTTTCAGATTAAGGGTTTGCCCCTCAATCAAACCGGGTATATCCATTTGCCAGGGGTTACCCATTGGATGATTACCCACCATGCTAATCAGGCTTTCACCAAAACTGACAAAAGCCGAGGTAATCCCATTAATTCTTAAACAAGCCAAAACCTTTTCCATCGCCCAACCTTTTCCAAAACCGCCAAGGTCTAATGCAAGCCCTTTGCGACAAATACGCACTCTATCCTCATCTATTAGCACATCATCAAAACCAGGCAACGATTCATTGCTGGGATAATCAGCATTACCTGAAATGGCTAGGCTTTTGTCATCACTGTTAAAAATGACCGGATTAAACGCCCCTGCGGTTTTGAGGTAAAAGGTATGGCAGGTTTGAAGGATTAATTTCATCTCTGCTGACACCGAAACGCCCGACCCAAATCCATAGCGGTTGATAATACCGAGCTCCGAATTATTTCTGAAACGACTCATCCGTTGCTCTTCGTGCTGAAGTATCATGTTTACTTCTGAACCCAATACACCGGCAAAGCTCTCGTCGATACCCGGTAAAATCATAAGGAAACGGGTTCCCATGGCATAACAGCTATGTTCTGATACCTTCAAAGCGGGTAGAATTTTTTTTGGATAAAAATAATCGCCGACCACAAAATTAAAGTTTTTATTATGCCCTAATGAGGATGTGGGAAGTCTGATTTATCTTCTGACTTTTCCGGCACCGGAGAGTATCCATTGTAATAGAAACTTAATGGCATATTCAACGGCTTTTAACAGTTTTTTCGCATGGTTGCAATGGGTTTTCCTTAAATTTGCCGCAACTTTTCAGCCACTTAAACCCCCACTCCCACATTTATGGAAGTTAAGATAGTTAACAAATCAACCAATCCATTGCCCTTTTACGAAACTCCACTTTCAGCAGGCATGGATTTGCGGGCATACTGCGACAAACCCATTGTTCTAAAACCCATGCAACGGGCAATGGTTCCTACCGGGTTGTACATTGAGCTGCCCGAAGGCTTTGAAGCCCAGGTGAGACCACGCAGCGGGCTGGCAGCCAAGAAAGGGGTTACTGTGCTCAACTCGCCCGGGACGGTTGATGCCGATTACCGTGGCGAAATAAAGGTGATTATGATTAACTTGTCGGAAGAAGATTTCGAAATCCATTCCGGTGATCGTATTGCTCAAATGATCATTGCCCGCCACGAAAGAGCAGTTTTGATTCAAACTAACTCCCTAAACGAGACCCAACGTGGTGCTGGCGGTTTTGGTCATACAGGAGTAAAGTAATTGTGTAGTCAGGGAAAAGATTAAATAACAAACGCAGGTAATCAGTTGAAAATTGACGGATGTTTCTGCGAAAAACTATTTTACCGGTGATATTGGATTGATAACTATTATTGATAGGGAAAGACGGTGAATTTTACTAATTTAAAAATACTTAGCGATTATACTATTCATTCAATAAAATGCTGAGGCTATGAAACTTATAATTCCGATGGCAGGTATGGGTACGCGTTTGCGACCACACACATTGACCACTCCAAAACCCCTGTTGCAATTGGCAGGAAAACCCATTGTGCAGAGATTATGTGAAGACATTGTGGCTGTTTGCCATGAAAAACCCGAAGAGATCGCTTTTATTGTTGGCGATTTTGGCAAGGTGGTTGAAAAAAACCTGCTGGAAATTGCCCAAAAAGCCGGAGCCAGAGGCAGAATTTATTACCAGAAGGAAGCCCTTGGTACCGGCCATGCGGTTCTGTGTGCAGCCGGTTCCCTCGACGGAAAAACCATCGTTGCATTTGCCGACACCCTGTTCAGGGCCGATTTCCAACTCGACGAATCGCGTGATGGAATAATATGGACACACCGTGTTGAAGACCCCAGTGCATTTGGTGTTGTTACAACATTAGATGACGGAATAATTTCAGGGTTTGTTGAAAAGCCAAAGGAATTTATATCAAACCAGGCAATTATCGGCATCTACTATTTTCGTGATGGCGAAAACCTTAAAAAGGAACTTCAATACCTAATCGACCACAATATCTCTAAAAAAGGAGAATACCAGCTTACCGACGCCCTCGAAAATATGCGCCAAAAGGGCACCCGGTTCGTAACCGGCGATGTAATTGAGTGGATGGATTGCGGAAACAAAAACGCCACCGTGGAAACGAATCAAAGGATACTCATTAATTCGCCGGCACTACCCATTCCCCAAAGTGTCCGATTGGAAAATTCCGTTATCATACCACCATGTTTTCTGGCAGAAAACATAGCACTAAAAAACGCAATTATTGGTCCTTATGTTTCTATCGGAAAAAATTCAAGGATAGAAAATTCAGTTATTGACAATAGTATTATTGGCGAAAGCGTTACCATACACCATGCAATGCTGACCAACACCATGGTGGGCAACCATGCCACCTGGGCAGAGAAACCCTCTGAACTAAGCCTGGGTGATTATTCAAGTATCATAAAGTAAAGAGTATTACCTTTGAAAAGCGGCTACCTGTTGACAAGTAGTACTGAGAACACTCTATCAACAGCGCATTTACCGCAAATTATTTGCAAACTACCATTTCATGAAGATCAAAATACTGATTATCCTTCCGGTTGCCATAGCTGTAATGGCATCCTGCAAACCCAAACAGCAATCGACCCGAAGTCTTTTCCTGCCCGATAGAGCCATAGAAGTAAGTCAAACCGAGCAACTTGCAAGTACCTCCCGCATGATTGATGCATCAAAGCAGGTTATGCTGGGCAATTTGGGCAATGCTGTATTGCTTTATGCCGAAGCGGTAAAAATTGACCCAAGAAATTCGGCAGCATTATACGAATTAGCCAAACTTCATGCGCAACAAGGTTTTTTAAAAGATGCTGAGGTCTTTGCCCGTCGGGCGGTGGATCTTGATCCCAATAATAAATTTTTTGGCATGCTGCTGGCTGATATATATTTCGCACAAAATAAAAATGAGCCTGGCTTTAGAATTCAACAGCAACTTTCGTCCAATAACCCTTCTGACCTTAATATTCAGATAAGCTTTTTAAGCACGCTTCTACACCTCGAAAAATTCCCCGAAGCCCTCAGTCACATCGAATATCTGGAACGGCTAACCGGTTTCAACACTGAAATGTCGTTGCAAAAACAACGGATACTACTCGAAATGAAACGGACCGACCTGGCCCTTGCCGAAGCCATGCGACTGGTAGCATTTAATCCGGGTGAAACCGGATTCCTTGAACTCCTGGCCGAACTATACACTGAAGCAGGCCAATCAGAAGAAGCCTACAAGGTATATCAGCAGATGTTGGTAATACAACCCGACAACCCCATGGCGCGTTTACTATTGGCCGATTATTACCGCAATGCCGGTGATAAAAACAAGTCGTTTGATCAACTTGCCCTTGCTTTTATAAGCCGCCAGCTGGGTATAGAAGGCAAGGCAAGAATACTCGCATCGTGGTATTTTTTGGCGCAGGAAGACTCTGTTTATACCGAGCAGGCAAAAAAATTATGTGGCATCCTGCTCGAAGTGCACCCCGATGAAGCACTCACCTATGCACTGAATGGTGATTTTTTGCAGCTCGAAGACAATATTACAGGTGCGCGCGAAATGTATCTTAAAGCCACCTCCATCGACCCATCCCGGATAGAATTCTGGCAACAACTGCTTTCGGTTGAACTTAGAAGCGAAAACTATGAAAATCTCCTTGCTTCTTCTGAAAAAGCCCTTGAATACTTCTTTGAGCATGGATTGATTTATTTTTTCAACGGCATTGCACACCTTCAATTAAAGAATTACTCCAAGGCAATTGCCGCATTTAATGCCGGGAAAAACCTGACTTTCGACAACAATGAACTAAAAGGGCAATTTCTTACCATGCTTGGCGATACCTATTTTAAAACAGGGGAGTTTTCGCAGTCATACAAAAGCTATGAAGAAGCTCTGCTTCTTGACCCCAACAATGCCTATGCTCTTAATAACTACAGCTATTACTTGTCGATTCGCCGCGAAAACCTGGAAAAAGCGCTGGTAATGTCGGCAAAATCGCTGGAATTGCAACCTAACAATGCATCCTTCCAGGACACCTTCGGGTGGATAAAATATAAGCTTGGAGATTATTCGCAGGCACAGATTTGGATTAAAAAAGCTCTTGATAATACCGAAACTCCCAATGCTGTTGTGCTGGAGCATTATGGTGATGTGTTGTTCAAACTGGGTCAAAAGGAAGAGGCGCTTCGCTACTGGAAAAAAGCCCTTGAAACAAAGACCGATGACGACGATGACCTTTCACAATTCCTTGAGAAAAAGGTTACCGACGGCACATTGTACGAATAACAGGGGTTAACCAGAATACAAAACAATAAATTATGATGAAGAGATTCAAACCGATACTGCTATTGATTTTTGCCCTTTTTACCGGATTCTTTTTCCATGGATGTAAAGCCATTAAAGAACTTGTTGCGCCGGATGAAAAATTAAGCAGCGCTGAAATGACACTGATGGAACTTCATAACAATCAGGCCAATTTCGAATGGCTGAGCGCCCGTTTTTCGGGCAATGTTGTATGGGAAGGAAATTCACAAAGTATTGCCGGTACTCTTAGAATGAGGCAAGATTCGGCCATTTTTGTTTCAATTGCCCCGGTTCTGGGTATTGAAGTGGCCAGAGCATTAATTACCCGCGATAGCGTAAAACTGATTAACCGATTCGAATCTACCTATTATGTTGGCGATCTGAAAATTCTTGCATCCATGTTCAATGCCGATGTGGACTTTTTTATGCTCCAGGCACTATTTACCGGCAACGATTTCCCCCATTTCCGCACCGACCAGTTCGAACTGATTTCAGACCAGCGCCTTATTACTCTTGAATCTAAAAACAGAACCCGCAAGGCAGGCGGTGGCCAGGCCTTGCAGCAAACCATAAATGTCGATCCATCAAATATGCGTATCCGTACCAATGTAATTGAGCATAAATTGAGTGGAAATGCCCTCAGGGCAGATTACCGCAAATACGAAAGCATTGAAGGACGATTGCTGCCCGTTGACCTGATGCTAATGTTTGCCGACAGTTCGAACAGCACATCAACTCTCGAGATGGCACTTTCAAGAACTACCCTGAATGTACCCCAGAACATGCAGTTCTCCGTTCCGCCAAGATATACCCCCATAAGGCTGACCGATTAAACGCCCTCCTATGACAAAAGGGATGATGAACATGTGCCTGCTAAGAAAAAATTTCCGGTTTCTTACCACCGGCCTTTTGGTATTTTTTCCCCTTATACTTTTTTGCCAGGACCGCCAAGCCCTGGAAAGGGATAAAAGGCGGATTGAGCAGGAAATGACTCTTATTTCGCAATTGCTCAAGGAAACACAAAGCTCGACCGAAATAAATCTGAGCCAGCTCATAATCATCAACAACCGCATCAGCGCCCGGCAAGGGCTTATCAATTACATTACCAACGAAATAGCCATAATTAATCGAAATATATCGGCCACCAACAAGGAGAAGGAGCAACTCGAGGAAGAGCTTGAAGAGCTGAAAGACTCTTATGCCCGTATGATATTTTATGCATACCGAAACCGCAGTTCGTATCAAAGGATGATGTTCATTTTTTCGAGCCGCGATTTTAACCAGGCCTATCTGCGCATGAAATATCTGCAACAACTTGCCCGACACCGTCAACTTCAGGCCGAAAAAATTGAAGAAACCACCATTAAATTGCAGGAAAAAATTGCAGAGCTGGAAACCAAAAAGGCGGAACAACAGGTTTTACTGGCTCAACAAAGGGAAGAAATGAACGCCCTGAATAAGGAAAGAGAAGAGCAGGCCCGCAATGTGGAGCAACTTCGCACCCGCGAACGCGAACTAAAACAACAACTCAAAGACCAGGAAAAAATAGCCCGCGACCTGCAAAGTGCCATAGAACAAGTAATTGCCGAAGAGCGACGCAGAGCAGCAGAAGCCGCCCGGCAGCAGGGCCGTCCGGCATCAGAAGCATCCAGGCTTACCCCAGCCGAACAGCTCATCTCCAATAACTTCTCCGAAAACAAAGGAAAACTACCCTGGCCCCTCGAAAGGGGCATCATTACAGGCTTTTTTGGCGAGCAACCCCACCCGGTATTACGAGGAATTACCATTATCAACAACGGTATAGATATTACAACCACCCAGGGCAGCCGTGCAAGGTCTATTTTTGAAGGTACTGTTTCAAGAGTAGTCAACATCCCAGGTGGGTACGCCGTAATCATCCGCCATGGCGAATATCTGACAGTATATTCAAACCTTTCAGAAGTTTTTGTGTCAAATGGCCAAAGAGTAGCTATCAGGGATGAAATAGGAGTTGCGGCCACTGATTCACGCGAATCGCGCACCTATCTTCATCTTGAAGTCTGGCATGGCAACAATAAACAAAACCCTGCCGATTGGATTGTCCGTCAAAGATAATTTATCGCTTAAAGTTGATTCTGACAATTATTTCCTAATTTTGCCCATACATTTTAAACCCATTGTCATGACTACCACGCTTTCTATTCTGGCCATGATTGGCCCCACCGAAATAATCATTATCGCAATTCTTATCCTGCTTCTTTTTGGAGGAAGAAAGATTCCTGAACTTATGAAAGGACTTGGTCGTGGAATGAAAGAATTCAGGGATGCTCAAAAAGAAACCCCCAACGATACCGAAACCGAGGCGAAGAAATAACCTGGTTTTTGCAACTACCCCGTCAATTTACCTCCCGTTGATTTACGTCGTTTTTATTAACTAAAAAATCAGCGTAAACCCTGTTGCATTTATGCAGGGAATTTGAAATTTTTGTAAAGGTTTTCCAAATTATGCTCTATTGGCAAAACCACGGGCAATATTTTTCGTAAAACCCGTTCAGGTATTGTATTTTTTCACCAAAACCGGTTTATCAATGTTTTCAAGAATTCTAATCATTGCCGTTTTTATCTCCCTACTTTTTCAAATTACTACCCGGGCGCAACAAGCAGGCTCTTCCGATACAAGTACCGGTTCAGCATCTGCAACGGTATTCAGCATCCATCCTGATGATCCTATTGCCGCCATGCTCGACAGCCTTGCACTGCTGACAGTATTCCGAAACATTGAACAACGCGCCGAACCAATTGTTACAGGAAGCGCGTTTCCAGACGGATTTGTGCCCGAATACAGCGATTCGGTGTATAATGCACGTTTTCGCAGGCTGAATGAAAATTCCACCATCGAATTTGTTTATAACCCTTATGTTAAGGGGTATATTAATCTATATGCCACACGGCGGCGCGAACTTACCGAAAGGGTTCTTGGACTTGGCCAGCTTTATTTCCCCCTTTTCGAAGAACAACTGGACAAATACAACCTTCCCCTTGAACTGAAATACCTGGCTGTTATCGAATCGGCGTTGAACCCTCTGGCCCGCTCAAGGGTGGGCGCTACCGGGCTTTGGCAATTTATGTATGGTACCGGACGCATGTATGGTTTGCAGGTAAATACATTGGTCGATGACCGCAGCGACATTTATAAATCGACAGTGGCAGCCTGCGAACATTTTATCGACCTGTATAAAATCTACAACGACTGGAATCTGGTGCTCTCGGCCTACAATGCCGGTCCTGGCAATGTAAACCGTGCCATCCGCAGGGCCGGCGGGGTGAAGGATTTCTGGCGTGTAAGACCCTATCTGCCGCGCGAAACCCAAAACTACGTCCCTGCATTCATGGCAGTCACTTACGTTATGGAGCATGCCGCCGATCACAATCTCTACCCCAATCCTCCCATCTATTCCCATCTTGATGTTGATACCGTAAAGGTGGTTCGCCAGCTTAACCTGAAAACAGTCAGCGAGTTTCTTAATATTCCCATAGATCATTTGAGATACCTCAACCCCACTTACCGACAAAATATAATTCCACATAATGCTGATAAACCTAATGTATTGCGTCTTCCACGCGATTATACCGGTGTTTTCCTGGCCAATGCCGACACAATTTACAACCACCGCTCGGCCGATCAGAAAAGACAGGAAGAGCTTGCCGCCCAGATACAGGAAACCGTTGTGCATGTGGTACGCAACGGTGAGGTTCTCGGCTCCATTGCCCGTAAATATGGCACGAGTGTATCCGAAATTCAACGGCTCAACAACATGCGCAATACCAGCATCCGGGTTGGCCAGCGGCTTATTGTAAGTGCGCCCGCCCGGGCAGCTGTAAATGTAGCTGCCAATACCAACACTCATGTAGTAAAAAGCGGCGAAACCCTGGCTGCTATTGCAACACGCTACCGCATCAGCACAGAGGAAATAAAGCAATGGAATAGCCTTGCCGGAAATACCATTCACCCGGGCCAGAATCTGGTAGTAAGGCGTCCGGCTGGTGTTGTGGCACAAGTAACAGTTGCCACCGAAGAGGAAACCGAACAGATGTTTGACGAAGAAGTCAATGATGATGAAGAATATTTTTACTATACCGTTCAGCAGGGCGATACACTGCAAAAGATCATTCAGCGATACTCACACATTACCATTGAAGAAATTACCGAACTCAATGGACTAACAACAGCGGTTTCTCTTGAACCCGGGCAAAAGATCAAAATCTCTGTTGACGAACAGCCAGGAGAGTAAAAACCAACGCTTTTTTGATTGGTGGCGGGCGATGATAAAATTTTCTTACTTTTGAAACTGCAGGGCAATAAAGTGCCCTGTTTTTTTGTTTTTGAATAAACATTTTAACCCCAACAAGTTATGCGAAACATATTTGTAATAGTTCTGGCTGTTTTGATAGTATCCTGTGGGTCTGAAAAGGGGCCCCGGAAACCTTCGGCAAGTGGAAAAACAGGTGAGTTGCTCCTTGTAATGAGCACCACCCGGTGGGAAGGTGTTGCAGGGCAAATGGTGCGAGATATTTTTAACTCCTATGTTACCATGTTGCCCCAGGCAGAACCTAATTTCAATATTTTCCAGATTGACCCATCGGCATTTGCAAAACTCTTCGAAACCCACCGCAATATATTCTTCGTGGATTTCGATCCCTCCCTTGACAAAGGGAAAATAGAGATCAGACGAGACCGCTGGGCCTATCCGCAGATAGTAATCAGTGTAACTGTGCCCAATGAGGAGTCGCTGCAACGAATCATGGAAAACAACTCCAAGGCCTTTCTTGATTATTATATAGCCAACGAACGCGAACGGCTGGTAAATGCCTACCGCCGAATGATTAATCACCAGGCGCGCAACGTTATAAGGGAAAATATGAAGCTTGACATTACCGTGCCCGAAGGTTATTTTATTGCCAAACGCGAAGACAATTTTGTTTGGCTAAGGCAAACCGGTACCCGCGATGAACTTGAATTGGGTGTACTTATCACCACCATGCCCTATCGCCACCCCGACCGTGATTTTAACCACAATACCATCTGGGCACGTCGCGATTCAATCACCAAACAACATATTCCCGGCACACATCCCAATACCTGGATGACTACCTACCCCGATATCCCGCCAGTATTTACCGAAATTAACTTTAATGATTTATACGCTGTTGAGGCCCGCGGCCTGTGGCGTGTAAAGGACGATTACATGGGAGGGCCTTTTGTGAACATCACTTTTGTGGATGAAAAATTTGGCCGCCTCATTAATGTTGATGGGTTTGTATATGCTCCAAAATTCGACAAACGTGATTATATGCGCCAAGTTGAAGCCTTGATGCATAGCATTAAAATTTTCGACCCCGCTGGCCAACCTGCCGCAGAAGATGGGGAACCAGCTTAAGAACCCCTGACCAGAGAATTTGCTGAATATCCTGATAAAAACGCGAAAGCCCACGGGAACTATTTCTCGCGGGCTTTTTCATTGTGAGTGACTCCGGAGGGACTCGAACCCCCAACCGACAGAACCGGAATCTGCTATTCTATCCAATTGAACTACGGAGCCTTAAAAAGGTGTGCAAAAATACAGTTTTTTTGTTTCGCCCTGGGCAAACAAACCCGATTTGTTGAATCCTGCCAATCAATTTATGGTCAGAATAACTACTTCCTCCCAAAGTCGGCGGGTATTTCGCCCCAATTGCGGGTATCCCATTTCAGAATTTTGTTGGTCCAGGTATTTTCTTTGAGCCATTTTTCGGCCCGGTCAATGTATTCGAATAGTTTTTCGTTATCAGGCTCTTCGTCAAGGGTGGTTTTTGCCCTTTTATTCCTTACCCATGCCATGGCAGTAATACTGTCGGTATAAATAGGCAGATTAATTTTTTTCTGCTTGCAGAGAGCCAGGGCATGAACAATAGCCAGAAACTCCCCAACATTGTTAGTTCCCTTTGGCAACGGCCCCATCTTAAACCATACACTTTTGTCGGCAGTGTAAACCCCCTGGTATTCCATGTTTTTGGATGCCGAACTAAAGGCTGCATCCACTGAAATACTTTGCAGTATGGGTTTGCCGGCATTACCTGAAGTCTGGTTTTTCTGAGCCCCGGCATTTTTATAAATATGCTTTTGATAAGGTTCTGAGAATGCTTTCCGGGCTTCTGCCTCGGTTTCGTATGATTTGTATTTTGCCCCGTTATAGCTCTTTATGGAAAGCTCGCACTCCTTCCACGATGAAAAAACACCTTTCTGATGTCCGTCCCAAACTACATAAAACTTCAATTTTGCCACTTTCCTGTTTTAATGGTTAATGCTTTGTGAACGAGTCCCAGCCCTGAGCCCTGAGAGCAATAAGGCTTCCGGATGTTGTCACCAGATCGGCCTGAGCAGGGTTTTCGGTTATATGGCCAATTATGGAAACAAGCTCATTGTCCCTGAGTTTTTCATAATCCCGCTGGCTGACGCAAAACAACAGTTCGTAATCCTCTCCGCCATTAAGGGCGAATGTGGTGGGGTCGATATTAAATTCATGAGCTACCAAAGCTGTTTGCACATCTACGGGTATTTTATCTTCATATATTACAGCCCCCAACCCCGACGATTTACAAATATGCATCACCTCGGAAGCCAACCCATCAGAAATGTCGATCATGGCAGTAGGAATTACATCGACTTTGTTCAGCAATTCAACTACATCGCGACAGGGTTCAGGCTTCAACTGCCGCTCGAGCACAAAGTTATATTTCGAAATATCGGGCTGCATTTGCGGATTGGCTTTGAAAACCTCCTTTTCTCGTTCCAGAATAAGCAGTCCGGCATAAGCCCCGCCAAGGTTTCCGCTTACACAAATCAGGTCGCCCGGCTTTGCTCCACTCCTGTATGTTAACTTTTCTTTTGGCACATTACCCAATGCAGTAACCGAAATCATAAGCCCTGCATTACTGCTGGTTGTATCACCGCCAACCAGATCGACCTTATATTTATCGCATGCCAGTTTCATCCCTTCATACAATTCGACCAGCGCTTCAACGGTGTATTTGGCTGAAACTGCTATCCCCACTATTACATGGGTAGGGGTACCGTTCATGGCGTAAATATCAGAAAGATTTACGGCTATAGATTTGTATCCCAAATGCTTAAGCGGAGTGTACATTATGTTGAAATGTACGCCTTCAACCAGAAGGTCTTTGGTAATAAGGCTCAGGGAGTTGTTGTCGGTTGATTGAATAACAGCAGTATCATCGCCCACCCCTTTGATGGTAGATGAATGATGGTGTTTAATATTGCCGGTAAGTTTATCGATAAGGCCGAATTCGCCAATTTTTGATACAGGAGTATTGCTCATAAGGAAAGTAATAATAATGAGGGATGGGGAAACCGATTATGTTCAGGGCTTCCCCATAGAGAGTGCAAAGGTAAAAAACAAAACGAAAGGGATCAGTTTTCCGGGGATGGAGAGTTTATTGCTCTCCTGTCCTTATTTTATCGGCTCTTTGTCGGGCTTCGTTTACCAGTATGGTGGCTCTGTCGTCGGCTTCACGTTCAAGGCGGGTCGCACGGTCGTCGGCGGTTTTAATGAGTTGCTCACCGCTTCGACGCGCAGCTGCTTTTGCAATTGGGCCACTGGCTTCATCGTCCAGTTTTTTGGCTTGCTCACGGGCTTCGCGTCTCACTGTTTCGGCAATGTTGGCTGCTTCGCGACGAACGTTTTCGGCCTGGCGTTCTGCTTCGGCAATTACCTGGGCAGCGCGGCGTTCAAGTTCTTCAGAAACTTTCTGTTTAGTTTCATCAATGGTTTCCTGCACCTGCTGCCTGACATCGGTAACCACTTCGCGTACGGCACTTTCAACGGTTGAAATAATTTGCTGACGGGCATCGGCTGCCGATTGAGCCAGTGTAAGACTTATTTTAGGATCGGTTACAGTGCCCGTAAAAGCTACACCAACATTGACCACATCAGATGGGGTTATATTAATACCACGCCCCGCAGCCTGCCCCACCAGATTATCCAAAACCTGGTTGGCAGTACCCCCGAACTGGGTCCGCGGTATGGCCAGGCTCATGATATAATTGATGGATTGGTCGAAGCCATGATTGCCGCTTAGGGTAGCTTTTGAACTGCCCAAATTGAAATCGAAGGGCTTTATATCCACCCTTCCGTTACGAAATTCAAAATTAAGAAGCACATCACGTATGTCCATGCGGTTAAACTGATCCATTTTTAAGCTGCTTGCCAACCCTGTAAGCGACGGACTGTTTTCTACTGTCATTGCCTTTGAGTTAAACAACCCACCCCCGGCAAGGCTGGGCAATACAGGTTCAAGATTTTCATTGAGCAACCCTTTCAGATTTAAGCCGGCTGAAAACAACCCCGATGCACGCTTGCCAATGGGGGCAATGGCAGCAAAGGTGTTAAAGGTATTGAAGGTTTTCTGGAAATCGAAATTGGTTATAGCCAATCCGAGATCTATTTCAGGTTTCTTAATATCGCGGGTGGAATAGGAGCCATTGAGCACCAGGGTACCCCCTAACAGGTCCATACGGAGGTTGCTCATGCTTACTTTCTGATCGGCCACAATAATTGAACCTGTGGCATTGGCAATCTGAAGGTCGCCAAATAGAATTTTATCGAAACGACTTTGCAGTACAAAGTTTATATTGGCCGGAACTTCAATAACCGATAAAGGAGTGCTCTCTTCTTGCGGAGCTTGCCCAGTGGTATCGGCTTGCATAAACTGATTGAGGTTAAAAAAGGATGAGTATGTTTCGAAGCGGCCAGAGAGCATTTCGTCATTGAGAGCAAACCCCAGGATGTTATCAATACGGCCCGATGCCGACATGTCGCTATCGCCGGCCTTCATCCTGAATGCCCTCAGCTGGGCAAACTGGGGTGCAAAGGCCAGATCGGTGGTGGCAATTTCAACACCATCCGTGAACATCTCTGAAACATACCTGAGTCCTGTTATGAGCAGTTGTCCGTTGAAAAGAAAATCGTTGTACTTTTCATTCTCGATGCTCGACATGCAACCTTTGGCAGTAATATCAGCATCAATAACCCCTGCAAGTGTTTCACCTTCGCCTAGCGGATAAAAGTCCTTCACCCTGGCCAAATCGAGTTTCCCTTTTACAAAGGCATCTATCTGCGGATCGGAAACGGGAGTTTTTAGGTTAAGTTTCATCTCAACGGGGTTGCCTGCGACCTTAAGAGTAAACCGGCTTATATCAATTTCGGTAAGGTCGGGGTCTCCTCCGGGGTTGCTCAAAGATGTTTTAATGAACACATCAGTGATGGCTGCCGGCAGATCAGGGTATTGAAACATTCCGTTGGCAACTTCTATGTTAATTCCGAAGCCGGGGATAACATTATCGTTGTAAATTCCTTTAACAAAGCCATTAACCCCAAGAGTACCTGAGGTTTTTAGCTCTTCAAAATCCTTGGTAAACATTGCCGGAACCATGGACAGAAGAGATTTGAAACTTGTTTGGGGAGAAGAAAACCGGAGGTCGAGTATCATATCCTCAGCAGGCCAGGCAAAAGAGCCTTCAAAATTAAGGATGAGATCGTTGAGTTTGAGACTGTTTTCGCGAAATTCAAAGGCAAAATTGTTGATATCGAAATCGATATCAGCAGTAAGGTCGGTAAACACACCCCCAAGAAAAGGAATCCCTTCAAAAATCATGTAGGTAGCGTCGGCGGTAGTATTGCGAAACTCCAGAGTAGTGACATTGAGTGAAAGATCTCCTTTAACGGTGCTGTTGAGGTTTTCGATGCGCATAATAAAATCCATAGCCCTATCATCATAAACAAAATAACCATTGTTTACCTGAAGTCTTTTCAGAGCCAGCTTAAAGGGGCTTTCTTCTTCAGCAGTGACGTCTTGCGCAGGTGTGGTTTCATCGGTTGCGGGCGCCACATCCCAATTGTAACTTCCATCGGCAAGCACTTTTAGCATTATACGGGGATTGTCGAGACGTATGGATTTGATTTCGAAACCATCGCTCCCGATAACACTTTTAAGGTTAACCGCTATCAGCAGCCTGCCAATGCTTACAAGTGTATCACCTTCAAAAGCATTTACTCCAACCACCGATAAATCGTTCAGGCGAATAGAAACATCGGGGAAACTGCGAAACAGTGAAATTCCAAATCCACCAAAATCGACAGTGGCATTTACATTTTCGTTGATGGTGGTTTTTATCTTTTCGATAATCTTACCCCGGAAAGCAAAGGGAAGAATGATCATTAATGCCAATAGTGTAACCAGCACTATAGCCGAAATCTTCAGGAACTTTTTCATGGTAGAGATATTATTTATGATGATTTAATAAAAGTTTACCAATTCTGCCGAAGGTAAAATTAATACAATAAACTGTATGTTTTGGAGTGGTAATTGATTAAAAAACAACAACGACAAGGGCTTCGGACAGGTGAAAACCACCGAACCCCGGGTGGTTTTTTTTTGTTATTTTAGCGGCCCATAATAATCAACCAATTTATTCAAAACATGACAATTAAATCAAGATTATCACTTACATTTTTCAGCCTGGCTTTACTGTCGCTTCTACTATCAATTCGTGTTCATTCCCAGGCAATCACTTCAAATCCGCTATTACCTACCGACAATGCACCGGTTACCATTACCTTTAATTCAACCGGCACTGCACTCGAAGGCTATTCTGGCGAACTGTATACACATACCGGTGTAATTGTGCAGGGAAATACATCCTGGCAATATGTAATCGGAACATGGGGAAACAATACCGTCCAGCCTAAACTTACCCGTCTTGGCCCCAACCTTTACGAGCTAAAAATAACCCCATCAATCAGGCAGTTCTATAACGTACCTGCTGCACAGGCTATACAAAGGATGGCCTTCGTTTTCAGAGCTGCGGCAGGTTCACCCCAAAGTGCTGACTTATTTGTAAACGTTTTCCCTGCCGAGGAGCTTAGCATATCTCTCATTTCTCCCCAAAAGGATCAGCCAATTGTGGAATTTGGAAACACTGTGACCGTTCAGGCTGCTGCCATAAGTGCAACTTCTCTCTCTGTGTATGTTAATAACCAACAGGTTGCAACTTCCACCCAAAGCCCCGTAGAGTACCAGTTCAATTCAACCGTTGCCGGGTATGGTACACACTGGATAAGGGTAGAGGCAACAAACGGCACCAAAACTGTAAAAGACTCCACCTACGTTTTCGTAAGGCCACAACCTACAGTTGCCGAATTACCTGTGGGGGTTAAACCAGGAATCAATTACATTGATGAAACCACAGTTACCCTTGTTTTGCACGACCCCCCGGCCAAGAAAAACTTCGCTTTTGTTATTGGTGATGCAACCAACTGGATGGTTGCCGAGCAAGGATATATGAAACGCAACGCTGCCGGCACATATTTCTGGATAACCTTCACAGGTCTAACTCCCAACACCGAGTATGGTTTTCAGTATTTTATCGATGGAGACATCCGAATTCCCGATCCATATACCCACAAGGTACTCGACCCCTGGAACGACCGCTGGATAAGCTCAACCGTGTATCCCAACCTGAAACCCTATCCAACAGGTAAAACCAATGGTTTGGTAAGTATCATGCATCCCGGAAAACCAGCCTTTAACTGGCAAGCCACAGGTTTCGCACCACCTGCCAAAGAAAACATGGTTATTTATGAATTGCACATCAGGGATTTTGTGGCTACATCGGCCATTAAAACCGTAATGGATTCGCTCGATTATCTGCAAAGACTGGGAGTGAACGTAATTGAACTTATGCCCATAAACGAGTTTGAAGGAAACAACTCATGGGGATACAACCCGGCACTTTATTTTGCTACCGACAAGGCTTACGGTACCCGCGACGACTACAAGCACTTTATTGATGAGTGCCATCGCAAAGGCATTGCAGTGGTTATCGACATTGTGCTCAACCACTCGTTCAACCTTTCGCCACATGTACAGATGTATTTCAATAAGGATGCCGGCAGCTGGGGACAACCTTCGGCCGATAACCCCTGGTTCCTGCAAACCTGCCCCCACCAACCCTGGTGCTGGGGCAACACCTTTGACCAGAACAGCCTTTATACCCACGAGCTTTTTAACCGTATAACCGAATACTGGCTTACCGAGTTCAGAGTAGATGGATTCCGGTTCGACTTTACCAAAGGTTTCACCAATGTACAAACCGGCAACCAAGGATCAAATTATGATGCGGCCCGTATTGCAAACCTAAAGCGAATAGCCAACCACATCTGGACTGTAAATCCCAATGCATACGTAATTCTTGAACACCTCACCGATAATTCGGAGGAGAAGGAGCTTGCTGAATATGGTATGATGCTGTGGGGCAACATGAACCACAATTACATGGAAGCTGCCATGGGATGGATACCCCAGAGCGATTTTTCGTGGGGTTCATACAAAGCTCGCGGATGGAGCAAGCCCCATCTTATTTCATACATGGAAAGCCACGATGAAGAGCGGATGATGTATAAAAATATCAGTTTTGGCAATTCATCGGGAACTTATGATGTTAAGCACCTCCCAACTGCTTTTCGGCGTGCTGGTTTGGCATCCACCTTTTATTTTACCATACCTGGCCCGAAAATGATATGGCAGTTTGGTGAAGTAGGATATGACTTTACCATTAATCGTTGCCCCAATGGTACAGTTAACAACGACTGCCGTACCGATCCCAAACCCATTAGATGGGATTATTATAACGAACCTGATCGCAGACGTCTTTTTAATACCTATGCAGCGCTCATCAAAATTAAAAAGGAGCACGAAGTTTTCCGCACTACAGACTATACTCTTGCCCTGAGCGGAGAAAATAAACGCATTCATCTCAACCATGCATCCAATCAGGTAACCATAATAGGAAACTTCGGTGTAACTGCATCAACCTTTAACCCACAGTTTCAGCGTACCGGAACCTGGTATGAGTTTTTTACCCGCAACGTTTTGAATGTTAATGATTTGAGCGACCCCATAACTCTGCAGCCTGGTGAGTTCAGACTTTATTCTACAGTAGCTTTCCCCGATCATGGCCTGCCATTGAATAGCGAACTTATTACCGGTGAGACACTCAGAGGGTTTGAAGTATTCCCCAACCCGTCTGATAAAGGTTTCCATTTCAGGTTACTCGAGCCGGGTGAATTCACCCTTCGTATTGTAAACCTTCAGGGGCAAACAGTTTATGAAAAAGTTGGTGCTTTTGGTAAAGCAAATAACGATTATTATTGGGATGCTCGATTCGATAACGGCCAGAAAGCAAACTCCGGAATATATTTTTACCAGGTTAACAACCAAAATGGTAAATCTACAAGTGGAAAGATAGTGGTTAAGTGAGCCGATTCGCAATCCTAATCAAAGGGAAAAACCCTTTGAAAAACAAAATCCGCCTACATTCTGGGCGGATTTTGTTTTTATATACGGACAGGGAACAGATTACCAGCGGAAACGAGGTGTTGTCAGGTCTTTCTTTTTGCGGAAACCGGCAGCTAAATTTACTCCAAATTGCAGGTTGAAATGCTGAAATGTATGAGGCTGCATGGCTGGAAAAAAATTATCCAGAACTACATAGAACTGGATTGGCAACAAATTCAGATGCATTCCGAACCCGAGATTATAGATATTTCCGTGTATAACAGACCATGATAAAGATGTGCCAAAGCGATTGAGAGGCTGGAAATTGTAAGAAACGGTTAAGGATGGATACATTTTACTGGCTACAAATTCTCCCCTGGCAAGGATTGCAAACCGATGCATTCTTGTAAGGTCGATGGCTGCCGAGGCAAAGACTTTGGGGCTTAGGGTTGTGCGATAGGTATTAAATGTTTCTTTGCGGTCGAAAAGATTAATAATACTGTCAAGAATATTTCCTGTGGGGTTATCGTCATCGTCAGATTTCCAGATATCCATTATTTCCACCCCATTAAAATCCACATTACCCTTAATTCCAAGATTTTCCACATCGGTTTTCCAGTAGATCATGCCCAAGTCGCGGGCACTGAGGGCAAGTATTATTTTTGGTGTGATTTTATAGGTAGCACCCAAATCTACTGCAAATCCCATATTACCTGTGTGGGTCAACATTCTTATGTAGTCGCTGGTGGAGTAATCATCAAAGTTTATACTATCGCTGCTAAAATCATCCAGGGGTAAAAACATCACAGGGAGAGATTTATTGACCAGTAAGTCGGTGGTAAATCTCAGTCCGTAAGTATCCATGTCTGTAAAAAGACCCACATCGGTTTTAGCAAAGTTGACATTAAAGAAACCCTGCAGAGCTTTTGCCCTGATGCCCAGGTTGAGTTTGTTGTTCATTTGTCGTGAATAGCCCAACCCAAATTCTCTGAAATGACTCAAATCCAATGAAATCATCCCCATTTCGGCGGTTTTTCCGGCCAAACGGAAAGGGTCGTTCCCTTCTATAATAAGTTTGAGCATATCTCCAGAATAGCCGAATCGATTTTCAATACGCTCATTAATATTGAAAGAGAAGTAGTTTTTGCTTTTGGCTCTGAATCCAAATGAGAATATTCCAATATTAATATCGCCGGTTAAATAGTTTCGGTTTTTAAACTTAGATAACATGCCGGCATCGTCGATATAAACATTTCCATTTTCGTTTATCTTCAGCAAGTCCATTACAGCAAAACCACTATTCTTGACACCAATATAGACCGATGGAAAACCCAGATAAAAGCCAGCCAATGGCTGAATGGCCGGATTGGCATGTGATGACTGGGGAATTCCTTGCATCCAGTAAAGATTATGAAAAAGCTGACCGTTAACCTGTGCTGCACAAAACAGAACAATGCCAGAGACAAGGAGCACGATTCTTTTGAGTTTATATGTTGAATGTTTCATTTTCTTTTCGGTTAATTGTAAAATCAATTAGTTGCTTTAATCATGTAGTATTGCTGCAGTTAAGATAAATTATGGGATACAGCCTAATTACCAGATAGTGAATTAATTACTGCCTTGCCCTTAATACGGACGCCAATACCAAGACCAAGTTTATATGATTCCAGTATCTTAACAGCAACCTGGTCTTGACTCTGTGATGTTTTTAAGGTATAATGGGCCATAATTTTAGATGCTTTTTTTAGGTTCTGGGCTGTTTGCTGATCAACCATTTCCTTAATTTCGGTAATGGAAGGTTGTGTTACCAAACCTGTAAGGGCATTAACCGTTGCAGGTTTCATAAATGGATTGTATTTACTAAAAAGTGTGTCAATAGGCTGATTTAATTCGTTATACAAAACAAGTTTTAGCTCCACTCCCAGTGGAAACCCATTCTCGAATCGCAGTCTCATTTCAAGCCAGTCAATTTCTTCAGGGAGAAAATCAGAGTCTATTTCGAAGGTATCCTTAAAATTTAAAAAATCAATCCGACCGTGTAGTGGAAGCCTTACTTCCATTTTGATACTCACTTCGCTATCGTGTTTTACCCAGTTGTTGGCCTGGGTAAACGTTCCGGGATTGGTTAGCCCCCTGAGGTTGTAGTGAATCTCTCGAGGGGCCTGCCCTGTTACACTAAACAGGTTGGTATTCTGATTGGTTAACCTTTGCCTGGTAACCACTCCTGCATCAGTTGGATTTACCGGATATTGCAAAGGCCAGGGCCTATCGACTCCCGAACCTGTAATGGGAACTCTACTGTCATTGCTCATGGTGGCATAAAAGTCATTTTGACTAATGTCGATAGGCAACCCAAAAGTATTGGTAATATCAAAATTGATAGATGGCTCGTTGAATACAATTTTACCATCAGAAATATTCTGAAAAACAGTTAATGGAACATCGGTCTCGCCAATAGGGAAATTAATTTTATCGATGTAACCCCTAAAAAGATTATATCTGATATTGGTAACTGAATGGTCCAACCTAAGTGTATAAGGGGCGTTGGTTGGGGTTCCATTTCCCGAAACAGTGATGGTATATTCGATATTGAAAAAGTTTCCCAGGTTACCTGTTTCAATACTACACCCTGCAAGGTTTATGTTGGTAGGCGATCCGGTGGTTACCACTCCAGTTATAGGGCCACCTCCAGGGCTTGTGCTGCCCGGAATTCTGAAACTGGCGCTCACTCTGTAGCCATCGGCAACCAACTGAGGAGCTAAAGCTACAATATTTAGATTTGCTGCTAAAAAACTAATAAAGGATAGAATCTCTTCGCCTTCAAAAGCTATTTTATAAACATACAATTGGGGGGGAAGAGTGGTGCTGCCCGAACCAGCCGGGATAATATTATTAATCGTAATAATTTGATCCTGTTTGGGTACTGTAAATATCTCACTGGCCTTTGCCGAAAAAATATTTCCTGCATACACCAACGAAATAAGTTCGTTTTGGTCAACTTCAATGACACTTAGATCATCCAGATCAATCAGGTCTCCGATTCCGATTTTAGAATCGATCAAAGGGACTGCAAAAACCGGTTTGTAGGTGTATTCTTCAATTTGTTCAATCCCATCGATATAACTGTAGTCACATCCTGCAAACACAATAGTCAGCAAGAGTGAAATGGTTGCAACTTTTGCAACTGACATTTTCATTAAAATAAAACCCTTCATAATTAAACGATTTGGTTATTCAAATATAGCTTTTTCAAAGCGGAACATTCTTAATACATTGTTGCCGGAGGTTACCAGCCAATAATCTCCGTTTTTGCTTAATCCGGCCACCGGTGGAGTATCTCCTTCTATGGAAAAAGGTGATTCAACACTGCCAACGGTGTTTACGAAAAATACCCGGTTTAGTTTCTTATCTGTAACAGAAAGAAGCATTTCTTCCTTTTCGGCTTGTACAATTTTAATCTTCCCTGATACTTCTGTCTGCAAAGGGGTAGAGAATAAAACCCTGGGAATTAAAGAAAAGGCAGAAACCACCCCTTTATTGAGGAAAACAAGGTCTTTTTCACCTTTGCGCGTAAATTCAAAATATCCAAAACTGAAATCCCCATGCAGGGAATCAGGCAAAAACCGGTTTACGGTTCCATCGGTAAAAATCTGGTGAACCACGCCCCCATCTCCCACACCAATAAAAAAAGGCTTGCCCGCAGGGGGCTGATGGGCAAATACAGGAAACCCGGCTTTAAGAACAGGCTCAGGGATGGGCCTTAATCTAATGGCACCTTCCCGATCGAAAAACCTTACCTGCCCATCATCGTCAACAGCCACAAGATAATCGCGGGTTCCGAGTCGGAAATGCTGTACAGGCAGGGTAACCTGTTTGCTTGTTTGGGGTAGTTTCCAGCCAACAACAGCCTGCCCGCGAAGGTTAAAATTATAAATACGGCGGTTCTCAGCGGGCATGAGTATCCGGTAGTTCTTATTCCGGTCGTAGTCAAAAACTGCAATTCCGGCCGATGCGTTTGATGGTAACCTCAACGGATAACCTCTCACATAATTACCATTGCGATCAATCAGGTGAAGGAAATTACGGGTGTTGAAAAGATATTGGTACCGCCCGTTTTTAAAAATATCTACCTGGAAAATATCAGACATGATGGGGCCTGTAAGCTCTTTGCTCCAAAGGAGTTTTCCATCCAGATCAAACAGATAGAGAGTATGGCTCTGATCCTGAAGGATAAGTTCGTCTTCGCGGGTATTATGGTTAAAAACGCTGTAGGGACCTGCCTGAAGGGGAGCCTTTAGCTCATATTCCCAGGCAATTGGGTTGCCTGAAGGATAAAGCCGACGCTCCATAAGCAGTGCATTGGCAAAAGCCACATTGCCAGGGGATGGAAGTAACTGTAATGCAAAAGAACGTCTGGTGAATTTTTGGGAGCTACCTGCTGAGGAAGAGAAACCGGTCAGCCTATCCGGAGCAAGAGAGTGGGTGGTTGCGGCAGAAACATAGAAAAACATGCTTTGACCCGAAGGCATAAACTCGGCCATGAGTTTAACGGGCTCACTGTCTGCGAATTTTTTCCCAAACCTGAGTTTTTCGAGGTAAGAAACAAGAGACTGGGGTTGAGCAGAAAATGCCCAATATTGGCCCATGCGATGGAAGAACGCAAGCTCTTTAACAACCAAACCCCGTGTTAACACTTTCAGAAAATCAGGAATATTTAACCTTTCAATTTCCGGTGCATACACAAACTCGTCTTCATAATTTACCGGCTGGGGTCTGAAAAAGTCGGCGAGCTTTGAATTACCTGCCAGATTGAGGGTGGTATCAACACTTAAAAGCAATACACCATCGCCCGATGGTTCATTATCGGGTTTTATCCACACAATTTCGCCGGTCCACCATGGATAAATGGTATCGGCAGGCAGATTGGTAATATCTTCAAATCGCTGGTTAAGAATGGACAAGGTGGTATCGTTGCGGTTGAGCAGGAGCCACTCCCTGTAATCAAGAAAAAAACTGCTGGTTTCTGATAATCCCAGGTATGCAATCAGGTCAGGTTGCGGAGGAATGTAATGAAGAAAATTGCTTTCCTGTTTCTGCTGGCTCTTCAGGTTATCAATAAATCTCTCGCCATAGGCTTCACTTTGGGCAAATCCGTTAAAAAACAAGCTCTCAGCATTGTAGGAAATATCCCAGGTTTGCCAACCTGCCACATCAGCGCAGCCAATAGACAAGGGATAATCCTGCGTCAACTGATCGGGAATAAAGCGGCAAAGCGTGCTGGTACGGATAAAAAAATTATCGGCAAATTGTCCTGCCATTTGGCATAAAGCATTGAAGCGGGTATCTGACAGTATACCAGACTGTTTCTGCATTTCAATATCGGGGTGGCCCATCAATGCAGCACTGGTAGAAACGATAAGTGCATTATTCCTGAAAATAATACTTAATTCGCCGTTCATTTTTGCAGCCGAGTAAAGAATTATTTTCTCTTCACCTTTTACAAGGTATTTAAGGGTTGAATCGGGAAGAAAAGCGCCCTGAATATAGCCAGATATCTTTTTCATATCCCCATTGACGGGAAATGTAAATTGTGCCACAAAACTACCTGGGAAGATACCATTATCACTGACAAGACCAATTGTCAACTGGGTCTGTTGCCAAGTTTTATAAAGCATTTCATCATTTTTTACCACTGAATCTACCATCTCAAAAAAATCCCTGGCCTTTGTACCAGTGAAAAAATCGGAGAGTGATGCACCAAGATTACCCACCTGAGCCAAACCATCGGTCAATAACCAGGGTTTGCGCGTATGGAACACAACTTCGGCATTGACGGGTTGCCAGAGAAAAGGATCTACCCCTGATGAAACTGATTTCTGCTGAAAATCTCTTAAAATGAAATAGACCCCTACGATTATCAGTAAAACCGAGCTGGCAAGAATAAGAGGTAAAAGCAGTGGCCTGCGCATGATTATACGCTATTTAACGATTTTCATGGATTCAATCTTGTCTCCGGATACAACCTGTAATATGTAAGTTCCGGGTTTTAGTGCAGAGGTATCAATTCTGACAGATTGTAACTGAACTGGCGATGCCACCAATTCAGACACTAATCTCGCTTTAAGGTCAAAAATCCTTACTATTGCCTTATTATTTTGGTTATCAGAGAACTGAATCTGAAGTACATCGTTGAATGGAACCGGGAAGGCGGTCAATTGCAAGGGGCTCACACCGGTAATTTCTTTGGATGATGTAAATTCACCCTTGTAGACCAATGCTGCCATTTGCGCACTTGCCATCAGATCGTTGAGATGGTCGCCGGCAATCAAGGCAAACGCTACTTTTAATGTATCCCCCATCAATACATTAAAAGGGCCCGCTGAAATAAGATTGCTCACATCGTTGTCCTTGTCAAAGAATCCGGCATTATCGCGGTTACTTCGCATGGCGGTATATTTTTCGAAAGAGGTGAATCCATCATTCAACCGCAAACTACCCCCAAAACCCTGGTTATCAAATGCATAATGCCTGACATCGGTGTGGCTGAGTAACTGAGTACCCGTAAAATTTCCGCCATTGGCAGAAAAGGCATACCCTGTCAGGTGGTCTGCGTCGTAGGAGGCACGGTGGTTTCTAACATCCTGAATGACCCAATCGGCAAAGAAACCGGCATAAAACCCTGGAAGGTTTTCGGCCGATTGATTGATGAGGTCGTATTCAAGAATAATAAACTTATTGATGGGCGATTCGGTGAAAGCATAAATTCGGTAATCAACTTTCAGCCCAACCCGAAATGCCCTGGCCTGGCTGTCGTCAAAACTTCCCCTGATCATTTTGTTGCCAAGAGGGGGATTATCAACAAATCGTGCGTTTTCAAGGGATGAGAAGAAATTGGAAAAGGAATTCTCAATGGGGCCATATATATTATCAACCACCTTGGATGTACTTGTACCTGCCACCAGTCCTGCAGCCCTTAAAAGATTACGGCCCAAATTGGCCCCCGGGTAAATAAACCCTGAACCCTGGTTATAGTTCGGATAGTTGTAGCCTACATTTCCGCGGCTATTAACAGTAGTAAGCAATAATCCATTGCTAAAATCAAGATAATCGAGATTGAAGGTCATGGTAAAGTTCTGTTGTCCGGCATACAGACCTTGCCCTGTAAAAAAACTTATGGTGAAGTTGGCTTCATGGCTTGCCGGAATGTTCCCTTTAAGCCTTACCAAAAAAGGAGTTGAGAAATTATTAATTTTCTGAAACTGCTCTACCTTGCCCAATTCTGAATAATCAGAAATAATTTCGATGAATGATGATTGCGAATTAAGAATCGCATACATTCCATCTGCGGCAGCCAGTATATTTACAAATTCGGCACCCAGCTGGAAGGAAGCTCCCGGGCTTACCATCCGATAGGTATCCATTGGATATTGCAATCGTACAAACTGAAGGTAGGGATGATACTGCTCGGTAAGGGCTCTGAAGATGTTTACCCTGCCCCTGCCAAGCATTCCTTTGAAATCCTTGTTTGCCGGAAGCGTATCATTAACATCGGAAGTTACCTTAAGCTGAGCAGCTACCTGGTGGGCCGAAAAGGTTGGAAACCTTGCCCTGAGCAATGCCGCAGCTCCCGAAACAATGGGAGCAGCCATTGATGTTCCGCCCGACACGATATAGGTGCCATTAATCCAGGTAGAGAATATGTTTGCCCCCGGGGCCGAAATATCAACCTGAAACCCATAACTTGAACCACTCCATTTGGCATCATTGCTTTCGGTGGCGGTTACACTCAGGGCATTCTCATAAGAGGCCGGAAAAATCCTTAGCGTATTGCTGGAGTTCCCTGCCGCGGCAACCACCAGGGCATCGCGGTTCAGAACAGCATAGTTTATAATGTCCTGCCCGAACTGCCCCGCCGAAACTGCTCCACCCCAGCTGCAGTTAATCACCTTCGCTCCCCGGTCGGCGGCATAAACAATACTTTCGTAAGCATGCACCAAACGTCCGTCCTGATCGCTTATTTTCAGGGGAAGCAATCTGCTGTTATAACCCACGCCGGCCATCCCGGTTCCATTATTGGCAGTGGCAGCTGCAATCCCCGCAACGTGCACCCCGTGGGCATTTACATCCCATTGAGGGTTGTTGTCGTTGTTGCCCAGGTCCCAGCCATAAAAGTTATCTATATACCCATCGTTATCACTGTCTTTTCCGTTGATGGGGTCGTTGTAATTGTAGGCAATGCTTTTAACCAGGTCGGGGTGTTGAAGATCAATACCAGTATCTAAAATGGCTATTATAACGGTGGTATCGCCCTTTTCTATCTGCCAGGCATCGAAGGCCCTGATGGTATTGAGGTAATACTGCGAACCGATGAAAGGATCGTTAGGTACAGAGAAGGTCTGGGGCAGATACCAGGGCTGCGCGTATTCCACCATACCAGTGTTGTAAAGCTCATTGATTGTAGTCTCAATGGGGCTTCCCTTTGGTAGGCGGATATGGTAGATTTTTGAAAGGTCGGTAAGGGGTTGCCCTGATGTATGATATTTTAAGGCTGGCGAGTCATGCCCCGGGAACAAACGTTTGGGGTCTGTGGTATTGAGTTGTTTAAGAACCTCGTTGAGAGTAACCGGCATAGCTCCGAGTTGCTTCACATAATCAGATGGCTCATCCTTTAGCTTAATAATTATTACATCTTCGAGATAATCAACTCCTTCGATTACATTTTCGGGGAGGGAAAAATATTTTGGAGCAACAACCTGCTGGCCATACAAATACTGGCCACCTGAAAAAACACTGACAAAGAAGAAGAATAGGTATGAATATAGCTTCCGGGTAGGGTTTAATGCCATGGTTTTGGATTGGATTTCCGGTAGTTTAACAAAGATTTCAACAATGTAAATATACATTTTTGCCCCGACATAAACCGTAGTAAAAACCCTGTTTTTAACCCCATTATTTCCCCCCCTTAACCGGTCGGAAACAACTGTTTCCACAAAGGGACGGAGGGAAGAAATTTAAGATTCCCCAGTTTACTGTCAATGGCACAGCAAAAGTGCTCAAGGCCGTTGGTTAAGGTGAGGAAAGGGGTGTTGAAATGGAAATTATATGCTGCTGCCTGCTCAAATGTTTTCTGGGTAACAGAAACAACGGGTGCCTTGCACTCGATAAGCATAAGAGGATTACCGTTGGCAGCATAAACTACCGCATCGGCCCTCTTTTTTCTGTTATTATAGTTCAATGATTTTTCAACCGCAATTAATCCGGCCGGGTAGCCCAAATCCTGCACCAGCCAGGTAAGGAAATTCTGCCTTACCCATTCCTCACTGGTCAACAAAATCCAGGTACGCCTAAAAACATCATAGATGTAATATTTCCCATCTTTTTCGGATAGTTTCATTTCGAATGAAGGCAGGTTAAGGATTTCCATTTTGTTTGGTTTGCATGGCAAAGATACAATAGTGCCTCAATGGGCAAAAAAAGTATCGCTAAAAGAAAATCAACCATTGGTTTGATTATTTTTGCGGGCAATTATTAACCCCGCAATTGCAGGAATCCGCGAATTTTAGGCTCACTGGCATTGCTTTACCCTGCTCAAAGATAAATTTTTCCATTGCCTATGAAGACCCGACCGGAGATTGTTGAAAACTGGCTACCCCGCTACACCGGTACCCAGCTCGAAGAATTTGGGAAGTACATCCTGCTTACCAATTTCAACCAGTATGTGCAATTATTTGCCGAAAAATTCAATGCCCCCATCAAAGGGCTCGATCGTGCCATGCCCAGTTGCACCAGTGGCGATATTACCATCATAAATTTTGGAATGGGCAGCGCCAATGCAGCTACTATCATGGATTTGTTAAGTGCCATTCAGCCCAGGGCGGTACTTTTTCTGGGCAAGTGCGGAGGGTTGAAAAAAGTAAACAGGCTGGGCGACCTCATCCTGCCCATAGCCGCCATAAGAGGCGACGGTACATCCAACGATTATTTCCCGCCCGAAGTACCTGCATTACCCGCGTTTAATCTGCAAAAGGCGGTTTCAACAAACATCCGCAACCACAATATGGACTACTGGACCGGTACCATATACACCACCAATCGCAGGGTGTGGGAACACGATAATGATTTCAAGGATTATTTGCGTCGTATCAGGTGCATGGGCATCGACATGGAAACTGCTACAATTTTCTCGGTTGGATTTTTTAACCAGATTCCCACAGGTGCTCTCCTGCTGGTTTCTGATCAGCCAATGATTTCATCAGGGGTGAAAACAGAAGAGAGCGACAAAGTGGTAAATGAAAGCTTTGTGCGCAAGCAACTCGAAATTGGAATTGACAGCCTGCGTGAACTTATTAATAACGGCCTTACCGTGAAACACCTTAAATTTGACGTGGACGACCATTCGTAAACCTTCACTCTGCCCAATATGAAAGAACAATCGTGGGAAGATATTTACAAGGACCTTCGCAACAAGGTTTATCATCCGGTTTACCTGCTTATGGGCGAGGAACCTTTTTACATTGATGTCATTTCAGACCACATTGAAGAAAAAGTACTGACCGAAACCGAAAAAGAGTTTAATCAATCCATCATTTATGGCCGCGATACCGATGCTGCAACTATAGCCAGTACATCCAAACGGTTTCCTATGATGAGTGAATACCAGGTTGTGATTGTGAAAGAGGCCCAGAGTGTTAAAGACATAGAGAATCTTGTGAATTATGTGAATAATCCTCTGCGCAGTACCATTCTGGTTTTATGCCATAAGTACAAAAGTGTTGACAAACGAAAAGCGTTTTACAAGGCAGTACAGAAAACCGGAGTTATTCTCGAATCGAAAAAGCTTTACGACAACCAGATACCTGCCTGGATTTCGAACTACATTAAACGCCATGGATATGTTATTAACGAACGGGCGGCCCAGCTGCTCGCCGACCACCTTGGCAATGACCTTGGAAAAATTGTAAACGAAATAAAGAAAGTATTCATTTCATTGCCCAAAGGTGGCGAAATAACACCTCAGCTGATTGAGCAAAATATTGGCATCAGCAAGGATTTCAACATTTTTGAGTTCCAGAACGCCCTGACAGCACGAAACACCTTCAAGGCTTTCCAGATTGTGAAATACTTTGCCGAAAACCCAAAGTCGAACCCCATGCCTGTAACCTTAACCCTCCTTTATTCTTACTTTGCGCGCATTTTACGATACCATGCCCTTACCGACAAATCGCAGGGGAAGGTGGCTTCCGAACTGGGCATCAGTCCATTTTTTGTAAAGGATATCCAGGCTGCAGCAGCCCAGTATCCCGTAAAGAAGGTAATTTCAGTAATTGCCGACCTGAGAGAATACGATGTGAAGTCGAAGGGAGTTGATAATGGCTCTGCCGACCATGGCGAATTGCTTAAAGAACTCACTTACAGAATTCTGAACTAAAAACAGGCATTGCTGCCGGGAACTATTACTGCAGTTATACTTATTTTATTGCGCAACCATTGTTAGTGCACGTGTGGCACTAAAAACTGAAAAACCTCTTTCTGAAAAAAATAGTATGAAGTATTGGCTGGTAAAATCTGAACCTGATGCCTATTCGTGGCAACGGTTAGTAAACGAAAAAACCGCCGTATGGGATGGGGTTCGAAATTACCAGGCCCGGAATAATCTTATGGCTATGAAAAAGGGCGACCTGGTATTGTTTTACCATAGTGTGTCAGAAAAACAGGTAATGGGTATAGCTCAGGTGACAAAGGAACATTTTCCTGACCCCACTATCGGCGATCCAAGATGGGTAGCAGTCGAACTGACATATTATGAAACTCTTGCCAGACCTGTAAGTCTTACCGCAATAAAAAACGATGAACGACTTCAGAAAATTCCGCTCCTGCGGCAATCGCGTCTTTCAGTAATGCCCCTGCAGAGGGAACAATTCGATATCATTGTAGCATCAGGACAAACTGAATAGGAAATATTATGTTTAACCATATTGACATTATACTGGCCATACCCCTTGCCCTTGGAGCTATTAAAGGCTTCTCAAAGGGGTTTATTCTCGAAATTGCATCGATTGCCGGGCTGGTCGGCGGTGTTTACCTGGCAGCCACCAGCGCCACAACCGTCGGGATTTTTATAGAGAAATACCTCGACTGGAACATCCATCTGATAAAAATAATTGCCTTTATTCTGGTTTTTGCAATGGTTATGGTGGCGGTGCACATTATAGCCACTTTTCTTGAAAAAGTAACCAAAATGGCTGGTTTAGGTCTGATAAACCGCATTGCCGGTATTGCTGCAGGTATTTTGAAATTTGCCTTCATCCTCAGCGCGGTAATTATTTTCTTCAATTACATAAACCGCGACCGGGCTCTTATGTCCGCCGAAACACAGCAAAACAGTTTCCTGTATGATAAAATTGCTTTGGTAATTCCCTCTATATTGCCTGCCGAAAGTTTTATCAATAAACACAAGGAAAACGAACCCCATCAACCCTGATGTCTGAAAAAAAAAAAGTTAAATGAAGCTTTACCGAATTTGTACCCTATGGAAATTGCTGACGAAAAATTCTGGGAAGATGTAAGGGAAGAATTTCCAGTTACACAAAACCTGGCCTACTTTCAAAGTGCAGGGATAAGCCCTATACCTAACAGGGTTCTGAAAGCTATTACCCAGGCCTACGAAAAATTAAACAAGTACGGCGACTTGTTTTTTTTGGAAGAAATAAAGCGGGCCGATACCCTTCGCGAAAAACTGGGGGAAATGATAAACACCAAAGCCGGCAATATTTGCTTTGCGCCCAATACTTCATCAGCCTTTGGGTACATTGCAACAACCTTAAAAAAGTCCAATCCTTTGGAGTTCAATATTGTTTCGTTGTTGGATGAGTTTCCGGCAACCAACATCCCATTCGAAATGCAGGGAATACGCCTAAAATTTGTGGAGCCGGCAAACAGCACCTACACTGTTTACCGCATACTCGATGCCATTGATGAAAATACCATGGCAGTTGTGTGCAGCCACGTGCAATATTCAACCGGGTTCAGGCTCAATATTGAAGAACTAGGCAAGAGACTGGTTGAAAAAAAGGTCCTTTTTTTTGTAAATGCAACCCAATCCTTTCCGTTTTTCGAAATCGACGTAGCTAAAATGCATATTGATGCACTGAGTGCATCATTGCATAAGTGGGGATTGAGCGGCATTAACGGGTCTATGTTTTACACATCCGAAACTTTCAGAAAAACATACCCGGGCGCTTTGGGTGGATGGCTTTCAGTAATACCTGCCCCCGGTGATTTTATACCAACCCAAAAAAACAAGGGATACCAGCAATTGGACGATGCCGCACAGTACGTTTTCGGAACTTCCAATTTTCAGGCTTTGGCAGGTTTGGATTAAGCCATTGATTTTGTAAACGAAATTGGCCGCAACAACATCCGCAAAAGAATTTCCGACCTGACCGCGTATCTCATAAACGAGCTCCGGAATTTGCCTGTTACCATCGAATCGCCCATCGATAACCCGGAATACAGGTCAGGAATTGTAATGGTAAGTATGCGAAACGGAAACAATGTTGAAGCCGTCAATTTTTTGCTCAAAAACAAAGTTATTACATCCTTAAGGGCGGGAAAAATAAGGATATCATGTAATTTTTTCAACAACCACCATGATATTGACCTGCTAATCAATGCCTTGACCCTGTTTGCAGATGCTTAAAACCGGATATGGCGAATTAAGCATCAACAAATCAAGCACATAACTTATTGAATTATCATTTAGGGTAAAAAAACAGGAACCCCGTTCGGATTATAAGTAGAATTCCTAAAAAATTAGCAATTGGTTTTTCAGTGCCCCATCGGCAAGAAATTGCACGTAAGTGCTAATTATATGTTGCATCACATTCGCCGGCGTGGGCGGGGATATACATATTTTTCCTGAATGTAAGAGTTGGCGGATAGGTTAGTGTGTAATAATTACCATCGGGCTCGATTACGATGGTTTTAAGGTCTGATATTGTGATGTATTTGGCCTTGATTTCTTCATTACATCTGAAATTCATTGCCATTTCAATGGCTTGCTTCTCGGTGGTGCCAACAGGCAGACTTACTCGCAAAACACCCGATGAAGTACTTATAAAGAAGCAATCAGGATATTGAATTCTCTGCATGGCTTCCTTAAACTCCTTCATATCTGCCCTTAATGCAGTTTCAATGCTTATTGGATTAACCCCGATAAATTCAACATATTTACCCGGTATTGCTGTTTTTAGGTTGTTCCAGCTTTCAATCCTTTTTACAAGCCGCTCAAACTCGGCATCATCTAAGCTGAGTTGCTTAAGAAGCGAATTAAGCCTTTCGAGCATGGTTTTGTTGTCGAGACTCAGAATGAACTCGTGATATTTGTTGTGCAATAAATTTCGGGTGTAATAAAACCGCTTGTATGTGCGGTGATTTGCCCCTTGTGTAGCGGAAGAAAATTCTAACGCTACATCATTCTTTAATTCATTATCTTCCATTTCGTTTATTATTCCTGATGTATTTTGGTTGGTTTTAAATTTAAAAATTGTAAGACGCTTCCCCCGTTTACGAAACATCAGATTAAGTGGTTTACTGAATTTTCTGATATTTGATATGCACAAAGTTATAATCAAAAGTCATTTATTTGCAAACCTGTTCATTTTTTTACATTCAGGATCAATTCATTCCTTCCCCTGCAAATATTCAAAATGAGCAACAATGGTTCTAAGTTCAGAAAAGGTGAATTGCCCATGAGTGGCTTGCATTAAATTGGTTAACGACCCCCCATGACCAAATTCTTTCAGGTGTTCCAACCCCATTTCAATTTTCGATTTTTCCACCAGTTGCGTGGCTTCAATCTCTCCCGATTTAACAAAGGTGGCAAGATGGCTTTCTATTGTTGTTACAGACAGGTTTCTTTCAACAGCAATCTGCTCCGGAGTCTTGCCAGACAAGAACATCTCCAGACTCTCTCTGAAGGAAGCACCCTTTTTCTTCTTATCTGCCCTTTCTGTGGTTCTCTTTTTCTCAGGGATATTTTCCAGGGGAGCACTTGCTATCTGATGGGTATTGCAATAATGTTGCACAATTCCTATGATCTCCCGGCCGTAGGCTTCGGTTTTTCTTTTGCCCATTCCGTGTATTTGCCTGAGTGCATTGGTTGTATCAGGCAACAGCTTAGATATTTCTGTCATGGAACGGAGCGGAAGTATCATATAAACAGGCTTTCCGGTGTGTTCAGATAACCGGTCGCGCCATGAGCGAAGCATTTTCAGTAATTCGGGATGTGCAACGGAATTTTGCAACGTTTCTGTTTTCTCCCTTTTCCTGAGCATTTTCCCCCTTTCGGCAACAATAGACGCCTTAGCCCTGATTTCGAGATATTTTGCCACCGAAAAACCATCTTTACAACCTTCCATACAGGCATGTTTCAAATCTATCTCATCCAGAAGGCGTTGCATCGATTCCTGAAAAGTTTTGCGAATTGCCCGGTTATCCACGTCAAGGTCAACGTCCTGCAGGGGATTCATAATTTCTGCAGCAATCCTTGGTATAAAATAGCCGCATGCTTTCATTATGCGCTGTTGCAATGTTCCATTGGTTTCAATCTGCTGATTAAGTGCAAGAAGATTCTTAACTTCGTTCATAAATCTTGATGCAATGCCTGTTAACTCATCACGCATTAATCTTTCTATAGCGGTTATTTTGTCGTACACCCCGGAAACAAGCACACTTTCATTTTCGCGCACAACCTTAAGTAAATATCTGACTCTGTAAAGCATTGGGGCAAAATTGAAAAGATCTTCCAACTGGGCAAACTGAAACTCGAAACGGGCCTGATTGAGATGCTGATTGCCAAAAATATTCTTTTCGATGGTGTGGGAAAAATCGCGAATACTGTTATCGTTGCGTACCGACTGGGGAATAATGCGGGAGCTAAGCACCAACCCATCAAGTGCCCGGCAGCGGCTCAGGGCAACATACACCTGGCCATGGGCAAAGGCAGCACGGGCGTCAATTATGGCCTTGTCGAAGGTTAACCCCTGGCTTTTGTGGATTGTAATGGCCCATGCCAGTTTTAGGGGAAACTGGGAAAAGGTACCTGCAACCTTCTCGGTTATTTCTTTGGTTTCTTCGTTAAGTGAGAATCTTTTGTTCTCCCACATAAGGGGTACCACTGCAATATCATCATCATCGCCTTCACAACTTACAAAAATCATATCACTGTCAAGACTGGTTATCTTCCCAATTTTCCCATTGTAGAACAACTTGGCGGGCGACGGGTCATTTTTTACAAACATCACCTGAGCCCCTTTTTTCAATGTAAGTTCGATTTCGGTGGGAAAGGATGATTCGGGAAAATCGCCATCGATTATAGCCTTGTATTTCCTTACGGGCGATTGTATTTCGCTTATCCTCTGCTCGTTTATCTGGCGGGCCTGATTGTTATGGGTGGTTAAAGTAATATAGCCATCGGCCTGAAGTGCAGTAACATCTTCACGGTATTGTTTATTGATGAGGGAAAGTATTTCGGGCGAAAGGTCGTTGTCGCGTACTTTATTGAGTAACCGTATAAATCCGGGGTCACTTTGGCGGTACACCTCCCTCAGTTCAATGATTACCATGTCGGTCTGCTTAAGCGCCAGGCTTCCAAAGAAGTAAAAGGTAGTAAAATATCGTTCGAGCAACTCCCTCTCGTCGTCTCTGATTACTGGCGGTAATTGCTGTAAATCGCCAATGAGCAATAATTGCAGCCCTCCAAAAGGCTTTGATGATGACCGGTAACGTCGCAGAACCATATCAATGGCATCCAGAAGATCGGCTCTTACCATACTTATTTCATCGATAATCAGCAGATCGAGACTTCGGATAATATTTATCTTTTCACGGTTTACCTTCAAGAAACTACTCTCAACACCCCGTTGCAGCATAGCCTGCTCGTCGGGCAAAAGTGGGCCAAATGGCAACTGAAAGAAGGAATGGATGGTTACTCCACCCGCATTTATGGCGGCAACCCCTGTTGGGGCTACTACAACCGATCTTTTAAGGGATTGATTGCGCACAAAGCGCAAAAAAGTAGTTTTACCTGTCCCGGCCCTGCCTGTAAGAAAAAGACTTTTACCGGTGTTCTCCACATATTCCCACGCCAACCTCAGCTGAGGATTGTTCTCCATATTCAATTCCATAGAAATTCAGGTAATGTACAAGGGGTAAATATAAAATATTTCCCCAAGGGCGCAAAGCTGAAAACCACAGAATAATCAACAACCCCCTTTGGCGCCCTTTACTTCCATGTTTACTGCGGGAATAATTCCGGCTGGTGCTGTTGATTGGGTTGTGGATTGAGTAACTGATGTATTCATGTACCTGTTATAATCGAAACGGGCTTTTTCTTCATGGTAGCGGGCCCAGGAAGGAGAAAACTCATCAATTCCATGGGCTTTTGCGGTTTCATAATTGCCCCCAAGCACCAAAATATTCTCACTCAATCCTTTGGCCAGCAACAGTAACCTGGCTGAATGGGCTATCGATTCTGTACCGGCATATAAAACCGTTACATTATCGTTGTAATGCTTCAATGTTCTGATATGCTTTTTGTTTAGCAACTCATCAAACGGAATATTTATAGCACCTGCCAGGTGGTCAGTTGCAAATTCTTCCCTGGGCCTTAAGTCAATAAAAAGATAGCCTGGTTTATTATTACTTACAATATCGCTCAGCTGGTCGTAGCCAAGTAAATTATGTCCGGCACTCAGTGCACTTACCACTTCATTGCCCGAACGCCCGTAATGGTTGGTGGTAAAGAGATTTATGGCAACTATAATCGCAACAAAGGCAAATGCCATAAGGCTGATAATATTAAGATTTCTGGTTGAATCCATAACTATATGTTTAAAAATTCTTCAATGCAATTCAGCAACCTCCCCTTCCGCCGGGTGCCTGTATTTCGATGACGGTTTTTACCGGTACTGGAGTAATCGCAGCTTTTGGCAGGGCTTCTCCTTCCATAAACATTTGCCGGGCTTTTGCAATAAACCGGGCTCTGAACTGGGCTGTCATTTCTGTTTGGTCTTCAAGATTAACCGGTGTTTCAAAAAGCTCTTCAAACAGGCCATTGAGCCCCCCTTTAAGCATATAAACATTTTCCATTGCTGCCCGGGTAGCTGTAGCCCATGCCATAAGTGCCTGGCTTTCGCCAAAACTGTAAAACACCTTTTTGGTCTGGTTATCAGCAAAGAACTGTCTGTACTTGCGCCCGGTGATATCCTGAATGGTCATGTGAATCGCTCCGGGAAGCGAAAACTGCTGAAAATCTGCACTATCGCGCACATCTATCAGAATGAAATTCCTATCCTGCTGCATTATTTTATAAATGGCTTCCTCTGAGTTCACATATTTTCCATCCCGCATTAATGCGGAATGTAATTCGGTAATCTGTATTTCGCCGGCATTGCTTTTACGTTGTGGCGGAAGAAAAAGAAAAAAGAACATGGCCAGCAACAACAACATTCCGGGGAACGCGTAGGATGGGCGCTGGCTTTTTATAGCTACCGGGGTTTTATTTACATTATCTTCTATTATCTGGGTAATGGCAAATGCTGCAAGCGCCACCCCTGTGAGGATAAAAGCAAACCAGGCTCTGGAAATGCCCAGTGTTTCATAAATAAAAGGACTCCCCTGAAAATAGCCCAGGTAAACTGATTCCCAGTTATTGTAGAAATGTCCGAAGATAAACATCCCTATCAGGCTGCCAAAAAGAAACAGCATTGCATCTATCTTGCCCACGGTTGCCGCTACAATACTGGTTCCGGGGCAATATCCGCCAAGTATAAACCCAAACCCCATTATCGAACCACCAATAATTGCCGACCACAGGTAAGTGGGATTAACATATACCAGGCTCATATCGAGCCAGCCCATAAAGCTAAGGAATAAAAGGCCTACCATAGCGGTAATGCCGGCCGTGAAGAATACCCTCAACACCACAAAGTCGTAGCCATAAAACACCCCGGCAAGCTTTCGCGATGATGAAAACCCTGCCTGCTCAAGCACATAGCCAAAGCCAATGCCGAGTATCAGGGCAAAAAATAAATTTAGTTGCGGATTTACCAACCCTTCCGGGATAAACGGTGCCATAATATTTTTGATTTAAAGATTTTCGGATTGTTGATTTTTGGATTATTGGGGGGGGTGAGGAATGAGAAAGAGTGTCAGGTCCACAATTTTCTGAAAAACCATGCAACCATGTAACCGGTTCCAAAGATCATCATCATGGTAAGGATACCCCCGGTTGATAGTACAGCCATTCCACTGAGGGCGGCCCCACTGGTACACCCACGCCCGAACTGGGCACCCAGGCCAAACAACAGCCCGCCAGCCACTGCAAACAAAGCCCTTACCGGTGCACTTACCTTAGGCCCTCTTTCGAGCTTAAAACCCAGGCGGCGCGATGTAGCTCCGCTGATAAAACCTCCGATAATTACTCCCATTGCCAGAAATACAAGCCAGGAGCGCATTGGATTTCCGGTAAAGAAAACTTCGTAAAAAGGCGATTTGGCAGCATAATCGGGGGCTATCGTGGCCACAGTGGTTATCAGTACATCTTTTGCTGCACCGCTGGCCCCAAGACCACGGCCTGTAATTACAAATGAAGCCAGCAGTACCATGCCAAGCAAAAAGCCGGCAAGGTAGGGGTTCATAAAGGGTTTGGGTTGTTTTTCCATAGCAATATTTGTTTTAAATTTCCTGATTCTAAAATTATCAGCAGCCTCCCTTCACGGTTATCTGCTCAGTCTTCTCATTCATAACTGGTTGATTACCTGACTTTTCATTCCCTTTTACAAGAGGATAGTTGCGGATATGCTCCTCAGAAAATGCTCGGGTAGCCGGGGGCGTGTTGCGCATTATACTATAAGTAAAACTGTTGGCGCCATATTTAAGGTTTCTGGCATCATACCCCAGCAAGTTGAGAAAAGCAGTCGCATAGGAGGAGGTTTGTCCCGTGTAGCAATAAATCACCACAGGTTTATCCGTCGGAAGGGTTTTGATATCTGCAGTGCTTTTAAATGATTGCCGTGGAAGGTAATGCACCGACCCTGGAATATGCCCGCTATCGTATACTTCCAATGGCCAGTAACATACAACATAATAATCTGCAGTGTCAAGCATTAATTGACCAATGCCAATGCCTTTTGTTTGCCAACCCTCTGACAAAACAACCCTTGCCCTTTGGTGAAGTATTTCGCGAGGCGAGCTCATCCCTGTATTAATTACCGGCAAACTGCCGGCACTATTTTTCGGGTTGGCTGTGGTTTCGAGCTTCCCGGCAAGTGTATCAGATAAAACCGCGAACCAGGCCTGATCGGCAATTGTGCGGTTCCAGGCGCTTAATCCAAATCTTAAATGCCAGGTGTTGTTATAGCCCAACATTCGCAATATGGCCACTACATAACCCGATAACTGGGCGTTGCTGCATACCAGGGTAATTCTTTCGAAACTGTTGGGGTCTATACGGTTTTCAAAATAATCAAGTATCTTGTCTGGTTGTATGTTAATAGAATTTTCAATGTGCCCTTCCAGATATTCATCCCGGGGTCTGAGGTCGATAAGAAGATTTCTTCCTGATTTCAGGCTGCCATACAATTCATCTATCTCTACCAAAAAAGGCAATGGAGCAGTATTGATCAAATCACCATTCTCTTCGAGATATTGAAGTAAAATGGCAGATTCTTCAACCGGTTGACCATCCAGGCTTTCACTTACTTTTCCTGAACATGCCATAATTAATACCGGCAGCAAAAGCACAGATAAATACCGGAAAATTGTTTTAGGATAGATTTTCATTTTTATATTTTCTTCATTTATTAAAAGCCATGTCAATTAAAAGCATTGCTGCTCAGAGCAATTTGGGCCTTACCCTGAGCATTATATAAGTAAAATAAAGGGGCTGAGAGGTAGACCCATTCTTAATCAAACCCATTGATTCAGTGGCGACCATGTGCGAATACCCACCGATTATCTGAGTGAAACTATTAAAGCGGTAATTCAAGGTAAGGTCGATTTCGGTGCCAAGGAATTTATTGGTTTGAACCGCGTTATTGGCCTTGAAAGGATTCATTCCCCAGAAAAGATGTAAATCTGCATCAACAGTGATTTTGGATGAAAGCTTAATCCTGTTTTTAACGAAAGGGTTTATCAGCCCTGCGTTGCGTGTATGTACCGGGATGTTGGTAAAGAAATCCATAAATCCATTGTGAGCGTGCCCGGCCCCGTGAGTAGGATCAAAGGTCCTGAAACGGTTATCGCCCGGATTTGCGGCATCATTGCCCGAGAATAATTCAAACCCGAGGGTGGATACAAAATTGTCTGAAACGGGCAAAGATGCTTCAGACCGCAGATACCAGGCGCTTACTTTTTGCCCGGTACGATGTTTCCCATGCTGAATTGCCGGGTTGACCATAAAATCGATATTCCCAAATTTGTACAAGGTGTAAACCGACCAGGTTGAATGCACAAACATGATATCAGGATTAATTAGAGTGCCATTTGGCAGGCTGTGCTCGTTTCCCTCAGCAATACCCAGCAATGAAATACTGCCCTTATTGCCCATTGTAGTATTAAACCAGCCAAAACCCATAAACTTGTAATTATTGATGCCGTAATGATTGGTGAAATTTCGGGTGTAAGCATCGGGGGGCTGATTAAAAGCAGCACCCAAATGCAGTTCACCCGCCTTCGAAATGTGTTTCAACAAAGCCACATCATGTTTCTGGGCCATGGGTATCCAGTCATTTACTGCAAAAAAACGCTGATTATCGTAGATCAATTCCTGTCGCCCAACTTTTAAAGAGAAGCTATCGGTAAACATTAATTCAATCCAACCCTGATGGAGCGATACCGATGGGATGCTCATTTTCTGGGCTTCCTGCCCCCAAACCCTCACATCCTGAAAGGAAAGATGCATCTTAACCCTGTCTTGCCGGAAGGATAGGTTTAGCCTCGACCGTTGATTGATATGCAACGTGGGGGTTTGGCCAGCTTCAGGCAATGCCCGGTAGCCGTTCCGTATTTCTGCCCTGGGGCTGATGTCTGCATTGATACCCAGCTGAGCCTTCAGGGGAAAAATTCCCTTAACAATCAGAATAACAAACAGAATAGTTTTTCTTTTTCCCATAATTTCTTTACTCTCGCAAAACCTGTTAATTATCCGATTCTGTTTTTTCCTTTTTATCATCCATCTTTTCCAGCTCCTCCCAGCCTGTAAGCATTGCTTTAAGGTTAGAGGTAATGGTTGTACCCGTAGTAATCAGATAGAGGTGAACCACAACAAAGGCAATCAGAATATATGCCCCAAGGGTATGAAGCATTGCCACTCGTTCCAGCCCCTGCAATCCAAGTTCTTTAATCTCTCCCTGGCTTGGGTAGCGGTAAAACATATAGGCGAGTCCGCTGGCAATCATTACGGGGAAAACAAGGATTTTCAATGACAGATAAACCAACCTTTGTAATGGGTTTAGTTTGCTGAGTGCCGTTTTTCGGGTTGGATGGGGTGCATTTCGGAAGATGCCAAAAATGTAGTATTCGGCTTGTGCCCTCAGGTTTTGGGTTGTTGGCAGGTATTGTCTCCATTCGCCTGTAGTGAAATGCCAGAAAATAGTAAAGGCCGTAAGGATCATGAATGCCCAGGCAGCCTTATTATGAAGGTTAACCGCCATTTCGAACCCAAAAAAACTGAATGACCCATGAATTTCGAAGCCTGTAAGTGCCAGAAAGAATACCAGGAAAGCCTGGGTCCAATGCCAGAACCTTTCATAAAGCTTATAAATATACACTCTTTCAAGTTGTTCCATGTTTTTGATAATAGGTTTTTACGGGTGATTATTTTTTTCTTGATGAAACATAGCGCAGGGTTGCATGAGAAAATACCCCAAGGAGTGACATTACGATTAACAACACTCCAAAAGTATCAAGGGCAGCAATCCTGTTTTTGCCCGGAATATAGGTATCGGCAATTAATTCCATTCGGCTGTTGTTTCGGTTATGGCAATCGTGACATTGGAGCGCCTCGCTTGCAGGAGATACCATGTGATTAACCGGCAGGTACATCTCAGTTTCAATAAAATCCCACTTTCCGCTAAAAGGTCTGTCAATATACTCCATCCCCTTGGTTAAGGCCTTTTCCCAGTCTAAATCGAGCCACAATGCACCATTCCCTGGTTCAGCATCCCACAACTTGGCATGAAGAATACTTAGATTTACCGGATCGTAGGGCTGTTTCCCCCGGTGAACCTTGGCAGGTATTATCCTCGAATCCTTGTCGGTAGCCGAACCGAACAGAGTATTAATTTTCAGGAAAGCTTCGGTAGTATCGACCTTATCGGAAAGTAAAAAATGATCGGCAGTGCCATTAAACCAAAAATACTCGGGCTGAACATGGGTTTTCCAGGATGCATCTCCTTTTATTGACATATAAACCGGGTTACCCATTTCATCGAACAATTCGAAGGGCTTCCCGTCCTTGAGCGCCCCCACGGTTGACCAGTCCCACGACATTTTTGTTGCATTTACCTTGGCATATTCGGGGATATGGCAGGTTTGACAGGCAATTTTGGATACGTGGCTATTTATCATATTATCGGTATGAGGCATTGCCGTATGGCACTGCTCGCAAGTAGCACGCCTTGAATTGGCTGACGATACACCATAATAGCGTCCTTTCATCTGATGGTTTGTAGCCGGGTGGCAGTCAACACAGTTTAAGTTAGCCCCATCTACCCCCATGTGCACATCTACCTGACGAGATGCGGTGAGAAGGGCCATCTCCAGGTCGCCATGCTTTACATTATTGCCGCCGCCGCCATGAAAATGGCAGTATCCGCAGTTCTCTTTTTTGGGCAATCCTACACTCTGAACAATGGTACGAAAATCCTGTCCTGGCTCAGGATAACCGGCACCACCCCGCATTTTCTCATAAGTTCCGGTATTATCATGGCATACCAGGCAATCGATATTATAAGGATTGGTAAAGTCAAAATTTTTATCATTCCAACCATAGCCGGCATGGCAACGGTTGCAACTTCCTTCATTGGCAAAAATACCAGTGCAAAAGTTGTTGACAAGGTTTTTCTTCCCCAGATAGGTTACACCGCGACCTTCGATAAAGTCTTCGCGCTCCCAGGTAAAATGGAAACTATGTAGCAACTCTTCGCCCCGTTCAGTATGGCAGGAAATGCAAACTGCAGTAATCTGATGGGGGTTAGCGAAGTTCTGCTGCAATACTTCGAGTTTGCTGTGATCAACACCCGGTTGATGGGCCACAGAATATTGCTCCTTCAGGCCGGCCAGCAATTTATTGTCCTGCTTGGCATCGCGAAGTACCAGGGTGATGATAACTATGGGAACTACAACCGACAAAATAAATGTTACGATATTCTTCATTAGGTTTATCTTTGATTATTCAGGCAGAACTGAAAATTTTTAGTTTAAAGGCTTTTTTAAGTAAAAACAATCTGATGAAGCGCTCAGAAATGCAGGCAATTGAAGCAAAACGCTTTTGTTAAAATGCAGTATGTTAATTTTTTACCAAAAAGTATTACAAAGTTAGGGAACCCAATGAATCATTGGCAAAATATTTTAATCGCATCTTAATATTTATATCTTTAATATTATTCTGACTATCTGATCAATAGAGCCCTATCGTTATTTAGACTAATTATAAATTTCAAACAACTTCATCAAGATGTTGTTAAAACAGTGTGCTGAAATAAAAAGAATTGTCATGATTGCCTTTATTACCAAAGCCTTTAAACCAACAGGCAATAAACCTTGCAATTATTAACAAAAAGCCCTGACTTATTAAGATGTGAGAAAAAAGCCTATACATCAAAAATAATTGTAAATTAGCCTTGTTAATTCAGGCATTACATCCAAAAAAACACACAATGGGCAAGCCGGACTACACCCACATTTTTATTGTAGAGGACGACAAATTCTACGCGAATGTTATTCGTCATGCACTGGAATCAAAGAATTATATGAATGTGAAGGTATTTACCAGCGGAGAGGAATGTTTGGAAAATCTTCATCTGAACCCTGAAATAATTCTGTTGGATTATCGCTTGGGAGATGACCGCATGGATGGCCTTGAAGTTCTGAAAACCATTCGCAAAAGCGATTCCGATGTACAGATAATCTTTCTAACTGCCGTTGATAAGCTCGAGGTTGCCACCAATACCATAAAAGCAGGGGCTTATGATTATGTTGTTAAATCGGAAGCGGCCGTTGAGCGTATCCGTAATATAATCCGCCGGGTAACCTTCGAAAATCACATCCGAAAAGAAAACCTTCTCCTGAAGCGGAGCCGCAAAATTATTCTTTCCATTATTTTTGTGCTGGCGCTCGCCATTATAGCCCTTAGTTTACTTCAGATTTACCGATGACATCAAAATCCCTCTTCCTGCCCCTTACCACCGATGAAATGCGCGCCAGGGGATGGGAACAGGCTGATATCATTCTGGTAACCGGCGATGCCTACATCGACCATCCATCGTTTGGCACTGCCATACTCGGCCGCCTTGCCGAGAGCATGGGCTTGCGTGTGGCAATTATGGCACAACCCAATTGGCGCGACGATCTGCGCGATTTTAAGAAACTTGGGGCACCCCGGATGTTTTTTGGAGTGAGCGCTGGAAGTATGGACTCGATGGTTAACCATTATACTGCATTGAGACGGCGCCGCACCAATGATGCTTACACCCCTAGCGGAAGAGCAGGATACCGGCCCGATTACGCATCTGTGGTTTATACACGGATACTGAAAAGTCTTTATCCCGAAAAACCAGTAATACTGGGCGGAGTGGAAGCATCTATGCGGCGATTTACCCATTATGACTACTGGCAGGATAAGGTAAAACCTTCCGTTTTGGTGGAAAGTGGCGCCGATATGTTAATTTATGGCATGGCGGAGCAGGCTTTCCTGGAAATAATTAAACTGATGACCAAAGGAATACCACTTTCAAACCTGCACAATATTAATCAAACGGCCTATCTTGTTCCTAATGGCAACGAAATTCCCAATTTGAAGAGTGTTGAAACTATTCAATTGCCTGCGCATGATATGGTTGTAAGGAATAAAGCTGAATTTGCCCGGGCGTTCAGGATTATGGAAGAGACCATCAACTCGCTTTCTCCCGTTAGATTAATTCAGCAACAGCAAGGAGCATCTGTAGTTGTAAACCCACCCTACCCGCCTGCCGACGAAAAAACTGCCGATATTCCCTACGACCTGCCCTATACCCGCCTTCCACACCCCAAATACAACAGTAAGCCCCCTATTCCTGCCTACGAAATGATTCGGAATTCCATCAATATTCATCGTGGCTGTTTTGGAGGTTGCAGTTTCTGCGCCATCAATGCCCACCAGGGCAAACATGTCGAAAGCCGCTCGGAGGCATCTGTCTTGCGAGAAGTAGAAAAGGTGGCAGAAACACCAGGCTTTAAAGGGCATATTACCGATCTTGGCGGCCCATCAGCCAATATGTACCGCATGGGTGGAATTGATAAGGATATTTGTCAGAAATGTAAAAGACCTTCCTGCATTTTCCCCAACACCTGCAAAAATCTGCAATTCGATCACTCCCCCTTACTTGAGTTGTATGAAAAAGCATCCCGAATAAAGGGGGTAAAAAAAATTACCATCGGCAGCGGAATCAGATATGATATGTTGCTGGGTAAATCGCCCGAAACAGAAAAAAAGTACAACCTCAGACCCTATATAAATAAACTTATTAAACATCATGTTTCGGGAAGGCTAAAAGTAGCACCCGAACATACCTCGCCCCGTGTTCTTAAACTAATGCGGAAACCATCGTTTAATGGATTTGAAGAGTTTCAACAGATATTCCGAACCATTTGTAAAAAAGAGTCGCTTCCCTGGCAATTGGTTCCCTATTTCATTTCAGGCCACCCCGGCACCCTGGAACAAGACATGAAAGACCTTTCGGTTCTGCTAAAAAAGCTTGACTTCCAGCCGGAACAGGTGCAGGAATTCACTCCAACGCCCATGACACTGGCCACAACCATTTATTATACCGGTATCGACCCCTATACCGGCCAAAAAGTAACCGTTATTCGCTCTGACAAGGAAAAAAGAAGGCAGAAGGAATTTTTCTTCAGAAAGAAATAAAGTGAATTGTGGTGCCAGTGTTAATTCACTTACGGCAGGCTATCAATAATTTCTACCTTTGTAACCTTGATTTTTTTAGTGGACAAACATTTAGATTTACCGATACTTTTTACATCCACAAAATAACAAACCAAACCTATGACACACAAAGTTGCCATTCTTGGAGGAGGAAACATTGGGGTATCACTTGCCCGCGGACTAATATCCAGTCGGTTATTCCCGGCTTCAGGTATTACAATTACGCGTCGTCGTGCGCATCTTATCGAATTCATGGCAAAGGAAGGAACCATGGTAACATCTGATAATCTTTCGGCTGTAAGAGCATCACGACTTGTTTTTCTTACCGTTAAACCTCAACAATCGCGCGAAGTACTTCAGGAAATCAGCGTAGCATTGCGGCCCCGTCATCACATCATCGTTTCTCTGGTTACCGGCCTTGGCAGTGCAGAGATTAAAGCAATAACAGGGCCCGAAATCTCAGTCTTTCTTGCCATGCCCAATACCGCTCTTGCCCTTTGCGAAAGCATGACGTGCCTGTCGTATGGCGATGTTCCCGAAAAAGACAAAGAGGAGGTAATTAATATTTTCAATCGTGTAGGAAAATGTTTCGAAATACCCGAAGAACTGATGGGTGCATCTACCGTGCTTGCCGCCTGCGGAGTAGCATTCGCACTCCGGTTTTTGCGCAGTATTGCTCAGGGAGGGGTTGAAATTGGTTTCAACGCAGAACTGTCGACCCAGATTGCTGCCCAAACTTTGAAGGGAGCTGCGCGCCTAGCCCAAGAAAGCGGCAACCACCCCGAACACGAAATAGACAAGGTTACCACCCCCATGGGAATAACAATTTCGGGGCTCAACGAAATGGAGCACAATGGTTTCAGCTCTGCCCTCATAAAAGGGCTAATGGCATCGTACCAGAAAATTGAGAAACTTAACGGCAAGAAGTAAAAAGAATCAAATTCAGGAAAACGTTTCAGCGTATCAGTATAAGGAGGCAGGTTAGTGTTTTACTTTGCCTTATTTGCGTTTCAGAATACCGTGGGTGAGATTAAAACTCTTGTTCCGCATGGGAATCCCAAAATATCCTTCCTTTACAGCTTTGATCTCTTCTATGGTATAAAATGCCTGCGGATTGAAACGGTTAATGGCATCGATAACAATGCCAATATTTTTGCGCTTGATGATGGTCAGAACAATTTTCACCTGAGTTCCCATGGCCCCTTCAGCATCGAAAATGGTTACCCCGAATCCCTTTTCACGCAGATAATTCACCAACTCTGATGTATCCGTTTTGGGAATAACCCTTACCAGCACCGTACCCAGCGATAGCTTTTCCTCTATTCTGATGCCAATATAATTGCCCATGGCAAAGCCGGCACCATAAGCAATGTACGACATAGGATTGCCAAGATGCTTCATTACCTGTGTTACAGCCAAAAGCCAGATGATTACTTCGAAAAAGCCAAAAATAGGGGCAACGTTTTTCATCCCCTTCGAAACAAAAATAACCCTTAGAGTGCCAATGCTCTGATCGAGAATCCGTGAAAAAAAGATTAACAAGGGCAGTAGCACCCAGGTCCACCAGAAAGATTCCATAACCATTTATTTTTTCGGACTAAAAAGATAACAGATTTGGTTTAAAATATCGCCATTAAAAACCCTGCGATCAACCCACTAAAAATACTTGTACTCATGCCTGATGGTATAGTTGCGCGAAATACCCCGTCCACTACCATCAATAAATACTTCCGATTCCTGAAGCCGTGAGTTCTCATCCCAAACCCTTGAAATTGTGCTTATAATCTCTCCCTGCCGGTTATATTCCTCCTGCAGGATGATATTGCTTTTTTCATCGTAAGTAAATTTTATTGTATTCTTTTTTACGGGGGTCTCCTCAATTACCTCTACCAATTGCCCCTTTTCATTTTCGCTTAGCATTACTTTCTCTACCAATTTATCATTATCATCAAAAACCAGGGTTTCTTTGCGACTGCCCGACGGGTAGTATTCAATCACCCTTCGTATGGAGGACCTATCAATGCCATCATATTCATCAACCTGGGTTTCATCTCCTTTTTCGTTGCGTTCAATTTCCTTTTCGGCCAGTATATCACCATCGGCATCTTTCATAACATAATGTACCAGATGACCATTGGCATAATCAAACTCCTCGGTCGATTCCAAATCCCCTTCACTATCGGAAGCTTGCTTGCCTATTAACTGGCCCTGGCTGTTGTAATTCCAGATAATGGTATCAAAAGTACCATCGAGATAATGTACGTACTCCCTGGCAATATTGCCCTTTTCATCAGGCTCAAAGGTTTTGTGCTCGGCAACGGTACCATCTTCTTCAAGCATAATATGAGAAATCAGGAAATCATTTTCGTTATAAGTGAGTTGGAGTTCGCTAACAAGATTACCATCAGGGCTAAAATTTTTTTCATTAAGAACCCTTCCTTTTTCATTAAAAACGGTATGTTGAAAAAGGTATTCCCGCTCATCTAGTTCGCTGTGCGATGCAGATTTTAGTATCAAATCCTTCTTGTAAACAAGCAATTCTTTAATTTTTGGTGTACTCATAATGATTTCCTGGTTTTATCATCAATTTATTGAACAGCTTACTGAATAATTGTCATTTCATTGAGCAGGTGACCTGCACCGGCAACCTTGTCGATAACAAAAAGAATGTAGCGGGCATCTACATTTATGGATCGCTGGGTATTATGCTCGAACAGGATATCGCCGCTCATGGCTTCCCAATTGCCATCGAAAGCCAGGCCGATGAGGTAACCGTTGCCATCAATAACAGGACTTCCGGAATTGCCTCCGGTTATATCATTTCCAGAAATAAAATTCACAACCATTTGCCCGTTGCTACCATATTTACCAAACTGTTGGTTGCTTATAAGTTGTGTTAATTCTTGCGGAACCACAAACTCATGATGACTGGGGTCTTCCTTTTCGGTGATTCCATTGGTGGTGGTAATATAATCGAAAATAACAGCATCTTTTGGTCTGTATGAAGCGACTCTGCCAAATGTAAGCCGCATGGTTGAGTTGGCATCGGGATAGAACATGCCATCCGGGTCCATTTCGCGCAAACCCTTTACGAACTGCCTGCGGGCAATTGCCAGCCTGTCATCATACTCGGCTACCTGAGCCGAAATCTCATCAAACTTATCATAAAGAGCTGTACTCATGCGAAACACCCAATCGTTATGTATGGTTTTCAGTTTCGGATTATCAAGAAACCTTTCCAGGTTCTGACGACTTGCAAAAATGGATTTGCGATAGACTTCGGCGGCAAAGCGGTTGTAATCGCCACGGTATTTGCGATTTATTTCATTAAAAATGGCAGGTTTTAAATGAGCCGGCACTCTTGAATTGTACGTTTCCATCATGGCAGCCCAAAGCTGGCGGTCAACATTGGTGTCGAAATTCCGATACAACCTTTCAAGCAATAGCCTTATTCTGTTAGCTTCTTCTTTAACGGTCTCTGGCGAAGACCCTTCCTTAAGCAGGCTGGCAAGTTTTACAAAATTTCGTGAAATAGGTATAACATCGGCCCCGGTAGCTACTGCTTCGGCGTGGATAAAATTATAGGAATGAAATTTTTCAAAGCCGACGTAAGCGCTTCGGAATTGTTCAAGCAGGTTGCCATACTCAGCCTTCCTGTTAGTTTCACTGTTAACCCAATTGGTAAAGTTCGCCTCCATCTCACGCTTGGTTTGGGCAACATTATGACGTTTCAGGGCTTCGCTCATACCAATGAAGTTTTTCCAGTAATTTGAAATTCCTGATTGTTTTGATGCGTATTTTATCCTCAATTCGGCACCCGAAGCCATTGCCTGCTCAATAATATCGAGTTTACGGCGACGTATGTCGATGCGCAAAGGAAGCTCGTGCTGCAACTTGAACTCAATGCCAAATGAAGTAAGGTACCTGTCGGTTGAGCCTGGATAACCCATAATCATGGTAAAATCTCCTTCCTGCACCCCTTTTATTGAAACAGGCAGGTAGTGGCGGGGTTTAAGGGGAATATTTTCGGGGCTGTATTCGGCAGGTTTCCCGTCGGGGCCCGAATAAACCCTGAAGATTGCAAAATCGCCGGTATGGCGGGGCCACATCCAGTTGTCGGTATCGCCGCCAAACTTACCGATTGAAGATGGAGGAGCACCCACCAGCCTCACATCGTTATACCGTTCATTAATAAAAAGGTAGTACTCGTTTCCGGCAAACATAGCCCTTACAAACCCCGTATAATGGGTACCCTGGGTAGCTTCCTTTACAATCTGATTGCTTTTGTCCAGAATTGCCCGGTTGCGTTCGTTGCGGCTCATGTTGTCATTGATCACAGAATTGATCTGACTGGTTACATCGGTAACACTAACCAGAAAAGTAACGAACAACCCCGGATTAGGCAATTCCTCCTGCCTGCTCATAGCCCAGAACCCGTCCTTAAGATAATCGTTTTCAGGGGTGCTGTGCATTTGAATACGGCTGTAACCGCAATGATGATTGGTAAGCAGAAGGCCTTCGGGTGAAATAATTTCGCCGGTGCAGCCACCACCGAAACTAACGATGGCATCCTTTAGGCTGGATTTGTTAAAACTGAAAATCTGATCGGGCGACAGGCTGAGCCCCATTTGCTGCATACGATTATACAGGGCGTCGTTTATCTGATAGGGCAACCACATGCCCTCATCGGCATGTAATTTTGAGGTAAAAAATGCCACAAACAATACCAAGGTGGCAAGTACTTTTTTTATCATAGTGTTAATGAATGTGGATGAATTGATAACCGTTGGATAAAGATTGGATATAGTTTAGAAAAAGTCTGGAAGCGGATTCTGGCTATGTGTATTCTTCGCCTTTGAAAAGTTTCACATCGTTTACGAATTTCCTGATTTGCTGCTCCTGACTTTTGTGGCAAATGAGCAACGAATTTTCATATTCTGAAACAATGAAGTCGTTTAGTCCCTGAATGACCACCAGTTTACCGGCTGGTACATTTACAATGCAGTTTTCTGCTTCATACAGCATAACGTTTTCGCCCATTACTGCATTGTTCTGCTCATCCTTTTCCATCGATTCATAGAGCGAACCCCAGGTACCCAGGTCAGACCATCCAAAATCGGAAATAAAAACGTGGACATTTTCAGCTTTTTCCATGATGGCATAATCAATGGAAATACTTTTACATGCAGGATACGCCTGATCTATATATGCTTCTTCCTGCGGGGTGTTGTATTTACCCACTCCCCGCTGAAATACATCAGTGATCTCAGGCTGATACTTCTCGAATGCTTCAATAATAGCCTTTACCGACCAGATAAAAATTCCTGAGTTCCAGAGAAAGTCGCCACTCTGTAAAAATGACCGGGCCAGTTCAAGGTTAGGCTTTTCGGTGAAAGTTTTAACCTTTCGCAGCAGTTCGTTGTTTTCAAATCGCTGACCAGCCACAAACTGAATGTATCCATAGCCGGTGTCGGGACGTGAAGGCTTGATACCAAGGGTGTAGAAATTATTGCTTTTTGCTGCTTCATTCAGGGCATCAGTTATAATTCCGCAAAATACGTCTTCCTTCATAATTATATGGTCAGAAGGGGCTACTACCATGGCGGCATTGGGGTTTTGAGCATTTATTTTCCAGGCAGCATAAGCAATACATGGGGCAGTATTCTTTCGGGCGGGCTCACAAATCACCTGGTTCTCGCCAATTCCGGCAAGTTGTTCCAAAACGAGATCGCGATATATTTTGTTGGTAACGATGTAAATATTTTCTGGTTCACATACCCGCAAAAATCGTTCGTAGGTTTGCTGAATAAGGGTTTTGCCGGTACCCAGTATATCAATAAATTGCTTTGGGCGGCTGGTTTTGCTCATTGGCCAGAAGCGTTCGCCTACCCCTCCTGCCATAATTATTGCATAAAAGTTTTTTTTCATCAGAAAGGAAATTTAGTTAATTGGCAGGATGAAACACGCATGATAGATTTTCATCCAGCTGTATTGTTTATTGGATCATGCCCGGTTCATAGCTGTATTATTGTTGATGGATTTTTCCGGGCGGTTTTTCGCCCAAAGGATGAATAATTGCCGAAGGATGAAAAAGATATCTTCGGTTATTGGTAAGACAAAAGCACCGGAATCGTGTACGCAACTTTTCTTCTTTACGAAAAACCCGCCCATTGCCGGCACTAAAATAGCTGTTTACAGGAAGTTGCTCAACGGTAACCTGGTCTTCACCCCCATTTTCAAGCAGCTGCAACTGTTTCCAGAGCTTATTATCAGCTGCGAATGTAGCTTTGACATTTTGAGAAAAAGCAAGGATCGAATTCTGCAAATGATTAGGAACATGGCCCAGGAAAATAGCCTGCCTGAGCAAACTTCCAAACTCCTCTTTCCATTGTTTACCGTGCGGCGAAACCTTTCTGCCGAATTTATTCCAAACCAGTAAATGGGCATATTCATGCAAATATATAAGGTAAGTAAGCAATGGGCTCAAACCACCATTGATACTGATGCGGTGACGACTTTGTTTGTGCGGCGGACGGTAATCTCCCAGTTTTGATGAACGGTAGCGCGAAATGGTAAGTTGAACAGTGTGTTTTTCAAGCATCCCAAAAACCTGATCTATGGTTTCAGGAGGAAAATATCGTGATAAAATCTCCTTATACTGTTTGCTCATTTAACGGGTTGGTTACAAGGGGCGAAATGGGCTTTTCCATGCCCCAGGAGGGGCAATTGCATTTACGGTTCCGTTTGGCGGCACATGAGCTACCAGCAATTATCAATACCAGCAATACTCCCCAAATTCCTTTTGTTGATTTGATGCGCATATATTTAACTAAATTACAGACAATTGCACATAATTTTATGCCAAAAGTTCTGATTGCAAACCTACGGAAATTTTCTTAACCTTCATCAAAGCCAAAATTTATCAATAGTTATTTAACCCCAAACTGCAACCTTTACGCAATTAAAATATGCGTAAATTCGCAGGTATTTTAAAAGGGCACCCATCGTGATTTTAAAGAAGTTATTCGCGCATATCGGCCGGTATCTTACCCTAATGGGCCAGGTATTGCGCCGTCCGGAAAATTCAACAATCTACCGTCAGAAAATTATTGTGGAGATGGACAATCTCGGGCTCGAAAGCCTGGGTATAATTACCATTATATCGGTTTTTATGGGTGCTGTGGTTACCATACAAACCGCATTCAATATCGACCACCCGCTTATGCCCATCTATGCCATTGGCTACACCACGCGACAATCGATAATTCTTGAATTTTCGCCCACCATTATCAGCCTTATCCTGGCAGGTAAAGTAGGCTCACGAATAGCTTCCGAAATTGGCACCATGCGGGTTACAGAACAAATTGACGCACTCGAAGTAATGGGTATCAACTCAGCCGGCTACCTTATTCTGCCAAAAATAATTGCCTGTGTACTCATAAATCCGGTGCTGGTGGTGGTGAGTATGTTTCTTGGGATTTTTGGTGGATGGATGGCCTCCTTCATTACCCAGGTAGTACCACTAAGCCATTATACTGTGGGAATTTTGCTCGAATTTGAGTTTTATGATGTGATTTATGCCCTCATCAAAACAATTGTATTTGCATTTCTGATTACTTCCATTTCGGGATATTTTGGCTACATTACCCGTGGCGGAGCCCTTGAGGTTGGACATTCGAGCACCAAAGCGGTAGTATTCAGCAGTATTTACATAATCATTTTCAACCTTATCCTTACTCAAATCCTGCTTGTATGATTCAAACCCGAAATATTTGCAAGTCGTTTATCGGGCAGGATGTCCTTACGGCTGTCTCCACCCGTTTCGAAAGGGGAAAAACCAGCCTTATTATTGGTCAGAGCGGCTCGGGGAAAACTGTACTGATGAAGTGTCTGGTTGGCTTGCACGAACCTGATGCGGGCGAGGTATGGTTCGATGAGGTAAACTTTACGGCACTTACCAATCGCAACCGGTCGGTCATCAGAAAAAAGATGGGCATGCTTTTTCAGGGAAGCGCACTGTTCGATTCGCTTACTGTTGAAGAAAACGTTATGTTCCCCCTTGAAATGTTCAACAGGAAGATGAGCCGTCGAGAGAAACAAAAACGGGCCGACTTCTGCCTCGATAGGGTTAATATTAAAAACTCCAATAAGCTTTATCCCGCCGAAATTAGCGGGGGTATGAAAAAGAGGGTAGCCATAGCCCGTGCCATAGCCAATAGCCCCGAGTATCTCTTTTGCGACGAGCCCAACTCGGGACTCGACCCTGCAACCGCTATTGTTATCGATAATCTCATCAGCGAAATAACCAAAGAATTCAACATTACAACCGTCATCAACACCCACGACATGAACAGCGTAATGGAAATTGGCGACCATGTTGTTTTTCTTTTCAAAGGAAAGCTCTGGTGGCAGGGAAGTTCGGAAGAAATACTAAAATCGGGCAACCCCGAAGTAGAGAACTTCGTTTATGCATCGGAACTGATGCGGAAGTTGAAATAAGCTCGCCATCATCATCCTGAATTTTAGTATTTTTGCAGCCTCCATTGTAGAAGATAATTTTCTAAACCTAAAACAGACACCCGCCCAATGATACTATTCATCAAGCTGTTCAAGGAAAGCGCCCTGTTTGCATGGGGCAGCCTGGTGTCGAACAAGTTGCGCACGCTTCTTACCCTCCTTGGAATAACCATAGGCATATTCGCTATTATAAGTGTTTTCAGTGTGGTTGATGCACTCGAAAGACAAATCAGAACCAGCATAACATCTTTGGGCGACAATGTGATTTACATACAAAAGTGGCCATGGGAATTTGGCTCTGATTATGCCTGGTGGCGCTACATGAACAGGCCCAACGTGAAGCCATGGGAAATGGAAGAAATGATGCGCCGCAGCAGCCTTGTTGAATATGCTGTTTATACTGCCACAACGCAACAGGTCGTCGAGTTTCAGAATAAAAATATTGACCAGGTTACAGTTCTAAGTGTCAGTCATGATTATGATAAAGTAAGAACCTTTGAGCTTGAAAACGGACGCTATTTTTCGCCTGCCGAATCATCTGCAGGGCGCAATGTGGTAATCCTGGGCAATGAAATTTCGCGTAAACTCTTTGGCGCGGTTAACCCCGTGGGACAAAGCGTTAAAGCATTCGGCCGCCGACTCGAAGTAGTAGGGGTTTTTACCCGCGAAGGCCAGGCACCGTTCAGCAATAGTCACGATGAACTGGTAGTAATCCCCATAAACTGGGTAAATAACATTATTGATGTCAGCGGCGACCGCTACAACCCCAGCGTGCTTGCCCGTGGCAGGCCGAATATTGCCAACGATGAACTTATCGATGAACTGCGCGGCATTTTGCGCTCTCTGCGCCGTTTAAAGCCTGCTGCCGAAGATAATTTTGCCCTTAACCAAACAAGCCTTCTTACCCAGGGTTTCGACGGACTGTTTGCCATCCTTAAAATAACCGGCTGGATAATTGGCGGTTTCTCCATTTTGGTGGGTGGATTTGGAATTGCCAACATTATGTTTGTTTCGGTTAAAGAACGTACTACCATTATTGGCATACAGAAAGCAATGGGGGCAAAGAACTATTTTATTTTACTTCAGTTCCTTACCGAATCAGTGCTTCTCAGTTTGTTCGGAGGAATAATAGGCCTAATCCTGGTTTTCGCAGGTACCTGGGCCGCCTCGGCAGCTCTCGATTTCGACCTTTTGCTGCAACCCAAAAACCTGCTGCTGGGTATTAACGTTTCGGTAATTATCGGCCTAGTGGCGGGTTTCATTCCGGCCTGGTCGGCAGCACATCTCAACCCTGTTGATGCAATTAGAGCAAATACTTAGTCTGGATTGATTCTTCATTGACAGATAAATAGATTGATATGCAGGGAAAAGCTTGAAATAAACAGTGTTTTAAAAAACCTTTACTAATTGATTAAAATGAGCAACAAAAAAGTAATTCTTGTTATTATGGATGGCTGGGGCAAGGGTCGTGGCGATAATTCAGATATCATTGCCAAGGCCAATGTGCCTTTCACAAAAAGTTTGAATGAAAAAGCTGCCTTTTCCACCCTCAAAACATCCGGTGAAGATGTGGGCCTTCCCGATGGGCAAATGGGCAATTCCGAAGTGGGTCACCTGAATATTGGCGCCGGACGGGTGGTTTATCAGGATCTGGTAAAAATCTCTCTTGCAATAAAAGACGGAAGTTTTCACAAACACCCGGTACTTACTGATGCCTTTAATTACGCCAAAAAAGAAGGGAAAAAAGTTCACCTGCTGGGCCTTGTTTCAAATGGTGGTGTACATTCTGCCATGGACCATCTTTTCGGCATTTGTGATGTGGCCAAACTACATAATTTCAGCGGGTTGTATATTCATGCTTTTACCGATGGACGGGATACCGACCCAAAAAGCGGGCTGGGTTTCATCAATGAACTTGAAGACCATCTGAAAAAATCGGCTGGAACCATTGCTACCGTTTGCGGACGATACTACGCAATGGACCGCGATAAACGATGGGAACGGGTAAAAATTGCCTACGATATGCTGGTAAACGGACAAGGGGAAAAATATACCTCCGCCGCCCAGGCCATACAAGCATCATACAACGAAGATGTAACTGACGAATTCATCAAACCAAAGGTAATAACAGGCACCCAAAATCAACCATTGGCAACCATAGAAAAGGATGATGTGGTAATTTGCTTTAACTTCCGCACCGACCGCCTTCGCGAAATATCCGTTGTACTTACCCAGAAAGATATGCCCGAACACGGCATGAAAACTATGCCTTTGTATTACCTAACCATGGCCAAATACGACGATTCTTTCAGGAATGTTAAGGTTATTTACGAAAAGGATGACCTTGCCAATACAATGGGCGAAGTTCTTGAAAACTATGGAAAAACTCAGTTGCGAATTGCCGAAACTGAAAAATACCCCCATGTTACCTTCTTTTTTAGTGGCGGGCGCGAAAATGAATTTAAGGGCGAAGAGCGTATTATGATTGCATCACCAAAGGTAGCCACCTACGATTTGCAACCCGAAATGAGTGCTGTTGAAGTCAAAAATGCCGTTGTGGCCGAATTAAAAAAACAAAAGTTCGATTTTATCTGTCTCAATTTTGCCAATGCCGATATGGTAGGACATACTGGAGTGTACGATGCCATAAAAAAAGCAGTTGAAACTGTTGATGCCTGCGTAAAGGAAGTTACCGAAACCGCGGTTGAAAATGGATATACTGTTCTGATTACTGCCGACCATGGTAATGCCGACTATGCTTTCAATGACGACGGCTCACCCAACACGGCCCATACAACCAATCCCGTTCCACTCTGGATGCTTGATAAACAATACAAGCAACTTAATAAGGGCGGACGACTGGCTGACCTGGCTCCTACCATTCTTCATATCATGGGCCTGAAAATCCCTGAAGTAATGACAGGGAAAGTGCTGGTGTAGGTTTAAAGAAATTTTTATGAACATCAAGCTGAATACTTCCGGGCGGGTGTTATAAGGCTCAAAATACTTTAATTCCCAGTCATTACAATGGCTGGTATATTTTGTTTTACCCCGATTGTGCTCCTCTATCCTGCGTTGCAGATTATCGGTCGAACCAACGTAAAACCGGTCGGCGCAAGGGCTGTAAATTATGTAAGTGTAGTACAATTGAATACTAATTTTGCTAAAACCAAAAAGGGTTACAGTTTTTTCATCTGTAACCCTTTATTCTTTTGTGGGCGATGACGGATTCGAACCGCCGACCCTCCCGTTGTTAAACGGGATGCTCTGAACCGCCTGAGCCGATTAGTCTGAGGATGTAATCCCGCCTTTTTCTCCCTTTTATATAAAGTTCGCGCCGATACGCTTCCGGGCGGGTGTTATAAGGCTCAAAATACTTTAATTCCCAGTCATTACAATG
>JBBISA010000003.1:157223-194240 GCA_037441525.1 Bacteroidota bacterium
TCATCTGTAACCCTTTATTCTTTTGTGGGCGATGACGGATTCGAACCGCCGACCCCCTGCTTGTAAGGCAGGTGCTCTGAACCAGCTGAGCTAATCGCCCTTAATTTGTATCGCAAAATTTAAACTTATCGTTAGGTGTTTTGCGAGTGCAAATGTAATTCAAATTTTAAACCCAACAAGTGATTTGTTCACTTTTTTCAAAAATCATTTAATACAAATCGATAAAAAACTGTAATACAGTATATTGTATTAATCAATCGCTAGATGATGAATTTTTGAACTATGCTTAACAAAAAAGCGAAAGTCCTGATCTGTTGCTATTTAGCTTCATCTCAGGACTTTCAGTGGTACCACCCGGAATCGAACCAGGGACACACGGATTTTCAGTCCGTTGCTCTACCTACTGAGCTATGGTACCTTCTCGTAAAGACAGCGCAAAGGTAAATAAACATTTCTATCATACAATATGTTTTTTTACTTTTGACCAAATTTTTCAACAACTTCAACCCTTCTATACTTATTATCAATTTGGTAAAGCGTGAAAGATGTTTTTAATCTGGTTATCGATTCCGGAAATACATTGACAAAAATTGCCGTTTTTAAGGGTTTTTCATTAGTTAAAACCTGGTCAACATCAAACCTTGAAACAATAAGGCCTGAAGATATTTCGGCCGAATTTACGATACGCCATGCAATAGTGTCGGATGTAGCAGAAAAAACTGATGATCTTATTGCCGGTTTTAGGAGTTTTTTCCCGGTAATTAAAATGGCTTCCCAAATACCAGTCCCACTGAAAATAACATATTCAACTCCGGAAACTCTTGGAACAGATCGTATTGCAGGAGCAGTTTACGGTTCATATACTTTTCCGGGAAGAGATGTTTTAGTAATACAAGCCGGAACATGTATAACCTACGATATTGTTCTGAGCAATGGAGAATATCCCGGTGGAATAATTACCCCGGGAGTAGAGATGAGATTAAAAGCTATGAATACTTTTACCGCAAAACTTCCGTTAGTTAAAAAAGAAGAAACAGATTATCTTATAGGAAGGAATACTAATGAGTCGATTTTATCGGGTGTAAATAACGGATGCATTGCCGAAACTGATGGTATAATAGACAAATACCGCGAGTTATTTCCAGAGCTAATTGTGATTTTTGGGGGTGGTAATACATTTTTTTTTGATAAACGACTAAAAAATAGGATATTTGCAACCGCAAATTTGGTGCCCTGTGGATTAAACATAATATTAGAATTCAATAAAATAAATGTCGAAAAATAACCGATTATCCAAATCTATTTTACTCCTGTTCTCTCCTGCGCTCGTAGCAATTCTTTTATCTTCTTACGATTTGCATGGTCAGGCAAGGATAAACTCACCCTACTCAATATTTGCTGTAGGAGAGTTTAAAGGGAATGATTATTTCCGCAATATGTCCATGGGAGGGATCTCTCAGGGATTTAGGAGTAATGTAAGTGTGAATTATTTGAACCCGGCTTCATACACTGCCATTGATTCCATGTCATTTGTGTTTGATGGTACTGTTTTATCTCATATTTATCAGCAGGTAGATACCACCCGGAATCAAAGCGCTCTCTATACAAATCTTGGAGCATTGAATTTTGGTTTTCCTATTACCAAATGGTGGAAATTTGCCACAGGCATTGTTCCGTGGTCGCAGGTGGGTTACAGAATTAGTGATTTTGAGGAAACTACAACATCTGGCAGGGTAAATTTCCTCTATGAAGGCACTGGAGGAATTAATCAGCTATTTGTTGGCAACGGTTTTCAGATTTACAAAGGATTATCGGCCGGGGTTAATGTTTCTTACCTTTTTGGTCGCAGTGAAGACCTCAGCAGTGCATACTCTGAAACCAATGGATTTTTCAGAACCTTCTGGAGTAATGCCGACCGGACAACCGGATTGCTGTTGACTTATGGCTTGCAATGGAGCATGAAATTAAAAAATGATCGAGGGCTAACCCTAGGTGCTTCCTACACTGCAGATACCGAATTAAATGTAATACAGAATAGCTATATTGTTAGATCTCTTCTTAGTGAAGGAATCGTCGATACGTTAAGTTCGAGCGCTGATAATAAAGGCAAAATGAGAATTCCTGCCAATATTAGTGGTGGGTTATTTTATACTGTCAATCCCAATTTTGGTGTTGGAGCCGATTTTCAGATGCAAAACTGGAGTGGATTCCAAAAAATGGGAAACTCTTATAACCTTAATGATGTTTACCAGTTTAGGTTAGGTGCCATATACAACCCACGGGTATCTAATTATTCCGGATTCCTCAACCGCATTGAATACAGAGGAGGCTTTAGGTATGGTCAGTCGTCTATTACCATTCCCGATAGTTCAGGCGATTTTCAGGACTTCACAGAACTTGGCATAAGTTTTGGAATTGGTTTGCCCATGAGAAGATCGCTATCAGGACTGAACCTTGGTTTTGAATATTCGCTGCGCAGCGCATCAAGTTCAGAACTCTTTCGCGAAAACTTCTTTCGGTTTAATATCGGAATTAACGTATACGAAAGATGGTTCTTTAAACGTAAATTCTTTTAGCCACAAAAAATTATTCAATTACGAGGATTGAACGTACCTGCATCTTCAAATACAATGATTTCGCAGTTATTTTCAAATGACCACTAAAAAAAAAACACAAAATGAAAACGAAGAGATTTTTTCCCGCAGTTATATTACTTAGCCTTTTTCTGACCTATAATTGCACCGCCTCTGTTAAAACTACCGCTGCCGCAGACAACACAAATACTGAAATTGCAGATGAGTCGTTAACAACGGGGCAGCAAAATCCAAATCAACCCAGGACTCCCAGATATGGAGCAACCCCCGAAGACAGTGTTAAGTGCATCCGAAATTTGTCCCTCTATCAGGAATTTTACAATCAAGGTAACCGGCAGATGGCATGGGAACCATGGAGGGAAGTTTTTCTGAATTGTCCGCAGGCAAGCCAAAATACTTTTATCAGGGGAGCTATCCTGGTAAAAATGAAATACAGCCAGGAAACTGACCCCATAAGACGTGAAGCCTGGATAGATACCCTGATGATGGTTTACGATCAACGAATCCAATATTTTGGAAATGTTCCACAATCGCGCGAAGGATTGGTACTTGGCCGTAAGGCGGTTGACTTGTTTCAGCTCAGGCCCAACAATACTTTGCCCATATATGAAATGACAAAGCGTTCTATCTTACTCGAACGAAACAATTCCCAAGCCGATGTTATTCTTATATATATGCAGTCATTAATCAGAATGGTTGAAGCAGGGCTTCTTCCAACCGGAGAGATTTTGTTAGCTTATGACCAGGTAATGGCTATTATCGACCATAATATTGCCAACAACACCCAGGATAACAACCTGTATGTTCAGGCAAAAAACAATGTTGAGATAATGTTTGAACCTTTTGCAACCTGCGAGAATATTATTGCCTTGTATGGCCCTCGCTTTAACAATACTCCAAACAATATTGAACTCCTTGAAAAAGTAACATCCATGCTGAGCAAAGCGAGTTGTACTGATTCTGATTTGTTTTACAAGACGACCCTTAACCTCCACAAGCTTAAACCTACAGCTCAAAGTGCGTTCATGATGGCCCGTATGGAAAGTTCAAGTCAGAATTACCGCGAAGCTTTGAACTTCTATCAGCAGGCAATCGACCTTTATCAGTCAGACAGCGATAAGTTTACTGCATATCTTTTAATGGCCGATATGAGCTTCCGTCAATTACGGCAATTCGCGCAAGCCAGGACTTATGCATTACAAGCGTCGGCTCTTGCGCCCAATAACGGACGGCCACTTTTGCTTATTGGAGAAATGTATGCCACTTCTGCAAATCAATGCGGAGAAAATGATCTTACCAAAAACGTAGCCTATTGGGCAGCTGTCGATAAATTCCTTCAGGCGCGCAATGCTGATTCTGATCCGGCAGTAGTTGAGAGGGCAACACAACTTATTAATACATTCAGCCAATACTTCCCCAACCGAGAAATAATATTCTTTCATGGGCTTACCGAAGGCCAAACATACAGGGTTGAATGTTGGATAAACGAAACCACCCGCGTTAGGGCCAGATAATGAGCCTTCCCGGTTTAAGATACTCCATTTATTGCATTGCCATCCTTTCCGGGTTGGCAATGCTTTTTTCATGTAAACCCGATATAAAGACTATTGAAGCCATTACCATAGACCAAAACCAGCCTATGGAAATTGCCACCGAGCTCAAAATCATATACAGCACAAGTGGCAGAGTGCAGATGATTATGGAAACTCCTTTAATGAAAAAATTTGAAGGTGAAAAGCCTTACATGGAGTTGCCAGAAGGTTTTGTGATGATGTTTTTTGACTCCCTGATGCAGGAAACTTCCCGGATTTCGGCCAATTATGCCATTCAATATGAGATCGATCAACTTATCGACGCAAGGAACAATGTAATTTTGCAAAATCATGAAAACGGAGAAAAACTTAATACAGAGCAATTGATTTGGGATCAGAAAAGAGAAATGATTTATACCGAGAAATTTGTAAAAATAACTACCCAGGAAGAAGTGCTCTATGGCGAAGGGTTTGAATCAGATGACCGTTTTACCAATTGGATCATTAAAAACCCAACAGGTACTTTTTATATTGAAATGAATCAGGAAACCAACCAGGAGAATCCTTGAAAAGCCCATTGATATTACCCCAATAAGAACAAAGAAACAATTATTCAATTATTTATAAATTTGTGATTACCTTTTTTTATTAATGCATTAACTGTGGAAAACTATTATTGGTGGATAATTATTATCAGTCTCATTTTTTCGGCTTTCTTTTCCGGGATGGAAATTGCCTATATTACTGCCAATAAGCTTAAGGTTGAGGTTGACAAAAAGAGCGGAGGACTGGCCGCCCGAATCATCTCTCGATTTACCCGTTCCGATTCAGGCTTTATTTCGGCAATGCTGGTTGGAAATAATATAACGCTTGTTGTTTATGGTATTTTTATTGCATTATTACTCAGGCCACAGCTGGAAAGAGTAATGCCCGAAATAATTCAAAGCGAATTCAGCATCTTTTTAGGTCAAACTATCCTGTCATCACTTATAATTTTACTTTTTGCCGAATTTCTCCCGAAAACACTTTTCAGGATTGATTCAAACCGAATTCTTCGGTTTTTCGCATTACCAGTTTATATAATCTATATTCTCCTCTATCCCTTGGTCTTTATAACTCTTGGGTTGTCAGACTTTATTCTTCGCAGAATTTTCAAAGTGAACCTGTCCCAATCTCCCAAAACATTTGATAGTGTAGACATAGATAATTTCCTTCGTGAATTTGGAAACAAGCAAAACTCCTCCGGTGGCGATGAAATTGAAATGCAGATTTTCAGAAACGCAATTGAATTTCCCGACATTAAACTCAGGGAGAGCATGATACCACGTACGGAAATTGTTGCACTTGATGAAAAGGAGCCACTTGATGTTTTCAGGAAAACCTTTTCCGAAAAAGGGTTATCAAAAATTCTTATATATCAAAGAAGCATTGATAATATAACCGGGTATGTGCATGCGTTTGATTTTTTTAAGAAGCCAAAGGATATTCCAAGCATAATCAGGCCCATTATGGTTGTTCCGGAAACCATGCACGTGAATAAGCTTCTGCGAAATTTTATTCACCAACATAGAAGCATTGCCCTTGTGGTTGACGAATTTGGCGGAACAGCTGGTCTTATCACCATCGAAGACATCATGGAAGAAATTTTTGGGGAGATTGAGGATGAATATGATACTGACAATCTGGTGGAAAAACAAATCAGCGAAAATGAATTTATTTTTTCTGCCCGGCTCGAAATTGATTATCTGAATGAAAAGTATGGATTTCTGTTGCCAGAATCAGAAGAATATGAGACTTTGGGAGGATTGATTATTAATCAACACGAAAGCATCCCAGAAAAAGACCAGACTATCCAAATCAAAAATTATATATTCCGCATAAGTCAGGTAAGCGCAAAAAGAATTGAACAGGTTCATGTAAGAATATCGCCAGACAACTAAAGAACTTAGCTACCTGCAAAACCCAAAATTAAACATACGATATTTAACAAACTGTATATGTGCAGTTTATGGCCATTCAAATTATTTAAAACCCCAAATTCCGGTTTTGAAAAATTGTTATACATTTGCAGTTCAATTTAAAAACAAGTAAATCAGATAAAAGAATAGTAAGATATTATGGCTGTTATTGGAAAAATCAGGAGTTATTCCGGATTACTTATTGCTGTTATTGGTATCGCTTTGGCTGCTTTTGTGCTGGGCGATTTTTTTGGATATGGGCCCACCAGATCACAATCCCTTGAGGTAGGTTCAGCGGGAAAATCCAAAATCATGTACCGCGATTTTGAAGAAAAGGTTGCCCAGGCTATTGAAAATTGGCGCAACCAAACCGGTAATCAGAACCCTGGTATCCGGGAAACATTTCAGATAAGGCAACAGGTTTGGGATCAGCTCCTTAAAGATATATTAATGGATGTTGAATATGAAAAACTTGGTCTCAAAATTCATCCTGATGAATTAAGTGACATGATTATTGGGAATAATCCCCATCCTGCAATACTTCAGAGTTTTACCAATCCCAATGATGGTTCCTTCGACCCACAATCGGTTATTAACTTCCTTCAGAATATGAGTTCTGGGGCAATCGACCCTTCAGTTCAAAATCAATGGTTTATGCTCGAAGATTTCATCAAAGACCAACGCAAGGAGGCCAAATACCATAATCTGATCAGAAAAGGCTATTACATGCCTGATATATTGGTTCAAGCTGATTACCAGGATAAAAATGCATCGATTGATTTGACCGTTGCTTTATTGCGTTATACCGATATTGATGATAGTCTGGTTGTTATAACCGATCGGGAACTTCGCCGTACCTATAATGAACATAAACACAAACATAAAAGAGAAGCTTCAAGAGATTTGGAATATGTAGTATTCCCTATCTTTCCATCTGAGCAGGATCAGGAAACCATAAGGTTGCAAACCGAAAGACTTATGCCCGAATTTGCCACAGCAGAAAATGTGGAAACTTTCATCAATTCAAACTCTGATGACCGTTTTAACCCAACTTTTTTCTCCAGAGGCCAACTCTCCCCTATTATCGACAGCATAATGTTCAACGCTCCTGTTGGAACAATGTACGGCCCGTTTATCGAAAATAATGCGTTTGTGGTTGCCAAATTAAATGATGTTCAGTTACGTCCTGATTCAATTAAAGCTGCTCATATCCTTATTGCCTTCAAAGGCTCCAGATCAGCAGCACAAGAAGTTTCCCTGACACGAGATCAGGCAAAAGTAAAGGCTGATAGTATTTTAGGCGTTGTCAGAAGAAATCCGGCATCCTTTTCTTCGCTTGCATCAGTTCTATCCAACGATCCCTCTGCCTCCTCTAATCAGGGTGACCTTGGGTGGTTTGCCGATGGCGCTATGGTACCCGCTTTTAACCAGGCAGTAATTGATAATCCCATAAACAGTTTTACTGTGGCTGAATCTGAATTTGGATTCCATGTCATTCATATTACAGGCAAATCATCACCTACCAAAAAGGTACAGGTAGCCCGGTTAACAAGAAACATTGAATATAGCAATCAAACGTTTCAGCGGGTTTTTGGCCAGGCAAGCGCCTTTTCTGCTGCATTGAGAAACAATGATGATTTCGACGCAGTGGTGGAAGGACAAGGTTTAAGCAAACGAATTGTCGACAACATAAAACCAATGGATAATGCAATACCCGGAATTGAAAACCCAAGAGGCATAATTCAATGGGCATTTGCAGAAAGAACAAATAAAGGAGGTGTTTCACAAATTTTTGACCTCGATGGCCGATTTGTAGTTGCACGAGTATCACGTATCAGAGAGGAAGGAATTCCATCGCTGAATGAAATAAAAGATGAAATAAGAACCATAGCCATTCGTGAGAAAAAAGGGCAGATACTAATTGATAAGATAAACCAGGCTGCAGGTAATACCCTCGAGGAAAAGGCCGAAAGTCTTAATACCGACTCAAGGTTGCTTGAAAATATCAGATTTAACAATAACAACCTTTTTGGTTTTGGGCCGGAACCTGCCGTTGTTGGAAGCGCATTTGCCATGGAAATTGGCAAACTTAACCAAGTTAAAGGGAATAATGGTGTTTACCTTGTAAGGGTTAATTCCAACGAGCCCGGCATTGAACCAGAGAACTGGTCTCTTCAGAGAACGCAAATATTATCCAGTTTCCGTAACCGGGTGCCAGGAGAAACCTTTAGAGTATTGCGCGAAAATGCCCAGGTAAAAGATAACCGCCATATGTTTTATTAACATAGGACCTTTATAAAGGAAATTCAAAATATAATATAAGCTTAAAAACCCATTCCTGCCCGGGAATGGGTTTTTTTTTACCTTTGGCCTTATGCAAAAAGGTGGGATAAGCCAGTAAAAATGCACTCTCCCACCCATTCTCTTTTTATCTAACAGAATTAGCAAATGAGCTCAGAACTGACACAAAATCATCTTAAAACCCTAATGATAGATGCCAGAACAGGCTTCTATAAAATAACAAGATACAAAATTAGAGATTTCTGGGGCCCCGTAGATCTTGGAATTCATCTTGCAAAAAAATTCGATTCGCTTAATATTGGAACCGGATTATTGGCAGGCTCAATTTTCCCTGGCTCCAACAGATTGATTTTTACCGGATTCAGCCCTTGCTGGCATGGATTCTATATTTCATCAATGGGTGGCGCAGGTCTGGTATTTGATAATCTTGGGCTAAATATGGTTTCAATAACGGGTAAATCGTCGCAACCATCGGTAATTTACCTGAACCGAAACCATGGAGAAGAAATTGAAGTGGAAATAGTTCCGGTTCATATTCATGAAATTTGGGAGCAAGGACGAAAAGGGGTTTACTCGATGATGCAACATACCCTCGATTCATTTCGCCACCGGTATGAAAATGACCCCAGGGTTTTGGCAACCGGTCCGGCAGCATTATATACCGATTTTGGGGCCATTGCATCTGCCCCGGTCAGAAAAGGAGAAGTAACCTATGTTGACTGTTGGGCCGGACGGGGTGGTTTTGGCACCAAATTACTCAGTGATCATGGCATTGCAGCAATAATATATGGTGGAACCTTCGTAGATGAAGATTTTCGCGACCGGACTGTTGCTGACAGCTGGTTTCAGGAACGATACCAGATGAAACTATCTGCAAAAGACCTTGAGGCAACCACCAAGTATCGCTACGACCCCGCTTTTAACACGGGAGGTACATTTGGAGTTAATTTCACCACCCTGAAAGAAAACATTATTGCATTCAATTACAGATCAATATACTGGAATGATGAACAAAGGCTCAAACTTCATAAAGAATTTATTCTCGACCACTATCTGAAGCAGTTTAACGAAGAAACCATCATACCGAAACAGCAAAGAACCTGCGGTGAGCCCTGTGCAGCAGTTTGCAAAAAACTCAACAATCATTACAAAAAAGATTATGAACCCTACCAGACAATGGGGCCTCTATGCGGAATATTTGATCAAAGAGCCGCCGAGCTAACCAACCAAAAAGCTGATTCTTTAGGGTTTGACGCTATTTCAGTAGGAGGTGTATTGGCATGGCTAATGGATTGTGTTGCCGATAATTTGATTAAACCTGAAGAACTTGGTCTTTCCGAAAAGCCAATTTTCGAGCCTGAAGGGTTTCATGTGGTGGAAGATTCGATGCACAATGCCAACATCGCCATGACACTTTTGGATGAGATGGCCACAGAAAACGGAAAAATAAATCTGAAGGAAGGGGCAAGAAAGTATGCAAGGCAATTGGCAAGACAAAAGGGCATTGAAATTGTTAATCGCTTCGTTTATAATGCCTTTGCCCGACATGGATGGATGGTACCCAATCAATACTGGACCCCAGGCGTACTTAGCCCTATGGGTATAATGGGCAAATACTACAATGATTATGGGAAAGAGTTTGTTGAACCTCGTGAACTGGGACGGAAAAATGCCCATAGAATGGTGAAAGAACTAATGCTCGACAATACAGGTATTTGCCGGCTTCACCGGGCCTGGGCCGAAGATTTGATGCCTGGGATTATTGAAAAGCTCTATGGACAAAGCGAATCCTTCCTAAGGTCGATCTCTCTTACCGCAAGCCGGATCAATAGCCGCAATGCATCGGTATTCTGGGAAAGCCGTCGCAATATCGATTACGTTCATACATTTATGAACAAACTTAAAAATTCGGGCATAAAATCACCAGAACTTGATGCCTGGTTAAACCGTTTTGACCAAGATGCCGGAAATGCAGCCATTGATTTCTGGTACGAAATTCATAAAGGAATTCATGAATCGTTGAGAGAATTTCCATGCTGATTTTGTCACCCTACAAGATTAGGCACTAACAGTTCAAATTGTAATAGCCAGATGACTTGGCCAGATTTATATGTTCAATATTGAACAATACATGTTCGAACTTAGCAAATTTATTTTAACCCAGGAAAAACAAATAAAGTCAGTCTCATTTTAATTCAATATGTTGCCCCCTTTGGCACTTTTATTGGTATTGTGATATTGCAAACATACCAATACAGAGTTTAACCATTAAAACAAGAAAAATGAGATCGAAGCTACTTATCGCATTGGTGGCGATTGCCACGCTAATGATCAATCAATCCTGTGTTGATGCTGATTACTATCCCTGCCTGAGACCAGTAGGCCCACAATATGAAGAAACAAGGCTTACAGGCAATTTCAATTCAATTAATCTCTCAACCCATGCAAACGTATATGTAGAATACGGGCGTACCAATTCTGTGGTAATTGTTGCAGCTGACAATATGCTTGATAATGTAACTACCCAAGTTAGCGGGTCGACCTTGTATATCGACAATTCGCGATGCCTGCGCACTAAAACCGGTGATATTTCAATTTACATAACCACCCCCGAAATAAAAATGTTGAAAGTTAGCGGTTCGGGAAATATTTATGTTGATGATGATTTTGGTGGAACCAAGGTAAGCCTCGAAATAACCGGCTCAGGAAACATAGAATTCCCCGAAGCGTTTTATGCCAGGGTACAATCAACAATTTCAGGCTCTGGAAGCCTCAGATTAGGCGGTGTGGCAGCTGACCACCAGGTTGTGGTTTCTGGTTCGGGCCGAGTAAGGGCTTTTAACCTCGATGCAGAAAGCACATCCATTCGCATATCAGGCTCGGGCGATGCAAGAGTAAGGGTTTTCAGGTTTCTCGATGCAAGGATATCAGGGAGCGGAAATATTTACTATAAAGGAAACCCTATGCTCTCAGTGGCAATTTCGGGTTCCGGAGCAATTTTTAAGGCTCGGGAAGATGCCGTCGATTAACATTTTATTCAGTTTATCTGATTGCAAAAAGGGGCTTCAGGCCCCTTTTTTATAGGGAAAATATCCTTAGCAGGTATTGGCAGATTTTTTAACTTTGACATCGCTTTTCAAAACCTATTTTCAGGTAAAATCATTTCTAAACGTATAAATATGAAGAAGCAGGTAATTTTTAGCACCATCATCCTTTTTGTAATGATTTCATGTGGTTTAACCACTGCTAACAACCAAAATGAAGAGACCTCCGGTTCAAAAAACGAGCCCGTACAACAAAGACCCAGGGTTGAAATAAGCACTACCTATGGAAAAATGATTGTTGAGCTCTACAACGAAACTCCATTGCACCGCGATAACTTTCTAAAACTTGTCAACGAAGGTTTTTATGATGGCACCCTTTTTCACCGGGTAATCCAGGGGTTTATGATTCAGGGAGGAGATCCTGATTCTAAAACAGCTACCCGGGGACAAACGCTTGGGATGGGTGGTCCAGCGTATAACATACCTGCCGAATTTGTGCCTGCGCTGTTTCATAAGAAGGGTGCACTCTCTGCAGCACGCATGGGCGACCAGGTAAACCCTGCGCGCGAATCATCAGGCTCCCAGTTTTACATTGTACAGGGCAGGCCATTTTCCGCTGAAGAACTTGATAATTTTGAACAACGTTCAGGAAACCCATTTACCCCAGAGCAACGCTCCATTTACACAACCATTGGAGGCACCCCTCATCTTGATCATGCCTATACTGTTTTTGGCCATGTGGTTGAAGGATTGGATGTACTTGACAAGATAGCTGCTGTTAGCAAAGACCGCCGAGACCGCCCCATTGAAGATATTAAAATGACCATGAAAGTTATCAATTAAATATTCACTATCAGGAGTTTGCATCCGCTATGATTGAAAAAATAAACCAGTTGCTGCACGAAATAGAGCAATTTCATACCGAATCAGCCCAAAAAGCTGAGGACTTCCGGATTAAAATGCTATCGAAAAAGGGGTTGATCAGCGAGCTCTTTGAGGAATTTAAAACCCTTTCTACCGAGGAGAAGAAAAATCTTGGACAGCAACTCAACCTTCTCAAAAACAAGGCGCTCGATAAAATAAACTCCCTTAAGCATGCCATTGATGAAAGGCTTATCAGTGAGAAAAATTCTGCCCGGTATCCCGATTTAAGTCTGCCGGTTGATTTTTTCTTTACCGGAAGTCGGCATCCTATCTCTATCGTAAGAAACCAAATCAACAACATTTTTGAAAAAATTGGTTTTGTAATTTCAGAAGGTCCTGAAATTGAAGATGACTGGCATAACTTTTCGGCACTAAATTTTGCACAGGACCACCCTGCACGCGATATGCAGGATACATTCTTTGTGGAGAAAAATCCAGATGTGACTTTACGCACCCACACCTCATCAGTACAAGTGCGGGTAATGAACAGCCAGAAACCCCCTATCCGAACCATTTCGCCGGGCAGAGTATTCCGAAATGAGGCTATATCTGCCCGTGCACATTGTATTTTCCATCAGGTGGAAGGGTTGTATATCGATAAGGGAGTTTCATTTGCCGACCTTAAACAGGTGCTCGATCATTTTGCCCATGAATTTTTTGGCGCAGATGCCCGCATAAGGCTGAGGCCATCTTATTTTCCATTTACCGAGCCAAGCGCTGAAGTTGATGTTTCATGCCCTTTTTGCAAAGGCAAAGGATGCAACATTTGTAAATACTCGGGCTGGGTAGAGATAATGGGTTGCGGTATGGTTGACCCCAATGTGCTTGACAATTGTAAAATAGATAGTACAGTTTATTCGGGGTATGCATTTGGTATGGGTATTGAACGAATTACTATGCTGAAGTACCTCGTGAACGACCTTAGGCTATATTTCGAAAATGACCTCAGATTTCTGAGGCAGTTTTCCCGGGCTTTTTAAAATACTTTTCTGAAAAACCAATTTCAAAAAAAATGATAGCATTGCAGAAAAAAGCAAAGCTATCATTTTACGTTTTAAACATCTGATTATTAGGCATTGCAGTGTGGGCTTCCTAATGGTAGTTATGCTATCTTCCTGCTCAACAACCTATAACCCAAACACACTTTTTACACCTTATCCGATGGATAAGGGTGACCTGGCAGCAGAAGCTTCTATTGGAACAGGTGATCTATCCACCTTTGCCTCCTACGGGATCAGCAACAAATACGGAGTAATGGCCGGGGTGCAACTAAGAAGCCTGGTGGATGGTAATGCCACAAATACATGGTACTCTGAATCAGGCTTTATCTTTACACAGCCTGCACAAATTATCTATAAACAGCAGATTCTGGGGGGATTTAGCTTGATTACAAGCGGTGATCCCTTATTATTTGATAAAAACCTTTTGATGTTTAATTTTGGTGCAAGGATGAAATTAAATTTGGCCCGTTAAAGCCATTTAAATCGATTTTTTGCTTCCTATTTAACGTGAAGGGCTAAAAATGTTATATTCTTCATTTGTTAAGTGTTTGTTAACAATTTCTGAAATTTTATAGATAATCAAAGGTTTCAAAGCTGTACTTTTGTACTCCGGTTAAAAAAAGGAATATTCACCGGAAGGCACTACCCCTTCCACAACACAACAAAAGATGACCGGAACCACAAAATCACCCCTTCCCCATCCTCCCGATGGAAATTCCGATGGACGTATAACCCTGCATGATGGTACCTTTCTCGAAGGTTATTCTTTCGGGTTTAGGAAGTCCATTGCCGGAGAAGTAGTTTTCAATACGGCCATGTCGGGCTATCCCGAAAGTCTTACCGACCCTTCCTATCAAGGCCAGATACTGGTTCTGACTTATCCTTTGATAGGGAACTATGGCGTGCCCCCAAAAATAAGAGAGCACAATTTATTAAAATATTACGAAGCCGAAAATATACACATTTCAGGCCTAATCATTTCTGAGTATTCCTTTGAATCGAGCCATTGGAACGCATGGGATCAGCTTTCTAACTGGCTGATTGAAAACCAGATACCCGCACTTGGAGGAATCGACACCCGACTTCTTACCAAAAAACTTCGCGAACAGGGAAGTATGCCCGGCAAAATTGAGTTCCCGGGCCACCCGGTAGAATTTGCCGATCCCAACACGCAAATCCTTGTTGCACAGGTAAGCACAAAGGAGGTAATTACTTACGGCAATGGTAAATACAAAATTCTGCTAATCGATTGCGGGGTTAAATTCAACATAATCCGAAAACTTCTTGAAAGAGATACCACGGTAATCAGAGTACCCTGGGATTATGACTTTTCTTCAATTGAGTATGATGCATTATTCATTTCTAACGGCCCCGGCGATCCCAAGCAATGCAAACCCACCATTGCCAACCTGGCAAAAGCCATGGAGCAAGACAAACCCATATTTGGGATATGTCTTGGCAACCAGCTAATGGCCCTGGCAGCCGGGGGCGACACTTACAAGCTTAAGTACGGTCATCGAAGCCATAACCAACCTGTATTGCTAAAAGGAAGCAATCGTTGTTTTATTACCTCGCAGAACCATGGATATGCAACCCTTGCCAGTTCGCTCAACGGACAATGGGAGGAGTTGTTTGTTAACATTAACGACAACACCAATGAAGGGGTAAAACATATTACAAAACCGTTTTTCTCAACCCAATTCCATCCCGAAGCATCATCCGGACCCACTGATACTGATTTCCTTTTCGATGAGTTTATTGCACTTATCGAAGGAAAGAAGCGAAGTTTTTAAGCACAAATAAAAAAAATATCCGAACGGATTAATCGCTCATGTTTACTTTCGTAGTGCTCATTGGGCTGAATATGTGCAATCCGAGGATGTTTACAAGTTTTTCTCAAACACAAAAAAAATAACCATTAAACCACTCCTTGAAAGCAACAATTTCAGGGAGTAAAACAAACGAAAAACCTATGGCCCTGAAAATAAAAAAAGTTTTGGTGATTGGTTCCGGTGCACTTAAAATTGGAGAAGCCGGCGAATTTGACTATTCCGGCTCCCAGGCCCTTAAGGCGCTCAAGGAAGAAGGTATCTTTACAGTCCTTATAAATCCTAATATAGCTACGGTTCAAACATCGGAAGGGATCGCCGACACTATTTATTACCTTCCGGTAACCCCATTCTTTGTTGAAAAGGTAATTAAGAAAGAAAAACCTCAGGGTATTCTTCTGGCATTTGGAGGCCAAACCGCACTTAACTGCGGTGTGGCGCTGCACCAGCAGGGAATTCTGGAAAAATACAAGGTTCAGGTGCTGGGAACCCCCGTAGAAGCCATCATGAACACAGAAGATCGGGAACTATTTGTGAAAAAGCTCGATGAAATTGGGGTACTTACCATAAAGAGTGAAGCCGTTAACAATGTTGCCGATGCCCGAAAAGCCGCAAATAATTTGGGTTACCCTGTTATTATCAGGGCGGGTTACGCGCTGGGAGGACAGGGAAGTGGTTTTTGTAACAACGATAACGAACTTGAACAACTGGCCCAAAAAGCCCTTAACCATGCTCCTCAGATACTGGTCGAAAAATCGCTTAAAGGTTGGAAAGAAGTTGAATATGAAGTGGTGCGCGACCGCTACGATAACTGTATTACAGTGTGTAACATGGAAAATTTTGACCCCCTTGGTATACACACCGGCGAAAGTATCGTAATTGCTCCATCGCAAACACTAACCAATAGTGAGTATCATAAGCTCCGCGAAATTGCCATTAAAATAGTACGGCATATTGGCATTGTTGGTGAATGTAACGTGCAATATGCTCTTGATCCCCACTCAGAGGATTACCGTGTAATTGAAGTTAATGCCCGATTATCGCGCTCAAGCGCCCTCGCCTCAAAGGCAACCGGCTACCCTTTGGCCTTTGTAGCTGCCAAACTGGGGCTTGGGTATGGACTACATGAGCTGAAAAATGCCGTAACCCAAACCACCCCGGCATTTTTTGAACCAGCACTTGATTATGTTGTATGTAAAATTCCCCGTTGGGACCTTGGAAAATTCAAAGGCGTTTCCAAACAGATTGGAAGCAGCATGAAAAGTGTAGGCGAAGTAATGGCCATAGGCCGCAACTTTGAAGAGGCTATACAGAAGGGTTTGAGAATGATAGGACAGGGAATGCACGGTTTTGTTGAAAACAAGGAACTGGAAATTTACGACCGTCACCAAATTGAAGACGAGTTGAAAAACCCAACCGATATGCGGATTTTTGTGATCGCAATGGCCTTGCAACACAATTTTACTGTAGACCAGATTTACGACCTCACCAAAATTGACCGTTGGTTTCTGTATAAGCTAAAAAACATCTATGATATTAAACTTGCCATAGCGCCCTATTCCAAAGTAGAAGACATGCCGGTTTCATTGCTTAAAAAGGCAAAGCAGGCTGGTTTTTCCGACTTCCAGATTGGGAAAAACCTGGTAAAAAAAACAGGCGAAGATGTGGCCACTTATGGGCTGAAGGTGCGTGAATACCGCAAAAGCAAGGGTATATTACCAGTTGTAAAACAGATTGACACACTGGCTGCCGAGTATCCCGCTCAAACCAATTACCTCTACCTTACCTTTCATGGCAGTGAAAACGATATAATTCCCGAAAGAGACGGCAAATCAGCCATCGTATTGGGTTCGGGCGCATATCGGATCGGCAGTAGCGTTGAGTTCGACTGGTGTAGTGTAAATGCCTTGCAGGCACTTCATAACCAGGGATTGCGTTCGGTAATGATCAACTACAATCCCGAAACTGTAAGTACCGACTACGACATCTGCGACCGGCTTTATTTCGACGAATTGTCCTATGAAAGAGTAATGGACATTATTGAATTTGAATCTCCTCGCGGTGTGGTGGTTTCCATGGGTGGGCAAATTCCCAATAACCTGGCCATGCGTCTGCATGAAGCGGGAGTAACAATACTTGGTACATCGGCACAATCCATTGACCGGGCCGAAGACCGCCACAAATTTTCATCGATGTGCGACCAGCTTGGTGTTGATCAACCCGCCTGGAAAGAGCTCACTACTGTGGCCGATATTTATAAGTTTGTTGAAAAGGTAGGTTATCCGGTATTAATCCGTCCATCATATGTACTCTCAGGGGCTGCCATGAACGTGGTTTCCAACCCCCGCGAGCTGGAGCATTTTCTGGCGCTTGCAGCCAATGTTTCCAAACAATATCCGGTAGTAGTTTCTGAGTTTATTGAAAACGCCAAAGAACTTGAGTACGATGCTGTGGCCACCAATGGTGATATTGTTGTATTTGCAATTTCTGAACACGTTGAATTTGCAGGGGTTCACTCGGGCGACGCCACTATAGTTTTTCCTCCCCAGAAAACTTATGTGGAAACAATCAGGAGAATTAAGCGGGTTGCAAAACTCATTGCCAAAGAGCTGAATATTACCGGGCCCTTTAACATCCAATTCCTTGCCAAGGACAACGACATTAAGGTAATTGAATGTAACCTTAGGGCTTCCCGTAGCTTTCCGTTCGTTTCCAAGGTGCTCAAAACCAATTTTATCAACTATGCCACCCGGGTAATGCTGGGCGAAAAGGTTGAAAAACCTTCCAAATCATTATTCGAGCTCGACTACGTGGGGGTAAAAGCTTCGCAATTTTCATTTTCTCGTTTACAAAAGGCCGACCCCATCCTGGGAGTGGAAATGGCCTCGACCGGTGAGGTGGGCTGTATTGGCGATGATTATTATGAAGCAATCCTTAAAGCCATGTTATCGGTGGGTTATCGTATCCCTGAAAAAAACATCCTTTTATCAACAGGTCCGGCCCGTTCCAAAACTGAGTTACTCAATAGCTCACGAATGTTGCATGAGCGCGGATATAACTTGTTTGCTACCCGCGGCACACAGCAGTTTCTCGAAAGCAACAATATTCCCTGCACTATGCTGCACTGGCCCGACGAAGATAAACACCCCAATACCCTTGAGTATATCAAATCGCGCAGAATCGATCTTGTTATCAACATCCCCAAAAATCTCTCGCAGGATGAACTATACAACGATTATGAAATACGCCGGAATGCCATCGACTTTAATATCCCACTTATTACCAATGCCAGGCTGGCCAGCGCATTTATCTACGCATTTACAAGATATAAAGCCGATGACCTTGCCATAAAGAGCTGGGAAGAATACAAATAGAAGGTATTATTTTTTAGTATATATAAGAAAAAATCGAATTATTCTCCTATCTTTGGCAAATTGAATGTTTCGATTTTTCACACCAAATGCCAGGAGCCATGTTGCCCAGATACAAACTTCTGTTGTTTCTAATCCTGCCTTTATTGGCAGCATTTAGTATTGAACCCGACGAAAGATCGCTCACCATCTACAAGCCGGTTTTATTTAAAAAATCAGATTTGGCAAGCAGTATTTACACATTGCCGGCATCTGATTTTTCCAATCCGGGGAAAATTTATATTTATGGAAATTACATTTATCTTGTCGATCTTTACACTGGCATTCATGTAATTGATAATCAAAATTCTGCAAACCCAACAAAAACCGGGTTTATCCATATTCCGGGAGTTGTCGATCTGGCCATCCGCAACCAGGTATTGTACGCTGATAATGCCATTGACCTGGTGGCAATTGACATCAGCAATTTTCCTGAGATAAGGGTAACGGAGAGATTGGAAGCAATCTTTCCTGAACACACCCCACCCGACCTGGAGTGGATTCCCCATGCCTATTCATCATACAACCGCCCTGCCAATACCGTTATAGTGGGTTGGGTTAAAAAACAACGGAACCGATAGTTTTTTCCGGCAGAATATTATACATGTAAAGCTTAACTTAAGAATGTAAAAAACCTAAATATGATTTCAGGGATATTTCAACTAAAAGGGAAATACCAATACCTTACCGTTTTGTTGGTTACCGGTTTCCTTTTCTCATGCATGAAGGATATGGACAACACCGGAGATATCGGTACCGGAGGCTCCATGGCCAGATTCACTATCAGGGGCAATTATCTTTACACCGTAGATAATGAAGACCTGAGAACCTTCAACATATCCGACTCAACCGATGTATCGCTGGTAAATAAAACCTCACTCGGATTTGGTATAGAGACCATTTTCCCTGTGGAAAATCTTCTTTTTATGGGAGCCCGCAATGGAATGCACATTTATGACATAAGCAATCCTGAATTACCCCAAAAGAAAAGCTTTACTCCCCACTTTGTGGGTTACGACCCGGTGGTTGTTCAGGGGAAATATGCTTATGTAACCCTTCGAAGCGCACTGGGTTTTGGTGAAGGTCGGAATGTTTTACTGGTTTTTGATATTTCCATTCCACAACAGCCTGCCCTTTTGGCCGAATACACAATGATGGGGCCTCGCGGACTTGGTATCGATGAAAACAAGCTTTTTGTTTGCGATGATAAACTCAAAGTCTTTGAGGTAAAAAACGGAGTTGAGCTTAAACAACTTCACTCTTTCGATATACCTGCTATCGATGTAATTCCCCACAAAGATGTCCTCTATGTAGTGGCTGAAGATGGATTTTACCAGTACAGTTATTCAGGAAACAATATCATTTTATTGAGCAAAATAACCCTTCCTCCCCGAAATTTATGAAGCTACATCGCAGGCGTGCTTTCTTTATCATAATTACTTTTCTGGCCGTGCCTATGGTTTCATTGGCTTCAGAACCTAAAGTAGTTTCATCAAACTTCCGCAGTGCGGTTTCAATACATCCATTCTACCGGTTTGTTGATGGCATAAGAGTAGATTATCAGCATGCCATAACCCGGAACAACTGGATTATGGCTGGTACTGTGCTGTTCTACAGCCAGAAAACCAATCCGCGTGAGGTTGATTTTGGTTATAACAAGCGTTTGGGAGGTGGCCTGCATTTGCACCATAAATTTTATCCTGCCGAAGGTTTCGGTATTACACGGGTTTACATCAGTTACGGGCCTGTTTGGCAATACAATCATTTAACCTTCCCCGAAAAGGTAGCAGGCACTAATACCAACCGGTTCACTATCATAAACCGTTTTGGGGCTGATATTCTTATAGGATACGATGCCTTTATCGGAAATCAGTTTTTTCTGGAATTTTTCACCGGATTCGGGTTACGTTACTCTGGGTTTCACTCAGATGCAACAGAACCCGACTTGTTTAACTCAGGATATGTCAGCCCGGGTTACACAGGAAATTTATTGTTGCTGGGCTTAAAGTTTGGTTTTGCCTTCAATCCGTAATATTGATATGCAAATAATCATTATGCAATGCTGAAATATATAGCTGTAGTTTGTATTGTTTTTTCGCTCTCCATCAATATAGCCTGGAGTCAGGATATTGATTCAGGCCATAAATCTTACTCCCATTGGATCATGGGTGTGCCCCAGCATCTTTTTAAGAATGGGATAAGGGTTGAATGGGATAAGAAACTGGGGAGGCCGGGAGTATGGATTAATTATGCACCTACAATATATTACCGTGGTCAAAGAGGTAACCGGTTATTTGGCAATTATGATGTTTACAGTACAGCCGGAGCGGGTATGGATGTAATGTTACGCTGGTATCCGCAGGGTATTGGTCCAAAGGGTGGTTTTTATCTTTCAGGAGGAGGTGGATTCCGGTTCCTGGTTCAGGAATTCAGGGGGTACCGTTGGACCACTTCCGTACGCAATGGACTTACCTGGTATGAATACGACGAATCATCCTGGAACAGGGAAACACAAAACTACGTACTCAAGGGCACTCTGGGGTATTTGTTGATTATAAACCGGCACTTGGCGGCTGATTTTTTTATTGGCATTGGCTTACAAGCTGAAACTCAGAAATTACCTTCCGGAACCATTTATGAAATATCAGAGGAACCTGATGTTTTTGGAGGCACAGGACTAATTACTCTTTTAGGCTTCAGGTTGGGTATAGGGTGGTAACTTCCACAAGGAATTGCCTCTATCAACGAAAAGATGGTCTGGGCCAACAGATCGTCAGGAAAAACATAGCAACCGGGGGTTCAATCTTTTCTGGAAATTTTCCGAAATTCAAATTACTTTTATCCCTATTCTCAACCGGATTAGATACCGGTAAAAAACACAACATCCTAAAAGACAACACATGTTAGAAATTCAAAAAAAACTATCCAACTCTTTTTATGCCATGCTGGCCTTGCCTGCCACGGCCATGGGTTTTGGTTTGGCTGTGCAGATTGCAGCTCTTAGCTGGATACTTACCGAAGTATTTGGCTTCAGTATTATTGAAGTGGGCATTGTTTGGGCTACAGGCCCCGTAGCCGGCATTTTCGGCCAGGTTATCATTGGAGTGGTCAGTGATAATGTATGGTTATGGAATGGCCGCCGGAGGCCCTTCATCCTTTTTGGTGGTACCCTTGCAGCTCTGATGATACTTTGCCTGCCCAATATTGGAGTTATTTCAAGCTTTCTGGGCATATCCAATATTCTGATTGTGGCCATAATGGTTTCGCTTACCCTCGATCTATCGATAAATGTAAGTTTTAACCCCACCCGTTCGCTCATTGCCGATGTTACCCCTGAAGGGCGTGCCCGTACCAAGGGATATACATGGATGCAAACAGTTTCGGGTTTTTTTGGCGTAATGGCCTATGTAGTCGGGGCCCGTTTCGGAAATTATTTCCTTCTGTATAGTGGCGCCGGACTTGTTTTGCTGTTTTCAGTTATCCCTACTTTGCTTATAAAGGAGCCCCGCTATATTACAGGTAAGGACGAAGGTCCTTTTGGCAGGCTCGACCCGCTGCTGGCTGGCACCATTTCTATCCTGATACCCGGTTCGGGACACTGGTATGGCAAGGAAATTAAAAAAGGATTTATACTTTTCATTATAGCCGCCATACTTTATGCATCATCCATTATATTCACTGGGAACCTCTACCTGACTGTTTTTCTATATACTCTTGCCATAGGGGTGCACATTTTCAGTGTTGTGGACTCATTTAAGCAAGTTGGGAATAAAAACCGTCAGAATCCTGAACTGGCTGCTCTGCTCGATATTGACAATGCCAACTGGGGCCAGCTATTTAAACTCTTTTTTGCCCATGGTTTTTCATGGTTGGGTGTTCAATCAATGTTTGTGTATATAATTTTCTTCCTCGAAGACCAGCTTGTGCCCCTGGGGTTTGAGAACAAAGATGTTATGATAAGTGTGTCTTTTGCTGTGCTCAATACGGTTGGGTTTATTCTGCCGGCCCTTGTGTTCGAACCTTTGGCTGCAAAAATTGGAAGGGTGAAAATTCATACCATTGCAATTGCCACCATGGCCATAGCATATTTTGCTATGGGTTTAGTTGTAAAAACTCCCATGACCCTTTACGTTCTTATGGCTGTTGCAGGTATGGGCTGGGGAGCAATTGTAAGCCTTCCGTTTGCCATCATGTCCGAAAATGTGAACCGCAACCGGATGGGGTTTTTCATGGGTGTTTTCAACCTGTCGGTAGTAATTCCCCATCTCATAGTAAGTTTCGCTTTCAGTTTCCTTATTATGATGTTTCCAAGCAAAGATCTTCTATTCATTATGTGCGGTGCCATGTTGACAATCTCAACAATTTTATGGATTTTCGTCAAAGAAAAGAAAACACACCAAACAAATTCTTTATCAAACTAATTAATCTTTATATACCAACCAATGCAAAAACTATTTCTCCCATTTATATTAGCATTTATAGCTTTTTCGTGCAGTAAAACCGGCAATGAAACTACCACCCTTACCCTGGACCTGAAAAATGCCAGTTTCGAGCAGGTTGAAGTAAACCTGGTAACCGATTTCATAACTTTTAATGCCGAAACATTGAAATCAGAAGTCAGCTCGAACGGGAAATTCACCTTTGATTTAGCAATTCAGCATCCCCAGCTGGTGTATCTGACCCTGGGGCAAATGCGCACCCTTGTTTATCTGTCGAAAGGGGGCAATCTCGAAGTGACCGGTGATGTGACCAATTGGAATCCCACCTATAAGGGCACCTATGCCAATGAGAATAATTTCCTGAAACTGAAAAGCAAGGAAATTGACCAGTTTTACACCCAGAGTCAGGTTATTGATCTTATTAGAAATAATACCCTCGAAGAATTTTTACGCTTCAACGATCAGCTAACCCAGGCCGCCCGCAACCTCTTGAGGAATTTCAGTAATGCAAACAAACTCGATGAAGATTTTAAGCAGTTCGTTGTTACCGATATTGAGTACAATCGTTATACTTATTTGCTTTATTACCCATTATACTATTCTTATTTTCATGATGGTCGTGAGCCGGAGCTGCCTGCCGATTATTATAGTTTTATGACAGATGCACTAAAGGCGGATGACAATATGTTTTACGTCAGGTCGTTCTGCAATTTTATCACAGAGAATCTTCAGCTACGGGTAAACCAAACCAAAACCCGATTTCCGGCCGAAGTTGGTCAGCTGCAAAGGTCTATCACCCTTGCCGGAGAATTATATTCGGGTCGTATGCGCGATTTTGCCATTGCCAATGCCATTAACACAGCATTGAACTTGGGCGAATTCAGCCAGGCAAGCCAGGCGTGGTATGAATTCAGGGATACAAATACTTTTACGGAACTCAATGAAATGCTTCAAACAGCCTACGAAAGTGCCAAACGGATTGCCCCCGGCAATGAGGCCCCTGCCTTTAACCTAACCGATATTAATGGCAATAGGGTATCGCTGGAAGATTTCAGGGGAAAGGTGGTGTATCTCGATTTTTGGGCCAGCTGGTGCGGGCCTTGTATGCGTGAGGTCCCTTATGCAAAGGAGCTGAAAAAGCGCTTCGTCGGGGTTGATGACCTGGTTTTTCTTTACATTTCGGTTGATGAGGACGAAATAGCCTGGCGTCGTACTGTTGAAATGCAGGAAATTAAAGGGGTTCACCTTAATGTAAAAGGAATGGGCAGCGAAACTGCCCAGCTTTACAATGTAAAGGGGGTACCTTCTTTCTTTATTATTGATAGAAATGGTCTTATCAACAATAATAACCCTGGCCGGCCTTCGTCGGGCGAAGTTATCGATAAACAACTTAAAGCAGCTCTGGGTATGCTTCCCTCTTAATGGTTAAATCAGTTAATACCAAAACCCATGGAAACAGAAAATGATAATTTACTCGAACTGGGAGGTAAAAATTACAATACTGCCATTGTAGGTAATACTCTCTGGATGGCAGAGAATCTTTCACTTCTGGTGCGCGATAGTTGGTTTTATGAAGATAACGCCATTCACGGGGCGCGGCATGGCAGACTTTATACCTGGCAGGCGGCTATGGAAACCTGCCCCGAAGGCTGGCGGCTGCCTTCAGTGAACGATTGGGAGCAATTGATTGAAATTGCCGGGGGCGAAAACAATGCCTTCACGGGCCTTCTTCCAGGAGGTACTACAGGTTTTAATGCCTTGTACAGTGGATACCGCTCGCTAAAAGGCGACTTCTTAAGCCTTGACCGGGCAGCCGATTTCTGGAGTTCAACCGAAGCCGGAGAATCAAATGCCTGGCTGTTCTATATCATTTTTAAAAAAGACAGAATTTTCCGAATCATCGACGATAAACGATGTGGGTTTTCAGTGCGATACGTCAGAGACATTTAAACCCCGATTCACACTGCATTTCTGATTCTTGCGATGCCAGAAAAGGGCCAATTGGTTTGGGCCTGAAATAATAATCACAAGCAAATCTTCCTCTCATCACTTCGTTTTTGCCGGAGTGCAATCATTGTATTAATATTTGCAAGATAAAATAATTCTGTAATTCCAAGGTTGTTTTTACGACCAATACCACATTAAAAACCCGTAGGCCGTGCAGGAGAACGATTTTATTGCTACCATAGAACAACACCGTGGCATCATTTTTAAGGTTTGTAAAATGTATTGCCCGCAGGAAGATGATTGCCATGACCTTTACCAGGATATTGTGGCGCAGCTCTGGAAAGCGTGGGGAGGATTCAGAGGTGAATCGAAAATAAGTACATGGATTTACAGGGTTGCCCTTAACACTGCCATTTCAGGTTTCAGAAAGCAGAAGCGAAATCCGTTGACTAATTCCGTTGATGCAAACGAACTACACATTTCGCAAGACGACGGACGGCAGAAAAAAGAAGACCTTGAGTTGCTGTATATGGCAATTGGCCAGCTTTCGGAAGTAGAAAAGGCCATGGTAATGCTTTATCTCGATGATGTTTCCTACGAAGAAATTTCAACGATTGTAGGTATCACTCAAAACAATGTAAGGGTTAAGATGCTGCGCATCAGAGAAAAACTAAAAAACATAATGAATAACAATTAACCGGTATGGACGAACTGAATAAGCTTAAGCAAATGTGGGAAAAGTCTTTTGGCAACCCACCCGGAAGTCTGGACAGGAAAAACCTGTTGGATATTATCCGGAAAAAATCCCATGGCCCGGTTGAGAAACTCAAACGAAGCCTTTATCTTGAAATCGGCACCATTTTACTGGTCATCCCCATGCTTTTGCTTGCAATGGTAAAGCTTAACAGCCTTTACTTCATCATAAACACATCGATACTTATATTGCTTTTTTTAGTCATTCTGTTCTACTATTTTTTTAATCTTCGAAAGGTATCGGCAATATGGAGGCAAAACCAGGAAAACCTTAAACAATGTATCGACAGCACACTGCATCTTTTCAGATTCTTCAGGAAAACTTACTACATCATTAACATTGCACTTTTCCCAGCTGCAATTTATTTTGGATTTATTATAGGGTTTGGACTGGGTTCGGGTGGCAAAAAAGTATCAAATCTTCAGTTTATCGAAACCCTTCCACTTTCGGCAAACATCATCATTATCATAGCTTCACTCCTTTTTTTGTCAGGAATTTTCTACCTGATCATGCACTTTTTTGTAAAAACCTTTTACGACCGCCATATTCTAAAACTTGAGCATATACAAAAAGAACTGGAAGAAAATTGAAAGGGGGTACTCCTTGCTGAACCTTCAGCCTGGACATAGATGAAGTGCACAGTTTATGACTCTTTTTCCCTGAACCATGTTAGTTGAATTGGGGTTACAATAATTTATTGCCGATTAAAGCATCATCAAATAATCTATGGCCCGACCTCGATTGTTTGGCTGGTAAATGTATCTTTGCGTTTTACAAAATCCCTTAAAATAAATGCAGCATTTCCACGTATTTATCAACAAACTGCATTCAACACCAAGGCCAAAAACATGAAACGCCATCTTACCACACTATTCACGGTAAATCTTCTTCTCATTCCATTCCTGCTAAGTGCTCAATCGGTCATCTTTCCTATACACCTGCACAATGGCCAAACTATAGAAACATGCAACGGATATTTTGTTGACAGTGGCGGCGATACACTTACTCATTATGGCAATAACCAGGTATTCGAAACATCATTCCGGGTGCCTGAATTAAGTGGCAATAATGAGTATATCAGGATAAGATTCCTGTTTTTTGAACTGGCTGCCGGCGATACCCTGTATGTTTATGATGGGGCAGATAAATCAGCTCCGTTATTGGCCACCGGCACCGGCAATAACCTGCGGGGAAGGGAGTTTTGGGCCGCCGGTCAGGTGGTGTTTTTAAGATTCGTATCTGACAATGTAACCACCGCCAGAGGCTGGATGGCCAAATTCGGCTGCTTTGGTAGGTGCGATGCTTTCAGAGCGGGCGCTTCAACTGCCACGGGTTCATTTGACTTTTGTCCCAACATTGGAGCTATTACTTTTACGGGCTCTGCACGTTATTTGGGTGGCACCCCTGGAAATACAACCAATATTTCGTACAGCTGGAATTTTGAAGGAACATTAAGACAGGGAGCAATCGTTACCCAAACCTACCCCGGCCCGGGAGCTTACCCCTTCAGGGTATTTGCCATCGACAACAACACTGGTTGCCAGGCCGATACCATTATTACTGTTCGGCTGGCTACTATTCCCTCCTTCAACAACACCCGTCCATCTGTTGATACCGTTTGTGCCGGTTTGAGCTTTAACCTTTTCGGAAGTGTTCAACCCAGGCGATGGACTGGTTTCCCAACGATTGTGGAATCGCAGGCTTATATTACTCAAAATCTGCCTTTCATATCCAGTCTCAACTTCGGAGTTTTCCCTGCAGGTACTCAATTGATGCAGGAATCAGACCTCAACAGAGTTTGTATCAATATAGAGCACGAAGATTTCGGTCATCTTCAGTTCGAACTGGAATGTCCTAACGGAACATCTGTTTTACTGAAAGATTACAGTATAGGTGGTGCCAACCTGGGCGAACCGGTGATTTTTGCAGCCGAAAGCATTGCGGGGAAAGGCTATGAGTACTGTTTCAGCAAAAGTGCTCCCCTGGGCAAAATGTCAGAAACAAGTTTCCAGTTTCACAGCTATACCGACCTTGCCGGCGACTTCTACAACAACCAGTCATATTTGCCGGCCGGAACCTACCTGCCTGACGAAAGCTTTCAAAACTTTGCCGGATGCCCGCTCAATGGCAACTGGGCCATGAGAGCTCGTGACCGGATTTCCGGAACTTCTGGTTTTGTACTTGGATGGAGCTTGTTCTTCAACGACCGTTTTTACCCTGATTCTCTGATTTTCATTCCTGCTATTACCCAACAAAGCTGGCACGATCAAAACGGCAATAAGATAGGGAACAACCCTGCCACTGCTTTACTAAATACAAAAGGCGATTATCAGTTCACCTTCAGAGCACTCGATAACTTTGGCTGCAGCTGGGATACTATTGTTAGAGTAACCGTGCTGCCCCTGCCCAATGCCAAAATAGTTTCCGACATTGAAATACCGGTGTGCAGGGGCGATTCTACTCTTCTTACTGTTATCCCCGAACTGGCTGGCGACAACCGTCTCTGGCTTTATCAATGGATGCTCGAAGGCGCTAATATGGCTGGCCGGGTTTCGGATACCCTTATGGCCAAAACAATGGCCACTTATATGGTCAGGGTTACCGATTCCATTACCGGGTGCGACAAGATTTTCGACCTGGCTGTATTTGACCAAAACTGCGACCTTCGCATTCCCAATGTTTTTACCCCCAATGGCGACGGCATGAATGATGTTTTCGAAATAGAAAACCTTGAATATTACCCCGGCAGCGTAATGGTTATTTACAATCGCCATGGCAGAAAGGTTTTTGAAAACAACGATTATTATCTTAACTGGTGGGATGGCGGCAATCAACCCGCCGGCACCTATTATTATGTGCTCACCTATGCCCGGTTGGGGAAACGAAACCAAACCCAGGGGATAATTACAATTGTGAAGTAATATTTCTTTTTTTTCCATTAAACTCCTTTGGTCGCAACCGTTGGCTTAGGCAGATTACTGCTTTAAAACCAATGCTTAACAAAACATCGCTATAAAAATGCAGCACGCTGGTTTGGATGGTAAAATCCTTTGGCGTATTTTTGGACCTTTAATTCTAATTCAATCAATTGACTTTCAATAAAACAAATACTATGAGCGAAAAAAACGTTGCGAAAAAAAATGGGTTTTTCCAGAGAATTCTTGATAAAATAGAGGTAGTTGGCAACAAACTACCTCAACCGGTTACACTTTTTGCCATACTCATGGGGATAGTATTGCTGCTTTCCTGGATATTTGGCGGGGTAAGTGTTTTAAAACCAGGAACCGGTGCCGAAACCGGCACTCCAGAGCAGTTAATCGTAGTGCAAAACCTGCTTACTAAAGAAGGCATTCAGCGTATTTTTACCAGCATGGTAAGTGTATTTGCCAGTTTCCCTCCGCTAGGACTGGTTTTGGTGGTAATGCTGGGTATTGGAGTAGCCGAGCATACAGGTATGATAGCTGTTGCCCTGAAAGTTTTTGTTTCAAAAGTTCCGAAATATCTTATCACCTTCTCAATAGTTGTGGCTGGTATGGTAAGCTCAGTGGCCGCCGATGCGGGTTATGTTGTGCTTATTCCCATGGGGGCAGCACTATTTCTGGGCATGGGGCGGCACCCTCTGGCCGGTATAGCCGCGGCTTTTGCCGGAGTTTCGGGGGGGTTTGGGGCCAACTTTCTCCCCACCGGACTCGACCCCATGATTGCTGCCTTTACCGAGCCGGCAGCCAACCTCATCGACCCAACTTATACTGTTAATCCCCTTTCGAACTACTACATAATGGCAGCTTCTGTACCTCTGGTAGGTATTGCCGGCACCTGGGTAACCGAACAAATCGTAGTTCCCCGGTTGGGACAATATCGCCCCGAAGGTGAACTGCTTACCGAAGAAACCAGCAACAATGTTACCCGCAAGGAGAAAAAGGCCCTTTTGTGGTCGTTCATTTCTGTTTTGGTAATCCTGGTGCTGGTGGCTATTGCAATTATCCCCGCCGATGGCTTACTGCGCGGTGCCATGGATGTGAAAACCGGCAAAACAAGTATGCAGCCTTTTTATAATTCGCTGGTGCCCATAATGTTCATTATTTTCTTTGTTGCCGGCCTTGTATATGGTATTGTGGCAAAAACAATCAAGAACGACAAGGATGTTACGACCATGACCGCCAAATCCATGTCGACCATGGGTATGTATATTGTAATCGCTTTTGTTGCAGCTCAGTTTGTGGCCTATTTCAACTGGTCAAACCTGGGCAGTGTTCTGGCAGTAAAAGGCTCCGATGGGCTAAATGCCATTGGCTTTACCGGTACACCACTCCTGGTAGCATTTATTATCATTGCTTCTATTGTAAACCTGGTTATGGGCAGTGCATCGGCCAAGTGGGCCTTGCTGGCACCCATATTTGTTCCCATGCTTATGCTCATGGGTTACTCACCCGAAGCAACCCAGGCAGCCTATCGTATAGGCGATTCCTACTCAAACATTCTTACTCCACTTCTGCCATATTTTCCGCTGGTAATTGTTTTTGCACAAAAGTATGACAAATCTGCTGGTATTGGAACCCTGATTTCCATGATGTTACCCTATTCCATCGCATTTGCATTGGTCAGGATACCATTTTTTGTTGCATGGATATGGCTTGGCATCCCTCTTGGTATTGAAGGCCCAATCTACTACGAACGCGAGCAAGGCAATGCACAGGTTATTGAAACCGAAATTTCTGATGCCGTTGACATTTCCGACAACACGTTAGTGCTAACAGATTTTGGGCGCGAGCAGGATTAGGTTTCCCGGTTGATAGAAAACTTTTCCGGGCCGGTTCCCGTTCTCTGTTATCCAAATTGTTATAAAAAAAAGATGATGGATACAAAAGCAGTAAAAGAACTTTACAGGCAAGTGAGCGGGAACCTGCACAACCGGAGGTTTATCGATGCCATTGAAAACCTTCGCAAACTGGTTTCTGTTTCGGGCAAGGAGTACTATAATGAGCGGCTCGACGAAGCAAAATTAACCTACGACAACATACTCAGACATTCATTCGGCGAGTACAAGGACCCCCAGCGCACCTCCATTTACCTTTACCTGAAGCGTTCTCTGCTTGAGATGGCCGATGAGCTGAACGAATCATCTCTTACCCAACTATCAGCGGGCAACATATACATTCTTAAAAGAGAACTCGAACGCACCAAGAAAACCGAGCATCTCGATGCAATGACCTTTCTCGATGCTCTCACCCTCAACCAGGAACTATCTGATATACTCCGCGATGTTAGCCTTGAAGAGGGTACAATACAGCCCGACGAATCTCTTACCCGAATTTTTAATATTATATGGCTGACCGATAAATACACCGACCACGAAAACATCCTTATTCAGAAAGTTTGTGATTCGGACAACCTTGGTTGGTACTACAAGAGTCTGGTAGTAAGTGCCCTTACTTTAAGCCTGTTGCGCTATTTCGATGCAGCCAAGTTTGGGTTACTGTTCCGCTTTATCGAGACCCGCGAACAATATGTGTGGCAAAGAGCACTGGTGGGAGTATTTATCAACTTCATTAAATACAACGACCGCTTTTATTTGTATCCATCACTGGAAGAAAAAACCCTTGAGCTTGCTTCCAACCTGGACATGGAAAAAAACCTTGAGGCCGTTTTGATTCAGTTTACCAAAACAAAAGAAACTGAAAGTGTAAGCAAACAATGGCAGGAAGAAATTTTGCCATCCATGATGAAACTTAGGCCCAGGATTGAAGAAAAGCTCGACCTTGAAAATATTTTCCGTGATGAATTTGGAGAAGAACGAAACCCCGACTGGGAAACCTTTTTTCAGGATGACCCAGGTTTGCTCGACAAACTGCAAAAATTCACCGAAATGCAAATGGAGGGGATGGATGTTTTCATGAGTGCCTTTTCGCAATTAAAAAATTATCCCTTCTTTCAAAAAATAAGCAACTGGTTTATCCCCTTTTATACAAGCAACCCCACCCTAAAGCCTTTTTTGCGTTCTGAGGGGAGCCAGATAGATATGACCCCCCTTGTGGAAAAACTCGAAACCACCTTCTATATGTGCAATAGCGATAAATATTCGTTTTGCATTAACCTGAGTCTTATCCCCGACCAGCAAAAAACCATGATGCTGAATATGGCACAAGCCGAAATGGACAGCGTTTCTGAGATTGAACAGGCCGATAGCCTCATCAACGGATTTGCTACTTCGCGCAATATTTTCACACAATACTTTCAGGATTTGTACAGGTTTTTTAAGCTTCACCCCTGGAAAAACGAATTCGACGACATTTTCCTGTTTAAACCCGACTTGTTCACCAACGAGTTTATCCGCAACTCTATTATCAACCCCGGCACAAAAAGAAACATTGCTGAGTTTTATTTCGACAAGCAGTTTTACCCATACGCCCTCCCAATTTTTCTTGAATTACTAAAACGAAACAAGAGCAATGTGGAACTTTTCGAAAAAATTGCCTTCTGCTACGAAAAGACCGGAGATTTCCAGAATGCCCTCGATTTCTATAAAAAGGCCGAAATTATAGATACAGAGCGGTTATGGATTATCAACAAAATAGCCTTTTGCTCCAAATTTCTCAACCGTTGGAACGAAGCGCTTACCAATTATCGTCTGGCAGAAAAACTAACCCCCGACGACCTGAAGGTTTTGGCCAACATAGGCCAATGCCTTATCCATCTCGAACAATATGATGAAGCCCTCAGCTACTATTTCAAGGTGGAAGTGCTGGCCCCTGAAAACCAGAAAATCCGGCGCCCACTTGCCTGGTGCTCCTTTGTGCTTGGGAAATTTGACGTTGCCTACGACTATTTTACCCGGCTTCTGGAGGGAGAATCCGGCAATTCCTTCGACCTGCTGAATCTGGGACATGTTCTTTGGTGTATGAAGAAGGAGGTTGATGCAATTGCAGCCTATAAAAGAAGTCTGGCGGGTTTTAAAGACTACAGGAAATTTGAAACCGCATATCTCGAAGATAAAAAGCACCTTATTGCCCACCAGATAGATGAGTTCGAAATCGATCTGATGATGGAGTACCTGAAAAGTTTAGGGTAGGAAGGTTTCTGAACAAGTAAAAAATAATTTTTCTTTTCGCGCAGCGTTTTGCCTGGCTAGGACGTCTTGATATTGTACGTTCTTTTAAAACCGGGGTTCTAGCCTTTCTGCCTTAAATATCAGACTTTTTTATTGAACCAAGACTCCCCCCAACAATCATAGCTTGTCCTTTGGAAGGTGCTCCGGTTTTTTATGATTTTAAATATATACCAAAATAGATCGCTCTTTTATTTTTTGGAAAGAAATGAAGGGAGAACCCGAAAAAACTAAACTAATTTTTGAAATATAACCATAAAGTATTTCTACCGACATTTTCTAGTTATTCATGTTTTTGATTTCAGGGTTATAGAAAAATGGCCGGACTACTTTTGCTTGCTACGCCCAAAACAAAAGTTGCACAACATTAACCTTTTTCAGCACACCTGCGCGGCCATTACCCTGAGTCAAAATCTATCAATACCTTAAACGGATTTCCCCCTGCGCATTTATTCTTTGCTGGCAGGCTTTTATTTGGTTATCCCTGCAATGCCAAATGTAGCCTGTCATTTTTTTTATTCCAGACTGAATAAAAACTTCCGGGCTTGGGTTTTAAACCAGGAAAGAGAAAAAAACCGGTGGAATTATTCCCCATGAAGGTCAAACCAACAGTTGAAGAATTTAATTCGAATGTCAAATAGTTTACTAAATAGAATTGCACTCATCCCCCCATTGGTTCTTACGCTGGTTTCCTGTCAAAAGGAAGCCGATATCGACCCGCCTTTCAAATATATAAATATAAGCTTTTACGAAAATTTCACATCTTCAGGTCCGGAATTATGGTTCCGCTTTGAAACCCGCGAAACGTTTCCATGCAGTAATTTCTCTCTTAAAGTAGATGTTATAAGCAATCCTGGTCATACCGAAATATTTATTACCGACATCGAAGAGCTGGCCACCTGCACAACAGCCCTTGGACCTGCCATGCGCCATTTAAATCTGGGCCCCTCCCAGCCAGGCCAGCACCGGTTTAAAATCTGGGTAAATAACTACCTTCAGGAAATTGAACTTTATACAACCGGGCAATATATTGCTGCGAAACATTCATTACTACCCGATGATTTTCTGATAATGGCCCATGATACCCTAAGAAGAATTCCCCCAAATACTGTATGGGGAGTAGCTACCTACAACCCCACCGAAAAAAACAAAATCTTATGGGATGAAATTGCCACATCGTTTCAGAATGTCGGAGGTGTTCCTGTAAACTTATCCAACGGGTACTATCATTACTTTAACATAACCAATGGTATTATGACTGTCAATGGTCAGACAAATTCTGACCAGACAATCTATTTCAGGTTCGAAAAGGCACTGCAAATTTTAGCTGATGAATTTAACAAAATAGCATTACGCAATTTGCAACCCGAAATAAGTATTGCTCTCTACAATTCGATGGGTGAGAAATTTATAACCCCATTGAAAAATAAATAAAACAGCTTTAGTATCCAGTTTTCGTTCTTTGATTTATTGCCTTGCCAATCAGGACTGATTTTTGAGTAAAAATCGATGGAATAATTCATTACCTTTGTTTACCTTACCAATTCAATCCGGGTGAAAAAGCTTAAGGAAATCATTGATGGTTGCCTGAAAAACGACCGGCAAAAACAAGGCGAGCTCTACAAAATGTTTGCATCGCGCATGTATGGGCTTTGTTTGCGTTATACCGGCAACGTTATGGATGCCCAGGATATACTTCAGGAAGGCTTTATTAAGATATTTAACTCCCTCAGGCATTTTAAGGGTGAAGGTTCACTTGAAGGATGGATGAAACGGGTGTTTATCAATATGGCACTCGACAAATACCGAAGCAGAATTACCCACCTGTCGGTTGATGATCTGCGCGAAGATGAACACGGCTTTGCAAATAATGAGGCATCGCCCGTTGACCTGCTTTCTGAAAAGGAAATTCTCAGCGCTATCAGTCAATTACCCGATCAATATCGGTTGGTGTTTAACCTTTATATTCTGGAAGGGATGTCGCATCACGAAATTGCCCAAATGCTCAATATCGGGGTTTCCACATCGCGATCTAACCTGGCAAGGGCAAAAACATTGTTAAAAGAAAAGATTGAATACCACACTCTTTTAATTGAAAAAGCCATTTGACACTGCAATGGAAAGATTTGAAAAGGAAATAAGAAAAAAACTGACCAGTTTAGAAGTGGAGCCACCCATCGGAATGTGGGAATCCATTGAAAGCAGGCTGCCAATACCATCAGGAAAAAGGGCCTTTTACCAGATACGGGGAGTGGCAGCCGCGATTGCAATTTTTGTTGTTTCAGCTCTTACTTACTTTATCTTACAACCCTTTTTGAGTTATGATGCCACCATAGTAAATCAGCAAAACCAAATTTCTTTACCATCCGAAGTGGCCCATAATGGTACCGATACGCATGAATTATTTACTCAGAATACAACACAACACCAACTTTCACAATCACGCTCAGAAATCATTTCAAAGCCATCCGATGGCGTTATAAATCGTGAGAATCCTTCTTTTAGAAATACCAATATACCCATCCAGCTCATTCCCCCTCTACGAATTGCCCGGTTAGAAAGCTCCACCAGCCAGAATCTTTTAGCAAAACACTCCGGTAGGATTTATACCATTGCAGAGAGCGAAAATACAAATATTGCCCCCAATGTTGAATTGACATTAGGAGAGATGTTTGCATCCAACATTATCCCTTCTGGCACCATAAATAAACCTCGGTTATTTATGAGTGCATATATGGCCCCACAGCAATCATACCGTTACCAAACCGCGGAATTTGTTTCACCCTTGCATCCTCTCGAAAGTGAATTACTTACCTTTAATGGGGGTTTGCTTATTGGGATGGGAGTCCACAAACGGATGGATTTACAATCGGGATTGGTTTTCAACATGATTGGACAGAGAGTTCACGATATAGCCTTTTTCAACCATTCATCCCTCACCCCATTGTACTCCACCGAGGGTCAATTGGTTTATAATCATCCACAAAGCATGAGCACCTCCATGGGAGGCATTCTTTTTACCGACCAAAGTTTCTATTTTGCCGACATTAGTTCAACACGTATTATTACCCTTAAAGGCAGTCACCCTCAAAACGATGTGACCACACTCCAACGGGGTGGTACCGGCCTTGTTCAACAGCTCAAATATCTCGAAGCACCCGTTATTTTCAGGTATAAAATTATTGATGGCAACCTTGACTTTTATGCCAAAACCGGTATCACCACATCATATCTCCTTTCCGGAGATGTCTATCTGAAAGGTGCCTATCAGACTGCACCAGTAGGAAAAGTAGTAGGTGTGAGCCGTGTTAATTTTTCATCGCAGATTGGCTTGGGTTTGAGCTACCCTATTTCGGAGAAACTTAATCTTAACATCGAACCTACTGCAAGTATGTTCATAAAGCCTGTAGGCCAAATCAGGTATCTCACCCATGAAACCTACCCCTATTCCTGGTCGGTTATGTTCAGTCTTTCCTATAAGCTCTGAATTATTAACCAGAATACAGCAGGGTTACCAGATGGTTGATTCCACACCAAATCGGTAATTCATCTCCGTTCTACTATAACAGCAGTTTATGATGTAGTGCTGCATAGGTGTTCATGAGTAATTTAGATTTTACTCAACTGAAGCAGGTAGAAATTTCAATCAGTTGCTGCCTGCCTGACGATCATAAACAAAGTCTGCATTATTATTTAAGCTATAACCGGTCATGATCATTCTGATCTCCTTCTGAAGCACTGCAAGTGAGTGGGAAATCATTTCTTCATTGAACCCTTTTTGCCCCAGGTCAATAGTAATATTCATAGAAACCAGACGACTTATGGCTCGTCCCAGCTCCACCATTTTCCTTTGTGCCAGATTATAATCTATACTGAAGTTGAAAATATCTTTAAAATAATCAACCGCTTTTTCTGTATAGGCATTCTCCTTTAAAAAATCGTACAGATTTGCCGTTGGCATTTTACGTATCAACTTGATAACAGATTCGGTTATCTGCTGGTAAAGAATATCATTTGAACCTTCGAATATCTGAAAAGGGCGACTGTCAATAACTGATCTTCCGGCAATATGGTCGAGTTTGTATCCTTTGGCACCTACGAGTTGTAAAAGGTATTGTGCCGCTTGTTGAACTAAATCCCGCAAGCGGGATAGCAGCGGGTAAAAATAAAATAATCAAC
>JBBISA010000004.1:0-121448 GCA_037441525.1 Bacteroidota bacterium
GATACTTCATAAACACAAAGATACAAATAAGTGGCAAAATGTAAATACCCTAGATTTAAAATTTTAAGTTATTGATTATGTGACTTCTATCATGACAAATCGCTAAAGAAAAACTAAATATTTGTAAGCAGAAATGTTTATAAATTATGTTTTTCTAAAGCGGGGTTAAACCCGGCTAAGTCATTAGTTAATTGCATTCCTTTTGACTAATCCGGGTTATGTTTAGAAATTGTTGTCTTCAATCAAACACAGAACTTAAGTTCAAATATTAGCATCATACCTATAGATGTAAGAACAGAATACTAATATTGTTTCCCTATTCAAGCATTTTTCATTTAACAAAACAAAAAGTGCTAAAATATTTTAACGTTTTAATTTTGTGAGATTATTCTGAATTAATTTTAATGATATGGAATTGTGTGTTTTATCCCTTTCAAGCCAAATATTTTATAGTGAAATACCGGATGATTAATGCCAATTTCAACGGTTTTCCCTACCCCCTTATTACGAAAAAACATCAATTGTAGTGGCAATAATTAATACTTATTTTTACTTAACTGATTCAATTTTTTTACTGACATTTATTATCAATATAATTATGCAGAACCGTATAAATATGAGACAAAAAGCCAAAAATAACACATAAAATATGAATAAGTTTTTTACTTTTACGCTTACGATTTTTTTTCAGATACTTGCAAGCACTACAAGTACAGGGCAAATTGCACCTTACGATGAATTAAAACTTTATAAATCAAATGTTTACATGCCTGCCTGCTCATCCCAGGAACAAGTAAATGCTTCATTCTCTTCCTGGAAAAAAAGCGTTACTGATTTTATTTTAGGATACGAAGGCCGCCAGGGTTGTAATGAATCTTTGAAGTGGACTATTAATTCGAATAATACCATTATATCCACAAGCACCTGTCCCAGCCTTTACAGCAATATTATCAGAACGTTCCCCGAGACCCGGAATGCGATTCAAAATGCCCCTACTAAAAATTTATTTGTTGCCAACGGTTTCGACCCTTCGAAATTGAACCTGGTGCTTGAGGAAGAATCAGAAGTATATCTTACGATTGTTTGGGAGGGTGCAGGCTGGACAAATACTGTTGGCTACTACACCTACCACAAGGATAGTCCCCCTGCATCACCAGCCGATCTGCAATTGCATGTGCTTTTCCCGAATGCATCTCTGCAAGGTAGTGCGGGAACACTGAAAACCGGTGATACACGGCAGATTGGCAATGGTCCATTCTCTGCCGGAACCGTTATAGGTTTTTATCTGGTTGCACAGGGCTGGAACAGTGACGCTGGCCGCATGGGACGAGGCCTGTATACTCATTATACAAATATTGAATTTAACCCCAACAACAATCAGCAACATACGCTTTTCTATGAGAATTTCCCCAACGGTTGCGGAGACCTGGTAATGACATTTGAAGATATCCGTTTGCCCGATGGCGACAAGGACTTTAACGATTTCATGTTTATCGTGCGCACCGGAGTTGAACGACTGCTCACCGATTTAACTCCTCCCTCTGCCTGTGGCGGTTTTCTCGAAGTTGCCTGGGAACTTGAAAGCTTGTGCACTCCTGGTTTATCTGGTTCATTTGTTTTTTGGGTTGAGAACAGAGACCCTGGTAAAATTAATTTGAAACTGCCTGACGATTTCTCCAGAGTCTTTTATAATCAAAGTGAGGTAAATGCAGCTTTTAACGAGTGGTTGTCAACAGCCAGTTTTTCAGGGGGATGCGATTCGGGGAATTTGTCCATTCATCCATCTAATGCAGCTGCTCCTCCTTTTTCGGGAGGTGAAACTTTGGTAAAATGGGTTTATAGCGATGGATGCATAACATTGCAGAAAAGCCGAAAATTTACCGTACTTCCGAAGCCTGAAGTTGTGATCGATTTGGGAGTAACCATCGAAGTGAATATACAAACCCCCGACCCCGATAAGGTCAAGGAACTTGTTTTTGCCCTGGTGGTTACCAATCACAATCCATCAGAGAATGCAACAGGGGTTACTGTTCAGAATATACCGCCATCACCTTTCCCATTTATCGAAAGGATTGACAACGGTTCAAGCGGTAAATACGATGCGGCAACCGGTACCTGGGAAATAGGGACTATTCCTGCCGGAGAATATCGGTTATTGGTTTACCGAACCCAAATGTTGCTCACCACTGGTCCGGGCAAGGCTACATCAGCTGTCAATTCAGCACAAATACTGCCCTTCGATCAAACAGACCCAAACCTTGCCAACAATTACACCGAAATTCTGGTAACCATTGGTGAATCGTCGGGAGGCGACGATAATGGAATCGAAAGTAATGGAAATATGGCATCGAAACTGGCTTTACGCGATCATCGCAGAGGAATGAATCGGGAGTCCAATCATCAAGGCAACCCTACCAATAATCTGGTTTTATTTAATCACCACGATCTTTTAACAGGTTCTGTCAAATCAGCGGTTGCTGGTCGGCAGGCACCTGCAGGTATTGGTTTCCTTATCCCAGAAAAAGGGCCTACCGGTACACTGGCATTTCTTTCAACCCCGGCCGATTTGCTCGGAATTACCAATGCCCGCGAAATTATTGCTGCCGATTATCGCCATCCAAACAATCTGCGCCGAGCCGGAATTCTGGGAATCGTAACTCAGGGAGAGGTTTACGAGCATACCAAAGTGATCTGCGACCGGCTAACCGGCGCAAGAATGGCTTCGGCAAGAATTGTTGATATTGATGGAAAGCCCTTTATCATGTCGCACCTGCTGCACCCTAATGGATATTCGGACTTTGCCGTTAGCTTTATTGCCGCTTCTGAAAACAATCGCTATACAATTGATAACAGATGGCACAATGAAGAGTTTGAAGTAAAAAGCGGTGCAGAAGTCCTTAATTTTCAGGTATGGAGCGTTACTCCTGAATATACCATAGAGCTTGTTCGAAGCATACTTAAGCAAATTGAAAACAATTCAATTGTAGAGTATATAAATACAGTGAAAAATCCACGCATCCCTGGTGTATATGTAGAAAGTGGAAGGTATATTAATGGTGGATTGGAGCTTCGGCTTGTAAATAAAGTAGGAGCCAGTTCTATTACAATTTTTGGGACAAAAACCCTGGTGGAAAATGGTGAACCACAACAGTTCAGTCAAACAGTCACTATACCCATCAGAGAAAAAGCGGAAATTTTTATTCCCACCGGGAACTTGTTTGATGCAGGATTCTCAATTTCCAACAACCGCGACATAACACAGGATGTACTCTACTTTGCTGATGGTGCCTGGATGTTCGATATTGATGCAGGCAATGCCATGGTATCTCAATTTTCAACAGAGGCCGAAGGGTACAACTCAGAACCTTATTATCGTCGTGTTGAGCGCGATGCATTCATTTCGGGCAGGGTAAGAACCTGGGCATCACTGTTTCGTTCCCTTTCCCCAAGGCACAATCCTGTCGACCTTACTGCTTTTGATCAGTTTCGGTTTACTGCCAGTGGCCAGGGGGTGGTTGAGGTTATTCTTGTTAAAGCCGGAATAGGCGCTCCAGCAGAACAGTTTCGAACCAATATTACCTTAGGTCAAAATCCTGCTGAATATCGGATAGGGTTTGATGAACTTGCAACCCGCGAAGGCACAAAAGGATTCAACTCTCACGATGTAGTCTCTGTTGTATTCAACTTTATGGGAAATGGTGCAGTTGAGTCCGGTTTCAACATGAACGTTTCCGATCTTCGTTTTCTAAACAGCAAACTGGCAGAAACCAACCGCGCAGTGTTTTATCCTGTTTATCCCAATCCATTCTCAGTTCGGGCAACCACTGGTATTTACCTGAGAGAAAATATGAAGGTTAGAGTAGAAGTACTCAATATTTTCGGGCAGACGGTTGAAGTAATCGCCGATGATCTTTTTACGAAAGGTGTGCACCGGTTCGAATGGATTCCTGAAAGAGTCAACACGGGGCTTTATTTGATAAGGATAAGCTCAGGCGATAAAGTTTATTCCACTAAGGTGGTGTACCGAAAATAGTTTTGAGCCAGTTTAATAATGAAACCCTGGGAGAAAATCGTTAAACTTTTACCCAGGGTTAAATATGTTTAGTGCTTTTTGGATAATAATCCCTATTGCCATCTAAAGCAGTACCTTGCTCAAATACTCGTCCAGTTCAGCATCTTTTATATTGCGACCAACTATTCTGCCTTCAGGGTCAATAAGGAAAGAAGCCGGAATATTTCTTACCCCATACATTTGTGCAGGGTGGCTGTCCCATAATTTTAGCTCCGAAACATGGTTCCAGTCGAGTTTGTCGTCGTCAATTGCCTTTAACCATGCATCTTTCTTGCTATCGAGAGAAACGGCAAACACTTCAAACCCATGATCACGGTATTTCTCTGAAATGATTACAGTGGAAGGATTTTCGCGACGGCAGGGACTGCACCACGATGCCCAGAACCGAAGTAATACATATTTGCCCCTGAAATCGCTGAGTTTTAATTCATCACCATCGGGAGTGGTGCCGGCAAAATCGGGTGCTATACCCTCTATTTCGAGCTTTTTGCGGTTGGCAACCACGTCTCTCAAATTCTGAATATAGGGCACATTGGCCAGCGAAGGGTCGAATGCAGCCAGGTTATTCTCTATTTCCCCAATGGAGAGAACCGATGGAAAATCGCGGTAAAGTATATAAGCCGCCACAACCGATGATGGGTGCTTCCTGATAAACGAATCTATTTTGAAGTTGGCCCGGTTGGCGAGATAAGCCTGGAAAAGATCGTTGGCTGATGAGCCGGAAATCTCGGCTGAACGCCGGTTATTGGTATCAATAGAAACAGTTATAGGGTTGTTTTCCAGAAAAATAAACCATGGAAACATTTCCTCATCCCGATCAATTGTAAGTCCGAATAGATCTTCCCGTTCCAGACTTCCCCTGAAGGTGAATTGTCCGTTTTCAATCTTTGCCGAATCGATGGTGAAAAACATTTTATTGCGAAAACTTTGAAGGTAGATGGTGCCTTCTTCAACATTAATTGTACCCTCAACGGTATATTTGGCTGATGGCTGGCAGGCAATAACTGCGATAAGTAATCCGGCGGCGTAAATGGTTGGTCGAAGTTTCATGGTTTATACAGGGATTTATAACAGTCGCAAAATTAAGGAAACTAATGATTCAGAAGAACCGGGATTTTTTGCGGTAATGTTTAGTTTGGAGGTGTAATAGAAAAAGACTGCCCCTCATTTAAGGCAGCCTTTTTCTTTCACTTAAGAATTATTAGGTTCTATTCGCCGCTAGCTGGATATATATCGGGCCCTAAAAGTTCGTCGAGTTTGTATAAATGGAAAGTGCGGTTATCAGACATTGCCACAAAAATACCGTGAGGGAAATTTTGATTCAAGGGTAACTGAAGCAAATCTGACCCATCACTTTCGTTGGTTTGTACCTTAACCACCCTTACGAGTTGATAATTATGAGGATTTTCAACACTTTCGGTAGCGGTAAAGATCCTGAACAAGTTGGACTGCTGATCAGAAACAACCACAAATCTTTTCCCGTTGATCCCTTTAAAAATTGAAATCCCTTCATGATCCTGTTTAAACCCATTTTCGCCAAATAGAGCAAGCAGTTCATTGCCTTTCGACGGGTCGGCATGATACTTTTTAATTCCTACAGTCTCATCCGAATAGTATATATAGCCTGCTTCATCGTCAACGGCAATGGCTTCAATCTCTTTCTTTCCACTGAATTGCCCAAACGATCTTACCTTCTCTGCCTTAACTACCGAATTCTGGGTAAATAATCGGTATTGGTGGAGGTAGCTCCCGTCAGGCCCATCTTTTCGGCCTACTATGGCATACACATCACCCGAAGGGTTTTTATACAGTGCAATGCCCATGGGTGAGCGTATTTCTTCTCCAACAAACACAGGTATTCCGCCATCATCAATAAAACGGCAGTCGGGCAGTGAAATCACCCTGATCATGTCGCGTCCGCGTTCAGTGAATACTGCAATATCGATCAGTTCGTTGTTGCGCTGATACCCGTATTCAATATCAATATTGTTGGGACGTTGCAAATTGTAAATACTTAGGTCGGTTAAAAGTTTCCCATCAAGGTCAAATACAAAGATGCCACCGTTTTTATCTCCTTTGTCGGTACCCAGGATAAGGCTTTTCGAAGGATCAGAAGCATTATACCAGATGGCCGGGTCATCGGTGTCGTTCAACGTGGTTTCTGTAATTATAACAGGAAAAATCTCTGCATCATATTTTGCTGGTTGGATATTACATCCGGTAAGCCCGGCAAACATAATTACAGCAACAGATTGAAACAATTGTCTTACTCTCATTATTAGGTTATTAAAGGATAAATGATTTGATTTGATTAAAGAAAATGCACCCTGCTCCGGGCGCATTTTCTAAAATGTTTTCCTGATATTAATTCTGACCGTAAGCACCAAAATAGGCTGCAGGTGCAGGTGATTTATATTCGATATTATCAATTACCAATCCCTTGGTTCTGTAGTGCGGAACTATTGAGATATTGCCACCGGTAAGAGCAGGAGAACCTGCATTAAGACGGAAATCCCACGCGATATTAAACTTTTGGGGGATATTTCCACTGTTGCTTATACCACACATAATATCAACATTAGCCTGTTGTGTATAGTTTTTAAACATTGGGTTGTTGTTGCCTGCAGCTGTTGAAACCTTGTCGTTGGCACCAATTAATACTCCATTTTTTTCGTTAGTTTTTAATTCGGCCAGCGCGGCTTCAGTAGATGCATAAAGGAAGTTAGGAGTAATAATAGTACGGTTGTCTTCTGGTTTCTTGGTATCCCGTTTTATGGCATGGCGGTTATCGAACAGAATATTGTTAAATACTTCAGCTCTTATGTTTTCTTCCAACCATACTGAGCCACCTTTGATCTTTGGACGACGCCAACCGGTGTTTATTATGGTGTTGTTGTAAATGTATAGGTGCGATTGTGTAACTTGCAAACCACCATTAGAAACTTTAAAACCATTGGTATTGGCATCGTAAATAAGGTTGAAAGCGAGGTCGGCAAGGCAGTCGGATTTGTAGTTTATAGCTTCGCCACCATCGAAACCGCTATGGTAAAATATAGTGTTCATTATAATTGATTTGCCACCGGTAATATATATGTGATCTTCGGCATTGTTGCGGAAAATACAATTGTCAATTACAAACTGACCGTCAATATTGCAGAAATGGAAACCTGGTACTCCTTCGCCTGTAGCAGTTTTAAAGAGTTTATACTGGAATGATGCTGAACTTTCGGTAGTTTGTGCACCTGCATATTCAATTATAGTGTTTTTCAGCAATACTTCTTCTGAGTCATATCCGGCAATTATACCACCCCATAAACGGGCAAAACGATTGGCATCGGTGCGCTGGGCAGCAGGAACGGAGAAAAGAACCGGTTTTTCCTTTGTGCCGTAGGAATAAAGGTTGCCAAGTACAATAATTTCAGGTCCTTTGTCTGGAGCATTCATAATAACCTGTACTCCTTCTTCTATAAACAATGATGTGTTTACAGGTATCACAAAATGATTGGTGAGTGTTACAATGCTGTCTTTTTTCCATACAATGGAACCCTCTGGGTACTCTCTGCCTTTGTTTTCGTCTTCTTTATTGCAGGATACAAAATAGCCTGCCGATACGATGGCTAACAATAAAATAATTTTAGTTTTCATAATAATAGTGATAAGATTTGATAAATAATTGAAGTAATTTCTATGTGGAATATGATTTACTGGTGTTTATATCTTATACCGATAAGAATGCTGCGGGTGTAAATGTCGTGCCTTAAAAGCGTGCGATCGGAGAATTGGTCCTGACCAGGGTATCCAACATTGTCGGGATATACTTTTTTAATGTAGTTGAAAAGGGGTGAGTTCATAATATTGTTCACCTTGCCGAAAAGCGAGAAGCCTCCACGAAATCGTTTTTCGAAGGATGCATCGAACTGAACCGAACGGGCCTGCCAGTAATCGGCATCAAGAAACCGCGATGCAATAATAATCTTGTCGTGGGTATAAGCAGCGGCGATCTGGGCATCCCATCCAAATCGTGTATTTTTGTATAGAAGCGATAGATTGGCCACGTGGGGCGATTGGCCCGAAAGAGGGCGAGTTTGTTCTTTAAAGAGGAGGGTAGAGTTGCCTCGTTCATCGGGGCCATAATATGCTTTGGGAGTGGAAATGGCCGAATAGGTGTAGGTGTAATTGGCCTTGACACCAAAACTGCGGAAGTATTTTATTACATCGGCTTCTATTCCCAAATTGCGGGCATTACCCAGGTTTTGTGGCCCATAGCCATATTGCCTGCGATTTACTGTGGTGTACGACATTTCGATAGGGTTATTCAGATATTTGTAGAACACCCCTACCATGAATTGCTCAGTGGGCGAGGGGAATTTCTCCCACCGCAGGTCGATGTTATCTATACGGGCACGTTTAAGGTCTTTATTACCAAACTCCATATAATCTTCGGCAATAATCAGGTAGGGCACTACTTCGAAAAAGCCCGGGCGGTTTATCGACCTGAACCACGATGCCCTGATGTTGGTATTAACGTTAGGGGTATATTTCAGTTTTACTGATGGGAGCAAATCCAGGTATTTTTGCCCACCATTGGCGGCATTACCCGGACCAGGGAAATACATAAAATAACCCTGATCAGTATATTCAGCCCTTATACCGGCAGTAATATCACCCATTGTGTTGTTTAAATGTGCCATCAGGTAACCTGCACCGATTTTCTCATGGGCATCATATTCGAGAGGGCCCACACTACCAAAGGGAGTTTGCAGTGTCCAGCCGATCTGGTCAATTGTTTCAAAATTCTGCCCTTTTATATATTGCCCATTCGGTTTAAACCGATACTCTACCAGTGAGTTGTCCCGCTTCTTATCGCGGAATAAACCTCCGGTTTTAAAGGTAAGATTCGAATTCAATAACCGGGTTTTATAGCTCAGATTCAAATAACCGCCCAAATCTCGGTCGTTGTTGAAGGCCCACTCGCGTGTTGAACCATCGGCATCGGGATAAATATTATCCAACTCGCCTATAACTATGCGATCGAGATTAAAGTAGCTTTTGTCGGGTTCGCGATGGCTGGCAATGGAATATACCCCCGACCAGTTCAGCGAGAGCTTTGGCAATAGTTGATGGTCTCCCTGTAGGTGCGAAACCAGAATACTTTGTTTATTTGTGCGAAGTCTGGTCTGGAAATTAAGATCAAATCGATTGTTTTCAGGGTCGTAATTTAGGCCAAAGTTGGTGGTGGTGGTTTCTCTTACAGAGTAATTGTCCATTTTAATAAAGGCATTGTACAATTCTAAGCTATGCTTCGCTGACAAGCGAAAATCGGTTTTCAGGTGCGTGCCAAGCTGGAACTGGTTTTCGAAATATTCTCTTTCGCGCATTTTTCCTATCACTACCCTGTTGTCCTGAGCGTGGCTGTCGTCATAAATTGTACTGTAAGACCCCTTGAATAGATTCTGGTAATTAGCTGCTGCAATAAATCCAAGGCGATTGTTCAGAAAACGGCTGCCAAAGGTAAGCCCTGCAACTCCATTAGGAAGGGGTTGCCGGTTTTGAAGTGCACCCCATTTAGTGCCAAAATCTGATTCTGTGGCACGGTAGCTGCTCCCCTGCAATTCGCGGGGCGATGCCATTATGATGGATGATGGGGAATAGTAATGGTAATTATGGTCGATGAAAAATGAATTATATCCCAATGCAGCGTTAGCATTGAAGGTAAATGCAGACGGGGCATCTTTCATTTCAATGTTTATTACTCCACCAGAGGCATCGCCTTCCATATCAGGTGTCAATGTTTTGGTTACTTCCACACGGTCTGCCAGTTCGCTTGGGAAAAGGTTTAGTGGAACATATCTTTGCTGGTTGTGCGGGCTTGGAATTTTTACCCCGTTTACAAGGGTGTAGTTGTAACGCTTATCCATTCCCCGCAAAATGGCGTATTGGGCATCACCCGAACTGTTCTTTTCAAGAGTAACACCAGAAACCCTTTGAACCACATTGGCAATATCCAGGTCGGGTGAAAGTTCAATTGCCCTCGCACTAACAACATTCATTACGGTAAGTGAATTTTTCTCGCTGGCCCTGGCACTTAATTCGGTTTGTCTTTCGCGCCGTGCAAAAACACTCACTTCATTTAATTGCAAGGCTACAGACACAAACCCCAATAAAATTTCAAATTCTCTGTTCTGAGCACTAAGGCTAATTGTGTTTTCGATGGGTTCGTAGCTGATGTAGTTGGCCACCAACGTATAATCCCCGAATGGAATGTTGCGCAGAACAAAGGTCCCGTCAAACCCTGAAGTAGTCCCCTGGCGGGTTTCCTTTATTACAACTGTGGCCCCTATCAAGGTTTCTCCGGTTACCTTGTCGCGGGCAATTCCTCTTATTATGCCTGAAGTTTGAAATGATTCTAATGCAGGTGAGCTTGTATTTTCACGATTTGATGCTCCTGTAAATGCGGGCACAGCTATTGAAATGAATAAAGCCAGAAGTAAGGCTTTGCAGGTAATCTTTTTCAATGGTAATTAATTTAGATTTCTGCAAAGAAACACGATTGTCATTAACTAAATTTTAATTAAAAATTAAGGAATTGTATTGTTTGAATATCTGTTTAAAAAAGCAGTCTGCTTAGATATTTGTCATTGGATTATTCTAAAGTTATGCAGATCAATGTTCCCATTGATATCCACGCCAAACATTGCAATATGAAAACCATCAGCAGGTTTAAGAGTAGATTAATTTAGTGTTAAGTTAATGTTAACAGGAGCTAATCTATGTCTTTTTTATTTATTGAACGTTTTAACAGGCAACTGTCGCCATAGCTTAAAAACCTGAAGTTATTGCCGAGGGCATACTGGTAAATGTTTTTCCAGTCAGTTCCGCAAAATGCAGCTACCAGGAGCAGTAAGGTGCTTTTAGGCTGATGGAAATTGGTAATCAGGGTATTTACGAGTTTGAAACTATACCCCGGAAGTATGATAAGGGATGTTTCACCATAAAGTGTATCGGTATTATGCCTGTTCAGATAGTTCAGGATAGCTTCAAGTGCATCTTTGGGCTTGGGCATGAACGGAAATTGGTTTTCGTAGGGTTCCCATTGTTCAACTAAAAAACCCTCACTTCCGAAACTATAATTATTAATTATCTTAGCCCCAAGCCAGTAAAGACTTTCGATGGTGCGCATCGAGGTGGTTCCTACACAAATAATTTCATTATTTTGTTTTTCGAGCAAAAACTCAATAGTAGATTTGTTAACAATTACCTGTTCATGATGCATGTAATGATCTCCTATGGTTTTGCTCGAAACCGGTTTAAAGGTACCTGCCCCCACATGAAGGGTAACATAGGTTTTTTCGATATTCTTAGCGCCCAGAGAATCCATTACCTGTGGAGTAAAGTGCAAGCCGGCAGTTGGAGCGGCCACAGAACCAGAATGTTTGGCAAAGATGGTTTGGTATCGCTCCTTATCCGATTCCTGAGCCTGTCTGGCTATGTAGGGCGGGAGAGGGGTCTTTCCGGCTAAATCGAGTATTTCTGCAAAGGTTTCTGAACCTGTCCAGCTAAAATGAATGAAATAACCATCGTTTGATGCTTCCCCTCTGGTAGCATTTAAACATCCACTGTTACCCACTTTCATCGAAAGATCGCCATGTTTCCATTTTTTTGCATTACCCACCAGGCAAAACCATGAACACCTGCCTTTTTGCTCGAAAGCAAGCTGAATTTCCTTCATTGGGCCAGAGGGTTCAAGGCAGAAAATCTCAATAAGCGCACCAGTTTCTGTCTGAAATAGCAAACGGGCCTGCACTACACGGGTATTATTAAACACCATAAGCGCAGGCCCGTTAATATGTTGATGCAGGTTTCTGAAAATTGTTCTGCTGATGTTACCATCCTTATAAACCAGTAAATTCGATGCATCGCGCTGTTCCAATGGATACAGGGCAATTTTATCCGATGGTAAATCGTAGGTAAACTCAGCAATAGAAATTTTGCGGTGCTCTTTGTTCATAAATTTTTCCGGCAAAGATAGGTAGAAATACTAATCCTTATCGGCAAAAAGTATCTCCATTTCTTCAAGGTTTCGGACATTGTATATCTGGCGGGCTTCGGGAGTATACAAGAAAGCAATGGCATCTTTGTATTGTTCAACAATTGCCGGACGAACCATCTTCATCGTGCTGTTTATCATGCGATTTTGCTCTGAAAATCCTTCCTTCATTATCCACATTGTACTTGGTAGCCATCGGGGAGGGAAAAGGTTGCCCTGATCGCCACCCGGTAAAAACCGGTCAATCTCGGTCTGAAGTTTTTTCAATCCGGCAGTGCGTCCCTCTTCGCTATTAATATCTAGGTTTTGATGACTAACCCACTCCCGAAGGTTTTTTTTGTTGGGATAGATTAATGCCGTGGTATAGGGATTCTGGTTGTTATACAACATGATTTGATCAATAAACTGCGATTTTTCAACAATTGCTTCCTCAATCCCTTCGGGGCTATATTTTTCACCATCGCTCGATATTAGCAGGCTCTTGCTCCTGCCCAGCACATAGAGGTAACCGTCAGAGTCCATATAGCCCAAATCACCGGTAAAAAGCCATCCATCTCTTATGGTATCGCTGGTTGCCTGGTCGTTGTTCCAGTATCCTGCCATCACATTATCCCCCTTTATAACTATCTCTCCCTTTTGCCCTATGGGAAGCGAATTCCCTTGTTCATCGCAGATTTTTAACTCCATGAAGGGGACTAATTTACCTGATGACCCAAGTTTATGAAACTGCGGTGTATTGGATGAAATTACGGGCGATGCTTCTGTGAGCCCATAACCCTGGTACATGGGGAATCCAACTGCGTAAAAAAACCTCTGCAATTCAATATCGAGCAGTGCGCCACCCCCAACAAAAAACTTCAGCCTTCTCCCAAAATTAGCCCTGATTTTTGAAAACAGAATAATGTCGAAAAGAGCGTACAGTGGTTTTAGCATAAATCTGAAGCCGGTGCCCTTGTTATGGCCTTCGCGATTGTAGGTAACAGCAATTTTCATGGCCTGATTAAACAACCATTGGGTTACTTTACCTTTGTCCTTAATGGCTTTTTCTATATTGTTTTTGAAGTTTTTGGCAAGTGCCGGCACACTAAGCATAAAATATGGGCGAACCTCCTTAATACAAATAGGGATGTTTCTAAGGGTTTCGTTGAGTGTTTTTCCCAATTTCAGGGAAGCCAGGCTGGCACCGTTGCGCATAAGTGTATAAATTCCTACCGTGTGAGCAAAGGAATGATCCCACGGCAAAATGTGCAGTGATGTATAATATTCTGGCACAACGAACATTGCAGTGGCTTGTTTGGTATTGGCAATGTAGTTTTTATGAGTCAGGATGATACCCTTCGGGTCGGCCGTGGTACCTGATGTATAACATATATTAGCTGCATCGTTGGGTAATACCGAGCCTGATACTTGTCTCACAGAATCGGGGTTTTGTGCAAGGTAAGTTTCGCCCTTGCTTATCAAAATTTCCACATCTGTTATTACAATATTTTGTTTCAGAGCTTTTTGGTACAATTCATAACTGGTATTTTCGGGCTCAGGGATGCCATCGAGCAAAATAATAAACCGAAGATCGGGAAGCTGATTTGCCAACCGGAGAGCCTTGTGTTGATGATTGCCTGAAATTACTATTCCCTTGCAACCTGCATGTTTAAGGCGAAAAACCAGGTCCAAATCTTCTTCTATTTTAACACTGAGGGGCACACTGATCGCCCCACAATAAAGAATTGCCAGTTCTGAAATAACCCAATCGTTGCGTCCCTCTGATATAAGCGCAACCCTGTCGCCCTTTTGCAGTCCGGCCTGCAGCAACCCTGCTGCATATTTATTTAACCTTTCGCGGGTTTGGGCATAGGTGAGTCCTTTGTATTGGTTACCTTTTTTTTCCCACAGAAAAGTGTTATCTCCATACCGGGATACACTATTCTCGAAGAGTTGAATCAGATTTTTTTCTTCCATTGCATGCTTTTTATTAAGGATGAAATTTTTAACAATATTACAAAAAAACGCAAACATTTTTAATGGTTAGCAAATACTGAAATAAACAAATGAAGAGCCAATAGGGTAAAATTGTCAGTCTATGTTTTGAGAAATCTTTTCAAACCCTTTATGCAAATACAGTTCTCTCTGATGATAAGGTGTTTAAACCCAAATTTGTCTTTAGCCGTTTTTTCTAATGACCGTCATTAAAAATTTAAAGTTTTAAGTTATTGATTATTTGACTTCTATTTTGACAAATAGCTAAAGAAAAACTAAATATTTGTGAGCAGAAATGCTGACAAATTAAGTTTTTCTAAAGCGGGGTTAAAACCGTCTGTTTGGTATTTTACTGGTTTTCAGAAAGGGAAAAATATAGGGATAGTAATGGTTGCAATAATCCAGAAAATGAAGTTAAGTGGTCCCCCCACTTTCACAAAATCCATGAATTTGTAATTTCCGGCTCCATATATCATGGTATTGGTTTGATAACCAATGGGTGTCATAAAACTTGAAGATGCCGCAAAAGTAATGGCCATCAGAAAAGGTCTTGGGTCAACTTCCATGGCAACAGCGGCGGCAAGTGCAATGGGCGCAAGTAAAACAGCGCTTGCATTGTTGCTCATCGCTTCGGTCATCATGGTGGTAATAAGGTATAAAACCGACACAATGGCAATTGGGCCAAGGTGCCCCACGCTTGATGTAAGCAACCCGGAGATCAGCTTTGCGGCGCCACTGCGATCAAGAGCCACGCCAAGGCTCATAGCCCCTGCCAGCAGGAATATCACCTTCCAGTCTATGGCTTTATAGGCTTCTTCCATAGTTATGCATTTGGTAACCACCAGAATTATACATCCAATCAATGCTGCTACCATTATGGGCAGTATGTTTAGAGAAGCAACGGCAATAATTGCTATAATTACGCCAACAACATAGGCTATTTTATTGCGTTTAAATTTTTCGAAACCTACTTCATTAACAATCAGGAAAGTGTTTCTTCCTTGTAATTCGAGTTGGCGAAGTGCATCGAGTTTGTCTCGTTCTGCTTCGATAAGCAGTGTATCGCCTGAGCGCAGAATTGTGTTGGCTACATTTTCGTGCATTATTTCGCCCCGGTGTCTTATGGCCAGAACAGTTGCCCCGTATTTGTGTCTGAACGATATTTGTTTTACTGTTTTGCCTTCAAACTGACTATTGGGGGCAATAACTGCTTCCACCAGAACAGCTCTGTCGCTTTCAATATCCTTGTCTTTAAATTTCTGATCAGATTTAAGTAAAATTCCTTCGCGCTCTTTAAGCACTTTTATTTTTTCAAGATTGCAACGCACCATCAATACATCACCTTCCATGAGTTCCATTTGGGGGCCGGGCATAAAGTATTGCTGGCCGTTGCGTTTAATGTCAAGTATGTCGATGTCAAGGTTTCTGACCAATTGAGAATCTTTAATTTTCTTCCCAACTGATGGAGCATTGTGCAGAAGAATAATTTCGGTCAGGTAATCGCCCATGCCAAATTTCTTTACCAACTCTTTGCTCACTTCGCGTTTAGGTATCATCCTAATACCAAAAACCAACATGTATATTGTTCCTGAAACAAAAAAAATCAAACCAACAGGAGCCATTTCAAACATGGAAAAAGGTTTATAACCATTTTCAGCAGCAATACCGCTTACAAGAATATTGGTTGATGTGCCAATAAGCGTGCATACACCGCCAAACATGGAAGCAAACGACAGGGGCATGAGCATCCTCCCCAGATTATGCCCCGATTTTGCCGCTGCCCCGGCAAGTATGGGCATAAAAATAGCTACCACCGGGGTATTATTGATAAAAGCTGAAACCAGCCCAACCATTAGCATTGTAACCGTAATCGCCACCCAGAATTTGTATTGAAACAAACTGGAAAGAGTATTGCCAAGTCCTGTTACAGCCCCCGATTTAAAAAGTGCCGCGCTTAAAATAAACATGGCTGCCACTGTAACTGTTGCAGAATTGCTGAAACCGGATACTCCTTCTTCGGGGCTGATAATGCCGGTAACTATAAGGATGGCTATAATCATAAGGGCCACCACATCAACCGGGAATTTCTCAGAAGCAAACAGGGCAATGGCAAAAACCAAAACACTCAGTACGATTACTACTTCGATAGTAAACATAAAAAAACTATAAATGAGAGATCAGACTTACTTTCCCAAATATAATCTTTATTGTAAAACAGTGGAATGAAAAATTGCCTGCTTAATTATTGCTCATCCATTTGCAGCAAATGCAAAACCATCTGGTCTGATATTCTTTTGAGCAAGAAATAGGTGCGAAAAGTTTTTCCGGTTTTAGATGTGTACATACCAATTACATAAACCGACCCATCGCGCGAAGGACCCTGGTGTTCAATGCTGAATGATTCGGGAAGTTGTCGGGTGAAGAAATTCCGGAGGATCAATTCTGCTTGGTTGCGGCTGAAAGTACCTTCGTTTCCGGGTATTTTCAGGTCGATGGTATTCCCAAAATGTTTTGCCACATCGCGTGCATTTCCTTTGTCAAGGGCCGAAGCGATTTCCCTGGTAACCTCATTGTTTTGCATGAAATTATTCAGGTTAAAAAATGATGTTGATAAAATCCACACACCAACAAAAATAAAGGAGATGAGTTTCTTATTCATTTTATCGTTCTTTATTGATTCCCATCAGGGATAAAAATCTCTCATTTATCTCAAAAACCAAACCAACCCTAAAGGTTTTGTTTTGTTTTTACGTATTTTTTACCTCGCCATAGCATGTAAAGATAATCTGATTTCATAGATTTTTTGAATTTTATATTCCCATAAGTTTGATTATTCTTACAAATGTAAAATGCCCTGATTATTTGACAATATACAGTTAATGCTCACGCAAGTTATAACCGACACCCGAATTATACCAATGGCCAGGGTCCGACAACCCATATTTTCCGGTTTTATTTTGTTGAAATAAATTACTTTCGGCTAATTATAGTATCATTGTCAGATATGCTTTTATTGTAGTAGTTTCATGAATTTTATTGTAAGGAATGAAAATCACCTTGGTTTTAATAGGAAAAACTGACCACGATTACCTGAAAGATGGCATTGAAATTTTCACTAACCGGTTGAAACATTATATTCCCTTTGAGATAAAAGAGGTTAATGTGCTGCGCAAAATAAGCGCCTTGCCACCAGAACAGCTAAAAATTGCCGAAGCAGAATTAATTTCCCCTTTTCTTCAAAAGGCAGGTTGTGTGGTACTGCTCGACGAAAATGGCACTCAGTTTACTTCTGTTGATTTTTCGGGGTTTCTCCAGAAACGGATGAATGCAGGGGTAAAAGAACTTCTTTTTGTGGTGGGGGGTGCCTGGGGATTTGCCGATAGTGTTTACCAAAGAGCCGATTTCAAAGTCTCCTTATCAAAAATGACCTTTTCACATCAAATGGTCAGGTTGTTTTTTGTTGAGCAACTCTACAGGGCATTTACCATTCTGAAAGGGGAGAATTACCATAATGAATAAACCCAGATTTGTATTTAGCCGATTTTTCTAATGACCATGATTAGAAAAACATCAGTATAAGTTACTGAAAATTATATTATTAGAACGACAAATCGCATAAGAAAAACTATAAATTGTAATCAGAAATGCTTACAATTTATGTTTTTCTAAGGCGGGGTTAATCCCGGCTAAGTCATTAGTTCACTGCATTCCTAATGACTAATCCGGGATAAATAAGAAACCCCGCCAAATAGGCAGGGTACTTACTCTGGGGAGGCTGTCGCACCATTATTGCCGGAGCAACATAATTTTTTCCAATTTCACAAAAGTCGCCTTTATAGGGATACTTCAGTTGTTTTCGATGTTAAACTTTTTTTTTAAGTGAATTTTGGGAGGTTGTTCTTCTTCAATTTTAATAAAATCAATCCCGTGCTTAATGCACCATTCTGAAAAGTCTTCTCCTAAGCTGTTGTTGCCTGCAAAATCGTTCATAAGATGCTGCTCAACGCAAACCAAGTCGGATCTGGTTTTTAGTAGCTTCAGTACGATGTCTCTATAGGTCATTGTAATAAGTTATAAGTTGTTAGTGGAATGAGGGAGTTGGTGATTTTGCGGAGTCATTAATCGCGGCTGACCTGAAGAGCCGACAATTGTCTCTGTATTTCTTTGTAACTTTTAATTAGTTTGGAGATGAGTTCACATTCGCGTGTATTGAGAAGATAAACAACCTCTTTGTTGTTTTCGAGGTCTCTCAAATAATCGAGTTCTTTGTCGGTTAACATCATGGGAGAAAACTATTTGTGTTTTATTATTACAGTGCTTGTTTTATAAGAGCCCGGTGTTATGCTCATTTTCAAAACAAAGTTAGTTTAACGCACATGGCAAGCCACAATGCATTTTACCTGATTTTTATAGGTGAAATGTACTGTTTGTTATGCAAAAGGTCTACGAAATACAACCTTTTGTGTGTCAGAATGATTGATTTAAACGAAAAAGCATAGTAATTAAGCGAAGTGTGGCAGGTGTTTTCAACCCCGTAAAAAAGCAGAGGCGAAGGAAAAATATCATTCCTTCGCCTCTGCTAAATTAAGATGTTTGAATCAGTAAATGCGTTTGCGGAGTTCTTCGGTTTGCTTTTCGAAACCTGGTTTTTCGAGCAGGGCAAACATGTTTTTCTTGTAAGCTTCAACCCCGGGTTGGTCGAATGGGTTAACATCGAGAATATAGCCACTTATGGCGCATCCCATTTCAAAAAAGTATACTAGCTCGCCCAATACACTTTCGTTGATTCGGGGAAGTATTACTTCAATATTGGGTACATTGCCATCGAGATGGGCAAGCATGGTACCTTCTTCAGCCATTCGGTTAACATAGCTCAATCGCTTTCCTGATAAAAAGTTCAACCCGTCAAGGTCGTCAGTGTCTGGGGGAATAGTAATGACGGTATCAGGATTTTCAACCCTTACAACAGTTTCAAAGATGTTGCGCAATCCATCCTGAACATATTGGCCCATAGAATGTAAGTCGGTAGTAAAGTTGACACCGGCAGGAAAAATTCCTTTGCTATCCTTGCCTTCACTTTCACCGTAGAGTTGTTTCCACCATTCGATAAAATACATGAGATTAGGTGTGTAGGATGCCATGATTTCGGTAGTTTTGCCCTTTCGGTAAAGAATATTACGAGCAACGGCATACAATGCTGCCGGGTTTTCGAACAACCCATTCTCTTTTAGCAGGTATTGCTGCATGGTTTGAGCACCTTTTGCAAACTCACGAATATTGAAACCGGCAACAGCAATGGGTAATAAACCTACCGGGGTAAGAACTGAATAACGTCCACCCACATCATCAGGAATAACATAGGTTTTGTATGACTTGCCGTTGGCCAGGGTTTTTAGGGCACCTCGGCTGGCATCTGTAATGGCAACTATTCGCTCGACGGCCTTTTCTGCTCCATATTTTGCTTCAATGTGGGCTCGCAGTAGCCTGAAAGCAATGGCCGGTTCGGTAGTGGTACCAGACTTACTTATTACAATAATGGAGTAATCCTTATCGTTGAGAAACTGAAGCAACTGGTGCATGTAGTCTTCACTTATGTTCTGACCGGCATAAACAACCAATGGGTTTGGATTTTTCTCATATTCCATCAGGTAAAAATTGCTGCTCAGGGCATCTATCACTGCTCTGGCACCCAGGTATGAACCTCCAATGCCTACCACAACTGCTACCTTCGACTGGCTGCGGATTTTGGCGGCAGTTTGCTCAATATCGGCAAGCAGGTTGCTGTCGATTTCTGATGGCAGATTTACCCATCCGAGAAAATCATTTCCTGCGCCACTTTTTTCATACACCTTGCGGCGTTGCAAGGCAACTTCAGACTCAAAAAGCCTAACATCTTCTTTGCTGACAAAGGCCTTTGCTTTGTCAATCCGTACTTTTAACTGAATCATAATTGGAAATTAATCGAGTTTACGTGCTATTTCTATGGTTTCGTAAGCCTCAATGATATCGCCAACCTTAATGTCGTTGAAACGGTCTATGTTCAATCCACATTCGTAGCCCGATGCCACTTCTTTTACATCGTCCTTGAAGCGTTTCAATGAACCCAGGTAGCCTGTGTACACAACAATACCATCGCGGATAACCCTGATTTTTGAGTTGCGGGTGATTTTTCCGTCGAGTACCATACATCCGGCAACGGTTCCAACCTTTGTAATTCTGAATGTTTCGCGTACTTCAATATTGGCCGTAACCTTTTCTTCAATTTCGGGTGATAACATACCTTCTATTGCCGATTTGATTTCGTTGATAGCGTTGTAGATAACTGAGTAAATACGAATATCGATTTCTTCGTTTTCGGCGAGTTTACGGGCTGCCATTGACGGGCGCACCTGGAAACCAACAATAATTGCATTTGAAGCTGAGGCCAGAAGTACATCGCCTTCGGTGATTGGGCCAACGGCTTTGTGAATAATGTTAACCTGTACCTCTTCGGTTGAAAGCTTGAGCAGCGAATCGGCAAGGGCTTCAACAGAACCGTCAACATCACCCTTGATAATGATATTGAGTTCTTTAAAGTCACCAATGGCGATACGGCGGCCAATTTCGTCGAGGGTAATATGTTTCTGGGTGCGAAGCCCCTGTTCGCGAAGCAGTTGCTGGCGCTTGGATGTTATGGACTTTGCTTCCTGATCATCATTTACAACATGGAAAGTATCACCAGCTTGCGGAGCACCATCAAGACCAAGGATCAGTGCCGGGGTAGCCGGGCCTGATTCTTTTATGCGCACATTACGCTCATTAAACATGGCCTTTATCCTGCCATGATGAACACCGGCAACGACGATATCGCCAACCCTAAGTGTACCATTTTGTACCAGAATTGTGGCAAGATACCCACGGCCTTTATCAAGCGACGATTCGATAACTGTGCCTGATGCATTTCTGTTGGGGTTGGCTTTTAGGTCGAGCAGTTCTGCTTCGAGCAAAACCTTTTCCAGTAGCTTGTCTATATTGATTCCATTTTTTGCAGAAATCTCCTGGCTTTGGTACTTTCCACCCCAGTCTTCCACCAAAATATTTATTTTGGCAAGTTCTTCCTTTACTTTTTCAACATTGGCGGTGGGCTTATCAATTTTGTTAATGGCTATAACCAGGGGAACCCCGGCGGCCTGGGCATGGTTGATTGCTTCAACGGTTTGGGGCATTACATTATCGTCGGCGGCTACCACGATAATGGCTACGTCGGTAACTTTTGCACCGCGGGCACGCATAGCGGTAAAAGCTTCGTGACCTGGAGTATCAAGAAACGTAATCATTTTACCATCTTCGAGCTGCACTGAATAGGCGCCGATGTGCTGGGTAATTCCACCGGCTTCACCGGCAATTACATTGGAGTGGCGTATCTTATCGAGCAGCGATGTTTTGCCGTGGTCAACGTGCCCCATTACAGTAACTATGGGTGCCCGGCTAAATAGCTGATCTGGTGAGTCTTCTTCTTCTTCGATGGCTTCCTGGGCATCAACGCTGACAAAATCTACTTCGTAACCAAACTCGTCAGCCACAATAGTAATGGTTTCGGCATCGAGCCGCTGATTGATAGAAACCACCAATCCTAAGCTCATGCAGGTTGAGATAACGTTTACCACCGGCACATTCATAAGGCTGGCGAGTTCGTTGGCCGAAACAAATTCAGTAACTTTTAGTATTTTCTGTTCCATTTCGGCGCGTTCAATATCCTGAATGCGCTTATTTTGCTGAATATCTCTTTTTTGTCTGCGGTGTTTTGCGGCCTTTGATTTTCCGCTGCCACTCAGCGTTGCAAGCGTTTCTCTTATCTGCCTTGATATTTCTTCTTCGCTTACTTCGGGTTTTATATAGTCGCGACGTTGTGCTTTTTTCCCCTTACTGTGCTGGGGTTGTTGTTGCTGTGCAGGTGGTTTTTGTTGTTTTTTCTGGCCTGCTTTCTGATCCTGGGTTTCGTCGGTTTGGATAGTTTCGGTGGGTGCGGTTTTTTCACCCTCCTGAGCCCTCTCTTTGCGAATACGTTTGCGTTTTCGCTTCTTGGGCTTGTCGGTATCTGAAGAAGATGCAACCGGTTTTTTGCTCTTATCGCGGGCAACAGGCAATTCCATTTTACCCAGAATGGTAACTCCTTCAAGTTTTTTAACTTGGGTTTTATAAAAATTATCGGGGGTTGATTTTACTGGTTTATCAGAGTCAGTTTCAATTTCCTCCTCCTCATCATAATCTTCATCTTCATCAATTTCTTCATCTTCATTCAGCTCTTCAACTTCTGTGGTTTCAACCTGTAATACAGGATGTTCAACCTTTTTTTCTTCAGGTAAAACATCAACTGTTGCAACTACATCGATTTCAGGCTCAATTATAGTTTCAATCGCAGGTTCTACGGGGGGGGGAGCAATTTCTTCCTTTATGACCTGGGGTTCTGGTTGAGGTTCGGGTACGGTTTTTTCTTCCCTGACAGGTGTTGTTTTCTTTGTTATTGTTTCAAGTTTCCCAAGAATTTTGGGTCCAGCGAGTTTAACTTTTTCTACAACAGGTTCAGTATCGGGTTTGATTAGCTCTACGGCTGCTTTGGGTGTTTCTACAATAGATGACCGGATGTCTTTAATAAGAAGTTCTTCTTCGAATTCGTCTTCATCGCGCCGGGTTGTACCTTTTGTGCCCGGGGCTTCTCCGTGGTGGTCATCTGTAAGAGAAATACTTTCGCGTTTGGTAAAGCTAAGCCCTGTTTTTCTTACTTCATCTTTGAGGCTTTTTTCTTTCTGAAACTCTTTGGCAAGTATCAGATAGGTATCTTCAGATATTTTAGTGTTGGGATTAATGTCAATAGCGATGCCTTTCTTAGCCAGAAAATCAACAATTGTTTGTGTGCCAACGTTAAATTCCCTTGCTATCTTACTTAATCTTAATACGGTAGTTCCTTCCGTCATATCTGAATCCTGAGTTACTAAAAATTGTTGCAGCTTCTGAAAAATGTTTGCAAAGTTATTTATTTTATTCAAATTCCGCCCTTAATATGCTTAATACTTCCTTGATGGTTTCCTCTTCAAGGTCAACACGAATAACCAAATCGTGAAGCGAGAGGTTCAGAATACTCTTAGCCGTATCGAGGCCAACGCGCTTAAATTCATCCAGTATCCACTGTTCAATTTCATCAGAAAATTCTTGAATATCAACATCTTCTGAATCCTGATCTGTATCTCTGTACACATCGATCTCGTAACCGGTTAATAACCCTGCGAGTTTAATATTAAACCCCCCTTTACCAATGGCCATCGAAACCTGATCGGGTTTAAGGAATACTTCTGCTCTTTTGCTGGCATCATCGATATTGATGGACGTAATTTTGGCGGGACTTAGTGCCCGGGTAATGTAAAGTGTGGCATTGGTAGTAAAATTAATTACGTCAATATTTTCATTGCGCAATTCGCGGACAATTCCATGAATACGGGAGCCCTTCATCCCCACACAGGCGCCCACCGGGTCGATGCGGTCGTCGTATGATTCAACAGCTACCTTTGCCCTTTCGCCAGGCGCCCTTACAATTTTCTTAATAGTGATAAGTCCGTCGTGCACTTCAGGTACTTCCTGCTCAAACATTCTTTCAAGGAAAACGTTGGATGTGCGGGAAAGAATTATCACGGGGTTGTTGTTCTTTATTTCCACCCTGGCAACCACTGCTCTTACAGTATCGCCTTTATGAAACCTGTCGGTAGGTATCTGCTCAGATTTGGGTAAAAGCAGTTCAATATTTTCATCATCGAGGGCCAGGAGCTCTTTTTTCCATACCTGATAGACTTCGGCAGTAACCAATTCGCCCACACGCTCCTGATACTTGCGGTACACACTGTCTTTTTCCAGTTCAAGAACCTTGGTGGCCAGATTTTGCCTGATGGATAAAATCTCGCGCCTTCCGAAGTCGGACATTTTTACAGGCTCGGATACTTCCTCACCGATTTCAAAATCGGGTTCTATTTTAATGGCTTTTGAATACTCAATTTCCCTGTTGGGGTCTTCAACGTTACCGTCTTCAACAATTATACGGTTGCGCCATACTTCGAGGTCGCCCTTATCGATGTTCACAATGATGTCGAAGTTTTCAGCCGATCCGTATTTTTTCAACAGCATGTTCTTGAAAACATCCTCCAGGATGAGCATCATGGTGGGGCGGTCAATGTTCTTTAGTTCCTTGAATTCGGAAAACGATTCAACCAGATTAATACTTTCCATTTGCCTTTGTATTTTATTTCGGTTTGGTAAAACTATGTTTTTTAATGATTAACCCTTAAATGAAATTTGCACTTTTACATCGGTTGCCTGCGTATAGGGTATCTGCTGCACAGGTTCTTCAGATGGTGTTGTGTCGTTCTTTTTCTTTTTCGGAAGCTGTTTTTCGATGGTAAAGGATGTTTCGCTGGCAGATAAGAGTTTCCCTTTTACCTTTTTGTCACCTTCCAGAATAAAAGCAACCTCACGTCCCACATTTTTTCTGAATTGTCTGGGTAAAACCAGTGGCTTATCGATGCCTGTTGAGGATACTTCAAGTTCAAAATCTTCAATTTCGCGATCGAGTTGCGATTCAAGATGGCGGCTTAGTTCCACGCAACTGCTTATGGGAACGCCCTGGTCGCCATCAATAAATACACCAATGTGATTGCTTCTGGATATTCTCAGTTCAACAAGAAACAGTGGAGAACCCTGAAGGAATTCTTCAACAATGGCTGTTATTCTGTTTTTATCGAGCATAGTTGCAAAGTGTTGTTAAACCTCAATGTGGTGCAACAAAACAGGGGACTTAAGGTCCCCTGCATGAGCATTCGAATTTGTGTGTAAAGTTAAATTAAATTCTTTAACTCCGCAAAAAATGTTCTGAATTTTAGTGCATTGTAAAAACGGATATTTTAATTTTATTCAACATCCTGTCAGATGAATACTATTAAAAACGGGTTACCAGACCAAGGTACTGGTTGTAATAATGCTCAAAGACATCCTTTGATAACCCTGCCAGTTCTTCCTGCTTTTGCAGTTCTGCTAACTGCGAAATACGCTGAAGTATTGCCAGCGATTCCTGCATGCTTCCTTCAAGAAGGCGGATTTTGCGCCGATTGAAGGAGAAATACCAGGCCAGATTTTGCTCTTCCCAGCTCAACATGCGACTGAATATGGCATTCCCCTTTTCAAACTCACCTGCCCTGTAATAGGTTTCTCCAATTAGCAATGAGAAATAATTGTGTGGAACATTGAATTCGGGCATGATTTCCATAGCTCTGTCCAGAACCTCCACGGCCTTATCTTTATTGCCTTCGTCCATAAATGCATTGGCCAGGCGATAGAAAATATTACGGAAGTTAACGGTTAGCCTGATGTTGTCTTCGTTGAGATAAACCCTTGGGTCGTTCATATTGCCCCACTGAAATTTTGTCATCAGGTTATCGTACATGATGCGGGTATTTATGCGTCCGGTCTCAGCCTCCGACTGTTGTGATTTAATGGGTACAAGGCGGTATGCCATTCCCTCGAGCTGAAAGTACTCCTCAAGCCCGATGTAAGCTTCAGCGCCAGTGGTGATAGCAAAGTAAACGGGGCGTTCCCAGTTGTTTGTAGCCAGGAAATCGAGCACGATGAGATTGTTTTTATGCACACCCCCGGCATTATCGGGGAAAACCCATTCTACAGCATCAACTATAAGATGAGCATCTTCAGGGGCAACAGTTCCGTTTTCCACCACCTTTGCCGCATCAACAGGCAGGCGGAAATTTCTGGTGGGGAAGAAATTATCTCTTGTCCGGCCAATGGAGCGTTTGTTGTCTTCGTTGGCAACAAAGTTCAGAACGCTGCGAAGATTCACAAACTGTCCTTCGAGCCTGGGGTCTTCAAAAATGTAAAGGAAGTCGCGGGTGCCGTCTCTGTATTGCAAAGGTTGCAAAGTAAGGGGAAGGGGGTCGGCATCGTAGGTTTTACGACGCATCATTCCGTCAATATACCAGTCTGTGTTTAGCAGGCTAAGGTTTACTACTTTAATATCAGTGCGTATACCCTCTACTTCCTGCACATACCAAAGGGGGAAAGTATCATTATCGCCCATTGTAAAAATAATTGCATTGGGAGCACACGACTGGAGGTAATTGATGGCCACATCGCGGGTGGTGTAGCGGTTGCTGCGATCGTGATTGTTCCAGTTCTCCTTGGCCATTATAGTGGGCACTGCAAGTAGGCAGATCAGCGTGCCGGCAACGGCTGAATACTTGCCGCCAAGTTTTTTCTGCAGCAAATGTATTATGGCCAGTGCGCCCAACCCCACCCAAATAGAGAATGCATAAAACGAACCTATGTATGAGTAATCGCGTTCGCGGGGCTGGTAGGGTGTCTGGTTAAGATAAATAATAATAGCGATACCTGTCATGAAAAACAGCAGACCAACTGCCCAGGCATCGTCCGGACGGTGGCGGGCCTGAAACACCAGGCCGATTATCCCCAGGATAAAGGGTAACATGTAGTATTTGCTATGGCCCGGATTGGATGTAATGCTTTCGGGAAGATTGTCCTGCGGGCCGATGTAAATGCGGTCAAGGGGCTTAATTCCAGTTATCCAGTTTCCACGGTTGGGTTCGCCATGCCCCTGAATGTCGTTCTGTCTGCCAGAAAAGTTCCACATGAGGTATCGCAGGTACATGTGCCCCAGCTGATGGGAGAAGAAAAATCTGAGGTTTTCGAAGAATGTTGGTTTATTTATCACCTGGGGTTGTCCATCCTGACGGGTAACCCGCATGGGTGTACCTTGTACCTTGCCCCAGCTTTCATAAGCTCTTGGATGTAATCCGCGGCTGCTGTGCATACGGGGGAAAATGGTCATGAATTCGGGATTGTAAACCGGCACTGTTCCAATCCTTTTGTCGGTAATTTCGTATCGTCCGGTTTCATTGTTTCTGCGCCACGCGGGGTCACCATCTTTGATGCTCTGAATGGGAGCATTGTAATAAGGTCCGTAGAGCAATGGCCAGCCGCCATATTGTTCCCTTCCCAGATACGCCTTTAATGCCAGGGCATCTTTAGGAGCATTTTCATTAATGGGCACATTGGCATTCGATCTTACCACCAGCATCATAAAAGACGTATATCCAATCAGGATAAACATAAATGCAAGGATAACAGTATTGATGATCACCTTGTTCTTTTTATGGGTATAATACAATCCCCAAACAATAGCTGAGGTAATTGCAATAAAGTAAACCACAGTACCAGTATGGAAAGGCATCCCCAGCGTGTTGACAAAGAATTTTTCGAACCACCAGTCGAGTGTCAGAACTCCTGGGATAAATACATTCTGAATAAAGCCAAGCAGAGCGACTGCTATAATACCGGCGATTATAATTCCTTTTGGGGTTGATTTGAACTTTTTAAAATAGATAACAAAAACCACTGCCGGTATAGCCAACAGGTTAAGCATGTGCACACCTATGGATAATCCTATTATAAATGCAATCATTACCAGCCATTTGTACGAATCGGGTTCGTGGGCAGTGGTTTCCCACTTTAATATACTCCAGAATACAAAGGCTGTAAGAAAAAGTGAAGTAACATATACTTCAGCTTCAACTGCGGTAAACCAGAATGAATCGCTGAAAGTAAGAGTAAGACCACCTACAATTCCTGCACCCCAAACTGCCCATGTTCTGGCATCAGAAGCAACAGGTTCTGATTTGAGAATGCGGTGGCCAAGTATTGCTATGGTCCAGAAGGTAAACATTACTGTTAGTCCACCCATAACTGCCGACATAGAGTTTATCCAATAGGCCACTCGTGTTACGTCGCCCAAAGAAAGCAGGGAGAACATCCGGGCCATCATTTGATACAAAGGTGCACCAGGGGGGTGCATTACCTGAAGTTTAAACGAAGTTGCAATACGCTCACCGGCATCCCAAAAGCTGGCAGTTGGTTCGAGGGTGAGCATAAAAACGGTGGTAGCACCAATAAACATCAACCAGCCCAGCAGGTTGTTAATGCTTCTGTAAGATCTTAAATCCATTGATTTTAAAGATTGGTGAAAATAGTTTTGTATAAAAATGAAAGGGTTGTCCCAATTTTCGGCCTGCGAATTTAATAAGAAAATCGGCAATTGCTTATTCTTTTTATTTTGGTAAGGCATGCAGATATTTTACCTTAATAAAGCGGCTTAATTATAAGATAATTAGTGGCTAGCGAAATTGTGACATGTTGAAGATAAATAAATAATACAGTAAACTTATCTGATTAAAGTAACGTGAATACGGACTGAAATATTACCCAGTAAGGATACCTGAAGGGTCAAGAAAAAAGAATTCTGGTGTTTATCTTTTCCTGATAAGTTGCAGAGATTACCTAAGATTTTTGATGGCACGGTGAACATGGTCTTTAATTCGCTGATAGACATCCTTCTTGCATCCATATCCATCAACATCTACAAGGATATTGCTTTTTTTATAATAATTGATAATACCCTCATTCCTTTGTGCGTGCTCTTCGAGCCGGGCAACAATAGTAGCTGCGCTTGCATCGTAGGGCATTCGATCGGGGGTTTTTGCCCTGGCATCGAGCCTTTTTACCAGTTCGAGGTGAGGTACCTGCAGGTTTACAACGCAGTTGATTGAATAGTTCTTTTTTTTCATTATCCCATCGAGGATATAAGCCTGCACCAGGGTGCGGGGATACCCCTTAAAAACATAGCCCCGTTTTGCTCCATCGGTTTCCCTTAGTTTTTTTTCAATGAGCCTGATAACGATTTCATCGGGTACCAACAATCCTTTTTCGAGATAGGGTATAATCTGGCCTGTCAGGGGTGAATTGGCCTCAATTTCGCGGCGCAGCATTTCGCTGGTCGACATATAGGTTAAATTGAATTCTTCGGCGAGCATTTTGGCCTGAGTGGTTTTCCCCGATCCTGGATACCCGAAAATCATTATATTAACTGGTTTGCGATTAATTTCTTCAATAATATAGTGGTTAACACGATCGAAAACTTCGGCGGTGGTACCCACACCATCTATTTTTACAAGTTTATCGGTGCCATGATAAAACTCCAGCAAGGGGAGGGTTTTTTGATGGTATTCCTGCAGTCTTCTTTTGATTACAGTTTCGTTGTCATCGCTCCGGTCTTGCTCCTTTGCGCGTTGCAGTAATCTTTTTGTACATTCTTCATCGCTTATATCGAGTATCATTATTTTGCTTAATGAAGTTTGCAAGCCTGTGAAAAGACCGTCAAGGATATAGGCCTGCACATAGGTTCGGGGAAACCCGTCGAAAAGAAATCCGTCACTGTTTTTTTCAGATATAAGGGCATTACTTATAATCTGAACAATTATTTCATCATCGGCCAGCCCTCCTGATTCAATAATGTTTTTAGCCTGTAGTCCCAGTTCTGTACCGGCTTTTATTTCGTTGCGCAAAACTTCACCTGTTGAAATATAGGTTAAGTTGTAATGTTTCATGAGCAGGTCTGACTGTGTACCTTTACCTGCTCCGGGAGGGCCGAACAAAATTAAATTTAGCATAAAATGGGCGTTTTGGGAGTAAAATAACTCTTGTTTACAGGAGAATGTGCAAATGTAAAATAATTATTGATATACAAGTGTTATGAATCTTATTGTAGCAAATTCCCTGATAGATTTTTTTCTTTCCACATTTATTAACCTGAGAAAAAAATTCCTGTCAGGGTAAGACAAATTTGGAATAAGGGTAGTACTGGCCATTGTTTGCCAGACAAACCAAGTACGCTTATTCATAACTACCCCTTGGGCAGTATGAAAAAAACCGTTTTTATTATCACTTTATAATTAAAATTTCAGGATGGCGAATTCCTAGGTTTTACAGGGGAATATTCCCATGTTTTTTGGCAGGGGTAATTTCGCGTTTGTTTTCGGTCATTTCGAGTGCCTGAATAAGCTTAAGGCGGGTTTGAATGGGGAAAATAATCTCATCGATATGTCCCGATTCGGCTGCTTTATAGGGTGAGCAGAACTTTTCACGGTAGTTTTCCACGGCCTTAATCCTTTCTTCGTCATCAAGCTTATTCCGATAAAGGATATTGACGGCACCATCGGGTCCCATAACGGCAATTTCGGCGGTGGGGTAGGCATAGTTCACATCGGCACCCAGGTGTTTGCTGGCCATAACCACATAGGCACCCCCATAGGCTTTGCGCGTAATTACGGTTATTTTTGGCACAGTGGCCTCAGCATAGGCATACAGCAATTTGGCTCCATGTTTAATTATACCTCCCAACTCCTGGCCTACCCCAGGTAAAAATCCGGGTACATCGCACAGGGAGATGATGGGAATATTAAATGAATCGCAAAACCTCACAAACCTTGCACCTTTGAGAGATGCATCAATATCGAGCACTCCGGCAAGCATTGCAGGCTGATTGGCAACAAAACCAACGGGTTTCCCATTTAGCCGTGCAAACCCTGTAATGATATTTTGAGCAAAATGAGGTTGAACTTCGAAGAAATTATAATCGTCGGCCACAAACACAATGATCTCCTTCATGTCGTAGGGCTTGTTGGGATCAGAGGGGATGAGTTCGCGCAACTTCATCTCTTCCCTTAGGGGCGAGTCGGTGCAGGGCTTTACAGGGGGGTCTTCCATATTGTTGGATGGAAGAAATCCCATCAGTTCGCGAATCATCATCATGGCTTGTTGGTCATCATCGGCAGTAAAATGCGCTACCCCGCTTTTGGCATTATGTGTCATGGCGCCGCCGAGGTCTTCTTTGGTTACTTCTTCGTGGGTTACAGTTTTAATAACATCGGGGCCGGTTACAAACATATAGCTGGTGCTACGGGTCATAAAAATAAAGTCGGTAATAGCGGGCGAATAAACCGCACCACCGGCACAGGGGCCCAGTATGGCGCTGATTTGAGGTACCACCCCACTGGCGCGTACATTGCGATGAAATATTTCGCCATAACCAGCCAGACTTTCCACCCCTTCCTGGATACGGGCGCCCCCGCTATCATTGAGGCCAATGATTGGGGCACCCATTTTAAGGGCTAGGTCCATTATTTTGGTAATCTTGTTTGCATTAGACTTGCTCAATGAGCCGCCAAAAACGGTAAAATCCTGAGCAAAAATATATACCAACCGTCCGTCAATTTTCCCATAACCGGTTACAATTCCATCGCCGGGTATTTTTTCGGTATCGAAGTCGGGATTATGATTAATGACAAATTTGTCGATTTCCACAAATGTATTGGGATCGAGCAGCGAATTGATACGCTCACGAGCCGTTTTGCGCCCTGATGCTTGTATTTTATCAATCTTTTCCTGGCCACCACCCAGCTCAGCAGCAGCGTGCATTTGCGAAAGTTTATTGATTTTTTCGAGATTATCCATATAGTAATTTTGTATATTTATGCCGACTTTATTGATTTCCTTACTTCAGGCGGGAATATTTTTTTCATTCTACCACCACCATCACCTTACGGGCTTCCACGGTATCGCCCTCTTTCACCATTATGGCTTTAACTGTTCCGCTGGCAGCGGCCTTAAACTCACTTTCCATTTTCATGGCCGAAAAGATTACCAGCGTTTGCCCGGCTTCAACGGAATCGCCCACAGCGACTAAAATTTTTACCACTTTACCGGGAATAGGAGCAACAATAGTATTGGTTCCACCGGCATCGGTGGCTTTCTGGCGTGATGCCATGTACTTGGATTTTGCATCAATGATTTCCACATCATAGGTGTTTTTATAGGTATTAACGGTGTAATTTTTTACTGAATCTTCGTGGATCAGTTCCACATTGTAGGAGTTGTGGCGGTGAATGATTGAAAACACCCCTTCGCTGAGCTTTTCAAAGTCCAGAACATATTCTTTCCCATCTACCACAATATTTACGTAAGAACCTTCCCATTGCAGAAGGTCGACTTTTGCGGTACGGTTACCTGTTTTTACTTCAAACGACATAAGATTGGGTTTAATTAAAGTTTAAGTACACTACGTATGCGGCTATAATCTTTCCAGTTGTTTTTAAGAGCGGTCATTTCTTTGGGAGATGCCTTTCTGATGCGCGACAAGTATTCGAGAAATGCAGCAATAATAACTATGTCTTCGCAATCATCGGCACATGGGTGGCTTTTAAGCAGGTGTTCCAGATTTTCATCAATGAAATGGGTAGTGTAATCTCCTTTAATGAAGTCGGGGGCTGTCATGATATTTTCAAGAAAATGGAGTGAATTTTTTACCCCCGTAATCTTAAATTCCTGCAAAGCTCTGATGGTTCTTTCAATTGCATCCTTGCGGTCGCTTCCCCAAACAATAAGTTTTGCGATGAGAGGATCATAATAAATAGGTATCTCAAATCCTTCATAAATATACCCATCAACCCTTACCCCAACGCCATAGGGGATTGATATATGGGTTACCTTGCCAGGGGCGGGCATAAAGTTGTTGGCTGCATCTTCGGCATATACCCTACACTCGATGGCATGGCCATTCTGCCTCAGGTCTTCCTGGCTGTGCGATAAGGGTTTACCTGACGCAATGTTGATTTGTTCTTTTACCAGGTCGACACCCACAACCCTTTCGGTAATCGGGTGTTCAACCTGCAGTCGGGTGTTCATTTCCAGAAAATAGTAATTCAGATCTTTGTCTACAATAAATTCAATAGTTCCTGCCCCTTCGTAATTAACTGCTTTTGCTGCAGCCACAGCGGCTACGCCCATTTTTTCCCGTATGGCGGGGGTTAATATGGGCGAGGGTGTTTCTTCGATAATCTTCTGATGTCGGCGCTGCACCGAACATTCACGCTCGAAAAGGTGAATAACATTTCCATGCTGGTCGGCAAGTATCTGAAACTCTATATGGTGGGGTTGCCCGATGTATTTTTCAATATAAACAGCATCGTCGCCAAAGGCCGATTTTGCTTCGGAGCGGGCGGCACGCAGCGAACTTTTTATATCCTGCTCCTTTTTTACCAGCCTCATTCCCTTGCCCCCACCACCGGCCGAAGCTTTAATCATAACAGGAAGCCCGATTTCCCGGATTATCTTAATGGCTTCATTTTCAGATGCAATAGCAGCCTCGGTACCGGGAACCACAGGTACTCCTGCTGCTATCATGGTTTTTCGGGCAGTTATTTTATCGCCCATCTGCGAAATAGCAAAGGGCGAGGGGCCAATAAACTTGATTCCGGCCTGCTGACATTTTTTCGAAAATAATGCGTTCTCTGATAAAAATCCATAACCAGGATGAATGGCATCGGCCCGGCTGCTAATGGCTACTTCAATGATCTTATCCATGTTAAGATAGGATTCTGATGATGGCGATGCACCGATATGCCACGCCTGATCAGCATACAAAACGTGCATGGCCTTCCGGTCGGCATCTGAATAAACTGCTACCGTCCGGATGCCCATTTCTCGGCAAGAGCGCATAATCCTGACTGCAATCTCGCCACGGTTGGCAACCAATACTTTTTTTATCATAGATTGATTTTTAAGGGATTGTTCTTTTCTTTAACATAAAGTTAATAAAAATTGGCTTGTAAATTTCTTTTGGGTAAAATGTTTTTTTCACAAACCTGCTAATGAAGAAATACAAAGAAAAGTGGTTGTATTTTTTTGGGCAATAATTACGCTTGTTTTACAATCCTTGTGTGATTTAAAGTTTTTCATGGCTTTAATCACTCATCAACTTTTCACTGGCAAAATGACTGTGATTATTTTTAATTTTATTCATCATTTCCTGCCACTATGGCATTTATTGCTGTTTGGTCTGTTGTTTGCAAATCGCATACATCTAAATAAATAGATATATTTAAAAATAGTAAACTATGTATTATAAATCCGTTAAAAACGGGCAAAAAAGCAACAGTTATGGCACATGAAATTAATCAGGATGAGTTTGAAAAGGAACTTTCACAACATGAAAACCTTGTACTCGATTTTTACTCTACAGAATGTCCACCCTGTGAGGCTCTGGCGCCAAAGTTTGAAAGTTTGGCCAATGTTTATGGCCAAGATATCCGCTTTGTAAAAATGTTTCGTCAGGGCAATCGCGATCTGGCCGAAAAACTTGGAGTAAAATCATCTCCTACACTCATATTCTTTAAAAACGGTATTGAAACAGGAGAAAGACTTATTGGGGGGATAAAGAAAAAAGATATTCAGCGAAATCTGGAAGCTCTTATTGCACAGGAAAGAGTGGCGGAACTCAGGTTATCCATTAAGCCTGTTTTAACTGAAACAGATGTTATAATACTGGGTGCCGGGCCCGGAGGCATGACTGCCGGGATATATCTGGCACAGGCGAAAATTGACACTATACTTGTTGACCAGGCTTTGCCGGGTGGTCAGGTATCCACAACCCATCAGGTATCCAATTATCCGGGGTTTATTGAGCCCCAGAAAGGGTATATGCTTTCGCACTATATGGCCGAGCAGGCAAAGGAGGCAGGGGTAAAATTCAAAGTAGCCGTAGATATCAACAAGGTTGACCTGATAAAAAAAGAGGTTGTTATTGATGGGGTTGAAACCATTAAAGCCAAAAAGATCGTCCTGTCAACCGGTGCCTCTCCGCGATACCTTAATATACCGGGCGAGAAGGAATATTATGGAAAGGGGATATCATACTGTGCTACCTGCGATGCCAAATATTTTCACGACAAGGAAGTGGTGATCATTGGCGGAGGAAACACTGCTGTTGAAGAATCGGAGTTCATATCGAAATTTGCCAGCAAAATAACCATGGTGCAGCAGTTGCCACAACTTACGGCCAATAAAACGGCTCAGGAACGGTGTTATGCAAATCCCTCAATTACTGTAATGCTTGAGCACGAACCCCGTGGTTTCTACAAAACTGCTGATGAGCGGATGATGGTAAGGGTTCAGGACCTTAAAACCGGCCAGATGAAGGAACTAATTACCGATGGGGTCTTTGTTTTTGTAGGCATGAAACCCAATACCGACTCTATATCTGATGCAATTGAGACCGACCCCTGGGGGTATATAAAGGTGGATGATGAAATGCGCACCAGTATCAACGGAGTTTATGCCGTTGGTGATGTGATCTCAAAAAAATACCGTCAGATAACCACAGCCGTCGGCGATGGAACCATTGCATCAATCGCCTGCACCAAAGAGATAGGGTAAGGAATCGGTCTTTTCTAACCGGTAATGCTTCTTATTTTCCCTACAAGCAATGTTTTTATTGTTTGTTTTGTAGTTTTGCCAGAAACAATTCAAAGCTTGGTTAAATGATAAGCATAGTAAGTCCGGTATACCGTGCTGAAACGCTCCTGGTTGAACTGGTTGAGCGTATTTCGGGGGTAATGGTAACAACAGGCATGGAGTATGAGATCATTCTGGTAGAGGACCATAGTCCCGATGAGTCATGGTTAAAATTAGAAGAGATTTGCGCAACCCATTCAAAGGTTCGCGGATTAAAGCTTAGTCGCAATTTCGGACAGCATTACGCCATAACGGCAGGCCTCGAAGCCAGCAAGGGCGAATGGGTGGTGGTTATGGACTGCGATCTGCAGGATGTTCCAGAGGAGATACCAGCTCTTCTCGCTAAAGCCCTTGAAGGGTATCATGTAGTGCAAGCCCGCCGTGAAAATCGTCAGGATGGGTTTTTTAAGAGATTGTTTTCCCGGGTTTTCTATGGTGTGTTGTCGTGGTTAACCGGTACCCGGCACGACCCTGCCATCGCAAATTTTGGCATCTATCATCGCAAAGTAATAAATGCCATTTGTTCGATGAAGGAAAGCATACGCTATTTTCCCACCATGGTAAAATGGGTTGGATTTAAAAGCACAACTCTTAATGTAAACCACAGCCAGCGCAAAGATGGTAAAAGCAGCTACAACTATCGCAAACTAATACATCTTGCTATGGACATTATGCTGGCATACAGTGACAAACCATTAAGGATGACTGTAAAACTTGGTGTTTTCATAAGTCTATCAGCATTTGTTTTTGCCATTTACGCACTTATAATGGCCTTATCCGGAACATACAAGGTACCTGGCTATGCCAGTATTATCGTTTCTATCTGGTTTCTGAGTGGATTGATTGTTTTTATTCTGGGCATTGTAGGACTCTATGTGGGCAAAACCTTCGAAGGGGTTAAGAAAAGGCCGGTTTATATTGTGGATGAAAGAATTTGATTGAATATCAGGTTTCAGGTATCAGGTGCCGGGCATCGGTTATAAGGCAACGTTTTTGATCCAGCGTAAAAAATGTTGACCGTTTTTGGGTTTGGAATAGTGTTTTGGGTTTACCTGATTATGCGATTTTACCTGACCTATCCTCTTTGACGCTGAATTATTGATGAATACACGATGTTGAATTTATGATCGAGATATTGCCCTGGGATTCACAGTTTTTTGGGTTTGGCATTGGCCGTATGGATTTGACTCATGGTATTGCATCGGGAGTTGAAAAGGTGCAGCATGAAATCAAGGAAAGGGATATTAAACTTTTGTATCTTTTTCATGATTTGAGCTGCGAAATTGACAAGGATGCCAAAAAACAGTTTGTTGCACATTCCGGAGCCAAATTGGTAGATACGAAGCTTGTTTATGAGAAATCTCTCGTGATGGATGAATTGGTCTCACCCCCTGATGGGGTAGTTGAGTTTTCCGGGGATAGAGCTACCGGTGTATTATACCAGCTGGCATTGCAAAGCGGCATTTATTCCCGGTTTAGAATTGATCTGAATTTCCCGCCTGGTAGTTTTGAAAAGTTGTATTGTTTGTGGATGGATAACAGCATAAACCGAAAGATCGCTGATAATGTGCTGGTAGCAAAGGGCCAGGAAACCCAGATTCAGGGCATGGTAACCCTTAGCCTTAAAGGCGAACAGGCGGTTATCGGACTTCTTTCGGTAGATGAGTCGGCCCGCGGAATTAGCCTGGGTCGAAAACTGATGATCGCGGCAGAATATCATGCACTTACCAGCGGCAAAACATTTATTGCCGTCGCAACCCAGCGTGAAAACAGATCAGCATGCCGTTTTTACGAAAAACTCGGCTACAATGTGATTAGCAGAACTGAAATTTACCATTGGTGGGTTTAGGGTTGTGCCAGAGATCAGAGTATAGAGATCAGATATAGAAGATGAGATGCGAGGGATTAAGAAAAATATTAGATTTGGCCTTGATTTATAAGGTTGTCCAATCATCAAACCCTACACCCAATACCCAATCACTTATTCCCAATACCCTGAAAAGAAATGATTCCATTCAATAAACCATTTTTTACCGGAAAAGAAACACAATATATAACCGAAGCAGTATTGTTAGGAAAAATCTCGGGTAATGGCGATTTTACAAAAAAAAGCCAGCAGTGGTTTGAACAACATTATGGTTTCCGTAAATGTTTGCTCACAACATCGTGCACCGATGCATTGGAAATGGCTGCAATACTCATTGATATACAGCCAGGTGATGAGGTAATATTGCCCTCGTATACCTTTGTAAGCACGGCCAATGCTTTTGTTTTGCGGGGGGCGAAACTGGTTTTTGCAGATAGCGGACCTGAGCATCCCAATATGGATGTTTCTCTGATTGAACCCCTTATAACCCATCGTACCCGAGCTATTGTCCCCGTGCATTATGCAGGGATGGCATGCGATATGGACACCATAATGGAATTGGCCGATCGGTACGGTCTTTTTGTTATTGAAGATGCAGCGCAGGCTATAGACTCTTATTTCACTTCATCCAAAGGTTTTGCTAACCAATCAGCCATGCCCCTGGGTTCCATCGGGCACCTGGCTGCTTTCTCTTTTCATGAAACAAAGAATATCATAGCCGGAGAAGGCGGGATGCTGGTGATCAACGATGACCGGTTTGTGCGAAGAGCCGAAATCATCTGGGAAAAGGGGACAAACAGAGCCGCATTCTGGCGGGGCGAGATAGATAAATACGGATGGGTTGATGTGGGTTCATCGTTCCTTCCATCGGAGGTTATTGCTGCATTCCTTTTTGCACAAATTGAACACCTGAGTGAAATTCAACATCGTCGCAAGGCTATCTGGGATAAGTATTACCATGAATTGAAACCACTTGAAAAAATTGCCGATGTAAAACTTCCTTCAATACCCCGGGGAGCAACCAATAATGCCCACATGTTTTATATGGTATTGAACAATGTTGATATACGCGACCAGTTTATAAATCAACTCAAAAAAAAGGGAATTATGCCGGTGTTTCATTATTTGTCGCTGCATCAGTCTCCCTTTTATGCCCCCCGACACGATGGGCGTGAGTTGCCATGGAGCGACCATTATAGCGATTGCCTGGTGCGACTGCCTCTTTATTACAGTCTTACAAAAGATGAGCAGGATGAAGTTATTGCTGCCGTAAGAGGTTTTTTTGGTTAGCTTTATTTTTACCAACCCCACAGGTATCGGCTCAATCCAGGCCCTGATGCCCCTGCAACTTTATAATATCTCATTTGAGTGTTTAAATAAGAACATTGCCGAATAATACGCCGGTATAATAATACATGTTAGGGATATATTAGACCTATCCCTTTCAAAAGATAGGTCTATTGGAGGTGTTTCATATTCGTAAATTATAGTTCCCTTCATTCGGCAGGCAGTTCATTTCAGTATTTTTCGCATGGGCTAACCCAAACAGAATAACCAAATAATCTTTTGCAACAGGTTATCTTATTTGTAATTTCGCCTAAAATTCCCCCAATGATCAAACCTGAAATCATAGATCAGATTTTTGATGCGGCTCGCATTGAAGAGGTAGTTGGAGATTTTGTTGCCCTCAAAAAGCGGGGAGTAAACATGCTGGGTCTCTGCCCCTTTCATAATGAGAAAACACCTTCGTTTACGGTGTCGCCGGCAAAAGGTATTTATAAATGCTTTGGTTGTGGAAAGGGGGGTAATGCCGTTCAGTTTATAATGGAACATGAACATTCCAGCTACCCTGAAGCTCTCAAATACCTCGCAGCCAAATACAATATTCCCGTAGAGGAAGACCTTCCCACTCCCCAGGAGATGGAAGAAATAGATGTCAAGGAAAGTCTTTTTAATCTGACTGCATTTGCCCAGAAACATTTTGAAGAAACCATGCACAATACCGAGGAGGGAAAAGCAGTGGGGTTAAGCTATTTTAAAGAACGGGGCTTTACTATTGAAACCATCAGAAAATTTCAGTTAGGATATAGCCTGAATTCGTGGGACGATTTTGCATCAAAGGCTCTAAAAAGCGGTTATAAAAAGGAACTTCTGGAAAAAAGCAGTCTGGTTCGTATTAAAGACCATCAGGTATATGATGCCTTCCGCAACCGGGTTACTTTTCCCATCCACAACCTTTCAGGCCGCGTCCTGGGCTTTGGGGCGCGTATACTTACACAGGATAAAACCAAACCTAAATATATCAATACAGCCGAATCAGAAATCTACCACAAAGGGAAGGTTCTCTATGGGCTGTATTTTGCCAAAAGCGCCATTGTGAAGGCCGATAATTGTTATCTTACTGAAGGTTATACCGACGTTATTTCGCTGCACCAGGCGGAGATTGAAAACGTAATAGCATCATCGGGCACCTCGCTTACAACCGATCAGATCAAACTCATCAGGCGTTATACCCAAAACATTACACTTCTGTTTGATGGCGATTCAGCAGGCATTAAAGCAGCATTTCGCGGCATTGATATGATACTTGAAGAGGGGATGAACGTAAAAGTGGTTTTGTTTCCCGAGGGTGAAGACCCCGATTCCTATGCCCGCAACTATCGGCCGGTAGAGGTTAAAGAGTTTATTGAGAATAATTCCCATGATTTTATCTCCTTCAAAACCAACCTTCTGCTCGATGAAACCCAGAACGATCCTATAAAAAAGGCTGCCCTAATTAAGGGAATTGCCCTGAGTATATCGCGAGTTACCGAACCCATTGCCCGCAATCTGTATGTGCAGAAAAGCAGTGGCCTTCTTCAAATCGGAGAAGATCTGCTCATGGCAGAAGTAAACAAGCAACGTAGGGCCAGAGCTAAGGAAAATACTGCGGTTCCTTCTCCGCAGCAGGAGCAGGATTGGGTCACGCCCACTCCTGCTGTTTCCGCACCCCATCCCACCTCCGCGCCATCCTCAGTATTTCACCAGGAAAGAGAATTTATAAGAGCCCTGCTAACCTATACCGGAAAAATGATACCATTTACCAATAAGGCCGAAGATGGAACGGAGCAGGTTTACGAATACCCTGTGGCCGATTATATGGTTGGTGAAATTATTGATGATGAATTGACCTTCGATAACCAGGTCTTTCAAAAGGTATTCGATGCCTTTTGTTCCGCCCGAAATGTGGGCGATGTGCCAGGTCATCAGTACTTCTTTACCCACCCTGATTCTGATGTGAGCCAGACAGCCGTGGATTTGCTCTCTACTCCTTACCTGTTGAGCAACCATTGGGAAGATAAGCACCGTATTTATGTCAAAAAGGAAGAAGACGACCTTCGAAAGACCATTATGGAGATTGTTTATTCACTGAAATTGAAAAAACTTGACAAGATTATCCTGGAAAATAAGCAGACGCTTAGAATGCTTAGCGATGATCAGGAAATCATTGAGAAAATGAAAAGCCTGCGCGAACTGGAGCAAACCCGGCAACTTTTTGCCAAAGAGCTTAGCCGGATTGTTTTAAAATAATGCACAAAACATTTAATAGTTTTTCCTAAACCTAATTCTGAATTTTCCATTCCCCTAAAAAATGCTTAAGATATTTACACGTAAGAAGGAAGAGTCCAAACCCTATAAAGTAGGATTGGTACTAAGCGGGGGCGGAACCCGGGGTTTTGCACATCTGGGGGTTTTGCAGGCACTGGAAGAGGCAGGCATCAAACCCGATATAATCAGTGGGGTCAGCGCAGGGTCAATTGCCGGAGCTCTCTATGCGGATGGCATGGAACCCAAAGAGATTCTCGATGCACTAACATCAAAAAAAATTCTGGACTACCTCGATTTTACCCTGCCAAAAACCGGCCTGGTAAAGATGACAGGTTTTGAAAAAACCTTGCAAAAACAACTGAAGGCTCTGTATTTCGAAGACCTGAGGATTCCCTTGAAGGTATTTGCGGTAAATATTCAAACCGGCGAATATAAGTGTTTCGAAAAGGGGCCGTTGGTAATTGCAGTTAAGGCATCATCTTCTATCCCCATTATTTTTCCACCGGTACTTATTGAAAAGGAGCTATATGTTGATGGTGGATTGCTTAACAATTTCCCTGTTGAACCCCTCATAGATGAGTGTGAATTCATTATCGGAGTAAATGTAAACACCCTCGGGAAACACAACAAACTCGATAATCTGAAAAAGGTTGCAGAAAGGGTGTTTCAACTCAACATCCGCAATCATACACTTGAACGAAAAAAATACTGCGATCTGTTTATCGAACCCGACGATATTGGTGAATACGGCATTCTTGACCTGTCGAGCGGCAAGGACGTTTTTAATATGGGCTACGAGGCCGCCGTAAAGGCATTGGAGCAGACGGAGTTTAACCCGGCTGTCTTAAGTGGATAGAAGGTGGGTGTCTGGTGTTAGGGTTCGGTTATCAGGTTTTGAAAAAACCTGGTCTCTCTATGCTGATCTCAGCAATCTTCACTCCGTTTCACTTTTCAGCTTTCCGCTTTTTTCCCAAATTCCTTGTCAATTTTAAGATATCGTACGATCAGAAATCCAGGAATGGTGCATATCATTACCCACAGAAAGAAATTCTGGTAGCCAATTATCTCCTGAATCCAGCCCGAAGCCATGCCTGGCACCATCATTCCGAAAGCCATTAGTCCTGTACAGATGGCAAAGTGGGCGGTTTTGTGCTTTCCGTCTGAAAAATAGATCATATAAAGCATGTAGGCGGTAAAACCGAAACCGTATCCAAACTGCTCAATGGCCACCGAACCTGCTATGAGCCAGAAACTTTGGGGTTGCACAAAGGAAAGGTATACATACATCATGTTGGGAAGGTTGATGGCCATGGTCATGGGCAATATCCAGAATTTTAATCCTTTTCGCGATGCCATAAAGCCGCCGAGAATACCGCCCAGGGTAAGCGCAAGAACGCCAATGGTGCCATAGATCAATCCCACCTGCGATGTTTCCAAACCAAGTCCGCCTGTTTCAACTGAGTCGAGCAGGAATGGTGATGCCATTTTAACTAACTGAGCTTCACCCAGGCGGAACAGGAGAAGAAAGAGTAAAGCAATACCGATATTCGACTTCTTAAAGAAGGAAACAAAGGTCATGATGAATTCCGTGAAAACCCCTTCGCCTTGGGTTTGCACTACGGGTTTATCATTTTCAGGCCTGGGCAGGATGAACCGGTGGTATATGAAAAATCCTGCAAAGATAATGGCAAGTATTATATAGGTAATTGACCATGACCATGGGATGTTGCCGGTTGATTTTTCGAAAAACCCGGCTAGCATTATCAGCAAACCCTGGCCAGTGATCATGGCCACCCTGTAAAAGGTACTTCGGATGCCCACAAAGTATGATTGTTGTCCCTGGTTTAATCCCAGCATATAAAAACCATCAGCGGCAATGTCATGAGTGGCCGAACTAAATGCCAGCAACCAAAGGAAAGCAAGAGAATACTGAAAAAACGAGGGCATGGGGATGGTAAACGATACTCCCGCCAAGCCAGCTCCAATAATTAGTTGCAGAGTAACTATCCACCAACGTTTGGTTTTGAACAAATCGACCAGGGGGCTCCAGAAGGGCTTGATCACCCATGGCAAATACAACCAGCTTGTGTACAAGGCAATATCGGTATTGGAGACATCGAGGCGCTTGTACATAATCACCGAAACGGTCATTACTACCACGTAGGGTATGCCCTGTGCGTAATAAAGGGTGGGCACCCAGGCCCAGGGAGATCGTTGGTTGGTTTGTTTCATGGTTTTTTCATTTTATTTGGGGATTCAGATAATATCGGGTTTCGGGTTTCAGGTACCGGGTATCAGGTTTCAGGGTGGTTATTACTTGAATTATGAAGAATCTAATCTTAGGCTTTCAGTCTATATGCGTTGGTATTTTGTCTCTGATATCTGTTCTCTGAACTCTTGCCTCTATTCCACCACTCCAAATCATCAACCCCATTTTTTAATATCGTTTTTCCAGCATTGCCCCTTTGAAATAGTGCTGGAGTATTTGCTTGTAGGTGTATCCTTTGGCTCCCATAACCGCGGCTCCAATCTGGCATAAACCTACTCCATGCCCCCAGCCTGCGCCGGCAAGGATGAATTTCTGGGGAATACCATCCACAATATTCTGTTTTTCAATAATAAAGGCCGAACTGTAGAGGTGTGAAGATGAAAAGGCTTTGCGGATTTCCAGTTCCTTGCCAATGGTTATGGTTTTTTGTGTTCCGCGCACCATCAATTTTATCAATCGCCCCGAAACACCACGTTCAACAGGAACAAGTTCAACGATCTGTCCTACGTCAATACCAATCCTTTTTCTCATTAAGGCAGTTAGCTCCTGCTGTGTATATTCTTTGCGCCAGCGGTAAAAATCGTGGGTTTCCTGGTCGTAGTCGTTCAGTACCTGCGATAGTATCGTTTTTTCAGAAGTATTGCAGAAGGCTGCGGGATTGCCGGTTATCCAGATGCGGGCCTTGTCTTCATTGGTAAGCTGGGTATCGAAGCCTTCTGGATGTTTTTCATTATCAACTATTTTGGCCAGGTAGGGATGAATTACAGGTTCCCAAATGTTTTCGAATACTTCAGTAATGCCTCCGCAACATTTGGAGTAACGGGCATCACAGATATTGTTACCATAGGTAAGTACCTGTCCGCAGGTATCGTCAATTGCCTTGCTTACAGCCTGGGTTGATGCCTTTGTAATGCCCTGATAGCGCTGACAATGGTCGTCGGCACACACGTGAAAATTTCTATGGTCTTCGCGATCATACCATTTAATATGTTCCCGGTCGGTAAAGTAGCCCGAAACCTGTGGTGACGAATCATGGAGTATTTTTTCTTTTTCCATCTGGGCCAAAAGCCAGCTTCGCGACACCACGGCATGTGCTTTAAGGAGTTGTTCAGATGATGTGGCGCTCATTTCAGAGCTTATAACGCTTTTCAGATATTCTTCGAGAGGCAGAATATTGATGGCGGTAAGATGGTCGTCTTCGGCAATGATTTTTAGTCCCCCGACAAAATTCTGGTTTTCCTTTCGTTCCCAGTGGAAGTTGATACCAATGGTAACATCTTTCAGCTCGAAGGAGCCTGTTACCTCATTGGATGGGTGCCAGTACATGGGGAGATTTACAAATTGGGTCTTTCCATCGAGGGTAAGGGCAGCCTGCCCACCCGGCAGGAGTTCAATTATCCCGCTTCCACCATCCGATTCGCCCCATTCCTCATTAATATATATCCCTGTGAATGAAAAACTTATCTGAGGTGAAAACAAAATACCAACGTGAATACTTGTTTGCATACCAAAGGATTGTTAACCTGTTTTTACGTTGTAATTATCAATAAATGAATAAATCACTGGGATGCAAACCGGCTGATAAGCTGCTCAAAACTTTGGGTTTCCCAGGTTATCTGCTCAAAGATATCAGTAATATCCGAAACAGTGAGTTTTTCAAAATCTTCTTCCCTGGGGGTGATGAACATTCCTCCAAGGTCAACCGAGGCAGGGCTCAGCAGTATCTGTTTATTTCCCTCCTCGAAGAACTGCCAGGGGCGATGCAATCTGCGGGGGAAGATAAACACAAGCCAATGGTCGTTTTGCCACGACGCAACAATATTCATCATGGGTTCGGGCTTCTGACCGGCGATCTGATGCATGGAGGCATAAAGTTGTTCAAACCAGGTAATGAGTACCTCAGCATTTTTCCCCTGCAAAATAATACAATGTCTTGCATAATGATCGAAAAACAATGCTCTGCAACATTCCATCGTCCTGATGATTGTTTTTGAACGACTAGCAAAATCGGAAGCAAGTGGCATAAAACCCTTGTTGCCAGCCTGGAAATGGAAATGGTCGGGAGCTGAAGCGCCGCAACGGGGGCCATTATAAAAAACTTCGAAATCGCTTAACTGGCGGGCAAGGTTAAGCATGTCGCGCATACGGCCTTTTATGAGTTGGTCGGTATGCTGGCGCACAGGTATGGTAAGATGTCTCTGGAAAATAGGGAAGGGGTTAACCAATATCAGATATTCAGTTTCGTATTCTATCCAAAGCTGCTCAGGAAACAGATGCTGCATGCACAGGAAGCACTTACGTTCGCTTATGGTTTGTGCATCCACTTTGGCCGATGAGCTGTAAATCCGTTCGGGATTGAATTGCACCCCTACAGATACAGAGTAGGGTAGCTCAAATACTTTTTTCCTTGATTTTTCTAATCCCAGATAGTTTTTTCGGGCCAGCTCCCAGTCATTTAACTGATTTCGGAAGAGTTGATTTACTTTGGGTTGAAGTTCCATCTATGTAAAATATCAATTAATCACCATTTTGTTTGTGTATTCTGGCCCACAATTCAATGGTGCGGATACGGTCTTTGTAGGTATTGTGAGCATTGAGTTTGCTGATGTCGAGCGATGCATCGGTATTATCGTCCCAGCGGCGGCACAGGTAAAGGGGTTCGTAAATCCGGCCTATCTGATAGTTGCGCGAGATGGCCAGCCCGAGGGCATAGTCTTCACCATAGCTAACATTAGGTACCCTTATTTCGCGAAGAACAGGTGTGTAGAAAGCCCGGGGTGCCCCCAGCCCATTGATGCGCAATGCGTTGTTCCGGCCATTGTCTGGTGTCCATTCGCGATGGTCAATTAAACCAGGAGGTATCTCTTCCAGTTTAAAATTTACCATCTGATAACTTCCTACCAACATAGCACAGTTTTGTGTATAGAAGGCATCCACAATTTTTTGTACAACACTATCGTCTATATAAAGATCGTCGCTATCGAGTTGTATGGCAAATTTGCCACAGTCTGGATGGAATACTCCTTCGTTCCAGCAACCACCAATTCCCAAATCGTTGCGTCGTGGAACCACATGAATAAGGCGGTTATCTTCCAGGGCAAGGCTTTTGAGCAGCTCGGTTGTGCCATCAGTTGAATGGTTGTCGATTACGATAAGGTTAAACGGGAATGAGGTTTTCTGGTTGAATACTGATCTTACAGCCTCCTCGATGGTTTTTATTCGGTTCCGGACCGGAATAATTACCGAAGCTTCAACTGGAAATGTTCCTGAGGCGAAGTCAACATTCTTAAACCCGGGTTTCAGCCATGCACCAATATCTTTAAGGTGTTGGGTGCATGCTTTTTCCATTTCAATCTGCACCTCGCGATTTTTTGGGTCAACATAGTCAAACATTTTTTCGCCCGACTTGCGTGTGTCGGCTTCCATCTCGGTGTACAAATATTCAGGAATACGGAACAATTTTCTCTTTTGCGAAACTTTCAGCCGTAAATCGTAGAGCCCGGCAAATTTGTAGTCAATTGTCATATCCCAGGCGGCACGTTTCAAATCCTGGGTATTAAAAATCAGTACAGAACCAAAATTGAAATCATCGCGAAGGCTGCCATCCTGGTAATCAATAACCGGCAAGGGTGCCAGTTGTCCTTCCTTCAAATGATAGTGGTCGGAGTAGGTTAGGCCGGCACCGGTATTTTCTGCTACCTGCACCATTCGTTCCAGCGCCCAAGCGCCCAGTTGAAGAGGCAGGGTTTTGGTATAAACAAGAGTAAAGGGTGTTTTGGAGAGCTCAGCCATTTTCTTCACCCCCCGGGTTGTTTGAAGGCTTTCAATTTCTGAAAAGCAGGCCTTGGCAGGCAGATTTAACCCTTTTTTTACTAAAGGGCCTGTAATAAATATTTCCTGTATCAGTCTGTTTTGGTCGAGTTGCTCCAATGTTATTTGAAGATCAGCTGTGTTTCCGGCTTGAACAAAACATGTAATTTTCGGATTCATAGCATTGCGATTTTAATTGAATTTTCTGCTTTTGTCATTGTTTTAATGTTGCCTGGGTTACGATTGGTAATGGCTATTTAAAATTGGTGTCCTAATATGTTTAAAATCAGGTTCATTGCTTCATTTGACTTTGGTTCTGATGTATTGTATGCAAAGATGGAAAAAACGTTAACCACCCTTGCAAAAAGATAATTGACTGCTCAGATACGAGCGTTTTTAAGGAGTCAAAAATAGGATAAGTTTATATAATCAGAGAGCAGCACTTACAGGTTTTTAAAAAAACATTATTGATTGTTCTTTTATTTACATTTGCATAGCAGATACATGTTATGTAAAGCTATCTGTTTTTTTGCCAGGATTTTACTGCTTCAAAACCAATAAAGCCGGTCTATGAAACTAATCGCCGATAGTGGTTCCACCAAAACCAGCTGGTATCTTTTAACCGGAACGCCAGAGCTTGATCGTTGTTGTGAAACAGCCGGAATCAATCCGTTTTTCCAGAGAAAGAGCGAAATATTAAGTGCACTTGAATCAGATTTTACCCTTCCAAAACAAGCCATAACCTCCCTGAGTTTCTATGGTGCCGGCGCCACAACCAATGAGAAGAAAATGGAATTGTGCAATGCCCTCCGGCAATTTTTTGCCATCCGCGATATTAGTATCGACAGCGACCTTCTGGGAGCAGCACGCGCTTTATGTGGCCGCTCCCAGGGTATAGCGGCCATTTTGGGTACTGGTTCCAATTCCTGTTATTATGATGGGCAACGCATAGCTTTGTATGTTTCGCCACTGGGATATGTACTGGGCGATGAAGGGAGTGGCGCTATATTGGGTAGAAAACTTCTTGCTGATATATTAAAAAATCAGCTTCCTGAGCATTTGATCAAAGTGTTTTTCGAAACCTACCAGACAACTCCTGCTGAAATTATGGAGAATGTATACCGAAAGCCTTTCCCAAACCGCTATATGGCCGGGTTTACAAAGTTCTTGTCCGAAAATATTCAATATGAAGAGTTACGACAAATAGTATTTGTTAGCTTTTGTGAGTTTTTCAACCGTAATATTGCCCAGCTGCCGCAGGCCGCAACATTGCCTGTTAATGTGGCAGGGAGCATTGCCTGGTATTTCAGCTCCATACTCCACAGTGCCGCACAACATTGTGGTTTTGCCATCGGGAAGGTAATAAGACAGCCCCTTGACGGATTGGTGGAATACCACAAAGGAGTTATTTAGATTGTTGTGTTAATGAATGAAGCTGTAAACATGTCCGAACAGGCGAAGGATAAATTTACCCTCAGTATAACAGAGTCTTCATCTGAGTTTGAAAACCTGGAAAAGATGACTGTAAACGAACTCATTACCGCCATCAACCGCGAAGATGCCAAGGTACACCTAGCAGTTAGGAAAGCCATTCCACAAATAGAACTTCTTATCGAAAGCATAGTGTGGCGCATGAAACAGGGTGGAAGAGTGTTTTACCTTGGAGCCGGTACCAGCGGCAGGCTGGGAGTGCTCGACGCATCGGAGCTACCCCCCACCTTTGGCGTACCCGAAACTATGGTTATCGGGTTGATAGCAGGTGGAGATGTGGCCCTGCGCAGGGCTGTTGAAAATGCCGAAGATGACCAGGAAATGGCATGGAAGGAACTTCTGGAAAAAAATATCAATACCCTTGACAGCGTGATCGGCATTGCCGCATCAGGTTCAACTCCTTATGTAGTGGGTGGGTTGAGAAGAGCAAGGGAAAACGGTATTCTTACCGGATGTATCACTTGCAACCCGGGGTCGCAGGTGGCACAGGTGGCAGCAATTCCCATCGAAGTAATAGTAGGACCAGAATTTGTTACCGGAAGTACCAGACTAAAAGCAGCTACAGCACAGAAAATGGTACTGAATATGATTACTACTACTATTATGATTAAGATGGGCAGGGTAAAAGGGAACAAAATGGTAAATATGCAACTTACAAGCACTAAGCTGGTAAAAAGAGCCACCCGGATAATTATGGAAGAAGCGGGTCTTGATGAAAATAAGGCCCGCGAACTTCTGTTAAAATATGGTTCGGTAAAAAAAGTACTGGAAATATTAAACCCGGATTAGTCATTAGGAAAGCAATGAATTAATGACTAAGCCGGGATAATGATTACTCTTTCTAACCGCTATACATCAATAAAGCTAACTATTGATTTTGTGCGCTTCAAACTGCAAAGTCGAGGCCGTTAGTTTCTGGCAATGGTTACCATCACTTTTTTCCCGCGAATTGTATTGCGGTTCATGTTCTTGATAACCTTTTTCACATGATTTTCAGATATTTCGAAGTAGCTAAAGTGGTCAAACATATCTATAACTCCGATTTCCTGCCCCGAAATTTTACATTCACCGGTAATGGCACCAACAATGTCGCCGGGTTTGATGCGATCTTTGCGCCCCAACCCTAAATGCAGCCTTACTTTGGGTGATGAATCGGTTTCATTGAGTCTGTTGCTTTCGTGGTTTCGGTTTCCGCCATTGGGATTTCCTGAAGGTTTGTTCTTACCCTGTTGCGGTTGAGTAAAAATTTCCTTCGGCTGCTGGTCAAGGTTGATTCCTTTTTCTGTAAGGGTTTGTTTCAGCAGGCAGGCCGCCAAAAGGTGTGGATCAAAACCCCTCTGGTACATATCATGAAGCAACTTTTCGTATTCCTTAAGGTTATTTTCGGTGGCAATTGCTATGAGCGAGTTTTCGAGCTTTGCAATGTTAGACTGCAACATTTCCTGATGACTGGGAATGGTGCCACGGCCAATTCTCATTTTGATAAATCTCTCGAGATCAGCTATTTTTCTGTCATCCTTTCTCGATTCTGCAAAACTGAATGCTCTTCCTGTTTTACCGGCACGCCCTGTGCGGCCAATGCGATGCACATAGTATTCGGGGTCGTGCGGCAAATCGAAATTAAATACTGCGTCCACATTGTTTACATCTAGTCCGCGGGCAGCCACATCAGTTGCTACAAGAATATTGATTTCGGCATTTTTAAATCGGCCCAACACCAGATTCCTCATGTGCTGACTCAAATCGCCATGCAATGCCTCTGCCTTCATTCCACCTTTGCGCAACTCTTCAGTAATATTGTCGGTCATTGCCTTTGTATTGCAAAAAACCAGCGAAAGTCTCAGATCATGAAGTTGTATCAGGCGCGATATGATTTGGCTTTTCTTGGCTCCACGGGTTTCGATGTAAACCTGTTCAATGGTTGATGCCGTTACATTCTGATCGGCCACTCGTATAATCTGTGGTGATTTCAGGAATTTGCGGCTGATCTCCATGATGGGTTTCGACATAGTGGCCGAGAACATTACCGTTTGCTTTTCATTTGGGGTATCCTGAAGAATAGTTTCCATATCTTCTCTGAAACCCATATTCAGCATTTCGTCTGCTTCATCCATAACGGCAATTTTAAGACGGGTAATATTAAGGCTGCCTCTACGCAGGTGGTCCATTACACGACCAGGAGTGCCGGCAATAATTTGTGCGCCATCTTTCAACCCGCGTATTTGTCGCGACATGGAGTCGCCTCCATAAATAGATAAAACTCTGATGCATTTTTTATATGCCGACATTTTTTCAAGTTCTTCAGCGATCTGAACACATAATTCTCGGGTTGGGCAAAGAATAAGTGCCTGAACATTGCGTTCGGCAGGATTTATCATATCAAGAATGGGAAGTCCGAAGGCGGCGGTTTTTCCGGTGCCTGTCTGGGCCTGGCCTATCATATCGTGGCCTTGTAGCATTACCGGAATAGATTGTTCCTGAATGGGTGTTGGATGTTGATATCCCATTTCAGTAATAGCTCTCAAAACTTCTTCGCTAAGAAAAAGATCGGAGAAGGTTGTGGTTGTTGTTGCGATCATAAAAGATTCATTAATTTGATTTTGATGCCTTGTGCACCAATGGTTAATTTCATTTTAAATATTTACTAACACAAAACCTACAGGCAACACAGTAAAACCGGTTGTAATAACAACCCTGAAAAGGTTCTGAAGTTTTGGCTGAAGCAGGTGCCGGATAATCGGGTCAGACACAATTGTTGCGTCTTAAAAAGGCTATCCTGCCGGGTTAATTACATGGAAAGCATTTGGTTCAACTTTCCTTGGCTTGAATTGTGGTAACGCATTACCGGATATTTACACATTAAAAACAGATTCATTTTCACACCGCATCCGGCTTTACTGATCTGTTTTAAATAAACAACAAGCCCGACGCAAAAAGACGTGCAAAAGTACAATAATAAATCATGCAAATGATGTTTCTATGATTATATCAGAAAAATAACCAGTGAAACTTGAAGCCCTTATGGGAATTATACTCCAGCGCAGGGGCAGGAAACTTAATAAAATTAAGGGTTTGAAGGAAAATGTGAAGTGTACGCGAACGGGTAGGAATTTTTGTAAAATCTATGTCGGGCGAAAGGTAAAACTGCCTGTAACGTGCCATTTGCGGCAGGTTTTGTAAGTTATGAACAACCGGGTTTTCTCTGCTCCCCATCATGCCCATGGCGCCATACCCAAAGGCTATATTTATCCACGATGGCAAGGGTAGTGTGGTACCCGAGAATGAATGTATATTGGCCGATAGCCAATAGGTCTGTCCATTGTAATCTTTCAGCAGGTTTTCAGGGAGCGATTTCCCCAACAAATCGGGCCGGTATTGTTCGAGGCCACTGCGCGAAAAGGAGTATTTTACAACAATCCTTTGGTCCTGCCATGCAAGTTGCTGCGCCAAAAACCCAATGGAGCCAATAGTATTGGCTGCAAAATCGGATATCGATGCACCCCATTGGGCCGAAAAACCATCGAGTATTTCAATAGAGGTAAGCATGATACTCCCCGAAACGCTTCCCCACAATGCTGCCCGGGTATTGTTCAATCCGGCCCATTTAAAAGTCTGATAACTCAACCGGCTTAAATGGTAGGCAGTGGCGGTATGGCCAATTTTATCCATTTGCAGCCAGTCGGGGGCATCGTTGTGAAAATGAAAGGATGTGCGCGGGTAATCCTTGTACCAAAGTTGGTTGAGCAAAAGCAGAGTTCCCGACCAGGCTGCCCCATGCCCTGTCCCTGCGAGCCAGAGTCTTGTAGTTTCATCTGGATTGCTGTTTCGCGCAGAAAAATCTGTATCGTTGGTCACAAAATACTGGCTTTCATTCTGTGTGAAAGCCATTTTATGCACAGACAGGCAAAAAAGAATCAGAAAAACAATTCGCAGTTTAGGCATTGGTATCAGCTCATGATGGTTTCATAACCTGCCTTGAGAATTTCAAGGGCCTTTTCGCGGGTTGATGATTCGGCATAGGTGCGCAAAACGGGTTCGGTTCCCGAAGGGCGAATCATCAACCACTCATGGTCATTAAAGTAATATTTGAATCCATCCAGGGTTTCCACCCTTTCAACCTGCCAGGGGCCGAAGGATTTATAAAAATTATTTTCGCAATTGTTTACAATACGTTCTTTATTTTCCTGGGTCAGTCGTAAATCGCTTCGCTCAAAAGCGAAACTGCCGGTGAGAGTATAAATCTCATTAAGAAGCACCCTGATTGATTTACCGGTTTTTACCATAGCCTCCCATATCACAAGCCCATTGTAGATACCATCCCGTTCAGGAATATGGCCCGTAACCGCTATGCCGCCCGATTCTTCACCTCCCATCAGGATATCTTCCTGAAGCATTAACCCGCAAATATGCTTGAAGCCAATTTTTACTATTTCGAGCGGCAGGTTGTAAATTTCGCAAAGTCTTTTAATTTTTACTGTTGATGAAAAACCCGTGGCAACTTTGGCCGATAGGTTTTTGTATTTATGCAGGTAATGAATAAGAAGCAGCATGGTATTGTGTGAGTCAACATAATTCCCCTGCTTGTCAAACAGAGCAATTCTGTCAGCATCTCCATCAACGGCAAGACCACAATCTATATCTTCGGCCAGTTGAATAATTTCAGAGAATTCCTGCAGGTTGCGGAGTAATGGCTCAGGTGGGATACCATCGAAGAGAGGCTGCCGTTGGCAATGCACAAGCGTAATATCGGGAAACAACCGCCTCATTACATTCTGCCCGCTACCGTACATGGCATCGAAGGCAAATTCAAGGCGGGAGTTACGGATAGCATTAAGGTCGAATTTGCTCTCAAGGTAATTGCAATACAGGGTTTCCAGGTCAACCTTCACGATAAGACCTGCATCTTCCAGATTTTTAAAATCTGTATCATCGGTTAAACCTGATGATTTTTCGGGTATTAGTTCTTCCACCTCCCTGATTTGTTCTTCCTGAAGGGGACCTCCGAAATTACCTTTCAGCTTATAGCCATTATACTCGGGCGGGTTATGGCTGGCTGTAATTACAACCCCAAGCCCTGCCTTAAACTCTATCACTCCCAAAGAAATCATGGGGGTTGAAACGAACCCATCGGCCAGGTAAACCTTTATACCTTTTGATGCAAGTACCCCGGCAACAGTATTTGCAAACAATTCACCGCCAAAACGGCAATCGTGCCCCACAACCACTGATTGTTCAAAATTTTTTGTTGCCAGCCAGAGTGCTGTCCCCTGTGCAACCCGGGCCACGTTATCAACGGTAAATTCCTTGGCAATTACGGCACGCCAGCCGTCAGTTCCGAACTTGATCTGCATGTGTATAAGTATATAAGGGTGTTTTTTTGCGGACAAAAATAAGCGTTTCAACCCAATTAATGGTGGGATGAAGCGCTTATAATTAAGGGTTATTCATATTGCCTTCGTTTGCAATATCATCCGAAGGTATTAACCTGATTGGTTTATCGCCTTATATTGCGCTCGTTGAGTGCCTGCTGAAATTTGCGGGCATTTATAAGGTGTTGTGCGTAGGTTTTAGCAAAGGCATGATAACCCGAAAAGTCGTCACGGGCGCAGAAATAAAGATATTCATGCTTTTCATGATTCAAAACGCCATCAATCACTCTGGTTTCGGGCAGGGTAATGGGCCCCGGGGGGAGCCCGTCGTATTTATAGGTGTTGTATGGAGAATCAATTTCAAGATGCCGGTTTAAAACCCTGCGGATAGAAAGATCGCCAACAGCGAATATTACGGTAGGGTCGGCCTGCAGGCGCATGTTTTTTTTCAACCTGTTAATATAAACTCCTGCTACCCTTGCATACTCATCGCGTTTACTGGTTTCCAGTTGCACTATTGATGCAAGAACGCCAATTTCAACCGGAGTAAGGTTTAACCTGTGGGTCTTTTGTAAACGCTGTTCGTTCCAAAAAGCAGAATATTCGCGGTGCATGCGATCGAAAAGCTGGCGCGCCGAGGTGTTCCAGTAAAATTCGTAGGTGTTGGGTATAAAAAGAAGTTTTGATGTTTCAGGCTTCAGGTTGTATTGATGAAGCAGTTCACGGTCGTTTAGAAGTTTCAGTATCGACACCGAATCGGCCTCAAGTTGCTTTGAGATATTTCCAGCCAGTTGCTCCTTGGTTCTTATGTTGTTGAAGGTGAGCATAACAGGATCCTGTTTTCCTGACCGGAGCAGGTTAATTAGTTCGTTGTTACCCATATCTTCCATAATAAGATAACGGCCCGGACGGATATTTTCTTTGTAGTTTTTCTTCTCGGCCAGCCACTCAAAGGTATTGGTGTTGATGATCATCCCGTTTTTATAAAGAATGGCTTTTACATCATTAAAGCCGCTTCCGGTTGGGATGTAAATATGGGTTGTTTTACGTTCGCCCAGAAAAACATTGGGTTGGTATATGGCATGATAAAGCCGCCATGCTGCTATAGCTGCACTAATGGTTATTATAACAATTGCTGCAACGATTATTTTAAGCCAGAAGGGTATAGTTCCGGGTTTTTTCTTTTTTCGGGTATTGGCCATAGATTTGATCGGGGGGTTATTAAAAATGCTAAAGGATTAACTGGAAAAAAAGTTCATCTTCCCAGCCTTGGGTTGTCATGATCCATTGCTTACGCACGCCAGCCTGCATAAACCCTTTGGATGTAAAAAGTCTGATGCTGTTTTTATTATTGGCTGCAATACTGCAAAACAACTGATTAAGAAATAGGGTATTACGGGCATAATCAACAACAATATCAATAGTTTCAGAGGCGTATCCCATTTGACGGTATTCGGGAGCTATCAAAATTCCGACACCGGCCCGGCGATTGTGCGCATCAAACTCAAAAAGGTCGATGCACCCCGCCGCATTGCCATCAGGGTTGTTTATCATCAGCCTTAATTGCTTATCAGTGTATATATCACAATGCGAATTTAAAACGTACTGCTCGAGATGATACCGTGAAAATGGGGTTTGGGTATTGCTATGAACCCAGGTTTGGGGATCGTTTTCCCATTCATACATCAGGTCAATATCAGCAGGTTCCATTGCTCTGAGTGTTAGTCTTTCACTTTTAAGGGGTTGCATTGTCATATTTACTGTTCATTTATTTCAATTTCGCCCTTAAAGACAAATTTTGCCGGTCCTTGCAACAATACATTGCTGTAGTGATGGTGCCCTTTTTTCTCAAACGCAACGTTGAGATTTCCACCCCTGGCTATAACTTTGATATCATTTTGTTGCATAAGCCCGCTGTAATTGGCTGCTATGGCTGTTGCAGTAATACCGGTTCCACAGGCAAGTGTTTCATCTTCCACGCCCCTTTCATAGGTGCGTATTTTTATCCCTTCAGTTGTAACAGTGGCAAAATTAACGTTGGCACCACTCTTACCCAACCGGTTGTTGTGTCTCAGTTCACGTCCCATTGAAAAAACATCAATCGATTCGATCTCCTGATTGAATAAAACAAGGTGAGGAGAGCCAGTATTAATGAAAAAACCCCCGAGCATCTGCGATATTTCTGTAACATCCATCATTTGCAACGATATGATGTGTTCGTTTTTATTGGTTTCGATGATTGTTGCTGAGTGGGGCCCATCGGTAGCAATAAAGGTGGTTTGGTTGCCAATTAATCCAGTATCGCTGGCAAAGGCTACCAGACAGCGACCTCCATTGCCGCACATGGTGCTCTCGTTTCCATCTGAATTATAATACACCATTCTAAAATCATAATCATTGTCCTTTTTGAGAAGCATAAGTCCATCGGCTCCAATTCCAAATCTCCTGTCGCACAGAAAAGAGATTAGCTGAGCCTGATGAGGCTCCGAATCGAGCAGGTGCTGATGGGTAGGCTCAATAATGATGAAATCATTGCCGGCTCCCTGGTATTTATGAAATTGCAGATACATTTTCTTTTTTTGATGCAATTAATTGAAAAGAACCAAAGTATTTTGGTGTAAGTTGAAGTTAATATTGACCATGTTCATCAATAGTAAAGGGATCATTGACGGGTATCAGAGGTTTAAAAGTTGTGGTATGCTCAATGGGGTAATACTCATTGATATATCTGAGATAGGTTTTGCCCTTGTGTTCGGCCAAACTTACCAGATCGTATGCTTTAATGCCGTAAAGTGCCAGTTTGTTCTTGCCCATTCTGTAGCCTACTGAATTAAGCGGCGATTCCCAGAATTCGATTACGAAAAGTTGCTCACGTGATGACTGGTTATAGTTTCCCACAAGTGAATCAAGCCGTTTTGTTAGGTCAGAAATCGTATCGGATACCGAAAAGGTAAGGGTTCGAGCAAATAGCAATCTGTCTTGGGCAATCTGGGATTCTGGTCTTGGGATTGTTTGTCTTCTGACTGGTGTCTCTTTTGCAGGTTCAAGCTTCAAGGTATCGGTTCGTTCCTTGACTACGATAATACTATCGCCTGGCTTCAACTGAATGGTTTGGCCTGCAAACATGGCCATAACCTTATCGATAGTTTCTGAAATTACTCTGTCATTTTGTCGGTTTGAATGCCAGTATACAAGGGTTGAGCCCAGGATGAAGCCCAGCAGGAGACCAAGAAAAATATGTATGGCTCCGAATTCATTCCTGGATTTTCTGTTTACTGGCATAGCGGGATGTTTTTATTTTATTTATTCCCTGACGGCTACAAAATTACGAAAAACGCTCAGAACGCCCATGTTTCAAATCATGTTACCAATTTTTTTAGTTGCACTTAACGAAATTTAACAATAGACTGGCAATGAGTTGATTAGTCGTATATTTTTAACAATTGGGTTAAGAATAATTAGTAGTGCAATGAACAAAGCAGGGGATAAATGGGTACATCTTTTGCAGGAAACAAAATGCTAACGGGTTGATATTTATCCTAAGGCAATTTATTCAAACGTCAAATTTTTAAACCTATTCTTATGAAAAAGTATGTGTCATTTCTGGTTGTTGCAATACTTGGTGGAGTTTTTGCCCTGATGTTACAGATTTATGTATTCCCCGCAATTTCAGGTGGAGGAAACCAGGCCATACAGGCATCAGGAAGTTCTAATTCTGTTCCAACCTCCTTTACCAGTTTGCTTTCCAATATACCCACTAACTTGCCCGATTTTACCGTAGTTGCCGAGTTATCGGTACACAGTGTTGTGCACATAAAAGCTGAGTTTGAAAGACCCAGCAATATTTATAATGAGTTTTTTGGCCCCGGAGAAATGTTCCGCGAATTTTTTGGTCCCCGGCAAAGGCCACAGACCCCCGAAAGACGTATCCAGGGTTCTGGAAGTGGAGTGATTATTAGTCCTGACGGATATGTTATTACCAATAACCATGTTGTGCAGGATGCGATAACCATAGAAGTTAATACCAACGACAACCGTGTTTTCGAAGCCAGAGTAATAGGGCTTGATCCTACTACTGACCTTGCATTGTTGAAAATTGAAGGTGAAAACTTCCCTTTTGCTACATTCGGTGATTCGGATAAGGTGAAGGTGGGTCAGTGGGTACTTGCAGTAGGAAACCCCTTTAACCTTACTTCAACAGTTACAGCCGGAATTGTTAGTGCAACAGGTCGTAATATAAACATTCTGGGTGGGCAAACCGCCATCGAATCATTTATACAGACCGATGCGGCAGTGAATCGGGGTAATTCGGGCGGAGCTCTGGTAAATACCAATGGTGAACTTATTGGTATCAATGCTGCTATTGCATCTACCACAGGCACCTACGCAGGATATTCCTTCGCCATTCCATCAAACATTGCTGCCAAAGTTGTAGCAGACCTGAAGCAACATGGCGAAGTACAAAGAGGTTTTCTTGGAATTGGCATCAATGATGTAACTCCCGCATTGGTGCGACAAAATAATTTGAAGGTGAACAGAGGTGTTTATGTGGCCAGGGTTGATGAAAACAGTGCCGCTTCAACTGCAGGTCTGAAACAAGGCGATGTAATAACTGCCATAGATGGAAGGATTGTCAATACCAACGCCGATCTTCTCGAAACAATAGGCCGCAGGCGTCCGGGCGATCAGGTTGTCATAACATATAACCGCGATGGCCGGAATATGGAAGGAAAAGCTGTTCTTCGAAATGTTCATGGCGATACATCCATTGTTAAACCCGGTGAGATTGATGTAGTTGAGGCCCTTGGTGCCACCCTTGAAAATGTTTCGGCCAATGAATTGAGGCGGTTGAGAATTAATAATGGTGTAAAAGTGAATACACTGGCCCGGGGAAAGCTAGCCTCCGCTGGTATAAAGGAAGGTTTTATTATTACCCAGGTTGATCGTGAGCCCGTGCGTTCGGCCCGCGAGCTGGTTGCAATGCTAAACAGCAGGTCGGGAGGTGTTTTGATTGAAGGAATTTATCCCAACGGAACCCGGGCATTTTATGGCGTAGGGCTGTAAAAAAATAATTGTTAATTTATGCGGGTTGGGCTTAACGGGTAATTCCTTAAGCCCAATCATTATTTTTTGTGGGTAGAAAAAAATGATATTTATTGATGTTTCTCTTATTATTCTTTGTAACTTTGAAAGTTTTTTCACCGTGAAAAACAAATGATCTCCACTACCCCCAAATCTCTAAATCTTAATCATCATTATGAGACAATTAAAGATTTCAAAATCTATTACCAACAGGGATACAGCTTCGTTAGACAAGTATCTTCAGGAAATAGGTAAGGTGCCCCTCATTACAGCCGAAGAAGAGGTACAATTGGCGCAACGAATCAAACAGGGCGACCAGGCTGCTTTGGAAAAACTTACCAAAGCCAACCTTCGCTTTGTGGTATCAGTAGCCAAACAGTACCAAAACCAGGGGTTAAGCCTTCCTGACCTGATCAACGAAGGTAACCTTGGCCTTATTAAGGCTGCCAAAAGGTTCGACGAAACCCGTGGTTTTAAATTTATCTCGTACGCGGTGTGGTGGATCCGTCAGTCTATTCTTCAGGCATTGGCTGAGCAGTCACGAATTGTCAGGCTCCCGCTGAACCAGGTAGGTTCACTCAACAAAATCAAAAAGGAAGCATCGCGCCTCGAACAAAAATTCGAACGTCCGCCCTCCACTGAAGAATTAGCCGAATCTCTGGAAATCAACGAAGAAAAAATTGCTGAATCGTTCAGGATTTCCACCCATCACGTATCTGTTGATGCCCCTCTGGTGCAGGGCGAAGATGCCAGTCTGCTGGATGTTTATGTTAACCAGGATTCTCCCAATGCCGATTCAAGTCTTATTCACGAATCGCTGGCCCGGGAAATTCAACGTTCGCTGGCTACCCTGACCGAAAAGGAACGCGATGTCATTAACCTGTATTTCGGTATTGGTATGAACCACGGCCTTACACTCGATGAGATTGGTGCCAAATTCGACTTAACACGTGAACGTGTACGGCAAATAAAGGAAAAAGCCATCAGAAGGCTTAAGCACACTTCAAGAAGTAAATTACTTAAAGCCTATCTTGGGCAATAATTTCACACATTGAGTGTTTTGAAAAAGCGGTATTTGTAGTTTTGCAGATACCGTTTTTTATTTTTTCGAACCACAGTTTTCGCATTTCCAATATTTCCTATGACCAAAAAAAGAATTTCAATACTCAATGTTATTCTGATGGCAATCACCTTAATGGGGTGCACCAGCCCCAATAAGGAAGTTGAAATTCAGGTAATTACTACTACCGATGTGCATGCCTATATTTTTGAGTATGATTTTATCAGAGATACCATAACCACAGGCGGATTATCACGGGTGGCATCGTTTGTTGAAGCACAGCGGCAGAAGGGCAAGAAGCAGATTGTTTTGCTCGACAATGGCGACCTGCTGCAGGGCCAACCCTCAGGTTATTATTTTAATCATGTTGCCAATCGCAGCCAGAACCTTTTCGCAACAGTACTCAACCATTTGCAATACAATGGTGCTTCAGTTGGAAATCATGATATTGAAATGGGTCCGGATGTATACCGGAGATTGATGAGTGAGTTCAGATTTCCCTGGCTTGCAGCCAATATAATCGATAAAAAAACAGGCGAACCATTTTTTAAGCCCTATACAATCATCAAAAGAAAGGGGGTTAAAATAGCAGTTTTGGGGCTTATTACCCCATCAGTGCCCAACTGGTTACCCACACAGTTGTGGGAAGGGCTTGAATTTGCCGATATGCTCAAAACTGCCGCTTACTGGGTACCTGCAATCCTTGAAAATGAAAAACCTGATGCGTTGATTGGACTTTTTCACAGTGGCGCAGGGCGCGAAACGGGCGAACAGGAATTTATGGCCGAAAATGCATCTGTAATGGTGGCTCAAAATATCCCGGGTTTTGATGTGATTTTCACTGGCCACGACCACAGGGTGATTAATAAAAAGGTGATGAACATTGATGGGAATGAAGTTCTTGTTTTAGGTGGTCAGCCCTTTGCAAGGTCAGTGTCGGTAGCCGATTTTGTCTTCAAAAAAAACAATTCGGGCAATTATGATCTCGAATTTCTTGCAGGTGATATTGTGGAAATGAAAGACTTTGAGCCGTCAGCCGATTTTTCCAGATTGTTTATGCAAGAGTTTGGGCAGTCCAGAGAGTACACAGGGCAAACCATTGGCCGGATTTTGGCTGAGATTGCCAGCAGGGACAGCTACACCGGCAACTCCCCTTTTGTTGACTTTATCCATCAGATTCAACTCGAAAAAACAGGCGCCGATATTTCACTGGCAGCCCCGCTTTCCTTCGATGCTACGCTTCAGGAAGGAGAAATGACCATGCGCGACATGTTTCGTCTTTATCCTTACGAAAACTATTTGTATGTTATGGAACTTACTGGCAATGAGATAAGGAACACACTTGAGTTTTCATACGGCATGTGGTTTTCTACCATGAAAGGCCCTCAGGATAATGCTCTCATGTTAAGAAAAACTGCCGATGGGAAGGTTGAAACGGGTGCTGATGGCCGAGGCCGTTTCGTATACCCCTTCTTTAATTTCGACTCGGCATCGGGGATAAACTATACTGTTGATATATCGAAAACACCCGGGAATCGCATTACCATTTTAAATAACACCAATGGAACGCCATTCGATGTGAATAAAAAATACCGGGTTGCAATAAACTCCTACCGCGGAAGTGGTGGAGGGAACCATCTTACCTTAGGTGCCGGAATATCACAAAGTGACCTTGCCGAAAGGATAGTATGGGTATCGGATAAAGACCTGAGAAGTCTTATGGCTGATTGGATATCATATAAAGGTGAATTGAACCCTGTGGCAGGAAACAATTGGAAGGTGCTGCCTGAAAAATGGGCAAAGGATGCTTTGGTCAGAGATATGAAACTATTGTTTCCCTGATTTTTCGCCAAGCCACTTTGAAATGGCCTTGTTGATAGATTTTACAATTCCGGGGCCTTCGTAAACAAATCCGGTATATACCTGCACCAGGATAGCTCCTGCTTCAAGTTTTTCAATGGCGTCATCGGGTGTCATAATGCCTCCAACACCAATAATGGGAATTTTTCCGTCCGACTTTTGTGCTATGTATCTGATAGTTTGGGTCGACTTTTCTTTGAGTGGTTGCCCGCTCAACCCTCCTTTACCTATAGATTCAACCCTGGCTTCATCAAGGGTCAGATTATCGCGGGTGGTTGTGGTGTTGGTAGCTATAATGCCCGCGATACCGGTAGTTTCAACCACCTGAATAACATCGTCAATTTGTCCGGTGCTAAGGTCGGGTGCAATTTTTAAAAGAATGGGTTTCTGAGGTGATTTTTGAGCATTGGCCAGGTTGAGTTCCCCAATTATTTTTATTAACTCGTCCTTTTCCTGAAGTTTGCTCAGCCCTTCAATGTTGGGACAACTTACATTCACTACGAAATAATCCACCCAGGGGTGTAGCTGGTAAAAGCACTCCAGATAATCGTTAATGGCATTTTCGTTGGGTGTCAGGGTGTTTTTGCCAATATTGCCGCCAATAATTACCTCAGGCTTATGCTTTTTCAGGTTATTGACAAAAACATCCACACCCGGATTATTAAAGCCCATGCGATTGATAAGTGCTTTGTCCTGCTTAATCCTGAAAAGCCGGGGTCTAGGATTCCCGGGTTGTGGTAAGGGGTTAACGGTTCCAATTTCTATATGTCCGAAGCCAAACATTGCAAGATGGTTGTAACTATCGGCCTTTTTATCAAAACCGGCTGCAAGCCCTAACCGGTTAGGAAACTGTATGCCGAAAACTTCCACGGAGGTATCAATCGAAGGGGGTTGATAGATTTTTCTGAGAAGTTGTTTAACCCCGGGAATAATCAATGCAAAATGCAGCATGCTCACCACCAGGTGATGAACCTTTTCGGGAGAGATGAGGAACAAAACCGGGCGAACGATAAGTTTATACATGCTATGGGGATAATAATTTTAAGGATGGAAAATTATTGCTTTTCCGTCTTTTTTGCAGGTTTTTTCTTTTCTGCTTTTTCTTCCGTTTTAGCTTTTTTTTCAACGGTTTTTGCCTTTGGTTTAGCTTTCTTTTCAACGGTTTCTGCCTTTACTTCCGGGGTTGCAATTTTCTCTGCCTGCTCAGGAGTTTCATCCACAGGTTCGCTGATAAGGTTATGCGCAATCAACTGATTGTACCAGGCGAGAACCTTTTTAATATCGCTGGCATAAACCCTTTCCTTGTCGTAATCGGGCAAAACGGATTCGAAATAGGTCTTAAGTTGCGCTCCGTCAGCTTTCAGATCAACAGGAACTTCCTTTCCTTCTTCCTTTTGATAAATATTCCAGAGAACTTTTTTCAGCGGAACATCTTCGGTGTAGGTAAACATACTAATATCTTCCAGCACAGATGAGCGGTGCGATGCAAACACCGGCATTTTTTTGCCATCAGCAAGCGATTCAACAATAATACTTCCGCGCGACTGGGATACGATTTTAAATAAACCGCTTTTCCCCGATACTGCCATTACTTTGCGTAAATCCATTTTCTAAGAATAATTGTTACTAAAGTGAACTGGGTTAATAAATTACAGGTGCAAAAATACGCATAGATTTTTTATTCGGCAAACATCTGCAAGCTATGGAGTTTACGGTAGTATCCATCCAGCGCCAGAAGTTCTTCATGGGTGCCACGTTCCACAATTTCACCATCGTGCATTACACAAATAAGATCGGCGTTTATTACTGTCGAGAGCCGGTGTGCAATAACGATGGAAGTACGGTTTTTCATAACGTTGAAAAGGGCCTGCTGCACAAGTTTTTCTGATTCGGTATCAAGGGCCGATGTTGCTTCATCCAAAATAAGTATGGGAGGGTTTTTTAATACTGCCCTGGCAATGCTAAGGCGTTGGCGCTGGCCGCCCGATAGTTTATTGCCACGGTCGCCAATATTGTTGTAATAACCCAGCGGTGTTTTAATAATAAATTCATGGGCGTTAGCAATTTTTGCCGCACGCATTACATATTCTTCTGATATGCGGTATTCCCCGAAAGCAATGTTATTAAAGAAATTGTCGTTAAAAAGGATGGCTTCCTGGCTCACATTACCCATAAGGGCTCTCAGATTGTGCAGTTTTATTTGTTTCAGGTTGATTCCATCCATTAGAATTTCGCCTGCCGTAACATCGTAAAACCTGGGGATAAGGTCAACAAGGGTTGATTTTCCTGCTCCGGATTGACCTACCAGTGCAACGGTTTTCCCTTTTGGAATGGTAAGATTAATATTACGTATGACCGGAATGTTGCCATAGCTAAAGCTGACATTGCGGAATTCAATGCTTTGATTGAATTCTTTGGGTTCGGCTGCATCGGGGGCATCGGCAATGGTAATTTTTGCCTGCAGAATTTCTTCCACCCTGTCAGATGATGCCAGACCCTTAAGAACATTGTAATAGGCGGTGGTAAACGCTTTGGCCGGATTAATAATCTGCGCAAACATTATCAGATAGGCTATAAAACTTTGCGGGGTAAGGCTGCTTTCAGTGCTCAGAATAAGTGTGCCGCCATACCATACAATCACCACCACCACAGCAGTCCCCAGAAACTCGCTGAGAGGCGATGCCAAAGATTGTCTGCGAAACATCTTGGTCATGATTAGGGTATAAAAGCTGTTGAGACTAAAGAAACGGGTTCTCATTTTTTCTTCGGCATTAAAAGCTTTGATTACCCTGGTTCCCGAAAGGGTTTCTTCCAATACCGAAAGGATAACACCCAGTTTATTCTGGCCCCGTAAAGCTGTTGAACGGAGAGACCTTCCCAATTTCCCAATAATATAGCCACTTAAAGGAAGAAGAATTAATACTGCCACCGTTAGGTGTGGGCTGATAATGAGCAGGGTAACCATCAACACAATAATGGTGATGGGTTCACGAAAGATCATTTCGAGCGAACTGATGATGCTATGCTCAATTTGCTGAACATCGCTTGTCATCCTGCTTATTAAATCTCCTTTCTTTTCACCCGAAAGGTAGGCGAGAGGGAGTTTCAGTGTATGGTCGTATAGTTGATTGCGAATGTCTCTGACAACTGCATTCCTTATCCAGGCCAGCTGATAGAGGGCAAGATACCGAAATCCGTTTTTCAGCAAACTCATCAATAGGGCAAAAATACCAACAGCTACCAGTGCCTGAATATTGCCCATTTTTAACATCAGTAAACTGATATAATAGTAAAAATTGTTTTGTATCGCATCGGCTGTTAATGCAAAGGGGAGCCTTTCAGTTACTATGGGTTGTGTTTCGAATAAAATTCCCAGCACCGGAATAATCATGGTAACCGAAAATACATTGAATACAACGCTCAGAAAATTGTAGAAAACATTCAGAATTACCTGCCCCCAGTAGGGTTTTAGGTATTTAAGGATTTTATTGTATTTTTCCATGGCAGGCAATGAGGGGCAAATTTTTTTCAGGGTGATAAAGATGAGTTTTCATCGTTTGACTAATCAATCTTGGGTAGTATTCCGATGTAATTAAAAGGGGTAATCTGTCGGATTGAGTTTTTAATACTTTCATCCACATTCAGAGAGTCTACAAAATCATGAATCGTTTGCTGGTTAACTGCCTGATGGGTACGGGTTAACTCCTTAAGTTTCTCATAGGGTTCAGGATAGCCGATCTTTCTTAAAATGGTCTGAATAGCTTCAGCTACCACCATCCAGTTCTCTTCAAGGTCTTTATTGATTTTTACGTTGTTGATAATAAGTTTGTTGAGCCCTTTATGGGTTGATTTTACGGCAATAAGCATGTGTGCGATGGGTACACCTATATTGCGCAAAACGGTTGAATCGGTAAGGTCTCTCTGCAAACGCGAAACCGGAAGTTTTGCAGCCAGGTGCTCAAACAATGCACTGGCTATTCCTGCATTGCCCTCCGAGTTTTCAAAATCAATAGGATTTACCTTGTGGGGCATTGCTGAGGAGCCTACTTCACCCTCTTTTATTTTTTGTTTGAAATAATTCATGGAAATATAGGTCCAGGCATCGCGGTTGAGGTCAATAATAATGGTACAAATCCGTTTCAACCCATCAAAAATAGTTGCCAGAAAATCGTAGTGTTCAATCTGGGTGGTGACTTCCGACCTGCGCAGTTTAAGGGTAGTATTTACAAAATGATCGGCAAATGCTGTCCAGTCAACATCGGGGTAGGCTGCCTTATGGGCGTTGAAATTACCGGTTGCTCCGCCAAATTTGGCCGGGAAGGGGAGAGCCAGCAGGTGGTTGATTTGTTTTTCAATGCGGTAACAAAATACATAAAGCTCCTTACCAACAGTGGTAGGAGATGCAGGCTGGCCGTGGGTATGGGCAAGCATTGGTACCTCCAGCCATTGCTTTGCCATCGCTCTCAAGGTAGCCAATAATTCGTCGAGTTGTGGAATAAGTACTTCCATTATACCCTCTTTCAACGAAAGGGGGATGGCTGTATTATTTACATCCTGAGAAGTTAATCCGAAGTGAATGAACTCTTTGTATGCCGAAAGTCCCATGGAACCGAACTTTTCCTTCAGAAAATATTCTACCGCCTTAATATCGTGATTGGTAGTGGCTTCAATCTTTTTTATGTTGCTGGCATCGTTGCCAGAAAAGTCGTGATAAATGCCGCGGATATTTTCTCTATCCTGGGTGGAAATGGCAGATAACTCGGGTAAACCAAGGTCGCAAAGAGCAATAAAATACTCGATTTCTACAAAAACCCGGTATTGAATAAGTGCATATTCGCTAAAGTATTTCTGTAATTCCAGAGTATGGTTGTGGTATCGGCCATCAACCGGAGAAATATTGTAAATAGATTCGCTGTGCATATTATTTATGATATTGTGTTTTGATAAATGTAATGCGCATCAGAAACAGAAAACCCGGGTAGTTTCAGTTTTTCATCAACAGCCCGGGGAATTATTATTTACGTTTTCTTGTATCCTGCTGTTGCTTTTGCATATCTTCGAGCCGCTTCATAAAGCCCGATTTCTTTACAGGTTTCTTTTTGTTCTCTTCAATCCGCTGTCTTATCTTGTCTTCATTAATCATAAAGCGGAAGGCATACATCTGGGCAAAGGTTATTACGTTGGTAAGGAAGTAATAATAGCTTAGTCCGGATGCGAAACTATTAAATACAAACAACAACATTACAGGCATCATATAAAGCATGGTTTTCATGCCGGGCATCTGGGTGCCTGTATCCATCATCTGACTGTTAAGGCGGGTGTATATAATGGTCGATGCTGTCATAAGCAATGTAAAAAGACTTACATGGTCGCCATACCATGGAATGGTAAAGGGTAAACTCAGAATTGAATCGTAGGATGAAAGATCATCAGCCCAGAGGAATCCCTGTTGCCTGAGCTCAAATGATGCCGGAAAAAATCTGAACATGGCAATAAGTATGGGAAACTGCAGCAACATAGGCACACAGCCTGCCATAGGGTTTACGCCAGCTTTTTTGTACAGGGCCATTACTGCCTGTTGCTTCTTCATGGCATCCTCTTTCTTGGGGTACTTATTGTTGATGTCGGCAATCTCGGGTTTCAGTACCCGCATACGGGCCGAAGAAAGATAGGTTTTGTATGCAATGGGGAAGAGTATGATCTTTAACAGGATGGTAAGTATCAGAATGATAATTCCATAATTAAGATGGAAGCTGTCGAGATAATTAAATACAGGAATCACAAAATAACGGTTAATCCACCGAAAAAGGGTCCATCCCAGCGGTATTTGCTGCTCAAGCTTCAGATTGTAAGCCTTGAGGGTGTTGAAATGGTTGGGGCCGAAATAAAACTGAAAAGGAATAGAGTTATTATCGCGACTGTTGTATGGAACGTCGATATTGGCAGTCATTCTTTTGAGCTGGTCGGTGTAGGTTTCATCGAAAGATGCTTTAGTTACCGATGCTCCGCTAAAACTGTTTCCTGCAATTAAGGCCGATGAAAAGAATTGTTGTTTGAAAGAAATCCACTTAACTGCAGTTCTCAGGTTTTCGGTTCCATCTTTGGTTTCGCGCAGGTTGGCTACTTCCTCGTTCAGGAACATATAATAAACCGTAGAAACGTTCATCTCGTTTTTGCGGCTTTTTTCAAGACGCACAAGGTCTTTCTGCCAAACCATGTTCAGGATGGTGGTGTTCCCGGCAATAACGTCTTGCATACCTACGGTATTTACCCTGAAACCGATCATGTAATCGTTTCCTTTGAAAGTATATTCGAACTCAATATATTTTGGATTTTCGGGTGTGTGATTATCAGGATAGGAACGCATAGCAACCACAAGTGAGTCGTTGCCGCTCACCTTTAGATGATTTTTGTTCGGGATTTCCGATTTTACAACTGTTTCAAAGAAAAACTGTTGGGTAGAAACCAGGCGGTTAGCTGAATAAAACTGAATGTTGAAAATGTTCTCGTCGCCCGAAAACAATACAAGGGGCTGTTGTTCCCATGTTTTAAACTCTTTCAGCTCGAGCGATTCAATTCGGCCTCCTTTGTTGGTGAGTGTAAGATTAAAAATTCCGGTTTCAATATTGATTTTCTGCTCATTGCCCATTGCAGCATTAGCAAAGTAACCAAGCCTGTCCTGAAGCATGGCCTTCCTTGCCGAGTCGGGCAACGACTCATCGGCCTGGGTAGTACGAATAAGTTCTTCGGCATGTGCGGCCATGGCAGCAGTTTGGGCTTCTTCTTGTCTATTTCGTTCCTGTTCGGCTTGTCGGGCAGCAACAATACTATCGTTCTGGCGCTCCATTTTTTCTCTTTCTTCTTTCGAAGGGGCATTCAGGATGCCGAATCCGATCAGGATCACGAATATAAGTACGAGGCCGATTATGTTATCTCTGGTCATTCGATGTTTTATTGAAAGGTATTGACTTATAAAGAATTAATTGTTTTCCTGTAAAATGGCTTTTTTTAAAACCGGATGCAAAAGTACAAAATGTTCCCTAAACCCACTTTATGAATAATGTTTAAATCGGGGTTAATCCGGGCTAACCTTTTATTAGACTATACTGTAAATGAATAATCAGGGACGAACTGACAGTAAAAATGTCTCATATTGCTTCAGCAGATTATCAACAAAATCTGTCTATTGTCTATTTAAAGCCGGATTAATCATTAGGAATGTAATGAACTAATGACTTAGCCGGGTTTAACCCCGCTTTGGAAAAACTTAACTTGAAAGCATTTCTGCTAACAAATATTTAGTTTTTCTTTAGCGATTTGTCAAAATTGAAGTCACATAATCAATAACTAAAAACGTTAATTTTTTAATGACGATCATTAGAAAAAACGGCTAAAGACAAATTTGGGTTATATTCTTACCAACCCTATCAAAACAGGTAAAAATCATTCCCTCAGGGTGTTGTTAAAAATCAATTGAATTTAAATGGCTTTGGATGAGATTTCCAGATTCGAGTTCTTAAACGCCGCTTTTACAAACTCTACAAATAGAGGATGCGGATTAGCAACAGTACTTCTGTATTCAGGATGGAATTGTACCCCTACAAACCAGGGGTGGTTTTCCAGTTCAATAATTTCAACAAGGTTTGAGCCTGGGTTAAAACCAACGGGTTTCATGCCATTTTTCTCGTAAATATCAAGGTATTTGTTGTTGAACTCGAAGCGGTGACGGTGGCGTTCAGAAATAAATTCCTTTCCATAAAAAGCGGAAACCTTTGAGCCTGGTTTAAGCTTACATTCATAGGCTCCAAGGCGCATGGTGCCTCCCTTTTTTACGATTTTTTTCTGCTCTTCCATAATGTCGATTACCGGGTGGGGTGTATTGGGGAGCATTTCGGTAGAGTGGGCGTTCTTCATACCCAGCACATTACGGGCAAATTCAATGGTGGCACACTGCATTCCCAAACAAATACCAAAGAAAGGGATTTTATGGGTGCGGGCATACTCAATTGCAGTAATTTTGCCTTCAATGCCACGTTCGCCAAACCCCGGGGCCACAAGTATTCCGTTTACTTCGCCAAGCACCGACGCTACATTTTTAGGGTTCACATGTTCGGAATGTACCATCTTAATATCAACCTTGCAATCGTTGATGGCACCTGCATGAATAAGCGATTCAATGATAGATTTGTAGGCATCCATTAGCTCAACATATTTTCCTACGAGGGCAATTTTTACCAGATGCACAGGGTTTTGGAGCCTTTTCAGAAAATCTTCCCAAGCCTTTAGCTCAGGCATGCAGTTGGCGGGCATTTTGGTTTTTTTCAATACCTGAAGGTCGAGTTTTTCTTCGCGCATCAGCAAGGGAACCTTGTATATGCTGTCGGTGTCAATAGATTCAATTACACAGGCGGTGCTTACATTGCAAAAAAGGGCAATCTTACTTCTGATGCCATCATTAAGGGGTTTTTCGGTGCGGCATACCAATATGTCGGGTTGAACCCCATACTCCTGCATGGTTTTTACCGAGTGCTGGGTAGGTTTTGTTTTTAACTCCTTGGCCGCCGAAAGATAGGGTACCAGTGTTAGGTGAATTACCACACAACGGTTGCCAAGTTCCCAGCGCAACTGTCGAATGGCCTCAACGTATGGCAGCGATTCAATATCGCCAACGGTTCCTCCTATTTCTGTAATTACAAAATCGAAACGGTTGTCTTCGCCCAACAGCTGAATGCAATGCTTTATCTCATCGGTTATATGGGGAATCACCTGAACGGTTTCGCCCAGATAGTCGCCGCGCCTCTCTTTATCAATTACTGACTGATAAATGCGGCCTGTTGTTACATTGTTGGCCTGCGATGTGGGTACATTCAAAAATCTTTCGTAGTGTCCCAGGTCAAGGTCAGTTTCGGCTCCGTCTTCCGTAACATAACATTCGCCATGTTCATAGGGATTGAGCGTGCCAGGGTCGATGTTGATATAAGGGTCGAGTTTCTGGATGGTGGCGGTGTATCCCCTTGCCTGCAGCAGTTTGGCAAGTGATGCCGAAATAATTCCTTTACCAAGCGACGATGTTACTCCCCCGGTTACAAAAATGTACTTTGTTTTGGATTCTGTGGCGCTCATCTCGAAAGATAGTTTTTGTGGTAAATAAAGAAATCAAAGCTTGTGGCTTTGATTGGTTTCATGTTTTGTTAAAACAGAATGGGTTCAGGATGTTAATTTCGATTGCGAAAGTAACAAAAGATTGGCAGACAGGCCGAAAAAATCATCAATTTTTAAATGCTAAAAAACTAACTGTAAATAGCTTGCCGCAAAAAATAAAGGGTAGGGCAAAAAATATGCGGCTTCGGGCCGCACATTTTCCTAATAATCATCATTCTTTTTTTCCTGTATATAACTGCCTGCAGTCTTTTCTGGGGTTGCCGTTGGTCTTAATTCTTCTGGTTCACGCCTTACCGGGTCACTGTTACTTTCGGTGCTCTGCTCTCTGAGTACCTTTTTTCGCTCAGTAATTTTTGCATTGCTGGCCGGATCAAACTCAATCTCTTCAATAATTACATCTTTAACTACTTCCTTTTCTTTGGGCCAGAAACATGCTCAGCCAGCCTGTTTTATAAAGTAATAGCCCAGTGAAAGAGAAATTATCAGGGCTGCTATACCCAGTATTTCAAGTCCTGATTACTTTGAAAAATCCATCAGAATAATTTTCCGGGCTATAGCAATAAGAGCTACCAGCATTACTGCTTAAACATGAATATCGTGTTTCTTAAAATATACTTTAATGGTATTGAGCAATTCTATGCCTATTAGTACCAACAGGAAAACTCCAAAAAGGTCAATCAGTACATCGAGATCAAGAATAAAAACATCACTTAGCAATATGCTATTAACTACCATATAACCCAATTGAATGGTGGCTATAATCAGCAGTACCGACATTAGCGCAATGAGTGTTTTAATTATGTACTTCTCAATAGTTTTCACAATTATATTCATCTGTTTTACTCCATTTGACTGTTCCATAATTGTGCTTTTTTATTGGGTTAATGTAGGTATTGCCAGAAAGCTGATAACGTGGCCTGTAACTGATCGATTATAAAAATAAGCTTTATCTGCTTCCAATAATATTATTAACATCCAATTTCATAGAGTTGTTTACCAGGCATTTCTGTTTATTATTGGACTATTTGTCGCAACCATCAAAAGTTTAATTCTTCCATTACTTCATCTTCTTCTTTGGTGACCTGGTTGAGTATCTGAAGCATTTTTTCGTTGGAGATCATCTCTCGCGAAAGCTGTGTTTGCAAAAAGGTTGCATTTGTTGAAAAATCATCGACTGGAATTTCCTCTTGAAGGGTAATTTCAATCTGCCTTCCACCGGCTATTTCGAGTGAGATTTTTTTGTTTATAAAGGATACTGAACCAGCCTGGCTGCTCAAACTTCCCAATACAATGACTGATGCGATCAGATTTTTTTTCATGATTAAATTAGTTTTATTTTAAATAGAATTAAATTTTTAATAATCAGATAATCAATAAAATAACAAGAATTGAATTCCTTATTTTTATTTAGACCAAATTTAAATAAAACACTGTAAACATGAAACAAAAAAAACAGTAAAGGATTTTTAATATTTCCAAAGCAAACGTTTGCGCCGGATTTTTGGAAATTTCCAGCGACCCCTGATAAAAAAGTTAATTATATTGATAATCATTTGTATAAGGTGAATCATCTATTTTTAGCCGACATTAACCTTCCGTCTGTTTTCAACTGGTGGTGGCTTTTAAAACTGCTTAAGAGTAATCGGAGTTAATTTTTACCACAGGCATTGTTTGGGATGGTCATAAAGCACAACACCCTGCTGGTATAGCCAACAGGGTGCGGGGAGATAAAAAATGGATGTTGTAATAATTATTGAAGTATTAACAGGCTTAGAGTGCTGGATCAACTACCTGGCCAATAAACATAAGGGTATTGGTAGTGCGCTCGCGTATGGCAAAAACAAAAGGTTTGTTAATCAAGGCAGAAGGAGGAAGGCTATCCCTGGTAAAAGCAATGGTGGTTACTGCTGCCGCTTCGGTACCTTCTTCATTAACATTCACAAAAGTGTTTTGTTTCACAAAATCAATCCAGATAAACTCATCGGAAATGGCACTGAAATTTGCGTACTGTTCACTAAATGCATCTGCCATGCCCATCTTAATCAAAACATCATTAAGTTCCTTTTCATATTCAAATTTGAATTTTGGCAGATACACATGCAAGTTGCTCCAGGTAGTCTGGCTATCGAGCCCGCGAGTTATCTGATGCCACATTTCAGGGCCAAAGCTTTTGTAGAACACATTGAGTGTTTGGGAAGGAACAACCACTACCATTGAAAAATTTTTGCGGCCATAGGGCAGCTCAACAGCCATATAATCGGGGGTTTGGTGCATCATTACTCCCACTTCACTAATCATGGTAGGGATGTTTTTTTGCTGGCCACTATCAAGAGTGAAAGGCATAGATGTGGTTTTTGATTTATCGAACTGTCTGGTCCAGTTGCCTTTAAAATAAAGAGCATTTAACAGGAACATTACCATTTGCGATTCAATTTCTTCAAGCACTTTAGTGACCTTCTGGTTGGTGTTGCTGGCAGCCCACTGGTTAATTGCCTGAAGGGCTGATGGGAGCCTGAAATCCAGCGCCTGTACCTGGGCGTTGAAATCGGTTTTCAGGACGTTCACATAGTTGGGCCGTACCATAAAATCGTTGCTGTAAAACATGGCATTTGCAAGGGCCAGCGTTACTTTTTTGTCGGCGCTTAGCAATTGGTTTACTAAGCTTTTGCAGGCATTGTTTATTTCGCTCAGATCAGCACCGGCGGCATAGCCCAGCATATCCCTCATCTGGTTGTAGGTTTCCCCTTTGGCACCGTTGAGCGCCATGGTTAAGGCAATGGTGGCACTGAGGGGCGACAGCATAAGGTTCTTGGGTTCGTCGAGGGCAGTTTTTACAAACAGGTCCACTCCAAAGGTATTACCTGCATTGATCACTTCACCCGATTTGGTGGTAAGTTCAATGGGTTTGGGCTGCATATCGGGGCCATCGTTAATGGTATCGCAGGCTACAATACCTGTAGCCACCATAATTGCCAATACTTTTATCAGGTTTTTCATCTGTAAATAATTTTTAGTTCAAGGTCGGATAGCTTGTTCCGTCTTTACGGAAGAACCCCATGGTTACTATTTTGGCTTCGCCGAGCTCGTAAACTCGGTTCATTGGTGTTTGTGTTTTTTCGCTAACATGTTCGTTTCAAAATTACCTATTTTTCGTTTATAAGGGTTAATGTCAGGCTTCCATAGGTGCCCTGGAGATCAGCAACTCCGGTTGCGGCTATGAGCAGTGGCGGGTTTCGAAGCTGCATCTGTATCCCACGTGCCTAACTTGCTGCGAGACGAGACGTCGAATACGCTACAAACCCCGCCATTGCTTATGAGCCGTTGTTAGCGAAAGTTGTTTATTGCCATTTTATTTTTTTTGTATATGTGGGAGTTGTAGTGTTATTCTCATAATATTCAATAGTAGCATTACCTGATGATTCCAAATGTATCAGCATACTCATTAATTCATTTTGTCTCTGTGAATTTATTGTAAACCCATTGGGATACTCATTTATCAATTCCCATCCCGTAACTGGTCCACCAATCGTGATGTTAGAACCAATAAACTTAATCTTTAGTGTTTTATTTAATGGAATTATCGCTGCAACAGAATATGGAGCTGCTTGATAAATCGTATCTGAAGGAACTAAAATATTTTTGATTTTACCATCGGGAGCCATTACTGGGTCAGGCGATGCAATAGAAGGATAGGTAAAATTAGTGTATAAGTTATTACTATATTTCTCTTGAAATATTGCAATATACTTTTCAAAATTTGGAATTGAAACAGTTTGGCCAAGGTCTGTATATCTTTTCTCAATATTTTTACGAATATCAATGAGATTTAATTGTGAGATATTGAATAGTAATGTATCTATCAATTTTCTATTTGAAATTAATCCATCCGTTGCAAAGTCGGAAGACAAATTCGAAAGAAGTTGAGTTAATTCAGCTGTCAGAGTTGATCGTTCATTCCAAATCATCGTATATCTCTGCAAAATTATTGAGAACGACAAAAGAACTGCGTTATAATCTTCTTTTGCTGAAATATCTAGGTTGTCAAAATCTTTATCAAATGAATCTGTTATACTTAAAAAAGATAAAAACTCTGATTTTGCTTGTGTATTTGCATCTTTAAAACTCTTTCCATTAGAAACCAGATTCTCAATTCTACCTTTTATTAAATGTGTTAAAACATTAATATTGACAGATTCTTTAGCTGTTAAATCTGATATAGCTTGTAAAGACAGTGTAGCACTAGACAATTCACCATATATCTCGCTAAAATAAAATCCATTCGCAGTAAGTAATGCCAGATTTGAATTTAGCTCAATATTGTTCAAATTAAAACTACCATCATCACTCACAATTGAAGTTGTAAATGATTTTCCTGTTTGTCCAAGACTTGAATTTAACTCGTTAAGAGTAATATTTGTACCGGTAACTAATGGCCCTTTTTGAGCCTTACCATTAAATGTGTAAATCTTTGAATTTTCGGTATCTTTTTTACAAGATATTAATAATCCAACTATAAATCCAAGTAACAAAATGCTATTTTTTTTCATAATCATTTCGAGTTTAATTTATTTGGTTTGGTTATCAATTTTCGCTAACTATCTGATAAGTATAATATCCTTTTTTAAGAGGTGTTGCTCCCACATAATCGATGGGGATCATCCGGTAAATTTTACCATCTATCACTGCTTCAATATATCCATATCCATAGGCCCTGTTAAAATCGCGATAGGCCGATTTGACACCGGCAGGCAGATCGCCCACTTCCCATAGTTCGTCGCCGGGTGATACCTTCAAACTTGCATAGTCGAAGGTGCTATTGTTTTCAACTCTTATAAAAACATTTGTTTTATAGTCAGGGTCTTTGGTGCAGCCTGCTATTATTACGAAAAGGATGGCAATCAGAAAAACGTTTTTCATAGCTTGCAGATTGGTTTTCATATATAGTTACCTAGTTTTTTACTCCATATAATTAAATTGCCGTAAAAGTGCCCATAAATGTTGCAAAACATAAGACTTATCAGTGGGTTGGTATCAAAATAGCCATTACCAGGAAGGTATACATCCCATTACGGATGAGTGGGTCAGGATGCTGCAAACCTAAGTAATTATTTTCAAATTAGTCGGATAAGAGCCATTGCCAAGGGGTAGAAACAATTTCAGCAAAAGGATTTAAAAAAACAAATTCTGGTCGGGTTCTCTTTAGTCATCTTAATTTTAATTCCCGGAAATCATGAATTTCAAAAACTGATTGAAAAAAATGATTCGAACACTTTTATATATTTGAATTTTTAGAAAGTTTTTTAATTAATTTAGAAGTGTTTTATTGTTTTGTGAGCTTACCACATGAGCAGGATTGACAGGATTAATCCCTTTGGTTACACCGGAAAGAGATCAGGCAGCAATTTAGCTATCTATGCGGCAATTTTTGCATCTTTATTGATGTTTTTTCAGTTCTTCTATATCGGATTTTTTGTCAGGAATAATGCTGTTGGAAAATCAATGGAGATTGCAAAACATAAAGCAAATGAAGCAGCTCAATCTGTTGAAGTCTATTTTCGCGATGCTTTAACTGTTCCAAAAACCTACGCAAGCAATTTCATTGTTTATCGTCAGAACAATCTCCCCCGGACCACCATTTACAGCCTGATGAAGGGGTCGTTAACCCTTAACGATAATTTCCTTGCCATCTGGACCATGTGGGAACCCAATGCCTACGAGGGTAACGACAGGGATTTTATGAATGATGCAATACATGACAGTCAGGGTAACTTTGCCATTGCATACTACTATCAGGGCACAGATATTAAGCAGGAGATCAACCACCCCGAAGACTACATGAAAGACTATTACACAATTCCCTAAAAGCTTCAATAGCCAGTAATTCTCGATCTTTTTTACTATCAGTACCACGGAAATGAGAAGGTTTATTTCGAAACATCCATGATAAGCCTGGTAATGGTTGATAATGTCTTTTTGGGAGTTGTGGGCATCGATATTGATCTTTACGCCCTCAACGATCTGATTAATTCAATGGCATTTCAAAGCCAGGGATTGGTTTGCCTTCTGTCTAATTCCGGCATTATAGTTACTCACCCCGATTCAACCTGGATAGAGAAAAACATAGCCGGGCTCAATCTTCATGAAACTTCCAGTTTCGCTGATTCATTGAGTAAAGGGGCTGAATTTATCAGCGAATCAAAATCGTGGTTTACTCAGAAAAAATCCATTCAATATTTTTATCCCATCAATATTGAATCCATGGGTTCCCCCTGGTATGTAATGATTGAGATACCGATGGATACCGTAACATTGCAAGCAAGAACATTCACATTCATTTCCACGGTGTTTCTGGTTGCCTTCCTTATTCTTGTGATGTACATGATTTTCAATTTTGCAGACAGGAAGGCAAACGAAAAACGATTGCTGGAGAATATTCATCAGCTTGAAACTACCCGTGAAGAGCTTGCCCGACATAAATTCGGGCTGGAGATACTGGTTAAGGAGCGTACCGAAGAGTTGGCAACCACTCTTGAAGAATTGCAGTCAATTAATGAAGAACTACAATCAACCAATGAACAACTTAACCATAAAAACGAAACTATTCTTCAAACCAACGAAGAGCTTAATCAGACCCTTCAAAACCTTAAAGATACGCAGCTTAAACTAATACATTCAGAAAAAATGGCATCCCTGACACCTTAACTACCGGTGTTGCCAACGAAATAAATAATCCATTAAATTTTATTAAGGGAGCCCAGATTGGGTTGGAAAATTATTTTAATGAATTTGGCAGTGCCGACAAAACAACAACCGATCTGTTGCAAAGCAGTATTCTGACGGGCGTTGAACGGATTTCGGTAATTGTTAAAGGATTGAAACAGTTCAGCCGAAATAATGAACTACTCAACGAAATATGCGATATTCATTGCATAATCGATAATTCTCTGATAATTCTAAACAATAAAATCAAGCATAAAGCCGAAATCGAAAAGTATTATTCTGACACAAGAATCCATATTACTGGCGATGTAGGAAAACTACACCAGGTTTTTCTGAATATTCTCAGCAATTCGCTTCAGGCTATGGCAGACAAAGGTATTATTGGTATTAAAACATCGTTGTTTCAGGATCATGCAATCATAGAGACTACCAACGACGGAACCGGAATGGACGAAAAAACCATGGCGAAAATTACCGATCCTTTTTTTACAACCAAAGCACCAGGAAAAGGTACCGGCTTGGGCTTATCCATTAGTTATTCAATAATATCAGACCATAACGGAAGTCTGGTATTTCGATCGGAAGTCAACAAAGGAACGAAAGTAATCATTACCTTCCCCGTAAAATAATCCCGGATTAGTCATCAGGAATGCAGTGAACTAATGACTTAGCCGGGATTAACCCTGCCTTAGAAAACCATAAATTGGAAGCATTTCTGATTGCAATTTATGGTTTTTCTTATGCGATTTGTCGTTCTATTAATATTATTATCAATAACTTATACTTATGTTTTTCTAATGACTGTCATTAGAAAAATCGGTTAAAGACAAATCAGGGCCAATCTCTAAAAGTAAAAGATCAGAAGGGCTTGGCAATCTCTTTTGCCTTTTTCTCCATCTGCTCTTTTAGCCATTTTATGGCATCTTCTTCTTTCGAAAACAAGCGGGTAGGTACTTTGGGTTTGCTAAATTTAAGAAAAAGATTGGCAAAAGAGCTCGATACTCTCGATTCTATAAGTATGGCCATCCCGGCAACGTAAGGTCGGTATTGGGCTGCAGCATATTCCCTGGTTTTGGAGTCGATAAACAACATATCACGAATATCAATAAGGTTGGCACAAAGCCTCGACTCGTTCCACTCATCACCCACCTTGGTCATTTTCTCCAGAGTATCCATGTCAATACTAGCTTTATTGATGGCAATATAACGGTAAATCTGATCATCGCCCTGTATGATCTTAACCTTGTTATTAATAATTGTTGTTTGCATTAGGGAATGGATTTATTGTTAGTACCTATGCCGATTTTACTGTTTTTTAAGGAAAAAGTTTCACTCCCGGGTTTAGTTCTATGATTTCAAGCAATGTTGTATATGTTGTTTTAAAGCCGATTTCAATCTTTCCGTTTGGAAAAGTTTCACAATTATAAAGCTTTGATTAACAACCCATTTTCTCTTGGCAAGCAATATATAAAACAACCCAGGTGATTAATCCAAATAAAAAAATACGGCAACAGGTAAGGCTTGTAATGCCAAGACAAATTGGTCGTCTGTTTATAAGATTGTGTTCTTTTTTTAATAAACGACTCAACAACCTTATTGACCCAAACAACGGAAATAATCAATGAGCTTTTCAACACCTTACAATCTGATAATGCTTTTTGGCGATTGTTTTAACCGAAATTTGTCTTTAGCCGTTTTTTCTGATGACCGACATTAAAATTTATAGTTTTAAGTTATTGCTAAGGTGACTTCTATTTTGACAAATCGCTAATGAAAAAATAAATATTTGTAAGCAGAAATAATTTCAAATTAAGTTTTTCTAAAGCAGCCTGTACCGACCATCCGGTAGGGTAAAACCCGGCTAAGTCATTAGTTCATTACATTCTTGATGGCTAATCCTGGATTAATTGTACGGGCAATTTTTTTTTGGTTTAATTCCTGGCGGCATATTTTACAGCTATTATAGTTTTATAATTGTTGGGATGGGTTGTTAAAAATAATTATTAGCGAAAGAACTTGAAATTTTGACGGAAATGTTTTTTGAAAGTAATTAAACAATTTTCTGACGGCTGTTCTTTTGTATCTGTCGGGAATAAATTAATTTTAGCCGGAGATATAAACTATGACAGAAAACATAATGAAAGAAAAATTAAAAAGTATAACAATAGCCATAGGTGTAAAAAATTCAGCCGAAGCATTAAACTGGTATACGTTATTGCTGGGTGATATAGAAATACTTGAACCCATGCCCGGGCTTTATGAAATGAGACTAATGGACGATGTATGGTTGCAGCTCGATGATACTGGTTATCTTGATACCGGTGGTAATTCAGTCATTATTCGTTTCGAAACAGATAACATTGAAGCCGCCCACAAAAAAGCCTTACAACTTGCTGTTGCTGTTGAAAGTATTGAAGTAGTTGAGGGTGTAATAAAGTATTTTGATTTCAAAGACCTTTCGGGCAATCGGTTATCATACGTTGAGTTGTTGTAGCAGATATTAATCAGTGGTAATGCATCCATTCGCAAAAGGAGCAACAACACCTGTTCTTTAGCTTTCAGCAGGTTTATTTAGTTTTAAAAGATGCGATACAATTCAGTGAAGCAATATTTTCATTATCATAAACCTATATAAAGCCATGTAATAAAGGTATTTTTGAGAAAAAATAAAAAAATGGAAATCTTATAATGCAAAACACAGTGCTAAGCGTAAAATCATTAAGTAAAGGCTTTGGCCAGATAAAGGCTGTAAGTAATATTACTTTTTCGGTGGAAGAGGGAGATATTTTTGCTTTTCTGGGGCCCAATGGTGCAGGTAAAACAACCACTTTACGGGTTTTGCTCGATATCATCAAGCCAGATGGCGGACACATTGAATGGAATCTGGGCGGTAAGCTGAATACCATTCCCAATGCTAATCAAATCGGTTATCTGCCCGAGGAAAGAGGTCTTTATCCCGACATCCCAATTTTAAAATCGTTGGTTTATCTCGCATCAATAAGGGGAATGGACAAAACAGAGGCCAAAAAAGCAGCCTTGAATTGGTTGGAACGGCTTGAACTGGCCAATCGTGCCAGGGAGAAACTGCAGGTGCTTTCAAAGGGGAACCAGCAAAAAATACAGTTTATTGCCTCCATTTTGCATAAACCTGCATTTGCTATCCTCGATGAGCCTTTTTCGGGCCTTGACCCCCTTAATCAGGAAATGTTTATTGATTTTATAAGAGAGATTAATAACCAGGGAACCACAATTATTTTGAGTGCCCATCAAATGCAACTGGTTGAGAAAATTGCCCATAAATTGTTTCTGATTAATAAGGGGGAAAAACTATACAGTGGAAACCTTGTCGGCATTTATGATTTATATGGGAATAAACACATTATTGAATTAAATTTTAAATCAGGATTTAACGAAAACTCAATTAAAAACTTTCAAGGGGCGCAAACTGTTGAGATTATTGATAATTCGAAGGTTGTTATAACATTTAATCAGGACATAGAAATGAAGCGGGTACTTTCTGATTTGACAAAACTGGAAGGTACCTTTGATATAGCAACACACAAACCCGATTTGCATGACATTTTTCTTCACCTGGTAAAAAATCATTCATCGCCAAGCCGTTCGTAATAAATTTGGAAAACAATTGATTATTAATGCTTAACGCGCACCATCTGTAAGGTAATAATTGTGTAGAGCCTGATTTGGATTTATAATTTTCTTCATTTTTTTCACAATAATGTTCTAAAGCCCAAATGATAAGATAGATTTTCCGGTTTTACGACCTTGTAACCAAAATATCCATTAATCCACAGCCATCATCATGAATTACATAAAACAATTATTTACGGTAACTCTTTGGGAATTTGGCCGGTTCTTCAAGCCTAAAAACGAGGCAATAGGTATTATAGTTATGTTAGGTGTTTCAATAGTATCATACTTTGGGAGCAAATATGCCTTTTCTGATAAGAATCCTCAAATCCAGGTTTTTATTCATAATGATACCGTTGGAGCTTTGTCGGATTTTTTAAAGCAAACCTTTTTAGTGCAACAAATTACTATCCATCAAAAGGATAAATTAATTGGTGAGCTAAGCAGTGAAGAGAGGGTAGCTGTGATTGAAGTTAAGGACGATGCATTTAAATTGCATGCTTACAAAACCAGTCGCGACATAAAGAAACTTAAAGCCCATATTGATGAGTATTACAGACAGGTCAGACTGCAATCAATGGGAATAAATGGACAGGAGTTTTCTTCGCTATTATCGTCAGCTCCCATAGAAGAATCGTTTGTGTTTACCAACAATTCGCGCAACAGGGTGATTCTGGCCTTTTTTCTTGCAGGACTGATGATTATGGCTGTGTTTCTTAGTTTTGCGTATCAATTTACAGCTATAACAGGCGAGAAACAGTTGAAAATTACTGAACAGATAGTCTCGGCTATAAGTCCGCAGGTATGGATGGATGGTAAAATATTAGGAATTACGCTAACCGGTTTGTCTTCCATGCTGACTTATTCATTGCTGAGTGTTATTGGCGGGGTTCTATATTTCCAGGTAAAAGGGTTGCCGGTTTCCGAAATACTCCACTACATCCATTTTCCATCTCTCGCTCTGTATTTGCCTTTTGCATTAACAGGTGTTCTTATCTGGAATGCGATACTTGCAGCGGTTGCAGCAGTAATTACCGACCCCAATAATTCGGGTAAAAGCTCTCTTATGTTATTGCCGGTTTTATTCGTTGTTGCCTCATTTTTAGTCATACGTGATCCCGATAGTGGCCTTTCATTGTTCCTTTCATGGTTTCCCTTAACATCTGCCACATCCATGCCCATGCGCTGGGCAATTTCCGAAGTTGGAATCTGGCAGTTGGTTGGGTCATTTTTCCTGCTGTTGTTTACTTTTTATATTCTGCGCAAGATTGCTGCTAAAATTTTCAGGGTAACTATACTGCTAACCGGGAAAGAACCAACCTGGAATGAAGTATTTAAGCTGATAAAAATGACCTGATTTGAAGCCATTAAATCTTGATGCATCAATGGCAATGAGTGTTGTTGGCCAAGGCAAAAAAATGATAAAAGGCAGAAGTCTCACTCTTGTGTGTAAGAATATCCTGGTTGAAGATTAGGTTTGTTTGGGTTTGATGTTGCAACAGGCTAATGTTTTGTACAAACATTTAAAAAGGATTGCTTTTTTACAATGAATTTTTGTAGCATCTTTTCAACCCCGAATTAGTCATTAGAAATGCAATGAACTAATGACTTAGCCGGGTTTTATCTTACCGGATGGCCGGTACAGGCTGCTTTAGAAAAATTTAATTCGAAATTATTTCTGCTTACCAATATTTAGTTTTTCTTTAGCGATTTGTCAAAATAGAAGCCACATAATCAATAACTTAAAACTTTAAATTTTTAATTACGGTCATTAGAAAACGGCTAAGGACAAATTTGGGTTAAATTCTGCAGAAACAAATCGTACAATAAAATGGAATCAGAAATTTCTTTTGTAACAAATGGTGAAAGGCAAAAATATACACCTGAGGAGTATAGGTAGAACAAATTGTAAATAAGCATGCTTTAGTGGGGTTTGTATTTGTTTAGTATCCAACAAATTCATCTTTTTAGAGTACTTTTGCGGCTTAATAGGCCCATATGCGCATCTCCCAGACACTCATTATAAAATCGATGTTTTTCCTTACGGCGGCAGCTGGGGCGTCGTGGCTGTCGTTCTTCAACCTGTTCCTTAAAAACTATGTAGGGCTAACCGACGGGCAAATTGGCGTGGTGATTGCGTTGCAACAGGTAAACACGCTGCTTATATTGCCGGTGTGGGGAATTATTGCCGACAGGTTTGGGCGCAAAAACATCCTTACTTTAACGGTTTTCCTTACCATTTTTATGCTTTGGGGATTTATTTTCCAGCATACATTTCTGGGGGTGTTAATATTTACTTATCTGTTTACACTGGTCTACAATCCTGTAACACCGCTTCTCGACAGTATTTCTCTCGATTATGTGGAGCAAACCAAAAAGGGCTCTTATGGTGAGTTGAGGTTATGGGCATCGGTGGGTTGGGCGCTTTCGTCGGCTATTACCGGGCAGTTTATTTATTCAGGCAATTCGCAATACATATTTGTTATTGCATCAACCATCCTGGCTGTAAATTTCATGATTCTTAAATTCCTATACAAACCCTTAAAGGTTACCCGATCCCTGAAATCACTAAAACTTACTCATATCCGGGATGTATTCCTAACCGATAAGCGGTTGTACACCATTTTTATCATAATGCTGTTTTACGGTATCTTCTCTTCACCCATCCACTTTTTCATCAACTTGTATTACATCGAGATAGGCGCCGGTTTTAATCACGTGGGTTATGCCTACCTGGTGCAGGCATTGTGCGAAGTTCCATTCTTTATTTTTGGCAAAAAAATTATCGATCGCTTTGGTGCCCGCCGATTGATTGTATTTACTATGATAGTGACCGCCCTGCGACTTTTTGCCTACGGTTTAATCTCCAATCCCTGGATTGCCATTGCACTCGGAGCCAGCCATGGAATTTCACTGGCCCTGTTCTTCCTGGCTTTTATTGCTTTTGTCCATCAGTTTATTCCCCCCGAATTTCGTGCTACCGGGCAATCGCTCATTTATGCTTTCTATTTTGGGGGTGGGCTTGCTGTTGGTAATATTATGACCGGACTGATTTCGGAATACATCGGCATGCAAAAAACCATGCTGGTGCAGGCCGGATTAACATCTGTACTTGTCATAATTACCCTGGTGGTATTGGGTGCCTACGGGAAATTGATAAAGGCAGCATCATCGCGGTTGCGACCAGGGGTTTGACAATCATTATAATAGCTATTAAAGCCCTATTTTTTGTTTTACTCTTTTTATAGTATATTGAACAAAGAGCATAACAACCCGTTTGCAATTTAGCAAACCGAAACCGATGAGTTGGATAATCGGATATAGTTTAAAACTTAAATCTCTTTTTTTGAAATGAAATTCACAATCATATACAGCAACCATCACAAGGGAAATTTTAATGAGGAATTGCTCATCTTCCTTGAGCAACACCTTGCCAGCCAGGGGCACGAATACAGAGTGCGCGATCTTTATTCCATGGATTTTAATGCAGTACTCAAAACCGATGATTTTGAAGGCATCAGTGCAGGCAACACTCCAGCTGACATTGCCACAGAGCAAAAACACATTGCATGGGCCGATGTAGTTGTGTTTATTTATCCGGCCTGGTGGGGAGGAATGCCCGCCATTTTGAAGGGCTATATCGACAGGGTTTTTTCCTGGGGGTTTGCCTATAAATCCAATAGTAGTGGGCCCTATCCGCTGCTTGTGGGCAAAAAAGCCCTTATCTTGAGCTCTATGGGGCAATCGAAGGAAGATTATGAACGAGGTATGTTTGCCGCAATGAACCGTATCAATGAAGAAGGAATTTTTGGTTTTTGCGGCATTGAAGTGACCGATCAAATATATTTCCCATCAATTCAGAGTGTCAAGCCAAATCAAAAGATTCAATATTTTGGACAGGTTTCGCGGTCTGTTGCCAAAATAGGTCAGGTGCAAGGTCAAATCAGGACAGTCCTTTTTCAAGCATAGGAATTTTTGCCCGATATATCCAGAGATAAACCCAGATTTGTTTAAAGCCGATTTTTCTAATGACCGTCATTAGAAAAGCATCAGTATAAGTTATTGATAATAATATTATTAGAACGACAAATCGCATAAGAAAAACTATAAATTGTAATCATTAATACTTACAATTTATGTTTTTCCAAGGTGGGGTTAATCCCGCCTCAGTCATTAGTTCACTGCATTGCAAATGACTAATCCTGTTTAAATATAATTAAGCTTACTTTTCACGGGAGTTCTCAATCTGTCAAACAATATTTTCGAAGTGAAGGAAGAAATTCCTGAAATTTTCCCGCTTAGATTTTTTTTAGGATTTTTATACCCATTTCTTGCTAAATGAGTTGATAAAAACTACGCATGCAGGACAGGGCAATTTAATTATCTGACGAAATCCAGGGCTTTACCACGATAGCTTTCGTCGAATTTTCCGTTTTCATAAACCAGCCTTCCATTAATAAAAGTATGTGTGGGGGTTGATTTGAAAGTATGCCCTTCGAACGGGGACCATTTGCATTTATAGTAAATGTTTTCGGGCAATACCTTGGTAGTGATTCCCGGATTAAGAATTACCAAATCGGCATAATATCCTTCGCGGATAAAGCCCCTGTTATGCACCCCAAAGCAAATTGCAGGATTGTGACACATCCATTGAGCAATATGATGAAGTGGCAGGTTGCGCTCTAACAAAGCATCGGCCATTGCCTGTAAGCTGTGCTGTACGAGAGGTCCACCTGAGGGAGCTGCAAGATAAGGGTTAATTTTTTCATCAATGGTATGAGGGGCATGGTCGGTTGCCACTACGTCGAGGGTACCGTTCAATAGGGCATACCAGAGTGTTTCGCGATCGGAAATATTCTTAATGGAAGGATTCCATTTAATGAAATTTTGTTTTTCGACATAATCCGAGGAAGTAAACCAGAGATGGTGAATGCAAACTTCGCCGGTTATTGATTTCATTTCCAATGGTATTGAATTGTCGAACAAGGCAGTTTCGACTGCGGTTGACAGATGGAGCACATGCAGCCGTGTGCGATGTCTTTTGGCAAGTTTTATAGCCTTTGATGACGACAACAGGCATGCAAGATGGTTTCTGATTCTGGGGTGATGTGAGGGCAGAATATCTTCACCAAACATTTGCCTGTATTCTTCCAGGTTAGTCTTTATGGTTGCTTCATCTTCGCAATGGGTTGCTACCAGGGTGGGGGCGTGGGCGAAAATTTTTTCCAGAACTTCGTCGTTGTCTACAAGCATATTCCCGGTAGAAGCACCCATAAAAACTTTAATGCCGCATACTTTTAACGGGTCTATGGTAATAAGTTCATCGAGATTATCGTTGGTTGTGCCCATGTAAAACGAATAATTGGCCATGCTGTTACGGGCACCCAGCATAAACTTCTCATCAAGTAATTGCCTTGTAATGGTTTGGGGCTTGGTATTGGGCATTTCCATAAAGGAGGTAATTCCACCTGCAACAGCCGCCCTCGATTCGGTGAGTATTTCGCCTTTGTGGGTTAGCCCAGGTTCACGGAAATGCACCTGGTCATCAATTATTCCGGGGAACAAATAACAATTTGCAGCATCGATAATCTGGTTTACATCCGAAACAAGATGAGCGGGAGCCGGGTCGTCGAGAACCCCGGCAATAATTTCGTTTTCAATCAAGACAGAGCCCACTTTGATAATACCTTCGTTTACTATCCGGGCGTTTGTTATCAGGGTTCTGCGAAACATATTGAAAATACTGTGAATTTGGTTTTTTATCGGAGGTGGTTAAATATTGCTTCCTTCAAATCTTCTGTATGAGTTTAAAATACTTCTTATCCTTAGTTTTATTACCCCAAATATTGCCTCCTTGAAAATACCTTTGGTCATTTTTGATTCACCATGGGTACGGTCGGTAAAAATAATAGAAATTTCTTTCATCCTGAAGCCCAGTTTCCAGGTAATGAATTTCATTTCGATTTGGAAAGCATAGCCCGTAAATTTAATTTTATCGAGATTGATTGCCTCAAGTACCTGTCGTTGGTAGCATTTAAAACCTGCAGTGGTATCGCGCACTTTCATCTGGGTTATTAACCTTACGTACATTGATGCGTAATAAGACATCAATACTCTTCCCATGGGCCAGTTGATCACATTGACCCCATTGATGTATCTGGAACCGATGGCAAGATCATAGCCATCCATTGCGCAGGTATTGTAGAGCTTTAACAGGTCTTCAGGGTTATGGGAAAAATCGGCATCCATCTCGAAGATATATTGGTAGTCGCGCCTTAAGGCCCATTTGAACCCGTAAATGTAAGCAGTTCCCAAACCCATTTTTCCTTTGCGGGTTTCCAGAAATAATTGTCCGGGGAATTCGGGGATGAGTTTCCTTACAAGTTCGGCGGTGCCATCGGGTGAATTATCGTCGATTACAAGGATGTGAAATACCTTGTTTAATGAAAAAACTTTTCTTATGATCCTTTCTATGTTCTCGCGCTCCTTATAGGTGGGAATGATAATCAGACTGTCTGCCACTACATCAACGGTTTGTTGGGTTATTTTCCTTTTAACGTATATTTTTGCAAGCTATTGCTGAGAAATGAGAACTATAGTGGTTATATTGAACATAAGTGATTGAAAGGGTCAAAAATAAGGTTTTGTTTTCAAACGGTGAAAGATTTTTAGGATAATTATAAATGAAAATTTTCACGTGTTTGTTGTATGTCAATAGCAGAAAATCAACAATATGCAGGATTAAACAGAAATAAAAGAATCGCATCTGAACTTTCTTGGTGTAAATGCGGTGTGATGGACGAGCCAATATAGTCGCGAATATTTTTAAATCCCAACCTGTTGATATTCATTTTTCCTATTCAAAAAAAATAAAAAATAAGCACAATCAGCAAATTATCTGATGCTAAAAGTGATAAAAAACTTTTAGGGAGCCAAATCAAACCTACTATAATTATTATCGTGTTTATTGATTGCAATCTTCCCAAATTCATGATTTTTTTAAAGGATAGAAATCTTCTGGCTACCGTTGAACTTTGCAAATATTATCAGGGTTTAGCAACTGCACACTTATAATTCAATGTTTTTAATCCCGCGGGACTTTTCTGGCAATAAACATCAAAGTGCTGTTTTGTTTAAAATCGGATGATGAAGATGGTGTGAATGTAATTGTGATTTTTAATTTTTTTTGTATGAAGAAAAATATTCTTATTATAGGGGCAAGTTCTGGAATTGGATTTGGCCTTGCATCCATCCTTTCAAATTCTCATAATGTTTTTGCCATGAGCCGCAGCAGAGGTAAACTGGCCGAACTGGATACCGTTTCGTGGTTGCCCTTCGATGTAATGGCACCTGAGTATGATTTTTCGCCTGTTCCCGGCGAAATACACGGTTGGTTTACTGTCCCGGAAGCATAAATCTGAAGCCTTTGCGGGGATTGAAACCAGAAGATGTATTGCATGAATTTCAACTGAATGCCCTGGGTGCTTTCAGGGTAATACAACAATTGGCCAATCGGCTAAAAGCAGCAGGCAATGCATCTGTGGTGCTCTTCAGCACGGTAGCAGTGACTCAGGGTATGCCCTACCATGCATCTTCCGCCATGGCCAAAGGGGCTATCGAAGGGCTTACCCGCTCACTGGCTGCCGAGCTTGCACCCTCCATCAGGGTAAATGCCATTGCACCTTCGCTAACCGATACACCGCTTGCGTCCAGAATCCTTAGTTCTGACGAACGCCGTGAAGCTTCAGCCCAGCGTCATCCTTTAAAAAGAGTTGGAACCCCCCTTGATATTGCCCAATGTGCTACATTCCTGCTTTCCGACCAGGCAACATGGATCACCGGGCAGATCATTGGGGTAGATGGTGGTATGGGTTCGTTAAAATTGTGATCATCTGGTTTTTTATCACCGAATAATATCTTTCCTTTTATTATCTAATCTGAAATGTTTCTAAATTAGGTCAGTATCCTTCATTATTTATTAATTTTAACATTTCGTTAAGGTTAACCTACTATTTTTGCAAACCGACATATGACTCCGTTTGTAATGGGAAAACTTTTTTTAGGAAAACAAAATTGGGTCAGTTGTCAAAATCAGCAGGCAATTATATTTATCTTTTTCGTATAGGATATGTTTTATTAACATATATCGAAATACAAGCAAAATTTAACCCGACAACCTATGAAAAGATTAATTCTTTATTTGTTTGTTTTTACACTGCGTATTTAATAGCATTGCTTTTTTTGCCCAAGCCCAGCAAAACCCTATGCGCTATGGCCGCATCGACCCACAGGATGTCAGGATGACCGGTTACGAAGCTGACCCCTCTGTCAACGCGCTGATTCTCGGCGATTTTGGAGTTGTTGAAATTCGCTACAATAACGAATCTGGTTGGGAATATATGTACACCCGCCATTTAAGGGTTAAAATTTTTAACAAGGATGCTTTTGGCTCCGCCAATTTTAAAATTTACCTGCATAGTTCAGAAAAGGGAGGGAAGGAAAAATTAAATACACTCAAAGGAACAGTATATACACCCCCGAAGAAGGAAAGGTAAAAAAGATGGCCCTGAAGCGCAGTGATGCTTTTACCGAAGAGATAAGCCCCTACCTTAAGTCAATAAACTTTACTATGCCTGGAATACAGGAGGGTTCGGTTTTCGAACTTATCTATTCAATTCGTTCCCCATTTTTGTATTCGTTTCCAGTATGGTTCTTCCAGAACGAATATCCAACCCTGTTCAGCGAGCTTCATCTCTATATTCCTGAATATTTTTCTTATAAGCCATTGATGCAGGGGTTTCTTACCCTCAGTGACCGCAGAAATACCAATCACCAAAAAACAATAACGATCACCTGGAACGAAGAACCCACATTTGGTGGAGCAGGCGGTACACGCCGCAGCGAAAGTGTTACCTACAGGGAGAACATCCTTACCTATCGTCTCGAAAACGCTCCTGCATTCAGAAATGAGCCTTATATGAATGCAGAGATTGTTTCCTTTCAAAAATTGAACATGAACTTACTTTTTTCAGGCCACCTTCCGGCAGGGCAACCGATTTCAGCAGTACCTGGATTCAGCTGAGCAAGCAGCTTATGGAGTCAGAATCATTTGGCCGTATGCTCAACCGTACAGGTTTTCTCAGTGAAGAAATTGCAGTCATTAAATCAAAAACCAGCAAGCCTGAAGAGCGCATGGCCGCTGCCTATGAGCTCATTCAATCGTCAATGACCTGGAATTCGGTAAACAGTTTCTGGGCAAGTCGCAACCTTTGAAAAGCCTGGAGCGATAAAACGGGCAACTCGGCCGATATTAATCTTATGCTCATCAACATACTTCGCGAGCTCGATATAGAAACCCATCCGATAATTATCAGTACACGCAAAAATGGCATTATTAACCCGGCGCAGAACATGCTCGACAAGTTTAACCATGTGATAGCCCATGCCACCATCGACGGGAAAGTTTACCTGATGGATGACACTGATAACCATACGCCCTGGTTTTTGCTGCCAGAGAAATGTTTAAATGGCGAAGGCAGGCTCGTGCATGAGGCGTTGGGCAAATGGGTGAATCTGGAGCTATCCCGGGAGAATATGAATAAAATATACTCAACCATTAAAGTAAAACCCTGCGGGTCGATGGAAGTGAATCGCCAACAGGAATTTACCAATTACCAAAGGTTGAATATGCAGGCTACATTGCGTGCTCATAGCCGTGAAGAGGATTATATTAACCAGTTCGAATCTGCACGACAAGGAATTGAAGTATCGGTATTTTCGGTTGAAAACAAGGATGAATGGAAATTACCTTTGATTGCGAATTATGTTATTGAAGCCAACAGCGCCGATTCACAACCAAAAGATGTTATCTATGTGAATCCTCTGTTGTTTGATCGATTGTCTTCTAACCCATTCAGGCTTGAAAACCGGCAGTTTCCGGTTGATTTTGTATACCCATCCAAGACATCTTATATTATAAAAATTGAAATTCCGGAAGGTTATATTGTTGATGAATTGCCTGAAGGCAAAAGTTTTGGCCTGCCACAGAATGCTGCCCTGTTTTCAGTTAATTATTCCAGGAATAATGCCGAAGGTATTGATGTGGCTGTGGATGTTGAAATTGGAAAACCTTTGTTTGTAATCTCAGAGTATGCGGCTCTGAGAGGTTTTTATGCACAACTGGTTGAAGAACAGGCACGAAACATTGTTCTGAAGAAAATGTAATTGTTATGGCTCACTTCAAAATGTGTGCAGGTAAGGTCTTCTTTGTCTCACTTATATTATTGGTGCTTCTTCCTCTTGCACTGCTGGGAAAGTTTCCTGTTGCCGATTTACCTGCACCCTTGCTTGCTGATGCAAATCGTGTGTTAAGGGTATATAATACCGATGTAATTATAAATGGGCCCGGAAGCTTCAAGGTGATAACCGAGGAGGCAATTACTGTATTGAATGAAAATGGCAAAGGTCCTGACTGGTTGGTAATAAATTACGATTCGCATACCACTGCCAGGTTTATTGAAGGCTCAATATATGATGCATCCGGAAAGGAGATAAAAAAGATCCGTCGTCGCGACCTTCTGGCTACCAGTAATTTTCAGGATTTTTCGTTGTTTGAAGATAGCCGGGTGCTTCTGTATCGGCCACTTGTGACCACCTATCCTTATACCGTTCATTGCAGGTATGAGCAGGAACATACCCGCGGAATGTATTATTCATGGACTTTCAGTCCCCTGCCGTGTTACAATACAAGCGCAGAAGAGGCAACGTTGAAAGTTACCCATCCTGAAACTTTGGCTGTTATTTACCGAAGTTATAAAGTAGATTCGGTGAATGAATTTACAACAAGAAATGAGGGTAGTAATTTTGTGAAGCAATGGCGTATCAGTCAGAAATCAGCGGTGTTGTCTGAACATCAGTCGCCAGGAATTGAAAGAGCAGTGCCCTGGGTTGGATTTGCCACAACTCATTTTGAATTTGCTGGTTATCAGGGTTCCAACAGTTCATGGAATGAATTCGGCAGATGGGTATATTCTCTCATTGCGGGTCGTGATTAATTGCCACAGCACATGGTTGATCATCTCCGGGAGTTGGTTGCCAATATCTCAACCGACCGCGAAAAGGTGAAGGCCGTTTACCAGTTTTTGCAATCGCGTACACGCTATGTGAATGTTGCGTTGGGCATTGGCGGAATGCAACCCGTTGATGCAGCGACTGTTGATCGTGTGGGCTATGGCGACTGTAAGGCATTTTCGAATTACATGAAGGCTATGCTCAGGGCCATTGGCATTGAGTCGCGCTACACACTGGTTAAAGGGGGGCAGGGAGAATACGGTTTTATTAAGGACTTTAGCGTGTCCCATTTCAACCATGTCATCTTGTGTGTCCCTCTTAATAATGATACCCTCTGGCTCGAATGTACACGTCAGACTGATCCGCCGGGGTATCTGGGCGATTTTACAGATAACCGGTATGTGCTGGTAATTCGTGAAGATGGAGGACATCTTGATAAAACACCGGCCTATTCAATGAGCCAGAACCTGATGAAAACCAGGGGAGATATTCGGATTGATGACAGAGGAAACGGGAATGGAGAACTTTTTTACAGCACCGGTGGAATTTTTTATACCGATATTGATCGCGCAGCCCGCTTAGGGCCTGAAGATCAGAAGAAATGGATATATAGCAACTATTCATTCCCGAATTATACGATCGGGAATTATTCAGTAAGGGCTATCGTTGATGAAAATCCTGTGGTTGAAATCAATCTTGGTGTATCATTGCGCTCCTTTGCCAATATTGCCGGTCCCCGCTTATTTGTGCCACTCAATGCCATAAGTTCGTCATGGGGAGTACCCCCCCGCGAAAGAACCAGGACTCAGCCATTGGTACTGATGTTCCCGGCTGTGTATTGCGATACACTGTATTTCCACCTTCCTTCCGGCTACAGGCCCGAGTCGAGCCTGCCAACTTCAATGATCGAATCGGAATTTGGCCGCTATTCGGCCTCATGTAGTTTTGATGGGAATACCCTTATTTACGTTCGTCGGCTCGAAAGGTATTCGGGATGGTTCGAGCCCGAAAAATATAATGATTACTTCCGCTTTTTTCAGAACATTGCCCGTATCAACAGCCAAAGTGTTGCATTTGTTAAGTAGCAGGTTGATTAAAATCACCCAGGAGTGCCTTTGCGTTTTCTGATTTTAAGCCGGATTTGTCATTGGCCGTTTTTTCCAAGGATCGTCGTTAGAAATTTATCAGCTTAAGCTATTGGTTTACTACATTTCTGATAACTATACCGGGTATAATTGTTCAGGTTCCCTGTGGTTTTAATGATGAATTTAAGCTCCCGATTACCTCAATTGTAATTTTTGTTGCAATGATGCTTACTTTTGCACGAATTAACCCTAAAATTGCGGTATTTTTTAGCTAAACCATGTCTCAATTACTCATTTCAGAAAATACCAAACTGGCTGAAATTGTTTCGGCCGATAAGCGCGCCCTGGTACTTTTGCCCCGCTTCGATATTGAACTGGGTTTCGGTGATCGCACAGTAATACAGGTTTGCAAGCAACAGCAAATTAATACTGATTTCTTTCTGCTGATGATCAATGTGTTCCTGAATAAGGATTACTTTCCCGATAAGCGATTGAAAAACGTGGACGTGGATATGCTTCTCAGGTATCTCGAAAATTCGCACCGGTACTATCTAGGTGAGAAAATTCCTTATCTCGAAAGCCTGCTGGATGAGTTTAAAAGAACCGTTGATCATCCTGCAACCGCACAGCTCGAAAAGTTTTTTAGGCAATATATTCAGGAAGTGCGCGAGCATCTTGCCTATGAAGATCAAACCGCTTTTCCTTATGTTGCAACCCTGTCGGAGCAAATCAGAAACAATGCCGGCGGTATGATTGACATTGAATACAATATTGGGGTTTTTGAAGAACGGCACGACAATATCGAAGAAAAACTAACCGACCTTAAAAGCTTGCTCATTAAATATTTTCCCCCTTGCAACGACCGCCATATACGCATAAGGATACTCAATGAACTGATGGATTTTGAGGAGGACCTTATTAACCATGCCCGCATTGAAGACAAAGTATTGATTCCGATTGTAGAACAATTGGAGAAAAAATTCAATGGTTAACAAGGTATGGGAAAAACACTTATCATAGCCGACCAGTCTGAAATTATCAGAAAAGGTTTGGTGCATCTGATTGAAAGCACCGGAATGTTTCGTTCCATTAAAGAGGTTACTTGTGCAAATGCCCTTCGCGATGCCTTGAACCATTTTAAACCTCAGATGGTAATTATTAACCCTGCACTGATTAATGCAAGTGCCATTGATGAACTGCGAAACCCGGTCGGCACCGGTGCTGAATTGCGCATAGCTGCTATCGTTTATTCCTTGTTTGATGATGATCAGATGAACCGGTTCGATGGAGTTATCATGGTAAATGATAATCGTCATAAAATACAGAAGCGCCTGGAGGCAATGATGGATAAAACCTTAGAAAAGCAAACCCCCAAGCCAGAAGAAACACTCTCTTCCCGCGAACTCGATGTGCTGCGTTTGCTTGTAAAAGGGCTAAGCAACAAAGAAATTTCGGATAAATTATTCATTTCTACCCACACTGTTATTTCGCACCGCAAAAACATAACTCAGAAACTTAATATAAAATCAGTTGCAGGGCTTACCGTTTATGCCATACTCAATGAAATTATAAGTATGGAAGATGTGCAATAAGTGTTGCAGTTTTTTTATCACCCCAGGCACTAAAACCATCCTGCCATTCGGGAAATATTTTTAGATTTGCACCACTTAAAAGGTAAATGAATCAATTTTAGATAATTATGAGCCAAAACAAGGGTTTTAATATCTGCAACATTCTCTTCCCCTCAGATATTCCCGACAGGAAAACGCCTGTCCTCTGATGCTTCATAGTATTGCTGTCTCTTTTTTCCCTTACAAAAAAATTCAACTGTCAGATTAGAAGTTTTGCCTTTGCATTGCTTTTGGTCTTTGAATTTATCAACCCTTAATTCCTTATCAAAATGAAGAAATTAGCTGTCATTGCTTTCGGGGGAAATGCCCTTTTGCGCCCCGGCCAGGAAGGTACCATTGATGAACAGGAGCAAAGTGTGTATGATACCTGCCTGCATTTGGTTAATATGGTTAAAAGCGGTTACAATATCGTAATTGGCCATGGCAACGGGCCCCAGGTGGGTAATGTGCTGCTTCAGCACGATGCCGGTAAAAAACTTTACGGGCTGCCTACCCAGCCCATCGATTTTTGTGTTGCCGAAACCCAGGGTTCCATCGGATTTATGATTGAGCAACAACTGCGCAATGTGTTTGCCGTTTATGGTATTGAGCGTAACATTGTTGCCCTTATCACCCAGGTGGTAGTTGACAAAAACGACCCCGCATTCAACAATCCGACCAAGCCCGTAGGCCCCTTTTATTCCAGAGAAGAAGCCGATGCCCTGAATGCCGAAAAGGGTTGGGTGTTTCATGAAGATCCGCGCAAACGCGGTTGGCGCCGGGTGGTTGCCTCGCCCAAACCATTGCAGGTGCCCGCATGGAAAGATGTACAACGACTTGCCAGCGAAGGCTCCATTGTTATTACCGTGGGGGGGGGGGAATACCGGCCTATTTCAACGAACAGGGAAAAATTATAGGTATTGATGCCGTGGTTGACAAGGATCTTGCTTCTTCATTGCTGGCAACAAAAATTGGCGCCGACGAGTTCATTATCCTTACCGATGTCCCCAATGTATATATCAACTTCCATAAGCCTGGAGAAAAAAAACTGGATCGGGTTTCTGTGGCCGAAATGAAACATTACCTGGCCGAGGGACAATTTACAGAAGGAAGCATGGCTCCCAAGGTACGGGCTTGTTTGCAGTTTGTTGAAAACGCAGGTGGTAAAGCCATTATTACAACGGCAGAGGAGCTTAACAATCCAGGTGCCGGAACGGTGATTTATCAATAGGGATCGGTGATTGGGTTTTCGTTTTAGGTGGTTTTTAGTTTTTGAAAAATATATCAGACATAATAATCCCGAATTCCAATTCCCTAATCCCTGATGCCCCGCAATAATCGCGAATAAAAACATTACTTTTGCACTTTCGTAAACCTTAAAAAATTAGCAAATCATGGCATTTAATCTCAGAAACCGGAGTTTTTTGAAGTTGCTGGATTTTACTCCACAGGAAATCAAATTTTTACTCGATCTATCAGCCGACCTTAAGAAGGCCAAATACGGTGGTTATGAACAACCCCGTCTTGCCGGAAAAAATATAGCACTCATTTTTGAGAAGGACAGCACCCGCACGCGTTGTGCTTTCGAGGTAGCTGCATTTGATCAGGGAGCCCGCGTTACCTACCTGGGTCCTTCGGGAAGCCAGATAGGGAAAAAGGAATCGATGAAGGATACTGCCCGCGTTCTGGGTCGCATGTACGATGGTATTGAATACCGTGGCTATGCCCAGGCAACCGTTGAAGAACTTGCCGCTTACAGCGGTGTTCCGGTTTGGAATGGTCTTACCAATGAGTTTCACCCTACTCAGATTCTGGCCGATTTCCTGACAATGATGGAGCATTGCGATAAGCCGCTCAACCAAATCAAATTCTGTTATTTGGGCGATGCCCGCAACAATATGGGCAATTCACTCATGGTAGGTGCATCGAAAATGGGTATGGATTTCCGCGCTGCTGCTCCAAAAGAGGTTCAGCCCGCCGACGAGCTTGTAGCTACCTGCCGCGAAATAGCCAAACAAACCGGTGCCAAAATAACCATTACGGATAACGTGGCCGAAGCAGTTAAGGACTGCGACTTCCTCTATACCGATGTGTGGGTATCGATGGGCGAGCCTGCAAGCGTATGGGAAGAAAGGATTAAACTGCTTAAGCCTTATCAGGTTAATATGGATGTGATGAGAAAAACCGGCAATCCGAAAGTAAAATTCCTGCATTGCCTTCCTGCGTTTCACAACCGCGAAACAACCATTGGCGAAGAAATATACCAGAAATTTGGTCTCGACGGGATGGAAGTGGTAGAAGAAGTATTTGAATCAGAGCACTCAGTGGTGTTCGATCAGGCCGAAAATCGCCTTCATACTATAAAGGCCATTATGGTTGCAACTCTTGGTGCCTGATTAATTTCGCCGACCGGCAGGAGTTCACTAAACTCATGATCAGCCAGGAAAAACGTTATATCATCAAATACAAAAAGGCTGGCGGTATTGCCGGCCTTTTTGTATGGATAATTACTCCAGGGGCTACTTTTCCTTACCTACAATAGCTTCAATGGCTTTCTGGGCAAGCCGTTCGGAGAAGCCCGACACAAAGGCAACTGCAAAGTAGTCTAAAGGGTTGCTTAGGGTGAAACTGAACAACTGAATACTTCCTGCTACCGACGATTGGAGAAGCAAAAAGATAAAAACCGAAAAAGAAACCCCCACAAATATTTTGCTAAGCGTAACAACCGAGTTGCTGCCAATTTCGGTAAGGCGCGAAAACTGTGTTGAATAGCGGGTAAATAGTATGGCGCTGGTAATGGCACCCAGGAAAGCAAATATCAGCACCCCGATAAGGAGTTCGGAAAGGGGGAGTTGCGCGGCATAATTACTTCCGTTTTGGTTAATCAGCACACCAAAATAAACCATGGCACCAGCAATAAACAGCAGTAATAGCATAAACAACAACTGGAACATACTGCGCGAAAGGGTGTTTTTGTAATACTGGTTGTTGTAGTGCTCGTCTTTAATTTCCAATGCCCTTATCAAAACTTCGCTTGTAATCTGTCCCAGGGTCAGTTTTTCATCCACGGTGAGCATTCTGATTATGGCATCGCGCCGCCAATCATTCAGTTTTGATGTTTCAACCAGCAGTTCTTTTGCAATAGCCTGCTTTTCATTTTCGTTCATACCATTTACTTCCAGCCTTTTAGCTGTATGATAAGATTTCCACCCCTCATCAATCTTATGTTTTTGAAGGAATAACCCTGCCTGATCGAGCAGCACTCTGGCCTGTATGGCCCATTGAGCCTTATCGTTTCCGGAAACGGCAATACGTTTTTCGAGCAGAGGGCGATAGCTGGCCAGATCGCCGGCCAATCTTGTGTAGCGCGGCGTATATTCCAGCGATGTAAGGCGCAGCCACAATGCATGAATTTTATTTTTCATACCTGATAGAATTTAAAGTCGAATCACCTGGTTTTTTAGAATTTCATTTAAGGATTCACCATTTGTACTTTGTAACAGGCAAATGGATAGTGTTTTCCACCCAGCACCATCCAAAGTCTGTAAACTTGTTCCATGGTAATGGGGTTCTGTGTAATGAAGAGGGTCATTCCGGCAGGAAGATCGCTGCCCGATGATCCTTTCAGGATGCCGCCAAATATGCTTTTATGCTGAAAAAACCTAATGGTATGTCCCAGCATATCAAGTGCCAGGGGGTAATCATCGCTTACAAACGATATGATAACATTTACGGTAATGTTAAGCATATTATTGTCTGATGGACCATTGAGCAGTTCGCGTTCGGCCTGGAGAAAGCGGTTTTTGACCATGGTGTCTTCTTCGGTCGAAAGGAGCGTTATTACCACCGGGCTGGCAATACTTTGGGTATTATGTGCCGCAATATTATCGATGGTTACAAGGGGTTGTTTTTTATCATTCCCCTTCCTTGTGCGTGCTGCCAGTGATGCTTCGAGCTCGCCGGCCAGATGTTCCAAAGCTTTGTAAATCATTTGTGGTTGGTTTTTGTGGATTACTTATTTGAAATAGTTTTAAAGGATTAAATAATAATGAGAATTTAATGGTCAGCGAAAGAGTGGGTGCTTTGCAATTGCTATCTGCCTAACAATACCTGCAGGCCGACACTTTAATTTCAATCGGGGCAACCATGGCAGTCTGAGCGAAACAATTATATTGTTTACTTCGCGAAAAAAATAATCGGTGGCCATAATTGATGTCTTGAGCGGCACTTTAGTTCACAGAACTTTGTTAAATCCCTAAAATTACCGTGTTAGTAGGTGTAAATCAAGTAGTAACCCGGTTTAAGTGGTTTTTTAACGAAAATATAACAGTATCGAAGCATTGAATAAATATGTTTGCAACTGTTTCTTATTTTTGCCTCACTTATCCCATTCACGATATAATATAGCGGTTATATGAGCAAGAAAAGGAAGAAAGCAGCTGAACCCATTTCAAGTCCTGTAAATTTTTTTAAAACAAGAGCAAGATCAATCCCCTTGCATAAATGTTTTATTTCTGATAACTGGCAAAAGACCAGATTACCCACAGTTGTTGTAAGTCGGCGGCACCTAACAGGAAATGTTTCAGCCTGCCTTTATATGGTCGACCTTAATTGCCTTGGGGTTGTTTCAACCATGTATATTTTCAATGTGCCGGAAGAAGAAATGATCCGATCCATTGATTATTACTACGAAAATGCGTTGATTGATGCCAAATACATCGATGCAAGTTATACCCTTGTCCATTACATTATATACGCCGGTGCAGAATTTGCCAGGGAGTGGGGCATACCTGTGCAGAATAATTTCTTTGTTACCCGTGAATTCCTCGAGCCGGATGATGAAGAAATTGAACTGATCGAGATAGAGTGCGGAGACCAGGAAATGCCAGCTTTTAATAGTCAGATGTACGAAGACTTTTTCCCTGGCAAAGCCGACGCAATAATAAAGAAACTTGACAAATATCCAGGGCCAGGCAGGTATAAATTAGTATCGCAATACTCCTCTGACGATGATGCAAATAAAGAGGACAAGGATGTTTGGGATGATGATAAGCTGGAGGATCCTGATACTAACCTACAAAATGAAGATGGTAGCGCATACAACTATACCCCTGAAGACTTTGAAAAGGACAAACATTTTTTTCTTAAGAACTTTAACAAAGACGGCAGTTTCGATTGGGATAAATTTAATAAGTTCGAAATAGTTCTGGATAGATTAGGAGATTATCTGGCCGATAATGAGTTGGTTGAGCAATATAATAATACCCTTTTTGATTTGGAATTCGACGAAATAGCCTTTGATTCACTTCCTGAAGGTTTTATTGATGTAAACAACGCCAGCCCGGAGTTAAAGCAAAAGGTAGTGGATGCTTTGTTCGAATATATGGCAGACGACAGAAGGCCACGGCAGAACATAAAGAAACTTGAAAAGCTGATTGGTCGTGATCCTCTTATTACCTATCTGACCCTTTCGCAGGACAAGCTGGAAAACGTAAACGATAAAACCATTGAGCAAAAGCTCCGGGATGCTATAATTGAATTTCCGGATAATACGCTATTGAAATTGTTTCATTACAACCATTTATGCGAAAAGTCGGAAGATGGCTTACAATTACCCGATGAAAATATGATGTTAAGCAACTATTTCGGAGACCGAAGCACCATTCATCTCATCGAATTGCAAGCTTATGTGGGTTTTTTTATAAATGAGTTATTTGCACAGCCCAATCTCGAAAAGCTTATCGCGTTTGATGACTTTCTAAATGACCTGTTCATTCCCAAAGATATTTTTATTGCTTTCGAATCTCTGGTTTTAACAGCAAAAATTATTTGCATCAAAAAAAGGCTCAAAGGTTAAAATGGCAATTGATCACATCTTATGTAGTTTTTCATTTCATCACCACCATTAATGAAATGATGATAACAGCCCATTTCAAACCTTGATATCACTGATTTCCCTTTCTAAGTTGTCACCGCCCAATCGAACCATAGTGGAATTGAAAAATTAAAACTCCTGATCAAATCCCTTAAAACCATTAAAGTTGCGCTGGAATATCAGTTGATCAGGAGTTTTAATTTTTTTGTTTGAAATTACTTTTTCAGATAGCGATTATCCGAAAATAATATCCAAAAATCAGCTCCCCCAAACCAGCTCTTTAAGCCACGCAAATTGAGTTTCCAGAAATTTCGACCCAAAAATTATCCTGTCTGCTTAATCCTTTGTAAATTAGCTAATATTCTAAGCTGGAATGAAATGTTCCGTAGTTTTTTAATTGTACTTTTTTTATCAACGGTTCGGGGTGTAAGTTCGCCTGGGCAGGTGCCGGGCTGCACTGATCCGCTTGCCACCAACTTTAATGCGCAGGCAACGGTAAATGATGGTTCATGCCAGTATTTATCCACCATTGTTTCGCCGGCTCAAACATGGAGTCTGCCCCAGGTGGTTGATGAAACATCAGGGCTTATTGTTTTTAATAATCAGTTGTGGACACATAATGACGAAACTGATATTAATCTTTATGCATTCGGCTTTCCCGATTTTCGGCAATACACAACTTACACGCTTGCCGGTACCCAAAATACTGACTGGGAAGATATTGACCAGGACCAGGATTATATCTATGTTGGCGACTTTGGCAACAATTCGCGGGGCAACCGCACTGACCTGAGAATACTGCGTATTGATAAATCGTCGCTTCCTCTGAATCAGCCGGTTATTGATACAATCTGGTTTTCCTATTCGCAGCAAACAGATTTTGCCAACTCAGGCAGCAATAATACCGATTTTGATTGCGAAGCCATGATTGTTACTGCCGACAGTATTTATTTGTTTACCAAGGAGTGGGTAAGTGAGCAATCAAGCCTTTATGCGTTGTCCAAAAACCCTGGTACTTATGTGGCCCGGTTTCGCGATCGCATAAATGTAAATGGCCTGATAACAGGTGCTACACACCTTCCCGGCAAATCGCTTGTTGTGTTAACCGGCTATTCTTCTGCATTGCAGCCATTTCTTTATTTGTTATACGATTACAATGATGAACAGATTTTTTCAGGAAACAAAAGGAAATTAATGTTGAATATGCCTCTGCACCAGGTTGAGGGTATTGCCACCACTGATGGGTTAAACTACTATATTTCGAACGAGACCTTTACTTTTTCATTAGTTACCAAAAGGCAGGCGGTGCATAGAATTGATCTTTCGGGGTACCTGGGTCATTTTATTGCAGGCACCAGTTTGGCCCGTTTGCATCCTGGTCACAAAAATGTAATAACATATCCCAACCCGGCCAACGATATGCTGATTATTGAAACCGATGATGTTTTTAGCGGGCTTCCATTCGGTGTTTTTAATATCGCAGGACAGGAAATACTCAATGGCGACCTGGGAAATGGTTTTACTATTATTGATACTATGTTGGTTGAACCCGGTCTGTATTTTTTGAGAATAGGATTTCCTGTTAAGTTTTCGCGAAAAATATTGATAAAGTAGCAATCAGGGGCAATTCACCTTTGATGGATCAGGAACGGATAAACTGCAGTATTTGATTGGTTTCGGCGGGTAAAAACCATTTTGCATCTTCATACTTTTTAAACCATGTTATCTGGCGCTTGGCATAGCGCCGGGTGTTGGTGGCTATTTTTTCCAGGGCAGTAGCCAGGTCGTAGCGGTTGGCGAGCCAGTCGAAAAGTTCTTTGAAGCCAACAGTGTTGAGGGCATTTAAATGGCGATGGGGGTAGTATGCAAGAGCTTCTTCAATGAGTCCCTGCTGCACCATTGCACTGGTGCGTTGCCCTATACGCAGGGCAAGTTCGGCGCGGGGCCGGTTCAATACAATGGTTTTTATATTGAAAGGACGCTCTGTTGTACTATTGCTCCGCCACATGGAAAAGGGTTTGCCGGTAGCCCTGAACATCTCGATACCCCTCATCATACGATTTGGGTTGGACTGGTCAACTATGGCGAAATAGCCAGGGTCGCAATTTTTCAGTTCATCGCGCAATCCCTCAAGTCCCTTCAGCTGATAAAGGATTTTTACTTCAGCGCGGATTTGTCCGGGCACATCGGGCATGGGGTCGATACCAAAACACAGCGCATCAATGTATAGCCCCGACCCACCGGTAACAACTACGTAGTCTGATTTTTTCCATAGTCTATCGGCAATTTCGATGGCTTGTTGCTCAAAGTGGCTGGCATTGTAATAGTCGTGTATGGAGAGATGGCCCACCAGGTGGTGTTTTACCAGATTAAGTTCTTCGGGGGTAGGGGCTGCGGTACCAATGGTCAATTCGCGGTAGAACTGGCGGGCATCGGCCGAAATAATTTCGGCCCCAAGCTGCCTGGCTATGCTGATGCTTGTTTCAGTTTTGCCGACAGCTGTGGGGCCTGTAAGGATAACAAGGGTTTTTCTGTCAGAATTTTCCCTCATCAAAATCTTCACCCATTTCAATGGAACCATCAAAAAATTCAGAATCATCAAAATCATCCACATCTTCTCCTTCTCCAAAACTAACACCTACTCGCGATGGGGTTTCTTCACCTTCGCCTATCTCCATCCCATCCATATCCATATTCAGGTCAATTTCCATCTCCATTTCAATATCTGAGTCGGTGGGTTCATCGTCCATAGGTTCGAGGTCTTCCTCATCTTCGGGACTAAGGCCTGGTAGCGGAACAGGTTTGCGGTTAATTTCCGATGGGATGCCACCAAGTGCTGCGGCGATACGGGGATACTTTTCGTTTTTTGCGGCGGGCATTATCCGCATTAATTCAATATAAAAAGTCCAGTCTTTATTAATGTCGTAAACGTAAATGAATTTCTGGTGGGGGTCATCGATAAAATCGCTCAGTACACACTCGTCCATAAAATATATCTTTTCGTTTTCTTTTTCCTGGCTTTCGCCGTTGTGCCGTATGGGCGATGGGGTGGCGCCGGGCTGGTAAATTCGGTTACGTTTGCGATAGCGATGGTCGCAAAGATAGAATGTACATTCAAGGGACTTATCGAGGGAAAGATTTTCATTGATCAGGTTGTGAAAATCGAGAAAGGTCTGGTCGGTGAGCAGGTCTATGTCCCTTGAAAAGCCATCCTGCTCTTCGAAATTCATCTTAAATCTGTATATAAACATGCCGGTGATATTTGCAATTAAGGGTGATTGGTTTTACCGCAAGGCCAAACAAAAATAGTTATTAATTGATTAAATTTTTGGAATTAAACCCAGTTTTTGGCCTTCCTGAAGCATAAATTCAAAGGCTTCGTGGCGCTGGTTGGGTATTACCCCGTCGAGTATGGCTTCGCGGATGGAGGTTTTGATGATACCCACTTCGGGGCCCGGTTTCAACCCGAAAGTATTCATGATATCGTCGCCGGTAACCGGAGGTTGCCAGTTGCGGATACGGTCCTTTTCTTCAATGGTGGCAAGCTTTGCCCTTACCATCCTGAAATTTTCGAGATAACGGGCTACCTTTTCCTCGTTGGCGCTGGTAATGTCGGCTTCGCAAAGGGTCATGAGGTCGTCAATATCTTCACCTGCTTCGAAAAGCAATCTTCTCACCGCCGAATCAGTAACGATGCTTTCGCTCAGCACGATGGGTCGCAGATGAAGTTGTACGAGTTTTTGCACATACTTCATCTTTTCGTCGAGGGGAAGTCTGAGTCGTTTAAATATCTGTGGAACCATTTTGGCTCCGGTAAACTCATGGCCATGAAAGGTCCAACCGGCGCCGGGGTCGTACTGGCGGGTGCGAGGTTTGGCTATATCGTGCAGCAGGGCAGCCCAGCGCAACCACAGGTCATTGGAGTTGGGGCAAAGGTTTTCGAGCACCTTTATGGTATGGAAGAAATTGTCTTTATGGGTTTTGCCTTCAATGGTTTCCACGCCGTACATTGCATCCAGTTCAGGGAAAAATTGCTTAAGCAGGCCGCTTGAGCGAAGAGATTTGAGCCCTTTGCCAGGGTTGGGCGAAAGCATAATCTTGTTAAACTCGTCCATAACCCTTTCGATGGAAACAATACCAATGCGTGCAGCGTTTTTGCGGATTGCGTCAAAGGAGTTGCACTCAATATTAAAATCGAGCTGCGCCGAAAATCTTATGGCACGCATCATGCGCAAAGGATCATCGGAATAGGTGATATCGGGGTCAAGAGGGGTTCGGAGGGTTTTGGTTTCCAGATCGTGAAGGCCATTGTAAAGGTCAGTAAGTTCTCCAAAGGTTTCCAGATTAAGGCTTATGGCCATGGCATTGATGGTAAAATCGCGGCGGCTTATGTCCTGGACAAAGGTTCCGTTTTCGACGATGGGCTTGCGCGAGTCGGCCCTGTAGGATTCCTGCCGGGCGCCCACAAACTCAATTTCCCAGTCGTCAATTTTAAGCATGGCAGTGCCAAAGTTCTTAAAAACCTTGAGTTTATCAGTCTGGTTTACAGAATTGGCGATAGATGTGGCCAGGTCAATTCCGCTGCCTTCTACCACTATATCTATATCTTTGGATTTGCGTCCGAGCAGCAGGTCTCTGACCCAGCCGCCCACCACCCATGCAGGCTGGCCGGTTTGGGCAGTTGCTTCGGCAACCAGTTTAAATACGGGATGCTTCAGTTTATCTTTGATCAATGGTTTTTGTGTTTAAAGGTATTGGGGTCAGGAGCGGATTATCTGCAATTGCCCGTCGTCATGTACCTTAATGATGGTTGATGGCTTTGGGGCATTGACTGAGCGCTGGTTTGTTTTGCAGATATAGTCAACTGAATCGATGATTTTCTGGCTTATCTGGTTGAATGACAGTGGTGTGGGGTCTCCACTCAGATTGGCTGAAGTTGAGGTAATAGGCTTGCCCAAAAGTTGCATAAGGTCAAGGCAGAAATTATTGCGAGGTATTCGTATGGCAATAGTTCCATTCTGGCGCATCAGATATTTGGGAAGATTACGGGCTTTTTCATACACAATGGTGAGTGGGTCCTTGAAAGATTCTATAAGTTCTATGGCAATATCAGGTACTTTTTCAACATACTTCCCAAGCATTGTGGGCCCATCTACCAGAATAGTCATGCCAATTTCAATATTTCTCTTTTTAATTTTGTAAATCTTGTTTACAGCTCTTGCATCGGTTGCATCGCACCCCAAGGCCCATACGGTATCAGAAAGATAGAGTATGGTGCCTCCACTACGCATCACTTCTATGGCCTTGTTAATGTCTTCCTGCATGGTATGTAATTCAGTATTTCTTTAATTCTAAAACGGATTGCTAAGTTCAGGAATTAAATTGTTGCCTGGTTATACGGCTACGTTATATTCCCTAAGTGCATCGTTTAGACTGGTTTTCTGATTGGTGCTTTCTTTGCGGCGCCCAATGATTAGTGCACATGAAATGTTGTAAGTGCCTGATGGGAATTGTTTTGGAATGCTACCAGGTACCACTACGGCTCTTTTGGGCACCAATCCGGTATAGGTAACCGGTTCTGGCCCGCTAACATCAATAATCTTAGTTGAACCGGTAAGTACCACATTGGCCCCCAAAACGGCTTCTTCCTCAACCCTAACACCTTCTACAATAATACAACGCGAACCAATAAAACAACCATCTTCAATAATAACCGGGGCGGCCTGCACGGGTTCTAAAACCCCGCCAATGCCAACACCGCCGCTAAGGTGCACGTTTTTACCTACCTGTGCGCAACTGCCAACGGTAGCCCAGGTGTCAACCATGGTTCCGCTGTCAACATTGGCGCCGATATTTACATAAGAGGGCATCATTATAACCCCGGGAGCAAGGTATGAACCATAGCGGGCTATGCCGTGGGGCACCACCCTTACTTCGAGTTTGGCGAATTCTCTTTTTAGCGGAATTTTATCATGAAACTCGAAAGGGCCAATTTCGATGGTTTGCATTTTGCGGGTCGGAAAGTATAGAATGACGGCCTTTTTTATCCAGTGGTTCACTCCCCAGACACCGTCTTTCTTTTCGGCCACGCGCAAACGCCCTTTGTCAAGGTGTTCAATGGTGGTTTCAATGGCCTCGAGGTACAATTTTTCATTTAGAAGGGAGCGGTTCTCCCAGGCATTTTCAACAAGGTTTTTTAGGTTTTCCATTCAGTTAATTTTGTTTTGTGGTATATAGTTTCCACCAGGGGACATATTGATCCTCATGGTGCTCGAAATGGTATCCGAAGAAATAGCAACTTATCATTGCCCAAAGATGATTTTTTTTGAGTGTACGGGCACGGTGAGGCATCATGTGGGGGAGATGAGGCTCGCGGTGAGGCCAGTAAACACCGAAATAAAACAACTGAAGTGTACCCAGAATGGCAGGTAGTGCCCAGAAAAGTATCACCTTCAGATCATTTATTCCAAGCAGGTGAATAAAGGCATTGTAAATCAGGGCCATGCTGATAATCTGCAATAAGGTAACGTATCGAACCATGAACACTCCCCACCAAAGCCAGAAGTTCTGCGATTTGGCATAGAAATCGGGGTCTTCGGCAGTAGCCGGTGCCTTGTGATGCAACCCATGGTTTTTACGAAGCCTTTTGTACGACATGGAAGCAAAAAGGAAAGTTGCCAGTGTACCAATAATCTTATTAATTGTTTTCTTCTTTGCCAATGTCCCATGCATTGCGTCGTGGCCTGTAATAAAAAGACTGGTGTAGAGCCATGCCTGTATTATAATGTGGAGGTACATCCATGGATTGCTAAAATTCATTTCCAGCGAAAAAAGCATCCAGGCAAGGTGCCCACCCCAGAATAAAATAACGGTAACTGCTATTAAAATACCCATGTGTCTGATTGATTAAAGGATGCCTTGTTCTGAAAGCCTTTCAGATTCTTGCTTTAGACCTGCATAGTGCAAAGTGCCAAAATTAGAGATTATTCATTAATAAAGCAAAAAGAAAGGCTCTTCAAACAATACGACCACCAGGGTGTTTAAAGTCCGGTAATTGAATTTGTTAACAATAAGAAATAAGATCGAAAATGGAAAAATGGACCTACGCACTTTTGCTCCTCGGAAGTATCAGTGTTCCGTTGATCAGAAGCTTTGAAAACAGGGTGGCTTTTTACAGTCGCTTTACCCATCTCTTTAAAGGAATTCTGGTGATGATGCTTCTGTTTATCCCCTGGGATGTTATGTTTACCCGGTCGGATGTGTGGTCGTTTAACTATGATTATGTTCTGGGTTATTATTTTTTCGATCTGCCGGTTGAAGAGTGGCTGTTTTTTATGATTATAACTTATTGTTGTGTATTTATTTACGATGTGCTGAAATACTTCTTTCCCAAATTTTACTTTCCCAAAACCAGTTATGCTTTAACAGTAGTGCTTGCACTTCTTACCCTTACACTCGCCTTTCTCAACACCGACCGTATATATACCTTCGTGGTAATGTACCTGTCATTCATTCTGCTGTTCTGGCAAATTGTGACCAAAACATACAAAACATGGCTCAGTTACTTTTATTTTATGTGGTTTATTGGCCTTGTACCCTTCTTTATTGTCAACGGGGTTTTAACAAGTTTACCGGTGGTTTCATACAACAATGCCGAAAATCTTGCCTTTCGCATCGGAACAGTTCCTTTTGAAGATGCTTTTTACTTTATCAGCATGATGTTTATTGTCGTCATGGTTTATGAAGGCTCCATGGCTGCCCGCTCAGCCGCCAGGCACAAGCACAGGTAGTATATAAATTTGCGTTAAATGGGATGGTGTCCCTGAATAATTTCTTATTTTTGCAACATTGTTGCAAAATCTGGGTTGTATCCATACTTATTAAATCCCAAAACATCATCTCATTTTAACAACTGATTTTAGTGTATGAAAGATGAAGTTTATACCCTGCTGGGGAATAAAAACCTTTCGAAAACTCCTTGCCGTGTAGAGATTTTGAATACCCTGATAGAAGCCGGAACAGCTCTTTCAGAAAATGATATCCGTAACAAACTATCCTATAATTTCGACCGGACAACCATTTACCGAACCATTAAAAGCTTTCTGGATCAGGATGTTATTCACAGCATTTCGCTTGACAACGGCGAGGTGCGCTATGCTATTACCCGTACCAGAGAAAAACATATTGAGCATTTTCATGCCCATTTTTATTGCGATGGCTGCACCAATGTATACTGTCTTCCTAGGCCCGAATTTATACCTCCGCAATTGCCCGAAGGGTTTGTAGCCAGTGGTTTTGATTTACTCATAAATGGAAAATGCAAAAATTGTCATAATCATCGCCAGGATATCTGGTAATTACAAAACAGAAAAATTCCCAATCATTACAGATAAGATTAAAAAACCAAATGGATAAGTTAACAATTCAGTCACTCACCTACAGGTATCCGTCCGGGCAACTGATTACCCTGCCCGATATTGTGTTGCCTCAAGGTGAGAATCTGCTTATCCTTGGCCGCTCGGGAAGCGGAAAAACCACTCTGCTGCACCTGATGGCAGGTATTCTGGCTCCCGACAGTGGTGAGGTTGGCTTTGGCGATACTCGGTTTTTTATGCTATCCCCGGCAGAACGCGATCTTTTCAGGGGGCGAAATATAGGGATGATTTTTCAGAAGAATTTTTTTATAGATGGTATTAGTGTTCGTGAAAATCTTGTGGCTGCCCGCAGGCTTGCCGGCAATAATGCTGACAATCAATTGATTGACAAGATTGTAGCGCAACTTGGGATTGCCCATCTGGGGCGGAAATCTCCACGGCAGCTCAGCGAAGGCGAACAACAAAGGTTCTCCATTGCAAGGGCCCTGGTAAATGAACCGGGCTGGATTTTGGCCGACGAACCCACATCGAGCCTCGATGATTACCATTGCAATCTGTTTGTCGATTTGATGAAGAATATTTCTTTTAACCGTTCCGCAAGCTGGCTGGTGGCAACCCACGACAACCGGCTTAAGCCTCATTTTTCAAGGATTATTCAGCTTTAAATCCTTTTCCTGTATGTATTCACTGAAGCTTGCCCTGCAGAAACTATTATCACGACCGGCCAACACCTTTTTTAGTGTGGGGCTTTTTGCCATTGGTTGTGGTATTATTTCGCTGCTGATGATGGCTCAGGGTACTCTTAAAACAAACGTTGACCGTACGCTGGCCGGTATCGACATGGTAGTTGGGGCAAAAGGAAGTCCGTCGCAGCTTATTCTTTCATCGGTTTTGCACGCCGATTATCCCACCGGAAATATCAATCTGAACGAAATTACAGCACTTGTTCAGAATCCCCTGGTTAAAACCGCCATCCCCATTGCCCTTGGCGATAGTTACCGCGGATGCAGGATTGTGGGTGCTCCGCAGGAATATGCAAACCTCTACAATGCAAACCTGGCATCGGGCACCTGGTATCAACACCCGCTTGATGTGGTAATAGGAGCCTCAGTGGCACGTGCCACCGGGCTTACCATCGGCCACACATTTTATGGCGTGCACGGTTTTCGCGATACCGGCCATGCTCACGAAAATCATATTTATGTTGTGAAGGGAATTCTGGAGACTAGTTTTTCTGTTCTCGACAACCTGATCCTAACCCTGGTGGAGTCGGTTTGGAAGGTGCATGATATTATGCCGGGCAATTCTGAACCATCATCTTCCGAAAAAATAATGGAAGTTGAAAGGTCTGAGATTTCCGACTTAACCCTTGCAGAGATCATCCAAAGGGTAGAAGCCGGTGAGGAAGTAACCCGTGAAGAGATGCTTCAGTACCAGGCGCTGCGAAACAGCCGTAAGCCATCACCGGTGAATGACAAGGCAGAAATTACTGCCATGTTGCTGCAGTTCCGCAGTCCGGCAGGTTTAATTCAGTTTAACCGCCTTATCAACGAATCTACTTCCATGCAGGCGGCTTCGCCCGCCCTGGAGCTAAACAGGCTTTCAAAACTTCTGGCACCTGGTATTGAAGTGCTGATGATTCTTGCCTGGGTTATCATCGTTATATCTGCTATTAATATCTTTATTCACCTTTGGAATACCCTTCGCACCGGCATGAGCGACATTGCCCTTATGCGTGTTATGGGTGCAGGACAGGAAAAGGTTTTTATGATGCTGGTTTTTCAGGGAATAGTAATTGCTGCCGCCGGCTGGATTTTTGGCTTGTTGCTTTCCCGGCTCGTCTGGATATCTCTGCCCGATTTTCATTTTATCGCAACATCAACGTTGTGGATTCCGCTGGCTAAGGAGCTGATGGTGCTTTACTATGCCATTATGGCCGGTATTGTTGCTTCGTTGTTACCTGCCTGGCGGGCCTATACCGTTGATGTTCATTTTACCCTAACCAAAAGGTAGTATATGATAAAAACCCTTTTTATAATTCTCGCTCTGCTGGCAATAAATAGTCCGCCCGAACCTGAAAAGCATTTCACCGATAAAACCTGGGAAATACTCCTTACCGATGTGAAGATGCGCTATCGGTTCAGTGTTGAATACAATTCATTTATTCAGGTGCCCCGGTTTGGCATTACCCTGAAAGAGATGGAAGGGAAGGAGATTGTATTGCAGGGTTTCTTTTTGCCTGCCGATATAACCGGCGATGCCTTTGTACTCTCATTCGTGCCCATGCAGATGTGTTTTTTCTGCTCTGGTTCGGGCATCGAATCGGTGGTAGAACTGCAAACCCTTATCAGCCACAGGGCCAGATTCAGAAGGCTTAAAACCGACGATTTTATTGAAGTACGAGGGAGACTAAAACTAAATGCAACCAATCTCGACAACCTGATTTATATATTGGAAGATGCTGAGTTGCTTAAGGTAGGAAACAATTAATTCATGGTAAGGAAATTTTAGGATCAAAGTTTTCTGAACCCGCAAAATGACAATCCACCAGTGAAAACAATGATATTTTTCGTATCATAATCATATATAAACGTATCAAAACGTATCATTTTATACTTACTTTTCCAAATCGTAATCGTATCTTTGCGTATCAAATCGTATCAAAATGAACAACAAAGTTTACAAGTTTAGACTAAATATTGATTGGGAACTGATTGACCTGATCAGTAAAATAGACCGTTTTGATGCAAATTGGACATCTATTGAACGCAAAGAGGGGGCAAGTCTTAAAGAGTTAAAAAGCCTAGCTACCGTGCAAAGTGTAGGGGCATCTAACCGGATTGAAGGAAATAGGATGAGCAACATAGAAGTTGATATACTTCTTCAAAAAATTGACATCACAAAGCTTACCGACAGAGACTCGCAAGAAGTAGTCGGGTATTTTGAAGTTTTAGATTTGATTTCAGAATCATACGCCAACATTAATCTTACCGAAAACCATATCAAAAGTTTACACAGCAGTTTGATGAAATATAGTGCCAAAGACCAGTGGCACAAAGGCAACTATAAGGTGCATAGCAACGCAGTTGAAGCCTCATTCCCTGACGGCTCACGGCAAGTTATTTTTCAAACTACTGAAGCAGGATTTGCCACTGAAGATGCAATTAGGCAGTTGCTTTATTGGTATAATTCAAATACAATAGTGCACCCGTTAATTAAAGTTGCATCCTTTGTATATGATTTTTTGAGCGTTCACCCATTCCAGGATCGAAACGGTAGGTTAAGTCGTTTGATTTCAACTCTATTGTTGCTTAAAAACGGATACAAATGGATACAGTACATAAGTTTTGAGCACGAAATTGAAAACCGAAAAAATGAATATTATCAGGTACTTAGGAGTTGTCAGGCACAACGCCCCAATGAAGATGTTACAATTTGGATAAAGTTCTTTTTGAGTTGCTTGTCAAATATTCAGTCACATCTAATGGTGAAATTAAAGAAAAGCGGTTTGGAAACTCAGCTTTCGCCCAGAGAAAAATCAATTTTTATGATTATTCAAAACCGTCCTGATATTCAGTCGGGAGAAATTTCCGAAAAATTAGCGATACCTGCACCAACCGTAAAACGGATTTTATCTGCCCTACTTAATAAAGGGTTAATTGAAAAACAAGGAAACGGACGCAATGTGAGTTACACGATAAAATAAAGCAACGATAAAAACAAATCATGCCAATGACTTGAAAAAATATAAGCGGTTCTATTTAAGTTGATCTCGTTATTTCTGAGGAGATGCACCTAAATAAGCCCCAACGCAAAGCGCAAAACCGTTGAAGATAAATTACTTAATTTAACAACAAACAATCAACAATTTAAACAACAATAAAAAGATGAACAGATTTTTTGGGATAATAGCAATTGTACTGATGTTTCCGGTAGTCATGTTTTTAACTGGATGCACAGGAAACCAGGGCGATAAGGAGATAGTTTCGGTAAGCATACCACCGTTGAAATACTTTGTTGACAGGCTAACGGACAATGCCCTTGATGTGAATATAATGGTACCGCAGGGAGCCAGTCATGGAACCTACTCGCCCACAGCGCAGCAAATGCGAAAGCTTTCCGATTCCAGGGCATATTTTCGCATTGGGTACCTGGGTTACGAGCAGAATTTCATCAACAAACTCAAGGAACTTAATCCCACCATGCGTGAGGTGAATCTTTCTGATTATACCACACTTATCAGAGGTGAAGCCATTATTCATGGCGACCATGTGCACGAAGGCGGAATTGACCCCCATATCTGGATGTCGCCCAAAGTAATGCTAACCCTTATACCTGTTATCCGCGATAACCTAACTGAACTTTATCCCGAACTTGAACAGGTTATTACCGAAAACTACCCTGCCTTGCTTTCTGAGATGGAGAGTTTGCATACCAAAATGGACTCCCTGACACAATTTCTGTCGCATAAACGCTTTTTGATCTTTCATCCCGCCATGACCTACCTGGCACGTGATTATGGATTGGAGCAGGTATCGATTGAACACCAAGGCAAGGAACCCACCCCCGCGCGTCTGGCCCGCCTTATCAGGGATGCAAAAGCTGAAGATATCCCGGTTGTTTTTATTCAAATGGAATATGATGTGCGCAATGCACAACTTGTTGCCACCGAAACCGGAGCTGCCATAGCAACTATCAACCACATGCAATACGATTGGTTTGCATCGATACAAGAAATTATGGGGCATTTTAATAATTATCTAAAATGAGAAAACCTATCGTAAGCCTACGTGGCGTTTCCTCGGGATACCAGACCGATACTGTGCTGAAAGACGTTGACCTTGATATATTCCAGGAAGATTTTATCGGGATCATCGGCCCCAACGGAGGTGGTAAAACTACTATGGTGAAAACCATTCTGGGTATTCAGCCATTGTTCGAAGGCGCCGTAGATTTTCCTCAGGGGCCCTTGAAAATGGGCTACCTGCCCCAGATAAGCCAGATCGACAGAACCTTTCCCATTACCGTGCGCGATCTTGTTGGTTCAGGGCTTATGGCCCACCGCAATTGGTTTCCCCATCTTGCCAAAGACCAGAAAACACGGTTGAGTAAATTACTCCATGAAGCCGGCCTGGATGCACTGGCCTCGCGACCTATTGGCGAATTATCGGGCGGACAGATACAAAAAGCCTTCCTATGCAGAGCACTCATAAACGATCCGCAATTGTTGATACTGGATGAACCCAACACCTTTGTGGATAAGAACTTTGAAAAGGAACTCTACCGTTGGTTGCAGGCTTTGAATAAACACATGGCCATTTTGCTGGTTTCGCACGATATCGGTACCATTTCGCCCCTGGTGAAAACCATTGCCTGCGTAAATATCAATCTGCATTACCATCCATCCAACCAGTTAACCGAAGATATTTTAAGGGTATATACCTGCCCGGTCGACATAATAGCCCACGGGCCGGTGCCCCACAGGGTTTTAAAAGAGCACAAATGATGAACGATTTTCTGGCAATATTCGAATATGCGTTTTTCCGCAATGCACTGGCATCAGCTGTGCTTACCAGTACCCTGGCTGCTATGGTTGGCACCTATGTGGTTTCGCGAAAGATAGTTTTTATCTCCGGAAGTATAACCCATTCATCTTTCGGGGGCATTGGTATGGCCTATTTCTTCGGCATCAATCCCTTTCTGGGGGCTGCGGTTTTTGCTGTACTTTCGGCAACAGGTATCGAATGGATATCGCAAAAAGCAAGAGTGCGCGAAGATAGTGCCATTGCCATATTATGGTCTTTGGGTATGGCCGTGGGAATTATTTTTGTTTTCCTTACCCCGGGCTACACACCCGACCTGATGAGCTTTCTGTTTGGGAATATTTTATCGGTTGGCCGCATGGAGCTTTATCTCCTGTTTATATTTTGTGTGGTTACAGCGCTGTTTTTCTGGGTCTTTTACCGGCCCTTGCTCAGCACCGCCTTCGATCCCGAATTTGCCAGTATCATGCGTATCCCGGTGGCCTTTTTCCGGTACACCATGTCCATAATCATTGCCCTTGCCATAGTAATCAGCATCCGCTCGGTGGGTATCATCCTGGTGCTAAGTCTGTTCACCATACCTCAGATAACCGCCATGCTGTTTACCCGCAATTTTGCACGCATTATACCCATGGCCGCTTTCTGGGGAATTACAGGCTCGGTACTCGGGCTTTTTGCCTCTTATTTTCTGAATATCCCTTCAGGCGCCGCTATAATATGCTTCCTTACCCTTCAGTTTTTGCTGGTAAAGCTGGGGGTGATGCTTATTAATTCTACCCGCAGAAATAAAAGTTAGGTTATCTTTGCCCCGCCAATAAATCTACGATTTATCACCATTAACCACCATTCCAATTATAATTGATGCTAAAGTTTCCCGACAACTTTGTGTGGGGTACCTCCACTTCTGCCTACCAGATAGAAGGTGCATGGAACAAAGATGGCAAGGGCCCATCGGTATGGGATACCTTTTGCCTGATCCCCGGAAAAATTGCCAATGGCGAGCATGCCCAGGTGGCGTGCGATCATTACCATCGTTATAAGGACGATGTTCAGCTGCTTAAATCGCTGGGCATTAAAGTGTATCGCTTTTCCATCTCCTGGAGCAGGGTAATGCCGCAGGGCAGGGGAGAAGTAAATGAAGCTGGTGTTAAGTTCTACTCCGACCTTATCGATGAACTTATTGCCAATGGTATTGAACCCTGGATTGCCCTGAACCATTTCGACCTGCCCCTGGCGCTTGAACTGGAACTCGACGGATGGCTCAATCCACAGTTGCCCGCTATTTTTGACGACTATGCCAGGGTGTGTTTCGAACGCTTCGGCGACAGAGTAAAGCACTGGATCACCTTCAACGAAGCCTGGGTGGTGGCCATGCTGGGCTACGGACTGGGGATTTTTGCCCCGGGCAAAACATCGAACGTTTATCCTTACCTTGCCGGCCATCACCTTTTGCTGGCACACGGAAGGGCTTACCGGTTGTATGATCGCGAGTTTCGTCAAACCCAAAAGGGGGTTATTGGCATAACCAACAACTGCGACTGGCGCGAACCGCTCACTTCAAGCCAGAAAGACAAGGATGCTGCACAAAGAGCCCTGGAGTTTTATTTCGGGTGGATGAGCGATCCGGTTTTCTTTGGAAAGTACCCCGATTCGATGGTTGAAAGGCTGGGCGACCGATTGCCTCCTTTCACCCCCGAAGAAGCTGAAATGATGAAGGGGTCGCTCGATTTTATCGGATTGAACCACTACAACAGCTTCCTGGCCGAAGATGTTACCGAAACCAAGTACATAATGCCCTATGCCAACTCGGGCATTGCCGAAGACCAGGATGTGAACCTTTCGGTGCATCCCGACTGGGAAATTACTTCCATGAAATGGCCGGTGGTACCCGAAGGGATTTATAAGTTGCTGAAATGGATTGACCAGCGCTACAACCATCCGTTGATATACGTTACCGAGAACGGTTGTGCATTCCCTGATTTACCAGTTGATGGGGTAGTGAACGACGAGAAACGGGTTAACTATTTTGAAGGATATATTGCCAACCTGCACCGCGCTATTGAAGATGGTGTGAACTGCCAGGGCTACTTTGTATGGTCGTTGATGGATAATTTCGAATGGTCGCTGGGTTACCAGATGCAGTTTGGTATATGCCATGTAGATTTTAAGAGCCTTAAACGTACCCCCAAGGCATCGGCCTGGTGGTTTAAAAAGCTTGTGGAGAACAACGGGTTCTGATCACAATAACTGATCTTTAAATCCTGGCTTCCACGGCCAGGGTAAATATCCTTGGGCGGTTGTAGGTGTTATAATCCATTCCGTTTAAAACCTCGGGATCGGCGCCGGAATAGGGGCTGAAAAGGAAAGCATTCTGAATGGTGCCTCTTATTAACAAATCGGCCCGTTGACCAAACAACCCCTTCAGTTGCCAGGCAAGGCTAATGTTGTCGAGCCTGAAAAAAGAACCGTTCTCAAGAAAATGACTGGAAAGATATTGAGGCAATTGAATAGGAAGGTCCGTGTCTGTGGGGATTACATTGCCGAGATAGGGGCCTTCAGGGCGATAAATCCTGCTCTGGTTTCCAAAACCCGCTGCGTAGTGGTTATATACCTTATTCCCATTTTGAAAGCGCCCGCTTACCCTAAGGTTCCAGTTTTTTCATGTCAAGACAGAATGCAGGCTGCCGAAATAATCAGGGACCGGGCTGCCCAGCCTTTTCCGGTCATTATCATCAATCCTTAAATCCCCATTAATGTTTACATAAATATTTTCAAGAGGGGATCCGTTTTCATCGTAAACCTGCTGGTAAAGAAAAAACTCCGCCGGTGAATAGCCGTGCTTTTTTATAAACAGGGTTCTGCCAAAAGTTCCGGGAATAATTCCTGACTGTAATCCTTGATAATCAGGACCATCAAGGACGATGGAGGTCACCCTGCTTTTCATGGATGCAAAATTTCCGCCCAGGCTCCATTGTAAATTATCGGTTTTTATTGCCATAAGGCGTAATGAAGCATCGATACTATTGCAGGTAGATTTTCCGGCACTTCCTAGCACTTCGGTTGTTAAGCCTGGCCCAGGTATTGGAAAAGGGATTGGTTGATTTGAAATGAGTGTGTGATAATATCCAAATGAAGCATCACCCCTTCCATCCAGAAAAGTAAATCTTATTCCGGCTTGGGTTGTGTTTTAGGTTGGCAGTTTAAAATTAAAATCAAGGGATACATTATTGGGCAGTTCTCCCGGTATTTTACCTGACTGGCCAAAACCACCCGATAGTCTCACGTCTGTGACCAAAGTTTTTTCAGGCCAGATATTCTCGTTGCTAACTACCCAGGCACCTGCAATGGAATGGTAACCTGTATAGCGATTATCTTCTGAAAGTCTGCTGGTTCCGTCCTGTCTGAAGGAGTAATTTACAAAATATTTTCCTGCAAAACTATACCCGCCCCGGGCAAAAACAGAAATAAGCTTTTGTTCAGATTTGTATTTCTGATCAGTGAAAATGCGAAATGGTTCAATAATAAGGTTGTTCTCAAGATTAGCAGCCCAGTGTGAGTATTCTTGCAGAAATTCCTGGTTGCTGGTTCCAAGCATCAGTTCTATTCGGTTACCGCTGGCTGACAGGTCTTTTTCAAAATTCACCCAACCACGGGTGTAGCTGTTATTAACAACGCTGGTAGCTTTTTCGGCCCTTCCGCCCGAAAAATAATACCACGATGCGTAATCAGGCACCAGCAGATCTTTTTGTGAGTCGAACCTATGGCTCGAACGCTGCAAATGAATGCTTAATTCGGGTAAAGTATGCACATAGTAGCTAACCAAACCGTTCAGAAAAACACTGCCGATGGTGGCATTAACTTCTGTAAGATTGAGCATGGCAACCGGATTGGATGGTGCAACTGGTTTGGGTTTGGTGTTACTGCCAAGCCAGGCAAAATAACCACCATAAACACTTCCGGGGGCCCTTACCGGCTGTGTGGGGTCGAAACTTATGGCATCGGTTATGGCATTTTGTGGCGCCAGCCTGTTCTGGATATTTGCTGCTGAAACGCTCAGATTTAGAACAAGGTGATCCTGCAGGAAGGATGGATTGATGCTAAAGTCTCCCGTAAGCCGTTCATCTGGTCGGTTAACAGAATACCCTGGCGGTTTGAATAGCTAAGCCCTGCCATAACCGGAACCCCATATACCGATGCCTGCCCCTGAAGGGAATGGGCTGTTGAAAAACTGTTGCGGTAAATTTCATCAATCCAACGGGTATTTTCGGTTCCCACAAAGCTCATTGCCAAAGGGTTGTTGCCATAATACCTTGTTAGCAGAGTTCGGAAAAGTTCCCCATCGGCAACTTCAGGCAATCGGGTGGGAGTACCCACTGATGCATTTGATGAATAGAATAAACGGAGCGGGCTATTCTTCAGCGGCTTTTTTGTATTAATTTGTATAACCCCCAAACCACCTTCACTCCCATAAATGGCACTTGCTGAGCCCTCCTTAAGCAGTGTAACAGACTCAATAGTGCCGGGATCAATAAAATTAAGAGTGTTCCTTAAACCTGCATGCGAACGAAAAAACAATGGTACTCCATTGAGCACTATTAAAGGTGTTATTTGTGATGAAGGCATATCTCCATGGCCAAGCATTACCGATGCCGGTCCGCCGGGTTTACCGCCGGCATGGTTAATAAGCAATCCGGGTGCCTTCCCTTCAATAAGCTGCCATAAGTTTACAACGTTTCCGCTGTTAAAATCGTCGGCAGTAATAACCCACACCACCCCGGTTTCAAGTGAAATTGGAGAATATAGTACGTTGGACTAAACCCGGGTAACGCGTATTCCAGTGTGTGGTTTCCTGTTTTGCTTTTATCAAGCGTATCTGACAGCGTCTGGCCAGAAACTGATGATATTACAGGGAATACAACTGACTGAAAAACTATTGTTAAAAAGAACAACCTGAGCAATTGTTGGATTGCCTTGTTTGGGGTGCGATGTGGGTTTGTCATGGATAGTGATTTGTGAGCGAAATTATGAAAAGTATTTGGTATTACAACCGGTGTATTGGGTTGAATGTGTTAATGATGAAGGGGCACTTCTTATCTCGCAGGTTGGTAGAAGGGTCCATTGTATGTGAAAGTTGCACCCAAATTGTATTTGTTAATGGATTTTATGATACATTTGCTTCCGGATTAGCTTTCTGAATGTCCGTTTACAATTGTTTATTTGTTGTAACTGTTTTGATTATAGTAGTTTAGCTTGGGTTGCTGTTGATGTTTTTTCAGGATAAAATCATTGGCCGCAACCAGCCCACAGCGGCCGATTCATCAAATTATTAATCTATTCGTTAATCACTTTTAAAAAGAGCTTATGGAACAAATTAAGAAAACTTTGTTGTTCAATGCCAGTTGTTTGGCGTTGGTAGTTACCGCCTTGTCGTTTGGCACCCGGGGTGGGTTTATTACCCCCTGGATGGAAGAATTTAACCTTACCGGAGCCGAAGTGGGCTGGATTGTCGGAACTGCATTCTGGGGTTTTACTCTCGCTATGCTGGTGCTGGGCCCCCTTGTAGATATTCTGGGGATGGGCCGCGTTATAGCCATTGCCTTTATAGCCCATATTGCCGGACTGGTAATGACAGTGTTTGCCACCGGTTTCTGGACCCTTTTCTTCTCCACCATGCTCATCGGTATTGCCAATGGCAGTGTTGAAGCAGGCTGTAATCCTCTGATCACCGCTATTTATCCCAACGACAAAACAGCCAAACTCAACCGTTTTCACATGTGGTTCCCCGCAGGGATCGTTTTCGGGGCATTACTGGTTTATTTCCTGAATAAGGTGGGTTACGGATGGCGTATCCAAACAGCAGCTATGATCCTCCCCACACTGGTATATGGCTTTATGTTCTTCAAACAAAAATTCCCCCAGACCGAAAGGGTTACTTCCGGTGCAAGCTACAAGGATATGCTCAAGGCGTGTGTATCGCCATTGTTCCTGTTCCTGGCTTTCTTTATGCTGTTTACCGCTGCCACCGAGCTGGGCACCAATCAATGGATCGCCGCTCTGCTTGATACCGTGAAGGCTCCCGGTATCCTTCTGCTGGTATGGGTATCGCTGGTAATGGCCCTGGCACGTTTGTTTGCAGGTCCGGTTATTCACAGACTTTCTTCTATTGGGGTGTTGCTTTTCTCAGCCATTACAGCCGGTGTTGGTTTGTACCTGCTCAGTATTTCGGTGGGCTGGTGGACCTTTGCTGCTGCTACCGTTTTTGCACTTGGTATTGCCTATTTCTGGCCCAATATGCTGGGCGTGGTGGCCGAAAGGGTTCCCACAAGCGGTGCTCTCGGGCTGGCAATAATGGGGGGTCTGGGTTTTCTGGGCGCTGCCATAGCACAACCTACCCTGGGTTATATCTACGACCTGAACCTTGAAAAATTCAACCAGGATCATCTTGCTGCAGGTGCTGCATCACTCCGATATGTGATATTGCTCACAGTGGCACTTACCCTTGCGTTCGGATATCTCTACATAAAATACCGCAATAAGCCACAAACGGCATAAATGCATTGCCATTATTCTCTAAACAAATAAAGTGGCCGTCTCAAAAGATAAAATGAGACGGCCACTTTTTTTTGTCAAACGTTTTTTT
>JBBISA010000005.1:0-110808 GCA_037441525.1 Bacteroidota bacterium
TACGCCAAAATAAGTCGTTTGAAAATTTACTTGCAAGATTGCGGATAATCATAAATATGATGACCGAAAAATATAACCAAAAAACTAATGAAATGACGGATAAAATAAACATCAACTTGATCTCTTTTGCGAAACTAAGCCATGGGGCCTAAACACCAGTAATAGAACCCGGAACCTTTGGCTCATACCAATAAAACAGCCATTAGATTGCAAAGGTCGTAAAATATGCCAAAAATACCGGATACTGTCACATCGATTGCGCATCAGTATATAAAAATGAAAAAGAGATTGGCAGTGTGTTGTCTGGATAAGTTGCTGATGGAGAGTTGAAACGGGAAAAACGTTGGAGCATCTACATCAAAGACCTGGGAAAGCATCGTTTCACCCCCGACAAAGTTGAACCAGTCTATGAAGTAATGACCGAAGGTAAATACAGCAAGGAAGTTGTGGTTTTTGATGATGAAGTAAAGGAACACCCAATGGCCTCATCACCTTTTCCCAAACCTGCCTTGTCAAAGTATTCAGGAATAAGTTGTCCCAAAAAAACAGATACATGAAAAGAATTTTATTTATTGTCCATACCCTTTTTATTTTTTTGATTTTAATTGGAATTACGGCACGTTCGCAGGCTGTAATTGTAGATTTTGCCCAGGTGAAACAGGAAATTGATGGTTTTGGTGCCAGCTCGGCCTGGCATGGGCAGCTCACAAATGCCGAAGCAGATGCCGCTTTTGGTAATGAAACCATCCACCAAATGGGACTTTCCATTCTAAGAGTGAGAATTTCACCGAATTCGGGTGACTGGGCTGGTTGGTTTGATGAACGCGCCAATGCCACCAAAGCAAAAGCAAGGGGTGCCATTGTGCTGGCATCGCCCTGGTCGCCACCAGCCAGTATGAAAACCAATAATAATACTATTGGGGGCGAGTTGAAACCCGATTCTTATGCTGCTTACGTTAATCATCTAAACAGTTTCTGCACCTACTTGGGCAATGTAGATGTAGTATCGATTCAAAATGAACCCAACATACAGGTGGGGTATGAGTCATGCGACTGGAGCCCTCAGCAATTGCTCAATTTCTGTAAAAATCATGCACAGAACATAAACACACTGGTTATGATGCCCGAAGCCTTCAATTTCGATTGGAAATATTCTGATCCAATATTGAATGATTCAACAGCCAACTCACACATTTCCTTTGTTGGCGGCCACATATACGGCACAAGGGCATACTCATACACCAATGCCATAAACAAAGGCAAAAGAGTTTGGATGACTGAACACTACTATAACGACGACTCTATAGAAGAATGTCTGAAAATGGCAAAAGAAATAGCCGAGGTAATGTCGGCAAACATGAATGCTTATATCTGGTGGTGGCTCAGGCAACCATCGTGTAATTTAATGCTCGCCGGTGGTACTTTAAAGAAGAAAGGTTATACCATGGGCCAATTCTCAAAATTTATAAGGCCAGGTTATCATCGGGTTGATGCCACTTTTCAACCTAGGCAAGGAGTTGTAGTAGTGGCTTTTAAAGGCAATGCCCAAAATGTAATTGTGGCGGTTAACCAGAATACTACATCGGTTTCACAAACATTTCTAATAAGAAACGAAGCTGTTGCCTTTAGCACCCGATATGTAACTTCAGAAACTAAAAGCATTAATGAAGAAGGCACAATAACTATTATAAACAATAGATTTACGGATGTGCTTGATCCGAAGAGTATTACCACTTACGTAATTGCAAAAAACAATACTTCGGTTTCAGTAACTGACAATGAAGCCATACGAATATTTCCCAATCCGGCTGGCAATTACCTGCATATCTCACCGGAAATTGAGATTAAAACCCTTGAAGTACTAAACCTAATGGGGCAGGTTTTGATGTTACAGAATGGAGAAGCAGATCAAACACTCGATATCTCTGCGCTTACTCCCGGAATCTATCTGCTGCGGGTAAAGGATGTTTATAAGGAAAAAATCTTAAGGTTTATCAAGAACTAAACCGGTATTTTAATTGAAAAACAGGCACTTAATACCTATCACTTTTTAGCAACCTCCGCTCCACCCCTTCATTGGTAATTTTTACGGGAAGAATATTTCCAGATTCATCGAAATACATCCGGTCTATGCAAACGACCCTGTGATCGCGTCCGTGGTTGGGAATAGGACGTCGATGATAGGCAATATACCAATCGTCGGTTCCGGGAATATTCATGACTGAATGATGACCAGCTCCTGTAGCAATTTCTGGATCAGCCTCCAGCACAGTGCCTATTCTGTTGAAAGGGCCCAATGGGCTGCTTGCAACTGCCCAGGCCACCTTATATGAATTGTCGCCCCAGTTTCCTTCCGACCACATGAAATAAAGCCGATCATTGCGGTAAAACATTACAGGCCCCTCCACATAATTTTCAGGAGTTATCTCCTTAACCATATCGCCATCATCAAAGGGAACGAGCGATGTAAAGTCATCGTTCAGCATACCAATATTACAACGGCCCCAGCCACCATATACAATGTAATACCTGCCGCTTTTATCCCTGAGAACAAACTGATCTATGGGTTGTGCATTATTATGAAATTCGTTGATAAGAGGCTTGCCAATGTGGTCAATAAAAGGACCTTCGGGTTTCAATGATCTTGCCACCCCAATCCCGCCAATATCATCAATTTTGTGAATTTCGGGGTTCCACCAGCGGCTTACTGAGCTCTGAATATCATTGGCGGCAAAAAAAAGGAAATAGTTTCCATCCTTTTCGATAACTGAAGGAGCCCATAACGCCTTTTTAACCCACTTTACAGAGTTGTAATTAATGATACCGCTATGTTTTTCCCATGTTACCAGGTCTTTTGATGAAAATGCATCCATGAACACCTGATCATCAAAGTCGGCCGAAAAGGTTGGATAAATCCAATAGGTATCACCAAAAATTACTATCTCAGGATCGGCATACCACCCCGAAAAAACAGGATTACCTGACATTTCAGTTGTTTTATCTTTGGTGTCTGGCGAAGATAACCGGCATCCGGCCAAAGCCAGTAAAACCAGAAAGAGGGAATTGGCTCGTTTCATGATGCTTCTTTTTTGAAGATATTTTGATGGATATTCAAAACATAGAAATCCATTCAATGCGATAAAATATACTTTTTATTAACTAAGTTCTATCCTTTTAATTGACTAAATCTTTCTCATGATGGTAAGCCCATCGCGCAGCGGCAACATTAGATTCTCTACCCGGGGATCATTGTTTATGAATCTGTTAAATTCAATTAGAGCCAATGCTTCAGGATCGCCATCGGCAACCTGATTTGAAAAAACCTTACCACTCCACAATACATTATCAGCAAGGATTATCCCGCCAGGCAACATTTTCTCCATTACATGATTGTAATACCACAGGTAGTTTTCTTTATCAGCATCAATAAAAACCAGGTCGAACGGGCCGGGCAAACCGGGTAAAATATGGAGTGCATTGCCAATATGATAATCAACAAGCTGGTCAATGCCGGCTTCGATAAAAAATCCACGGGTAAAATCTTCCAGTTCTTCGTTATAATCAATAGTATGAAGTTTCCCGCCTGGCTTAAGCCCCTTGGCAAGGCATATTGCTGAATAGCCGGTATAGGTTCCTATTTCGAGAATGGCGGATGGTTTTACCATACAACTGATCATTTCGAGCAACTTGCCCTGCTGATGGCCCGACAACATTCTGGGTCTGAGTATTTTTGCATAGGTTTCGCGGCTGAGTCTGCTTAATACCTCATTCTCGGGCGTTGTGTGTGCTAAAGCATATTCTTCGGCCTGCTGGTTGGTGAACATAAGGCAATTTATTTGGGTCGGTAAATGAGCATACTAAGCTTTGAAGGGTTGAAGATTTCATTGGCCACTTCGAGCAGTTCAGAAGAGGTAACTTTCTGAATTTTTTCATTTATTTCGGGGATAGTATCAATGCGAGCGTACATAAGCAAACTTTTCCCAATAGAAAGCATTTCGTTAAGATTAGACTCGAACGATATGGCAACCTGCCCCATCAACTGCTGGCGGGCACGTTTGAGCTGAAGGCTGCCCAGGCGGTTTTCGCGCAACAGCTGAAGCTCACGCAAAACAAGAGATACAGACCTATCGATGTGATCGTTGTCGGTACCAAGGTAAATGCTGAAGATGCCTGTATCGGAATAGGGCTGGTAATGGCTCTCAATATTGTAGCAAAACCCATGTTTTTCGCGCACCCCCATGTTCAGCCTTGAATTAAGCCCGGGCCCGCCAAGTATATTATTAAGCAGTACCATGGCTGTTTTCAGGCTATGATCGGCATGATAAGCTTCATTGCCAATAATACCGTGCACCTGATGATTGCGCCGTTTTATCATTCTGGTTTCGGGAAGGTAATTGTCGAATTGCTTTCGCGGGTTTGGACGTTTTGTTTCGGAAAAATGGCCAAAGTATCTTTCAACAAGCTTGACAAGCTTTGCAAAATCAATATTTCCTACCGATGATATTACCATTTCTGAGGTAACATAGTTCTTGTCGAGAAAATCGAAAATATACTTGCGGTTAAACTTTTTTAAATGGGCAGGTGTACCCAAAATATTTGTTCCCAATGGATGTTCCCTAAAGATAACTCCATCAAAATCGTCGAAGATCTGTTCTCCAGGGTTATCCTTATAAGAATTAATTTCATCAATAATAACATCTTTTTCCTTTTGAATCTCCTTTTCGGGGAAAACGGAGCTGAACACTAAGTCGGAAATGAGATCGAGACATCTTGCATAATGAACATTCATAAATGTGGCATAAATGCAGGTATCCTCTTTGCTGGTATAGGCATTAATTTCACCCCCTACATTTTCCATGTGGCTGAGTATCTGGTAGGCTTTGCGCTTATGGGTTCCTTTAAAAATAAGATGTTCGATAAAATGCGCAAGTCCCTGTTCGTGGGGTTCTTCGTCGCGCGAGCCGGAGTTGATGGTTAGCCCGCAATGAGCCACATAACTGTCGGCATGCCTGTGCACCAACCTTATTCCATTGGATAAAGTGTGGAGGTAATATTGCATGGTGTGATGTTATAGTAAGGTAAAACCTATCGGCCGGAGAAAAATTTCATTCGATAGGCCGGGTTAACAGCCCCTTTGATTATATTGGTAAGCTTATTTTTAATGAGCCTGCGTTGCAAGGGGCTTATGCGGTCAACAAACACCACACCCTCCACATGATCGTATTCGTGCTGAACGATGCGGGCTGCAATTCCATCAAAGGTTTCTTCATGTTCAACAAACTGCTCATCGCAATATTTCATCCTGACAACAGGTTTTCTGGCAACATCAGCCCTCAGGTCAGGAAAACTAAGACATCCCTCATTAAAAAACCACTCTTCGCCGGTTTCTTCAACGATATGAGGATTTATGAACACCTTTTTAAACTCCTTCAATTTGGGCTCTTCATCAGCGAAGGGTTCAGCATCCACCACAAACATCCTTATACTTTTTCCTATTTGCGGTGCGGCAAGCCCAACACCGTTGGCATTATACATGGTTTCCCACATATCGGTAATTAGCTGTTCCAAACCGGGGTAAGCGGCATCTATATCAGTGGCCTTTTGTTTTAATACCAAATTGCCGTATCCTACTATGGGTAAAATCATTCTGTTATACAGGGTTTAACTTGTTGTTAATCTTTGGTTTCTTATCGTCAGCTTTTCCATATACGACTGGAGAATAATAGTGGCACTGATAGTATCGACCAACTCCTTATCCTGCCGTTTTTTTTTGCTTAATCCGGCATCAATCATAGTTTGAAAAGCCATTTGCGATGTAAATCTTTCATCCATGCGGTCAACAACCACATCGGGGAATTGTTTTCTCAGGTTCTTTACAAAAGGTTCAATAAACCTTGCTGCATCCGATGGTTGATTTTTCATGTTGCGGGGTTCACCCACCACAATTATGTCAACTTTTTCGCGGGCCAAATAGTTCTTTAACCAGGCAATAAGGTCTTTCACATGCACTGTAGCAAGCGATGATGCTATAATGCGACTCTCGTCGGTTGCTGCCAGACCAGCTCTTTTCTGGCCGTAGTCAATGGCAAGGATTCGTCCCATAATATTTTTGTAAAAACATGCAAAGATAAAGAATTGACACTTTGGTTTTATGCCTTCGCCATTATGCAAAGAGACATTGGGCAAGATGCCTTAAAAATGGTTGACATAGGGTAATTCATTGTACTTAAAAACCCATCATACCAATGAAAATGCTAATTTTGCGTTTGCTAAAAAACAGAAGACCCCCACAATGCGTAACAAAACAAAAGATTCACCCAAAAACACCTTCAAAGACAAGCCATCGGCCAAAAACGGGAAGAAAGATGACCTGAAAGGGAATGAACTGAAAATGAAAAACATTTTCTCATCCTTTAAGGATCAACGGATGAGGAAAATTCTGGGGTTGTTAATGGTGATTGCCTCAGTTTATCTTCTGTTAGCCTTTTCATCCTATTTATTTCACTGGCAGGATGACGACTCCTATCTCGAAGATAAAACCTTCAGCCTTATGCTGCTTTTCGACAACACTGTGATGGCCAAAAATCTGATGGGCCGGTTGGGAGCAGTTACAGCGCATCTTTTCATTAAAAAATGGTTTGGCATTGCCTCTTTTCTTTTTATTCTGCCATTATTTGCCAGCGGATACCGCATCATGTTGCGGAAATCAATATTACCAGTCTGGAAAACAATCAGGTACAGTTTTTTCTCCCTTATCTGGATTTCGGTTGCCCTGGGCTTTATTTTCAGATCGAAAAACCTGACAATTCTTGGCGGTACTTTTGGCTATGAAAGTCACATTTGGCTGAAAGGAATTTTTGGAGAAATCGGCACCGCTCTGGTATTGATATTCGCCATGGCCAGTTTCCTTATCATAGTATTTAATCTCAACATTGAACATTTCAGGACATTCTGGGCGAAACTCCGGCGCGATCCGGCCATAACCGACCACGAACATGATATTGCTGACGGCATAAATTCCGATGATTCTGATGAAGGCATTGAAGGGGATAATGAGTTGCTTCACGAAGAAGATGAAAATGAAGAAGAACTTGACTCCGAACTTGCCATAATAGAAAAAATTAAGCAACGTCATGGCAATGGCGGCTTATCGAACGACGACTTTTTTGAAGTGAATGTAGGAGGAGATGAGAAAATAGCTCAACCCATTGCCCCTGCTCATCCTGTTGCAATAAACCAGGGTAAAACGGAACCAGAACTGGAAATCGAGATTGCCGACGACAGCAAGATAAGTAACAGCAATTACCAGCCCATAGATGACCCCTCGGCCGGTGCCGGTTTTACCACCGAAATTGAATTGGGCGATTATGACCCCACCATTGAGCTGCCTCATTTCAAACTACCCCCGGTTGAATTGCTCGACGACCATGGCAACAACACCATTCAGGTTAATAAGGAAGAACTCGAAGCCAATAAAAAGCGCATTATCGATACGCTGAAGAACTATTCCATTGAGATTGATAAAATAAAAGCAACCATTGGCCCAACAGTTACCCTTTACGAAATAATTCCGGCTGCCGGGGTAAGAATTTCCAAAATAAAAAATCTGGAAGACGATATCGCATTGAGTCTTTCTGCACTGGGAATCAGGATTATTGCCCCAATTCCCGGCAAAGGGACCATTGGTATAGAGGTGCCCAACAGTAAACCCGAAGTAGTATCGATGAAGAGCATTCTATCTATTGAAAAATTTCAGAATTCAACTTTCGAACTGCCTATTGCCCTTGGAAAAACTATTGCCAACGAAACATTTATAACCGACCTTACCAAAATGCCTCACCTGCTTATGGCCGGTGCTACCGGGCAGGGTAAATCAGTTGGGTTGAATGCCATACTCGCTTCCATACTTTACAAAAAGCATCCTGCCTACGTAAAATTTGTGCTTGTCGACCCCAAAAAGGTTGAACTTACACTATTCTCAAAAATTGAAAGGCACTACCTTGCCAAATTGCCTGATTCTGCCGAAGCTATCATTACAGATACCCGCAAAGTTGTGCGCACACTCAACTCGCTGTGCGTTGAAATGGACAGCCGCTACGACATGCTTAAGGATGCCCAGGTGCGAAACATCAAGGAATACAACGCTAAATTCATTGCCCGAAAACTCAATCCCAATAACGGGCATCATTTTATGCCCTATATTGTTTTGTTTATAGATGAGTTTGCCGACCTTATAATGACCGCCGGAAAAGAAATTGAATTGCCTATTGCCCGCCTTGCGCAATTAGCCCGAGCCATTGGTATTCATCTGATTATTGCTACCCAACGTCCGTCGGTAAACATCATAACCGGTATGATAAAAGCCAACTTTCCGGCAAGGATAGCTTTCAGGGTTACCTCAAAAATTGATTCGCGTACCATCCTCGACACTGGCGGCGCTGACCAGTTAATTGGGCGTGGCGATATGCTCCTTTCCACTGGCAGCGACTTGCTCAGGCTTCAGTGTGCTTTTATTGATACCCCCGAAATTGACCGGATCACTGAATATATTGGTTCGCAAAGGGCATACCCCGAACCGTTTTACCTGCCCGAGGTAGCAGATGATGAACAGGGTGACATTGAAGATTTTGACCCATCAGAAAGAGATGAATTATTTGAAGATGCAGCCAGGGTTATTGTTGCAACCCAGCAAGGATCAACATCATTGCTTCAGCGCAAATTAAAACTGGGTTACAACCGCGCAGGACGAATTATTGACCAGTTGGAAGCTGCCGGAATTGTTGGCCCTTTCGAAGGAAGCAAAGCCCGCGAAGTAAGAATAAAAGACGAAATTACTTTGGAACAGATTTTGAAAGGCCATCACAGTTAACAATTCAATAATATCATCCTAAACACAATAATTTATTGAGCCATCTTATAAAAACTAAAATGAAAAATCTACTTTTATTTCTAATTGCCATTCATTTTTTTGCCGGAAATACCTATGCACAGGCTGGCAATGAAACAGCCGCTGAGCAAAAGGCCACCGAATTATTAAAAAAAGCCAGTGCACGTATTAAAGGTTTTACCACTATTGAAGTGGACTTTACCTACACCATGGAAAACACACAAATGAATATTAACGAAACCATGAAAGGCAAGGTATTTTCGAAAGGCGATAAATACCGCATGACCATTGATGATAATATTTTTATTTCGGATGGAAGAACCGTATGGAATTACATCAGCGAACTTGATGAAATTCATATAAATACAGTTGCCAATATGGAGGGTGGCCTTACTCCCACTGCCCTGCTGGCAAATTTTGAAAATGAGTATCGTGGGAAATTCATCAAACAGGAAAACCATCGCGGACGTACTGTCGATATTGTCGACCTGGTTCCTAAAACATCACAATCGTTTTACAAATACCGCCTTGCACTCGATGCCCGCGACCAAAACCTGGTTTACACCATTGCTTACGACCGCAACGGGGGCACATACACCTATAACATTGACACTTTCAGAACCAACCAGCCAATCCCCGATTCGCGATTCGTATTTAATCGTGCCGATTTCCCTGCCAGAGCTGAAGTTATTGATATGAGATAGTTTTTCTCAGACCTCTGAAAAAAAAACCATGGCGGCAACCACACATAGGAATGTCGCCATTTTTATTAACCCAAATTTGTCTTTAGCCGTTTTTTCTAATGACCGTTATTAAAAAATTAAAGTTTTAAGTTATTGATTATGTGACTTCTATTTTGACAAATCGCTAAAGAAAAACTAAATATTTGTAAGCAGAAATGCTTACAAATTAAGTTTTTCTAAAGCGGGGTTAAACCCGGCTAAGTCATTAGTTCATTGCATTCATAATGACTAATTCGGGATTAATAAGTATTGGCAGCTATAGAACAACCCATCCTGTGAAAATATTCCTACATTTGCAATGTATCTTTCAACCCCTTAAAAGCATATTAAATTGAACACTCCGTTTTTCATTGCTCGCCGAATGGGTTCCGGCAAAAAAGATATATCCAGCCTTATTAAACTGATTGCAATTCTCTCAATTTCTCTCGGTCTGACAGTTATGATTATCGCTGTTTCTGTTGTTACCGGTTACCAGAGCGAAATCAGAAACAAGGTTATTGGTTTCGGTTCACACATCCAGATAAGCAATTTCGATTATAATGTCTCTTATGAAACACGGCCCATTAGTCGCAGCCAGGAGTTTTATGAAACTATATCGGCCCATCCTTTGGTTGAAAATATTCATGTTTTTGCAACCAAACCTGGCATCATTAAAACTGATGATGAAATACATGGAGTAATCTTTAAGGGTGTAGGAAGTGATTATAGCTGGGATTTTTTTAACCGAAATCTCGTTGAGGGTACTGCTGCTCCGTTTAACGATTCATTGAGGAGCGACAACATTATTATTTCGTCAAGAATTTCAAGACTTTTAAAACTCAATGTTGGCACCGATGTACTGGTCTATTTCATTCAGGATCCCCCAAGGGTAAGAAGACTTACTATTTCGGGAATCTATGAAACGGGGCTGGAAGAACTGGATAAAATCTTTATTGTGGGCGATCTTCAGCACATTCAACGCCTTAACAACTGGGATGACGACCAGGTGGGTGGATTTGGCGTTGTGTTGAAAGAATACAACCAAATGGATATGGTAAATGAGATTATCAGAGATGAGTTGCCTATCAATCTAAATTCACGCACCATCAGCCAAATCTATCCACAGATATTTGACTGGCTTGCATTGCTCGATATGAATGTGTATGTAATTATCATCATAATGATAATGGTAGCTGGAATTAACATGATAACGACCCTATTGATCTCAGTACTTGAAAAGACCAATTTAATCGGTATCCTCAAGGCCCTGGGGTCAGACAATCAACTGGTAAGAAAGGTATTCCTGATTCATGCCGGCTTCCTTATTACCCGCGGAATGGTTGCAGGCAATATACTTGGAATAGGACTTGCATGGCTTCAGTACCGATTTGGCATCATTAAACTCGACCAGGAGTCTTATTTTGTAGATGTGGTACCGGTACACTTTAATTTTTTGCACATTATTGCCATCAATGCCGGTACGTTTGCTATTTGTATGCTAATGCTTATTATTCCAAGTTACATTATTTCCAGGGTTTCACCGGTTAAAGCCATCACTTTCAGATAAAAAAAACCTGCCCCGGAAAAGGACAGGTTATATAAACTACCTAAGGGTTTTTTCAGAAGAAAAACCCTATGCTAAGAACTATCTGACGTGGGCGAGTATCAAAATCATAAACTTTATCGCCAAGTTTAATACCATCGCCAAGGTTGCTGAGGTTAAACTGATATTTGAGATCGAGGGCAAGATTTCCGACAGTAACACCCGCACCTACCTGAAAACCATAAGTGGCAGGGTTGAATCTTTCTTTGAAAGCAGCGTCATCAGCCAGATCGGATTTGCTGTTGAGGATAATAGAGGCCACGGGACCCAAACCTACCCGCGCAGGCCCAAGTTTGGCCCCAATCATTACCGGAATATCAATTTGTGAGAATCTTTGCTGAAAATAGCGGTCTTCCTCTCCTTGTTGCTTATAAACAACATCATTTCCGGTGCTAACGAAAAGTAATTCGGGCATTATGAAAATACCAAGCAATGATATTTGTGCAGCTGCACCCACATGGAATCCTGTGAAATAATCGGGTAGGGTTCTGAGTTGGGTTTGGGCATCGGAATTGCCAATTGGGTATGACTTTTCAGGCAGATTGGTGAAATTCAAACCACCCCGCAAACCAAATTTAAACTGCGCCTGCGATACCTGTACCGCCAGGAGCATTATTACTGCAATGATTGTTTTTTTCATAAGGTTAAAAATTTATTTGAGTGATTAAATAACATCCGGCAACCATATTTAACTTTTGCATGAGGTAGCCGGAAATGCTTTAGATTTATTGTGTAGTCAACCTACCCATAAATCATACCATAATTTTTACCAGTTTCCTTAATTCCCTGGCTTAGGAGGCATTAAGGATTTTAAGCTTCTCTTCCATAACGGCAATATCAGCCTTGGCTTTCTCAATTTTCTTTTCAAACTCAATTTTTAATACATCGGCTTTTTTGGATGCAGCAAAAAAACCGATGTTGTTTTCCCAGAGTTTAATGTCGTTTTGAAGGGAATTGATGCGGTTTATCAGGAAGTTACGTTCCTTATAGATTATATTGCCGGCGTTGGGGGAATTTTTAAGGCTTTCGATTTTTGACTTGAAACCCATTGCCGACTTTGCCTGGCGACTTATATTCAGTTTATCAAAGTGCTCGTTTACCAGCTTTCTGAACTCGTTCTGCAACTTATCTTTTTCTTTAATGGGAACATGGCCGATTTCCATCCACTGCCGCTGAAAATCCTTAAGAATGTTAAGGTTTTCATTGCTGTTGGCTGAAAATTCAAAGCTCTTCAGTTGCTCAATAAGGTCTTTTTTCTTTTTGAGATTATCCTCCTGCTTATCGCCAATATTCGAAAAATACTCAGATTTGCGGTTAAAGAAAGCATCGCATGCTGTTCGGAAGCGTTTCCAAACTCTATCAGAAAACTTTTTGGGAACCGGCCCAATTTTCTTCCATTGTTGCTGAAGGATTATAAGCTCATCGGTGGTTCGTTTCCAGTCTTCGCTATCCTTAAGTGCTTCGGCCTGAAGGCATAGGTTAAGTTTCTGGTTGTAGTTTTCAGTCTGTTCATCCTTGAACTTACCAAAGAACTCCTTTTTGTTATTGAAAAACCCATCGAGTGCACTGCGAAATCTTACCCACACATCATCATTGATTTTCTTGGGAGCAAAGCCTACTGATTTCCAGGCTTTAAACAATTCATTCACCTTTTCGGTAGCTTCCTGCCATTTGCGGGGCGAGTCGGTGGTAAAATCAGATAGTTGCTCAGCCTGCTCGCAAAGCAATACCTTGGCTGTCAGATTTTTATTTTGCTCATCGCGAAGTGAATCGTAATAAGACTGGCGGCGATCGTTCACTGCATCTGAGGCAGTTTTAAACCTATCCCATATTTCATCCTTCTTGTCTTTGGGCACCGGGCCAATTTCTTTCCATGCCTCGTGAAGTTTCTGAAGTTTTTGAAAAGACTTATTTATAGATGGCTCAAGGAGTAGCTCTTCGGCTTTTTCGCACAACTCAGCCTTAGCTTCAAGATTTTTGCGCAAATCCAGATCGCGTAATTCTTTATTAATCTTTACTTTATCAAAAAACTTTTCGACAAGGAAATGGTAATTGTTCCAAAGAGTATTTTTTGAATTCTGCGGAACCGGGCCAACCTCACGCCATTTTTCCTGAAGGTCTTTAAACAGATCGTAGGTCTTTTTAAGCTCTTCTTCAGATTCAATCAGATTTCTTATCTCTTCAAGAATAGCTTCCTTGATTTTCAGATTTTCAGACTTTTGTTTCTCCACAGCCTGATCGTATAGATTTTTCTTGTCTTTGTAAATACCAAAAGCTTTTTCGAATCGTTCGGCAAGTTCATCAACAGGTTTAATTTCATGGGTTTCATCCGGGTGTTCATCTGTGTCGGCAATCGTTTTTTCGTAGGCATGCACACTGTGCTCCTTTTGTAAATTACGGAAAGCCAATTTTATATGTCCAATATGCTTGCGTATATATACTATATCATCGTTGGTAACCAATGCTTCAATTGCTTCAATCAGTTCGGCCTTGCTAAGGGTATTGTATCTTTCAATCAGAGTGTCGTGTTCATCATCAATTTCATCGGGTTCTGCATCTTCTTCATGCTCAGGGTGATGTTGTTCTTCTGCCTGTATTTCAGTTTCATTAATTGTTTCCTTTGCAGCCTTTGATTTTCGGGGCTTCTGATCGGAAATAATTTCCTGAACAGTTTGGGTTGTTTCGGCAGCAACCTCATGTTGCATTATCGGTTCCGAACCACCCGTCACAGTCTCGGTTTGTTCAACCATTTCATTATTTTCAGCTATTGCGGCAGGGTTTTCAACTTTTTCTTGTTCTCCATTCACATTCTCTGACTGATTTACTGGCATCTCTGATAATTCTTCGGATGCTTTTTTTTCGACATCTGTTGGTTTAGGCTGTTCATCAGCAATTTGTTCAATTTCCACATTTACGGGAAGGTTCTCGACCCCTTGCTGTTTATTAGACTTTTCAGCATTGGGGTTAAGCAGCTCTTGGTTTTCCATCAAAGTAATTTTTTTGTTATTAACCTGATTGTTAAGGAGGAATACATTGGCAATTGTATTGTTTTTTAGTTTTTAAAAAGACAACAAATACCTTATTAACTTAAAGTTTTAAAAATGAGCACAAAAATACTAATATTAATGGAAAATAGCCTACGCAAGCACCATTAATAGAAAATTAAACAACCAGAAGCCGGCAGGCAAAAACCGCTGCCATTAAAAGCCCCGGACTTTTGTAAATCAATAGTCACCAGTTTCAATCATTACAAGTGTGCAGTCTTCAAGGACATCAATTTCTGCCATTTTAGCGAGTTTCTCCAGCTTTGGGTTGTAGCTGCCTGGATTGAAAATGATACGTTGCGGATTCAAATCAAGAATGTAATCAATATAGGGTTCCTGATTTTCGGGGTTCAGATAAATAGTAACAGTGTGCAAATCGGGTATTTCCACCATTTCAGTCTGAATGGGCACAGAATCAATGTCGCCATTGAATTTACCGATGGCCACAACTTCATGGCCATTCGAAACCAAGCGCCTGACTACTTTGTACGAATATCTTACAGGAGTGGGACTTGCACCTAAAACCAGGGTTTTTTTGCTCATTTTGATTAATGTTTCGAACTATATCGTTTTAATGTTAAACATGGGAGCCTGGGCAATATGCTTTTTTACAGTACACGACTCGGCTGCTTTTACAAGGGCATCGCGGTATTTATCAGGAAAAGATTCGGGCAGATGTATTTCAATTTCAATCAGGTCTTTCAGGCGTGTTTCGGAGTTCAGTCTGGTTTTTTGGACAAGTTTTATTCCCTCTTCGGGCAGGTTGCGTTGCTGACAAAATGATTTTACATACCAACCGGCACATGTGCCAATACTAAGCATAAACAGATCGAATGGGGAGGGTGCCGAGTTATCGCCTCCTGCTTTTAAAGGTTGGTCGGTAGTAATTTCGAAACCCTTGTAATATGCAGTAACTTTCTGCTTTTCGCCAAGAAGAATTTCCATGATTTGGTAATTTAAGATTAAGCAATACCCAATTTTTGTGGGCAAATTTCGCGGAAATCATTTTAATTAAATAAACCAGAACGCAAGACCCGGCTTCTGTAACATATAAACTAAAACGGCATTAATAAACAACAACAGATTAGTCCTATACCCATTTGCTTTGCAAGGCATTGACAAGCCATTGCGGGGCAGGACAAGGTTTGAACGAAGCAATGTTAACAAATGCCAGGACTGTTTCGGCTGTGTTTAAAAGCTTCCCTGCGGCGTTGTATACTTCATAATAAAAGTGCATTCTCGAGGTTGGCAGTTCTTTTACAATAGTATGGATTGAAAGGAGGTCGTCATAATAGGCGGGTCTGATGTACTTAATCTCCATAGATGCAATTGGCATCATGATACCATGTTCTTCCATTTGCCTATAGGTAAATCCGAGTTCGCGAATGGCTTCTGTGCGTGCCACTTCATAATATGTAGGGTAATTGCCATAATAGACATAACCCATCTTATCAGTTTCGGAATAACGTACCCTTATGTTGGTTTTAGAAAGATACATGCTTCTTTTTTATGCAAACCTAATGAATTTTTCCTTTGCAATTTTGATGGATGCCCAAACTAAGCATCAAAAAAAGAAAACCCGGAATCCTGAATTTGCAGTTCTCCGGGTTGTATTTATGAATTTTGCCAGAGGCTAACTTTCAGGAATTACTTCGCCTTTAATGCGAAGCACTACCTGCTTATTGTCGGCATTTGAATAAACAATAACAGACTTGTTGATTACATTGGGCCTGGTTACAGTGGTGTATCTCACTTTGATTACACCTTCGCGACCTGGCAAAATTGGGTCTCTTGGCCATTCGGGAACAGTACATCCACACGAAGCTTTCACATCGCTTAAAATGAGTGGCACAGTGCCTGTATTTTTAAATCTGAACTCACAGGTGGCATCTGAATTTACTACAATATGGCCAAAATCATGAACTATTGATGTGAATTCAATATGTGATTGTGGGCCGACAGGTTGAGTTTCGGGGGCAGAATTCTGCGCAAAAATAAATGATGCCGCAAACAGGATAATTCCGGTGATGAAAAGATTTTTCATTTTTTTCGGATTTAAAATTTGTTGATGTATTAATTGATGAAAATGCTTTGTACCATTGAAAAAAATACTGGTACCTTCAGTATTGCAAATGTAAAAACATTTATCCCCACGACAAAAATATTGCCAAAAAAAATCAGGATAAACCCTTGAAAGCACCCGATTATTCAAACCCTTTTCCTTACCAAAACAATAATTGAAAGGTTTTATGTGCAATATATTGTTATTCGTCTGTTAATATACCACAAGAGTCATCTTTATTTTCTTTCAGTGGTTTATGAACAAATCCAAACACATTAGAGAAGAATAATCAGAGAGATTGCCATTACAGCCATTCCTCCCATGAGGCCATAAAGGGAAAGGTGCGGTTGATCGTATTCACGGGCAGCAGGCAACAATTCATCGATTGAAATAAAAATCATAATTCCGGCTACCGAAGCAAAAATAAACCCAAAAAGTATGTCGTTCATAAATGGCAACAAAATCAGGAAGCCTACCAGAGCACCAACAGGTTCGGCCAAACCAGAAAGGAAACTATGTTTAAAAGCTTTTTTACGGCTTCCGGTGGCATAGAAAATAGGAACTGACACGGCAATTCCTTCAGGAATGTTGTGGATAGCGATGGCAATGGCAATGGGAAGGCCTAATTTAATATCTTTCAATGCCACAATAAAGGTGGCAAGGCCTTCGGGGAAATTATGTATTGCGATAGCCATGGCCGAGAGTATTCCCATACGATAAAGTTTCCTTTTATTCATTTTTTCTCCGTTGGCCGTCATGTCCTCCACCATTCTGATTTCGTGGGGGTTTTCGAATGATGGAACCAGTTTATCGATAACGGCAATTATTATCATACCAATAAAAAATGCAAACACAGAAAACGATTGGGCGGTTTTTATTCCCACATCGTCGGTCATGATTTCTATGCTCTTGGGCATTATTTCCATAAATGAAACATAAATCATTACCCCGGCTGAGAAACCGAGTGATAAGGAAAGGAAACGGGTATTGGTAGTTTTGGCCAAAAACGCAATAGTGCTTCCGATACCGGTAGAAAGCCCGGAGAAAAGAGTAAGACCAAAAGCTAAAAGTACAGTTTGAAAATCGGTATTATACTGAGCAAAAAAATCTGATATCATAGAATACGTAAGTACATTACATCTAAAATGTTAATTTAGTTTTTCTAACCAGCCGACAGTGCAAAACTTGTGTGGCAGACTCGAATAATGTTGTCATAAATTGATTGATAATCGTACCCACATTCGCTTTGTAACTCGGTAATTGTACCATGCTGAATAAATCTGTCAGGAATACCCAGCCGTTTAACTTTAGCAGAATAATTATTATCGGCCATAAACTCCAGCACTGCACTTCCCATGCCACCGGCGATTGCATTATCTTCAATGGTAATTACTTTATCGAACCGGGTAAATATCTCATGCAGCAATTGTTGATCGAGCGGTTTTAAAAAACGTAAATCGTAATGAGCGGCATCGATATTGGCAGAAGCCTGAAGCTCATGGCATGCTTCGAGTGCCACATTGCCTACCGGGCCTATGGAAATAATGGCGAGGTCTTTGCCCTGCTTCAATTGTCTTCCGGTTCCAATCTTAATTTCACTAAATGGATTACGCCAGTTGCTATGAACACCATTGCCCCGCGGATAGCGAATAACCCATGGACCGGCAGGCTTAAGCTGTGCTGTGTAAAGAAGATTGCGCAGTTCCTTCTCATCCATGGGCGAAGCGATGGTGAAACCGGGGATACACCTGAGATAAGAAAGATCGAAAGCACCGTGGTGAGTAGCGCCATCTTCGCCTACCAGGCCTGCCCGATCGAGACAAAAAACCACCGGAAGATTTTGAAGGGCAACATCGTGCACCGCCTGATCGTAGGCTCTCTGGAAGAAAGATGAATAAATATTGCAATACGGTATCAATCCTTGTGTAGCTAATCCTGCAGCAAAAGTTACGGCATGTTGCTCAGCTATACCTACATCGAAAGTACGTTCGGGCAAAGCATTCATCATAATATTGAGTGAGCAGCCTGTGGGCATGGCAGGAGTTATTCCAACGATGGCCGGATTTTCGCGGGCAAGTTCAAGTATGGTTTGGCCAAAAACCGCTTGGTATTTCGGGGGTTGATTTTTTTCGCAGGGAGCTACTTTAAGTTCACCGGTGCGCTTATTGAAAAAACCAGGAGCATGGAACTTGGTTTGATCCTTTTCGGCATGCGAATAACCTTTCCCTTTTACAGTAACCAAATGGAGCAGTTTGGGACCCTTAATATGCTTTAAATCAGCCAAAACCCTTGACAAATGCTGAACGTCGTGCCCATCAACAGGGCCGAAATACCTGAATTTCAATGATTCGAATAGATTGCTTTGTCTCAGCAAAGTTGATTTAATGGCATTTTCAAGGTTTTGTATAAGCCCACGGGTATTGGGGCCATACCTACTTATAGAACCGAGTATATTCCATACATCATCCTTGATTTTATTGTAGGTGCGCGAGGTAGTTATATCAGTAAGATAGTCTTTTAGTGCACCAACGTTTTTATCTATTGCGATGCCGTTGTCATTGAGAACAACAAGAAGATTTGCATTGGCCACCCCTGCATGGTTTAGAGCTTCGAAGGCCATGCCTGCAGTCATACTGCCATCGCCAATAACCGCTATATGATGGCGATCAGCATTGTTCTGTAGCGACGATGCTATTGCCATTCCAAGAGCGGCAGAAATGCTGGTGCTCGAATGACCGGTTCCAAAAGCATCGAACTCACTCTCGGTCATTTTCGGAAAACCGCTCAAGCCACCATATTTGCGATTGGTATAAAAAGCATCGCGACGACCGGTCAATACCTTATGTGCATAAGCCTGGTGCCCCACATCCCAAATGAGCTTATCGTGGGGGGTTTTAAAAACATAATGGAGCGCAACGGTAAGTTCAACCACACCCAGACTTGCCCCAAAATGCCCAGGATTGATGCAGGCAGCATCAATAATAAACTCCCGCAACTCATCGCACAATTGGGGTAGCTGATCGGTTTTGAGATTTCTTAAATCTTCTGGAGTGTTTATGGCTGACAACAGCTCGCCGGCCTTTAATGTCATTATGTTAATCTTAGGTAAACACTTATTTCTGCAAAAGTATTAAATAAAACATTTCAATCGTTCCTGATTAATATGATGTTTGAAATCCATCTGATACTTTCCGGTATAAACAGCAAAAATACCTTTATATCTTATCCCAATAATTAGGGATTTTGACTTGTTGGCTAATCAGGGTCTGTTTTTTGGATAAATTTGCACACCTTAATTTAGACTAAGTCTAAATAATTTATTTTTAATCTGCAAATATACCCCCATGACATTACATGACCTGCAAAACGGACAAAAGGCCATCATACAAAAGGTGAAGGGGCGAGGAGCTTTTCGGCGCAGGATTATTGAAATGGGTTTTGTTTCAGGAAAAGTTGTTGAGGTAATCAGAAAAGCCCCATTGCAAGACCCTATTGAATACAGCATAATGGGGTATTATGTTTCACTTCGTAGAAGCGAAGCAGAATTGATTGAGGTAATTCCGTTCGAGAACAGAAAGGGATTCGGAACACCCGATTTTGGTGGCACCATTGAAGGTACTGCCCACAGAGGGCTTACCAGGGGGGGCAATACCATAAATGTTGTATTGGTGGGTAATCCCAACTCGGGCAAAACAAGTTTTTACAACCATGCTTCGGGTTCGCGCGAAAGGGTGGGCAACTACAGCGGAGTTACAGTAGATGCAAAGCAGGCCAAATTCAGGCACAAAGGCTATAGGTTTAACATTACCGACCTGCCAGGCACATATTCTATTTCTGCCTACACACCAGAAGAAATCTATGTTAGAGAATATATTACCGATCGCCTGCCTGATGTGGTAGTAAATATAGTGGATGCATCGAATCTCGAACGCAACCTATACCTTACCTCACAGCTGATTGACATGGATATAAAGGTGGTGATGGTGCTGAATATGTATGATGAACTAAAGAAGAAAGGCGACATACTTGACCATGAATCGTTGGGCAAACTCATTGGCATCCCCATTGTTCCGGCTGTAAGTTCCAGGGGAACAGGAATTATTGAAGTGTTTGATAAGGTAATTGAAGTATTTGAAGACAAAGACCAAACCCAACGGCACATACACATAAATTACGGCGAAACAGTTGAAAAAGCAATCAACTCTATTCAGGATAAATTAAAAATACCAGAAAACCAGCACCTTACCAACAGGGTTTCATCAAGGTTTGTTGCCATTAAACTTCTCGAAAAGGACAATGTGGTTGCCCGCAAAATAATGGAAACTTGTTCCAATCATCAAGAGATTCTTGAAACGGCATCCATAGAGACACAAAGTATCGAATCGGCTTATAATGAAACCAGCGATACGATTATCACTGATTTGAAGTACGGCTTCATACATGGTGCATTGCACGAAACCCTTGAACCCGCGGCACAGGAAAGAAGACGCCGCACCCAGGCCATAGACACATTGCTTACCGATAAGGTTTTCGGGTTTCCGTTGTTCCTTATTTTTATGTGGCTGATGTTTTCAATTACCTTCAAACTGGGCAGCTATCCGATGGACTGGATAGAGATGGGCGTTGATTCGCTTAGCGCCTTACTTGAAGGGCAAATGGCACCGGGCCCACTTAAAGACCTGCTTATCAATGGTATGATAAGTGGTGCAGGCGGGGTACTTGTGTTTCTTCCAAATATTGTGTTGTTGTTTTTCTTTATAAGTATTATGGAAGATACAGGCTACATGTCGAGGGCAGTATTTATAATGGATAAACTAATGCACAAAATCGGACTTCATGGAAAGTCGTTTATACCCCTGTTAATGGGCTTTGGGTGCAATGTACCCGCTATAATGGCAACACGTACCCTTGCCAACCGCAACGATCGGTTGCTCACCATGATAATAAACCCATTTATGTCGTGCAGCGCCAGACTGCCGGTTTATGTATTGTTTATCACCGCATTTTTCCCCAACAACCAGGGAACATTGCTTTTTCTTATTTATGGAGCAGGAATTGGAACTGCGGTTATAGCAGCTATTATCTTCAAACGTACCTTGTTTAAAGTGGAAGAGGTCCCATTTGTTATGGAACTCCCCCCCTACCGGGTTCCAACAGCCCGTGCCACCCTGCGGCACATGTGGAGCAAAGCAGTGCACTATCTCCGGAAAATCAGCGGAATAATCCTGGCGGCATCAGTAATTATCTGGGCTTTGGGGTATTACCCCTATGGTTCTGCCTATAACGACACCCTGAATCAACAGACGGAGCTAATATTGGAAAGATATAACCTGCAGGTTGAAAATGAAACTGAACCATCAAGGATAGATGAAATCAATGCTCTAATGGCAGCCGAACTAAGTGAACTGGAAACCAGGCTTTACATGGAGAGACAGGAAAAAAGTCTGATAGGGGGATTGGGTAAATTTATAGAACCTGTAATGCATCCACTTGGTTTTGACTGGAAAATGAGTATTAGCCTTCTTTCGGGGCTTGCAGCCAAGGAGATTGTTGTAAGCACCTTAGGCGTACTATATCAGGCCGGAGATACAACTGATAATGAAAATGTTGCACTTGCTGTTAAATTGCAAAATCAGACATATGTTACGGGAGAAAAAGCTGGCCAAAAGGTATTTACCCCTCTCATTGCGCTTTCATTTATGCTTTTTGTTTTGCTTTATTTCCCTTGCATAGGTGTTCTGGCTGCCATAATTAAAGAATCGGGGCATTGGAAGTGGGGTGTTTTTACTGTTATATATACAACGGCCATAGCATGGGTTGTAGCCTTTATTGTGTTTCAGGCAGGAAGTTTACTTGGCTTTTAAAGGTATTTTTATGAATCAATGGATTATAACAGGTGTTATTATTGTTGTCTCGGCTTATTACCTGATTATGAGAGCTCACCAAAAGTTTTGGAAGCCTCAAAAAAAACAGGCCGATTGCAACTCCTGTTCAAGTGATTGTGCCAAATGTGCTTTGGCAAATAATGCCCTAAAAAAAACATCTGGATCAACGTAGCCTGAGATCAATTTTAAGTTTTTTCAGATCATAACAGGTTAATTCACATGTCCTGTATGTTCTTACCCCCAATCTACCTCCATCAACTGCAATAATAGTATCTCCATTGCTGGTTAGGTAGGATGCGGTGAAGGAGTAATTTTTTTCGGTATCAAGAAATTCAGTTACCAATTCGCGATTATAGCTTTTTTCCCAGAGAAGATTCCCCTTCTTAAAATCGCCTTCGTAAAATCGAATCCTTACCAAACGGTTTTCGGAATTTAGGGATACCTTAATTTCGACTTCCCCTCTATTAGGCCATTCGGTTTTACAGTTATTATAATCCCATTGTGTACAATCCTCTTCTTTGTCGGTTTTGCACGACAACAACAAGGAAAAAAATATGCCGGGAGCTATCAGGAGTATTTTGAATATTTTCTTCATTTCGATTGACAGAATAATCATCACTATTTCAATTTTTTGGAGATAGTATTTTAAATTCGGAAAAGCCAGGTTAATTTAGAACCGGCTTATAGTTAAGGGTTCTGTTTTTGAACAGAGGTATCCGATAATTTATCTGAATACCTGTAAAATGAGGTGAAATTCTGTTGTAACCAAAATCCAAATACTTATACGTTCCCACAACAGAAAAATCCCGGATATGAAAAAATACAGAGACAGATGGAAGGATTTTAAACCCTTTTAAAGGTTTAATTGATGTTCCACGATAGTAAGCAGATGAATAACCCACTTCGAAACCCGGTGCTATGCCAGCAAAAAACGTCCTTCCAGGATTAAGCAGTGGTAGCTCATGGGCTATATCTAAAGAAAAAAGGTTTCGTTTCTCCCTGAACTGATAAAAGGAGCCGGGCCCGCGTGGCACAACAACTTTTTGTAATCCAACACGATAATAAAAGTTAAACAAAACTTTTGTTCGAAGTCGGGCTTCATAAAAACCCAGCGAACTTCTGTAAAAAACATCTCCATTATTAAAATCGATCCCCTGTCCGGCCCAAATTTCGGAGATGTATAGCCCCCGGGCATTAATGTGAGGTTTAAGAATTTTAGCCATCCTTCTGTTTCGTGTGTAAAAGGCATAAGCCAGAGCTGTTTTGCGTTTTTCGGAGAGCGAATTTTCGGGTAATTCATAATTAAGCAAAAGAGCAGTCATTTCTTTGTTTGATGTAGCCGCTGCGAGGCCAAGGGGCGTAATCCCTGAAACATTTGTTGCCACAGGTGAGGCACCTGATTCGAGAAGGTACCATGCCGTGTCTGGCCTGCGGGCATATATGGCAACCATTAGTGGCGAGTTCTGGTTTTCATCTTTTGCTTCAATGTCGGCTCCAAGTTCTAAAAGCAGCCCAACAACTTCATTGTGTCCGTACCATGCAGCCAGGTGAAGGGCAGTAGAGCCATCCTGGGCTTTGTGATTCGGGTCTGCTCCTTTGAAGGAAAGAAAATCTACCCCTGCAAAATTGTCAAATGCCGCAGCGTGCATAATGGGTGTGGTATCCAGGATGGTCTTTACAGATACCGATGCTCCTGCATTTACAAGTATCTCTAATAGTTCGAGATCGTTTAACTGCGATGCATAAACCAATGCGGTGAATCCATAGGCATCGCGGGCATTAACATCTTTAAGTTGAGGTATTATTGCCTTTGCAAATTCAATCTGCTCGGCAAAAATCGCATGCATAAGCACAGTGGTTCCGGCCTGATCAGCAGCGTTGATTTCGGCCCCCTTTGCCAATAAAATGTTTATTATAGCAGTATCTCCCCGCTGAATTGCGAACATCAGGGCAGTGGTGCCATTATAGTCTGATGCATTGGCCTTTGCACCAGCTTCAAGCAAAATTGCCACTTCTTCAATTTTTCCATTATAAATTGCATCCAATAGCATGAAATTGCCTGTTTCCTGGCTTATCCTATTTTGAGAATGCACCAAAATTGGACAAATACAAACCAGTGTCAGCAGAAAAAAAGCACTATTTAGCCTGGGGGAGTTAGTATATAATTCTTTAAATGAAAGCATTTTAAGTATATGATTAATTGCATAAATTACTGTTTAACAACTACTTATGTCAATAATTCAAATTTATTTCATTAAACAATTAGACGAATTAAAATTAGTAAAATTGCAAGTTGTAAAACTTAAATGCTAAAATTTTGGAACCAAGGGAAATATTGAAAAAATACTGGGGATACAGTTCTTTTAGGCCACTTCAGGAAGAGATAATAAACTCAGTGCTGAAAGGTACTGATACTTTGGCTCTGTTACCAACCGGGGGTGGCAAATCGATTTGCTTCCAGGTGCCGGCTCTCACACTTGATGGGTTATGTGTAGTTGTATCTCCTCTGATAGCATTGATGAAGGACCAGGTTGCCAACCTGCAACAGCGTGGCATAAAGGCGGTTGCTGTTTATTCGGGTATGAGTTCAAGAGAGATTGACCTCACTATCGATAATTGTGTTTATGGCAATAACAAGTTTCTTTATCTTTCGCCTGAGCGGCTTACCACAGAAATTGTAAAGGCCCGATTGCCAAAAATGAAGATAAATCTGCTGGCAATTGACGAAGCACACTGTATTTCGCAATGGGGTTACGATTTCAGGCCGCCCTATTTGCAGATTGCCGAAATACGCGAACTATTGACCGGCACTCCCATTTTAGCCCTTACAGCAACAGCAACCCCGGAGGTGATGAAGGATATATGTGAAAAACTCGACTTCGCCAATCATAAAATATTTTTAAAAAGCTTTGAGAGAGAAAACCTTACCTATGCTGTATTGAAGGAAGAAAATAAACTTGAAAGACTTCTCAGGATATGCAATCGTATACCCGGAACCGGAATTGTATATGTAAGAAATCGGCGAAAGACCAGAGAAATTGCAGAAATCCTTCAACACAATAAAATATCGGCAGGGTATTACCATGCCGGATTGGATGCACCTTCCCGGGATAAAAGGCAGCAGGAATGGGTAAAGGAAAAAATCAGGGTAATTGTATCGACCAATGCGTTTGGGATGGGAATTGACAAACCTAATGTTCGGTTTGTGGTACATCTTGACCTTCCCGATTCTCCGGAAGCCTATTTTCAGGAGGCGGGCCGCGCAGGGCGCGACGAAAAAAGAGCCTTTGCTGTTTTATTGTGCAACCAATCTGATCTGATCGATCTTGAAAGGTCGCACGAAAATGCCTATCCACCCATAGACTTCATTAAAAATGTCTATAATGCGCTTGGCAACTACCTTCAGCTTGCAATTGGAAGCGGCAAAGATAAGAGCTATGATTTTGTAATTCAGGACTTTTGCACCCATTTTAATCTCGATCGCATAAGAACATTCAATACTTTGATATTTCTTGAAAAGGAAGGGTACATTACCCTTTCAGATGCTTTTTCACGCCCATCAAAGCTCATGATACTTTTGGGAAAGGAAGAATTATACAGGTTTACCGTTGCCAATCCGACCTACGATATGTTGCTCAAAACATTCCTGCGTTCGTATACAGGCATGTTTACCGATTTTGTCCGGATATATGAAGAAGAAATCGCTAAAAGGCTAAGCATCACCTTCGATGAACTGAAGCGTCATCTGAAAAGACTTCATCAGCTGAGGGTTGTTCATTATGAGCCTGCCAATGCTTACCCTCAAATTACATTCAATGTAGGAAGGCTCAATAGTGGCGACCTTACTATATCGCCCGAAAATTACAGCCAACGCAAGAGATTTGCCTTGCAAAGAGTTGAAGCTATGCTCAACTATGTTAATTCACAGAACGTTTGCCGCAATATTTTACTCCTTGAGTATTTTGGAGAAAAATCGGCTGGTGAATGTGGCCATTGTGATGTTTGTACCCGAAACAAAAGAAATCAGGTTGCCCCCGAAGATTATAGTGCCATAGCTATTATAATCAGGTCGCACTTAGAAAATAAACAATTAACCATTAGCCAACTCATAAACAATCTAAAAGCTCCTTATCCGGAACACAAGATAATTGCAACGGTACAATGGATGACCGACACCGGGCAATTATTACTGAACCCTGATAATGAAACCTTAAGAACAAAGCCCCAGGAATAACTAGCTTTGATTCATCCGTTTTTCCCTTATATTCATCAGAAGAAACATAGTGTACGGCCATGGATAAATATTTAAGCATTACGGAATAATTCCTACATTTGAGTGCTTAACAAGATTATTGCCCCCCAATGGAGAAAAACAACACAATTTCAATTCTTTATGTAGAAGACCAGGATGATGTAAGGCTGTTTTTATCAAAAATTCTTTCCCGACACTATTCAAACGTTTATCTGGCCGAAAATGGAAAACAGGGGCTTGAGCTATACAAGGAACACAAGCCCGATATAATCATTTCCGACATTAAAATGCCGGTAATGGACGGCCTTTCGATGAGCACCCGCATAAAAGAAATCAATCCGCGGGCCCGAATTATTTTAACCACTGCCCACAGCGATATGGAATACTTTATTCAGAGTATCGAAATCGGCATTAATCAATATATACTCAAACCCATTGACCGCGAAAAGCTTTACAATGCCATTGATATTTGCAAAGAGCAGGTTTTGATGGAAAGAGAACTAACAGAACAAAGTTTAAAGCTCAAGCAAACCAACGATAAACTTTTGGCCCAGGAAAGGGAACTGAGGGAGAATCTCCAGAAAACCATTGCCCTTAAAGAAATCATTGCACGAAGCGAGGATAATTTCAGAAAAGTTGCTGAGAACATACAGGATACATTCTGGCTTCAGGACGAAAAAAGAGTAGTGTTTGTAAACAAAGCATTTGATAAACTATTTGAATTGCCTGGTGCAGGCATGTACGACAAACCCGATCTATTCAAAGATTTTATTTACCCCGATGACAGACCAAGATTTCTAAAAGCCCTGTCGCAATTTGAAAAATCAAAAAAAAAGGAATTCTCATTCCAATTCCGGATTATAACCACTTCCGGGCTCATTAAACACATCTGGTATCGCGACATATTTATTCCATCGGAGCGGAAGGGCGACACCCGGCGCATTTCCACCCTAACCGACATAAGCTGGAAAATTGAAAATGAGCAACTAACCAGAGAACTTTCGGTTGCAGAAAAATCAGCCGAACTGCGACATAAACTCCTGGCAAACATTAGCCACGAATTGCGAACCCCGCTGAATGGAATTGTTTCCATGTCGAATTTTTTATGGCATACCCAACTTTCGCCCGAACAGACAGAATATCTTTCATCGTTGAGAAAACAGAGCCATCAATTAATTGATGTTACCAATAAATTGCTCGACATTAGCGAACTTGCAAACGATAAAGTGCTGCTTACCAACGAAATCATTCATTCAAAACAATTCTTTAAGGATGGGCTCGAAACACACCGCGAAATAGCCAATAAAAACGGGTTGGGACTTAATGTGGTTTTCAGTGAAACGTTTCCCGAAAAGTTTTATTCCGATCCGATACGATTGCAACAGGTAATTGACCAATTGGTTACGAATGCGATAAAATTTACTCCCGAAGGAAACATTACCATTCATTTTAAGAGTATTAGCATTAACGATTCAAGCTATCAACTATCGATTGAAGTTACTGACACCGGAATAGGGATTGAAAACGATTTTTTGGAAACAATTTTTCTGGCTTTTTTGCAAGCCAACAGCAATTTTAACCGCGAATACTCCGGACTTGGTCTTGGATTAACTATTTGTGAGCACATTTCGAGACTCATGCGTGGCAAAATTGAAGTAAAAAGCAATGAAGGTAAAGGCAGTACATTCATTTTTTCTTTTCCTTGCAGCAGCGAGTCGGAGAAAACACTTCCGGTCGAACCCTATCAAGAAATTCCGGAGCTTAATCTAAAGGTTTTATATGCCGAAGACAAAGAAGTAAACCAGAAAATCATATCAATCATGCTGGGAAACGCCGGATGCTCAGTTGACATTGCGCCTAATGGACAAATAGCCCTTGATATGTATGAAAAAGGGAAGTATGACCTTATTCTCATGGATATTCAGATGCCTGTTATGGATGGCCTGATGGCAACAAAAGAGCTAAGAAGACTTCACTCAAACCTTCCACCAATAATCGGAATCAGCGCCAATGCCCTTATGGCAGATGCTCATTATTACATGGCTCAGGGGCTCGATGATTATCTTTCAAAACCAGTTGTTCCGGCAGTGTTATATCAAAAAGTAATTCAATGGTCGGCTGGAAAAAAAGATGCCAAAACAACTGAACCAATATCCGAGCTTCCACCAGGTGATTATCAGAAACTTGATGATTTGGATTGGTCAACTTTTCGCACATTTCAGGAACAAACACAATTCGACCCATCTGTAATAAACGATCTTTATGGCACATTCGTTAATGAAGCCGATATGCTTATCGCAAAAATAAAGGATTCGATAGAAAAAAACGACCAAAAAGTGCTCAAAGAAAGCATACACGCCTTAAAAGGATTAAGCGCCACTATTGGAGCCCTAAAGATTTATAGTCTTACTTTTGAAATGGATCATCTTCACAAAAAGAATATTTTCACCAAAAGCGCAAACCTTTTTACATTGCTTGAAAATGACTTCAGTAGATTAAAAAGTATCATTAAAAACAAAATATTAGCACAGAACTAATAGAATCCTGAAACCTTTTTTGTTGCCCCCGGTAAAATAAAAATGTTACCATGATTCTTGAATTACCTATGTGGAAAAAAGTTTATTTAGTTTTATTTGGACTCCTTATTAGTGGCAATTTACCCGCCATAAACCCTGAGCAGAGCTACAATTTCCTAGTTCTGCACAGTTATCACCCATCCTTTAAGTGGAACATTGAAATAAATGAAGGTATCCGCAAAGGGCTGGATGATGCGGGTATTACATATAGCCTGCAAATGGAATATATGGACTCCAAACGTTTGTTTGACCCTATTTACCAGGAGAATCTTAAATCCCTTTTAACCTACAAGTACCGCAACACCAGGTTTCATGCAATTATTGTTACCGACGATGATGCTCATGTTTTTATACAAAAGAACGGTGAAATAATTTTCCCAGGATTGCCCGTCGTTTTTTGTGGCGTAAACAATTATAAACCCGAAGTTTCTGTTTTATTTCCAAACATTACAGGAGTGCAGGAAAAACTTGATGAACCAGGCACAGTAGAATTGGCTCTTTCACTTTTTCCTGAGACCAAAGAAGTTTTTATGGTTGGCGACATGTCAACCACAGCCAATGACCTGTCTGATTTGTTCAGGGTTAAACATGAGCCAAAATTTCCTGGAATAACCTTTCATTACCTGCACGATGCCAATCTTTTCAGGCTTGCCGATTCACTGGCAAAACTACCAGCCAACAGTGTTGTAATGCTATGGCCCTACCTCAATCTTGAAAATAAAATGATTATCGAAACTGAAGCGGCCACAGAGATAATAACATCAGCATCTAGTGCACCAGTATTTGGGTTCTGGCATTTTATGCTGGGGCATGGGATTGTGGGAGGCAAACTTGTTTCGGGACAGGCACAAGGCGAAAGTGCCGCTCAGCTTATAGTTAAGATAATAGAAGGAGAGCACCCATCAGCTTTAAATGTTCTCGAAGCTATCCCAAACAATTACTATTTCGACTACCATCAACTGAAAAGGTTTGGAATTGACAAAAAAAAATTACCCCCTGACAGCATCATTGTCAATCTTCCGGAAACATTTTTCAGCAAGTATTATTACCTGTTGGTTGGGTTTTTAGTTTCGCTTTTCATGTTTTCTGTAATATTTGCGCTTCAATCATATACCAACGTAAGAATCAGGAGGGTATTAAAAAGAGAACTCGAATTTCAGCATGCCCTGATTGAGGCTCTTCCAACACCGGTTTTTTTCACCATTAATAAAACGTTAATAAAGGATTGTAATCATGCCTTTGAAAAATTAACGGGTTTTAAACGAGAGGAAATCAGTGGCAAGGAAACCCCGGTTTTTTATCCTAAAAGCCAGGTCAGCAAACATCTTCAAATAAATGAAGAAGTATTGCAAACCCACCAACCTGCGGTTTTTGAAGGGAAACTTGTACGAGCCGATGGCTTTTTGAGCGATGTAATTTTTTATAAATCTGTTATATACAATAACCGCGAAAATACCTACGGAATTATAGAATCAGTTGTAGATATAACTGACAAAAAAGCCGCCAGTGAAGAAATAAGGGTAAGTGAAGAGCGGTATGCCCTTGCCACACGTGCCACCCGCGATGGAATCTGGGACATGAACATAAAGCATAAAAAACTATTTATTTCTGCGAGACTTAAAGAAATTTTAGGCTACACCAGCGATGAAGACCCCATAACAACTCAAAATTTCAGTGAGCAAATTCATCCTCTCGATGCTAATGTTTTTGATTATCAAATCTCATTGCTCGATAAGCAGGTAAAAGATTCTGTTGTAATGGAATTAAGAATCCGGCAAAAAAATGGAGACTATGCATGGACAGAAATTAATGCTTTTGCCTTGCATGATGAAAATCAGGATATATGTCGTATAGTGGGTTCACTAAGCGATATAACTGAAAGAAAAGCATCGGAGGCAAACCTGCATCGATGGGAAGAAATATTCAGACATATACACATGGGAGTTGCCACTTTTGAAAACGGCGACACCAAGCCTGTGCTCATGAACCCCATCTATGCCAATTTGCACGGTTATTCCATTGATGAGATGTCTGACATTCACTTTGAAAAATTATTGCAAAGCAACCCCAAAACAGATGTTGAAAATCTTTTTAAAAAGGCAAAGGAAAGAGGGCATATTATTACCGAATCTTATCAGGTGCGCAAAGATGGAAGTATTTTCCCTTCATTAATAGACATAATAGCCGTTAGCGGAAGCCGACACGAACTTCAATACTATATTGTAAACATTCAGGATATTACCGAACGCAAGAAACAGGAAAACAAAATAGCCCAAATGCTTCAGAATGAACAAACCATGAATGAAGAACTCAGGGCAAGCGATGAAGAGCTAAGGCAGAGCTTACATGAAACGGTAATTTTAAAGGAAAAACTCGAAGAAAATCAACAGGAATTCTTCAGTTTCATTAATGGTACCAGCGATTTTGTCTTTTTGAAGGGGTACGACCAACGCTACCTCATCGTAAACCATGCATTCGCCAATTATCATAATCGTTCGCCTGAGTTGATTATTGGTAAAAAAGATGAAGATTTTCGTGGTCAGGATGTTTTCGAGTCTGATGCCGAATCAGACCAAAAGGTACTGCAGGAGAAAAAACCGGTGATTTATGAAATCCATTCGGGCCAGAGGTTTTTCGAAACACGAAAATTTCCTGTCTTTTATGGGAATAATCGTACTGGTATAGGGGCTTTCATACGCGATATAACCAAACAGCGTGTAATTGAAGAAAAACTGGCTGAAAATGAAAAAAGGTTTAAAACCTTGCTCGAAAACAGTTTCGACCTTATAACATTAACTGACGATACCGGTGAAATAAATTACTGCACAGACGCAATTTTTAAGCTTACCGGTATAAGCGGACCCGAAATAACAGGCAAACACCTGAGTGCCTTTATTCATCCTGACGACAGGGCAGAATTTGGCGAGCAGTTTGATAAACTGATTAAAGGCGAAACCGATTTAATTTACCTTCAGCATCGCCTTAAACACACCACTACCGGTTATAAACAGGTTGAAACCGTTGCAACCAATCATTTAAACAACCCTTTAATCAATGCTATTGTATTTACGAGCCGCGATGTTTCGATAGAAGTGCAAAGCCACGAACTGAAAAAAAATATCGTGCTGGCACAAAAATCAGCCGAAATAAAGCAACAATTCCTTGCCAATATGAGCCACGAAATCCGTACACCGATGAACGGTATTGTGGGGATGATAGAGTTTTTGCTTAAAACCAAGCTTGATGAAACACAAACTGATTACGTAAATACGATTAAATCGTCGGCCGATTCGTTACTAAGCATTATCAACGATATACTTGATTATTCAAAAATTGAAGCCGGCAAATTAAGTATCAACCCATCACCTGTTCATGTAAAAAAATTCTTTGAAGAAGCACCGCGAATATTCTCAGCCCTGATAAAGCAAAAACAACTGGAGTTTATCCTTTTTATAGACGAATCCCTCCCCGAACATCTGTATATTGATCCGATAAGAATAAATCAGGTTATTTCAAATCTGCTTTCCAACGCTATTAAGTTTACCCCTGCAGGCAGCATTCATCTGAGAGTTTTACCTGACAAAATTACAAGCGATACAGTTTTACTCAGGGTTGAAGTGCAGGATACCGGCATTGGCCTTTCAGAGGAGGAACAGAAAAAATTGTTCAACCCCTTTACGCAAATCGATTCTTCATTTACCAGAGCCATCGAGGGCACTGGTCTTGGACTTACCATCTGCCAGCGTATTGTAGAACTTATGGGAGGCGAAATAGGGGTAATAAGCGAAACAGGCAAAGGATCAATGTTCTGGTTTTCAATACAGACATCAATACCTGAGCATGAAAAAATCAGGCAGTTTATGCATGAAGTAGAGTATTTAAAACCCGATCATCTGGGTTTAAATATACTTCTGGTAGAAGATAAAGTGGTAAATCAAAAAGTTATTACCATGATGCTTGAAGCCATGGGTTGCAGCATTACCATGGTTTCGAATGGGAAGGAAGCTATTGATTACCTTACAGATAAAACTATACTCCAGGCTCCCGATATTATTCTCATGGATATTCAGATGCCTGTTATGGATGGTATAACAGCCACCAAATTTATAAGGCGCAACATACCAGGCAACCATGTAATTATCGGACTCAGCGCCAATGTGTTTTCAACAGATGTGGAAGGGTACCTCCAAAGTGGGCTCGATGATTACATTATAAAGCCGGCAACATCGGAAGACCTTTATAAAAAGCTGCTTTATTGGAAACAAAAAAAGAAAGAATCGCGATCGTTTGAAAATGAGCATATAAGACAGGTTATAAATTTTCTGAAACAAGAACAGGTATTAGATATTCCCAGTCTCACGATCATTCGTAATCAAGCCAACGACAATCTGGTTGTAATGACAGAACTTTTCAATACCTTCCACAACGATGCCAAAGCCATTTCACAAAATATAAAGAAATCGCTGAAAAGTGGATCGAAATCTTATACTGATTTCACCCACACGCTTTATGAAATGTCGCTCAGTATGGGAGCTGTTCAAATTGCCCAAACCTGTATCACCATGAACCAGAATTCGGGCCTACCCTATCCACAGATGCGACAAATTGCAGATTTTCTCGACGCAGCTCTTAAAAACTATATCAGTGAAGTGAGAAAATACATTGGGGTTGTTTAGAACTTTGTATTGGTATTGATAATCTGTTGATTATTCTTTCAGCCCGGCCCTTATTTTGCTGTTTGGGCTTCTGTTCCAGGCAAAGTCGATGATGCGGAGTGTGTCGCTATGCTGGCTGCAGTAAATCCTTATCCAGCCATACTGAAATTTGTTATCAAAAGGAAAACGGATTCCAAGAAACCGCTCTCCCCTTCCTTGAAATTGACGTGCGTTGGCAAAGGTTCCCAACACACCATGGCGGAAAACCCAATTTCCATCTTTCGAAATAACATCATCAGTTTTTAAGGCATCGGGGTAGCCCCAGGTTGAAATATCAATAATAAGAAATCAATACACCACAAACCTGCGGGCAATTTTCAGTTCGCCTGAATCTATCATTGCTATATAAATGCCTGAAGGTAAGGATGAAACATCTATTCTATGTTCATTTCCTTTTAAGTTTTCAGCCAAAACAATACGACCATTCGTATTGAAAATGTAAATCTGGCCTGCCGACAATTCGGTTGTAAATGTAATGGCATCACCGGCCGGGTTGGGATAAACATTCACCCTTGGGTAGGCCACTTCTGGCACAGGAACCTCGGCCACCATAGTAACCACTTCAACATTTAATTTAACTTCAGCGGGGCTTGAAAAGCTCAAACCATCGAAAATTGCATAAGTAAAAAAATCATCGCCGATATAGTTTTGCCACGGCTGATAGGTAAATGCACCATCAGGAAGAAGAACAAGCCTTCCATGTTTTGGCGGAGTAATCAGTAATGCTTTCATGAAGTTTCCATCAAGGTCGAAATCGTTGGACAGTACCCCCCTTTCAGCATCAACCCAAGCGGGGTCGCCATCGATATAGAGATAAACACTGTCATTGCGCGCCACGGCCCTATTGTTAAACTCTCTCAACCGGTCTTTCATAACCCAGTATGAGCCTTTCACTACTTCCTGCACATCAAGGGCATGATTCCATTCTTCCCACAGAAATCTCTTTGATGGCAGGTATTTGCGTCCACGATGCATAATGGTAACAATGATACCATCGGAGATGGTGTCTTCGGGTTGCCAGGTTGACCTATTGTCGTGAAATACCACGTAAGAACTGGGATCGACAAAATGGAGCAACGACCAGGGCAGTCGGATGTGAATATGGTCTTTGTGAATGGTAACTGCATCGCGGGTTGTAGGGGGCAGAAAGCCATAATTTACCTTCAGGTTCCCAATGTATTGTATATCCTGGTCGAACTGGTTCACCTTCCAGCGGACAATATTCCAGGGTGCTCCATCTGTGGCAACAGACCGGTATTGCTGTTCGGGTTGCGATACATCGTGGTAAATACCATAAAGGTCGTAGGCCTGTGTAACGTATAGTTTAGCCGAATAATTGGTAAGGTGCAAAGCGAATTCAGCACGGTTTTCGACAACCTGACCGTTGGGGAGAATCGATTCACCTAGTCCGGCATCATAGGTATCAATGGCTATCCAGAAATCATCGAGAGGAGGTGGCATTTGCTGCATATATAGTTTTATATGGAAATAGTCAAAGTCGGCAGCCACGGTCATATAGCTTATTTCGCACTCACCACAGAACTGATCCCATAAACCCATGCCCAGGGGCCGCTGAAAACTTATCAGCCCAAAATTCTGTTCTGCTGCAGTTACATTATGCCATAATACTCTTCTATCCATCAAATAATCAATATGGTCGGTAACCCAGGTTCGTTTAAACCATTCGTCCATCCACGAAAAATGCATTGCCCCGCCACAACCGGCACTCTCAACGGTTTTCAATATGCGGATATTGGCTTCGCCCTGCTGATAGTCGTCAAAACCGCCATGATGCATACCACTTGTTGAATAATGTGCAATACCCCAGCTCGACGGCACACCGGTTTCGGCAATTATTAAAGGGAAATTGGGGTAATGCTCTTTAAGATGGGTAAGGTAGCCGAGGTAACTATTGGGCCCAAAATTATCAGTGAAACCAATATATTCAGGGCCGTAATTGATAAAATCGGGATAATAGGGATAGGCATGGTAGCTTACAAAAAAGCCTGCAGGGGCATTTACCAGCTGAATCTTGCTCAGATCGATAGATGTGGAGTCTTCCCACGCATTCCATTCTTCGGGGTGGCTGAACGGGTCTTGAGTGGGCCAGCTTGAGAAACTAACCGGACGCTGGGTTTTATAATGCAGGTTCTCGTAGAAAACCAGGTGGTTTAGCTTGGAAACTATCCAGGCTTCTACCGGCAAAACATTTTCTATTGCAAAATGATTTCCGTAAAATGCAGTAAAACTTGCGTTTACCTTGTTGGTATGTGCAACTTCGCCAGGGTGAACCTCCCTGCCTATAATATAGCCCATGTTCCATTGCGATACATTGGCAGTATATTTACCATAAGCCTTTCCATAACGATGCCCGATTGACCGGTTGCCATGCACGCAATCAACATTTTCTTCAATTTCTTGCATGAAGGTTTCTGAAAGAAAAAACATATCGTCTTCATAACCCTCATACTCTTCTTCCAGCCAAACGCCCTGAAAGAAGAAGAGTGGATTTTGGGGATTTGCAAGGTTGAAAGAATCGAGTACCTGGTAAAAATCGGGGTAATGAAGCGTGTAGAGCCTGATTGAATTGAACCCCGCATCCTTAATCATACCAAACCATCTTCCGTATTGTGCTCTGGAAACAGAAAGCTCGCCCGGGAACTTGCCTGGCACCGAAATCCCCAAATTCATCCCTTTAATAAAAAAAGGCTCATAATCGCGCCCATTCCAAATAGTAAGGTGGTCTTTGCCCGTGCTGAATGGAATTGCAGGCGGCTTTGCATTAAGGGTATTGAATAATAACAGTAGTGCCAAAAAATAGCCCCAGGACAGCTTTACCATTTTAAAAATATATTTACTAAATGCCATTGGTTTCCGTTTTTGGAATGATGAAAATATTTTTGGGCAATAGCCATTTTTTCCATGGATTTCACCCCGTGTGCAAAAGTAAAGTTAGAATAATATTTAATAAAACATACCATTATCGCCGCATACCCTCCTTTTGTCTGAAATTTGATGTAGATGCACTCCGTCGCTGACATGAAATTGTTTAAGATTTAACACAAAAATTATATAAACTTCTCTATTTCCTATTTAAAAAACCCTTAATATTGTTAGTTGTGTTGAAAACACATGAAATTTGTTTGAGTTTTAACAGGAAGCCACTAAAAAACACGAATTTCATAATAGTTCTAACCAGATGCAGGGGATAAATCCATCAACCCAATCCGATGAGGAAATAATTAAAAGCTACCATACTTTTATACACGAGTTAGCTTCTAAATCCGAACCTTCGCAGGTTATCCCTTTTCTGGCCCCCAACATAACTTTTATTTACCCTGGCAGCCAACCAATTACAGCCCCAGCTCATGAGGTAAGCCACGAAATAAACAGCAGCAGATTGCCATGGGTTTTCTCTGCCTATTACCGGAAAGAGTTTTCGCGGTTGGAAATAATTTCAGAAAATCAGGCGGTACAAACTGCCGGATATTGCAGATTAGATGAAGGATTTCGCAACAACCCTCAACGATTTTTGGTAACTATCTTCTGGGAAAAGGCAAAAAATTACTGGACAATACGCTATTTGCAAAGCTCAGAAGATGCTCCTTTGCCAAAATTTGCATCAATAGAAAATGATAAAACCGTTGCCGATGAAGAAAATGACATCGAAAAACTTCTTTTAAAAAAGACCCGTGAAGTTTGCAACTTAAACCTTGCTTTGGCCCAAAGCCGGAAAGAAGTTAATGAATTGGAAGAAAGACTGATGGCTCTTTTTAATCATACCAGCGATGGCATAATTGTAGCCGATTGGAAAAATCACAACTTTACGATGGTTAATAGTTGCCTGTTGGAAATACTGGGTTTTTCTGATGAAGAATTTTCATCCTTTTGGTTCACCGATATCGTTCCACCCGACGATTTGCAGGCTGCTTTGAAAAAAATACTGCTTCAGGCTGATGGGAACATACAGCTTGCCGAAGAAATACCCTTGCTGGCAAAAAACAACCAGATAAAGTATTTTAATGTGGTTTCGCGTACCATTAAAATTAAGGGGGCAAGTTTCCTGATGAGCCTGTTCAGAGATATTTCGGCTGAAAAAGATGCTTTTATGCACAAACAAAAATCTGAAGAAGCCCGAAAAGCCTCAGATGCAAAGAATCTGTTTCTTGCCAATCTCAGCCATGAAATCAGAACTCCGGTTACAGGCATATTGGGCATGAGTGATATTCTGTCGCGAACCAATCTTAACCCTACCCAGGCTGGTTATCTTGAAATTATTAAAGAATCATCGAGAATACTGCTGGCATTGATCAATGACATCCTTGATATTTCGCGCATTGAAGCGGGCAAACTAACTGTAAAGAGAGAGCAATTTGATCTGAAAGATGTGTTTAAAAACATCCGGATTATTACGCACAATGCCATGCTCGAAAAAAAGAACCAGCTTATAATAGAAAGCGGAAAAAATTCGGTGACAGATGTTTTTACTGACCGTATGCGGCTGGAACAGATACTATTCAATCTGGTAAACAATGCAATAAAGTTTACTGAAAATGGAGCCATTAACATAAGAGCCACCATTGACGAAAAACTTCATAATCAGGTTAAAATATCTGTTACCGATACCGGAACCGGTATCAGTAAGGAAGATCAGGAAAGACTTTTCAATAAATTTCAACAGCTCGACAATGCCCGCTCTAATCCACAGCAGGGCTCTGGCTTAGGTTTATACATTTGCAAGCAATTGGTTTCATTGCTCGATGGCCAAATTGGCGTAACAAGCACACCGGGGAAAGGAAGCACTTTTTGGTTTACTTTCCGTACAGAAGTAGTTAGTCCTTCTTTTTTACCCATGGACGATGGAGAATTCAATAATGAGTTTCCACTTGATCTTGATGTTCTTCTGGTAGATGATAAGAGGGTTAACCTGCAGGTAATTTCCATTATGTTGCAAACAGCCCGATGCCGCATTGACACAGCCCTTAATGGCCTGGAAGCTCTGGAAAAATATAACCCCGAAAAACATCAAATCATTCTGATGGATATAATGATGCCTGTTATGGATGGCATTACCGCAATGAAAGAGCTACGGAAGAAATATAGCACACTGCCTCCAATAATTGCCATTACTGCAAACGCCATGGCCGGTGATAAGGAAAAATATATAGCCGACGGATTTGATGCCTACATCCCAAAACCACTTACAATGGCAAAACTCATCTCGGAACTTAGAGGACTGGGATTAATGAAGTAAAAAAATTCGGGTGGTAGCAGAAGCCCCCCTTTTTTCAGGCAATTGCATCTCTTTTCAATATCTCCTTTACCAATTGCTGATAATCGAAAGCGCCATTGCTCGATGGCTCATACTCAAAAATATCGGTACCCTCGTTGGGGGCTTCAGCCAGTGAAATATTATTGCGAATTCGGGTTTTGAAAACCTTTGGGCCAAAGTGCGATTCAAGGGTATCCATCACATACCGGTTGAGCACCTTGCGCCTGTCGAATTGGGTAATAATTATACCTGTTATTTCCAGTGCAGGATTGAGCCTTTTTTTTATTTTATCCACCAGACCCAGCAATTTGCCAATACCCTGCAATGCCAGGTATTGCGCCTGCATTGGTATATAAACTTCGGTAGCTGCAGTAAATGCATTAATGGTTAATAAGCCAAGCGATGGCGGGCAATCAATGATAATGTAATGGTATTCATTTCTTATTTCCTGAATCAATTCTTTCAATATAAACTCGCGGCCTGCTTCTGATGCCAGTTCCAGTTCGGCGCCACCAAGCCCGGGGCTGGCAGGTATTAATGAAAGATTTTTTTTAACATTGATTATCTCCGCTGGCAATTCACCCTTTAGCGCCTCATAAATTCCCTTTTCAGGGTCGTGCACTCCTAAACTCTGGCTGAGATTTGCCTGGGGATCCATATCTACCAGCAAAACACTTTTGCCCTTCAGAGCCAAACCAGCCCCAATATTGATGGCCGATGTTGTTTTTCCAACACCCCCCTTATGATTGCTCACTGCTATGATACGTGCCATTGGCTATAATTTTGATTGTAAGTTGGTTTTACGGTTGCAATTATAATTTATTTTTTTTGATTGTTGATAATTTCTTTTTCCCGGACATGTTGAAGTAACATGATTGGGAATTTTATCAGAATTGTCAAATTTGGACTGTTTGGTCTGAAAAATATTTAGCTTTGTTTCCACATAAATCATCAATATAAAACTTTATGGCCAATACACTTTATACCGATTTCGCCAATGCAAAGGAAGTAATTGACAAATGCGATTGCTGTTTTGTTGCAATGGTCGACCAGGACAATAAACCCTATGTACTCCCCTTTAACTTCGGATTTGAAAACAATACCATATACCTCCATTCGGCCCCTATGGGAAAAAAGATTGACATACTCAAAACCAATCCAACTGTATGTGTATCCTTCAGTACCGATCATAAATTGTTTCACCGGCACGATAATGTTGCCTGCAGCTACGGAATGAGATACAGAAGTGTACTTGCCCAGGGTAAAGTTGTTTTTGTTGAAGATTACGATCAGAAGGTAGAAATTCTGAACATTATTATGCGTAAATACACCGGTAAAGATTTTGCCTACAATGCCCCCTCAGTAAACAATGTTTGTATTTACAAGGTAGAGATTGATGAGATCGAAACAAAAATTTCCAACTATTAGCGGACAATTGATATTGAAGAGAAGAGCCTTCGGTCGGCCCATTTCCAGAGTGTAATCACCAGCAATGCCACCACTATTCCAATAACCATACCCCCAAGAATATCTGCCGGGTAATGCACCCCCAAATAAATGCGGCTGTAAGCATTGAGGATTGCAAAGGTGAGCATAATGGGTGCAATAAACCTGATTTTTTTGGCAAGCAGCGAAATCATAAATAATGCCAGGGCAAGGGAATTAGCAGCATGCGAAGAAACAAACCCCCAGGCACCACCCCTGTAACCCTTAACGGTGTGAACCAACCCGGCAAGGCTTTCGTTGTGCGATGGTCGGGGCCGCTGAAAATATCCTTTCATAAAGCCTGTTATCTGGTCGCTCAGGGTAATCAGAAGAGCAATTGCAAGTAAGATAAGAAGCGCCCTTTTCCAGCCATAGTGCCTGAAAACAAGAAAAAGCAATAACATATACAATGGAATCCAGAAGAATTTGTTGCTAATCCAATACATTGGCATATCGAGCCAGGAAGCATGAAGTCCGTTGAGGAACAGAAACAAATCACGATCGGCATTTAGAAGAAATTCCATAAAATACAATACTTAGTTACCAGCTGGTTGGTTTAGTGTTTTCCAGAGAAGATCTTTCAATTGCATTATTCCCAATTGGGTGTGCGATGAAATAAACACAAAGGGAGGAAGACCATGCAGTTCATTCTTCAACTCACCAAGCATTTGTTCATCGGCCATATCGCATTTGGTTACAGCGAGTACCCGCTGTTTATCAAGCAGTTCTGGATTATACATTTTCAACTCATTGAGAAGGATTTCGAATTCCTTTTTTATATTGTCACTATCAACGGGTATCATAAACAATAATACTGAGTTTCGTTCAATATGTCGCAGGAAACGATGCCCAAGTCCGCGTCCTTCGTGGGCCCCTTCAATAATCCCAGGGATATCGGCCATAACAAATGATTTCTGGTCGCGGTATGAAACCATGCCCAGGTTGGGCACCAGAGTGGTAAATGGGTAATCGGCAATTTCGGGTTTTGCCGCCGACACAACTGATAAAAGTGTTGATTTGCCAGAGTTGGGGAAGCCCACCAGACCTACATCAGCAAGTATTTTCAATTCCATAACCACATCGGCTTCCTGGCTTGGTTCGCCAGGTTGTGCATAGCGTGGGGCCTGATTTGTAGCCGATTTAAAATGAATATTGCCCAATCCGCCTCTGCCCCCTTCAAGCAAGATAATTTCCTGACCATGCTCTGTTAACTCGGCCATTATTTCGCCGGTTTCAGCGTTCCTTGCCAGTGTACCCAGCGGAACTTCCACGATAACATCTTTGCCAAAGGCACCAGTTCTGCCCTGACCTTTGCCTGAAGTGCCTTCCTCAGCAATAACATGGCGGGTGTAGCGCAAATGGAGCAGGGTCCATAAATGGCTGTTTCCTCGCAAAATAATATGACCACCCCGGCCACCGTCGCCACCATCGGGCCCGCCCCTGGGTACAAATTTGGCCCTTAAAAAATGAACTGAACCAGCACCACCTTTTCCTGAGCGGCAATAAATCTTTATATAATCAACAAAATTTGAACTCAATGTCAGGATGTTTTACGTTTGAATCCCTTTAAAACTTTTTCAGGGGGCAAAGGTAATGCAATAACCCAATTAAAACCCTACTTCAGACATTACTTCCTGCTGCTGCATGTAATGCTCCACCACGCTCGATATTCTTTCGCTCACGGTTTTAACGGGTGCCATTCCACTTACATTCGCAACTTTTCCCTGGTTTTCATAATAGTATTTCAGGGGTTTTGTTAGGGCATGATATACATCGAGCCGTTTGCGAATGGTTGCCTCATTATCATCGCAACGGCCAGAATCAATAGCCCTGGCCATCATCCGGTCGAAAAGCTCCTGGTGGTCAACTACCATGCAGATAACAATATTTACCCTGCTGCTTAGTTTCAGAAGCAACCTGTCGAGGATGCGGGCCTGATAAAGTGTACGCGGAAAGCCATCAAAAACAAATCCCCATGCATCGGGGAATTTCATCATTGTGGCAAATACTTTTTTAACTACAATAGCGTCGGGAACCAACTGCCCCTTATACATATAAGTGAACAGCTTCATGCCCAGTGGTGTCCCCTTCTGCACTTCCTGGCGCAGAATATCGCCGGTTGAAATATGCACAAGGTTATACCGGCAGGCTACCCTCGACGACTGGGTTCCTTTGCCACATCCGGGCGGGCCGAACAGTACCAGATTGAGCATATTTCAGATAGTTATTGTTCAATATAAAAAAAGGCCGGTTATGGGTTAAGCCGGTAAATATCGGGCAGGTTTCGTCCCAGGCCATCATAGTCGAGCCCATATCCCACAATAAAATCTTTGGGAATTTCCAAACCAACATAATCGGGCTTTATATCGGTACGCAGGGCCTCGGGCTTCAATAGCAATGAAGCTACCTTAAGCGATGCCGGTTCATAACGGGCCAGATCGTCGAGCAGATGCTTAATGGTAATACCGCTGTCGATAATATCTTCAAGGATAATAACGTGCCTGCCCTTAAGGTCGTCATTCAGGCCGATAAGCGTCTTAACCTCTTCTGTGGTTTGTGTACCCTTATAAGATGCCAAACGGATAAAACTTAATTCACATATTCCGGGATAAACCTTCATCAGGTCTGATGTAAACATAAAAGAACCATTTAATACACTCAGAAAAAGAGGCTTATGGTCTTTAAAGTCTGAATAGATACTTTCAGCAATACGATTAATCGATTTCAGTAATAACGAAGCATCTATGTACTTCACAAAGTATTTATCCTTAACCAGAATACGATGAGGAGTGTTTGTTTGATAGGTCATTGTCAGGGTGTTTAAGAAATACTAAAGTACAAAATTAACCCAATGTTAACGGGTGGTATTTACTATTTGCCAAAAATTATAAACAAAATGTGAAAATAAACCGCGGTAATAGCAGCCAAAATGCTTAGGTTTGCGCCATTAACATGAACCCTTGCAGTTGTATGAGAAGAATCGGCCTGTTAACTGACACCCATGGCTGGATACACCCTGAAACACCCCGGATATTCAGTCATTGCGATGAGATATGGCATGCGGGCGATTTCGGAAGCTTTGATGTCATTGCCAAACTCAGGGCAATAAAACCTTTGCGGGGAGTATATGGCAATATAGATGATGCCGCGATCAGGGCAGAATTTCCCGAAATACTGCGTTTTGCCTGTGAGGGGGTTGATGTGCTGATGACCCATATTGGCGGCTATCCGGGAAACTACTCTCCTGTCATTAAAAAGGCCTTCGCAGCCACCCCCCCCCAACTTTTCATCAGCGGGCACTCACATATTCTCAAAATTATTTTCGACAAAAAATACCACTGCCTGCATCTCAATCCGGGAGCTGCAGGCAGGCATGGTTTTCATAAGATGATCAGTATGCTCAGGTTTGTAATCGATGGCACTGAAATAAAAGACCTGGAAATTGTTGAGTTTGACCGGGAAGCATAACCATGAAGCTGTTCGGGCCGATACCAGGTCTTTCCAAATATTGTTTTCAAAAACATTATTTTGGTTTGGGTTGAAGGTGCGAAAAATTGATACCATCGGGCTCTCGGCCAGCCTGAAAATGGCCGGTAATTTCCATTTTTTCAAGATCGATAACGCTCACTGCATCCGATCGTATATTGGCCACATAGGCGAAACGGTTGTCGGGGACTACAAGGCCAATGGGAATTGATGTACCTTCAAATTCTGCAAAATATCTTTCTGCATCGGTGTTGGCAGGTACTGGTGGAGTAAGTTTTATTTCGGCAAGTAGTTCCTTTTTGGGTGCATCAAAAACCGCAATTGTGCCTGACCGTGCATTGCTTACCAAAAACTTTGAACCATCAGGGGTGAATTTTGCTCTTATGGGGAAATCGGCGCAGGGCAGCAGTGCCAGCACCTCAAGAGATTCGGTATCGAAAATGGTTATGGTATTATCGGCGCGATTGGTAACCCATACCTCGGCACCATCAGGACTAACATCAATACCCTCGGCTCCGGCACCGCTGTAAATATGCTTCAGCAGAATACCATTCTGCAGGTCGAAAACAGCCACATTCCCAGTGCGGAGGCTGGGTACAAATGCTCGTTCCAATCCCGGAGTAGCGGCTACCATGTGCGAAACATCCTCACCTGTGCCCATGGCAAAGATTACTTCGCCGGCCCTTACATCAACCATCAAAAGGCTGTTGCTTCCTTCGGCAGTAACCAGAACATTGTTGGTTCCGGGCATCCAATACATCCCGTGGGGTCGGGTATGTTGGCCCAGACTTATTATTTTATGAAGTTTCAGCCTTGCCACATCATAAACAGAAAGTGTGTTCCCCTGATTTTCGTGGTTTCCGTAATTGCAAACCACAGCAATGCGACCATCGTCAGATACTTCTACCTCGTGGGGTTCGAGCCCGGTGGGTATTACGGCGAGTTTTTCGCCTGTGGCACGGTCAATAAACCATACATCATTTCCACTTTTGCTGGCAACAATGAGTGTAGCGGAAGGCATTTCTTCGGCTTGATTCCCGGTTGATGGCGATTGGCATGATACCACTCCCAAAGCCAATGCTGCCAACATTAACAATACTGCAATCTTGCTCATAACTAAATAATTTACAGGTTTGCTAAACATCTGTAAATTTAGTTTTAATTAATGTTTGGCGATGAAAACTTCCGGGAATTATTGGGCTGAGGGGATCATAACTTTAATTGTTTGCCCGGATTCGGTTCTGAAAATATATATCCCCGGTTTTATCCCCGAAACCGAAATACTGCCGCCCCCGGCAACTGATAATATATGCCGGCCGTGTAAATCAAAAAGATTTCCGGTTACTATACGGTTAAACCGCATTTCATGGTTCTCGACCGGATTGGGGAATACCTGCAAAAATTCAAGGGAGCTATTAATATTCCCTGTACTCACATTGTCAGTTCTTTCAATAAAAATATGATTCAACGACAGCATATCCCTTGCCCCGGTTCCTTCACCAGTAAAATAATACACCCACCTTAGTTGCACATAAGCATTGTTGAGTGCATCAGCAGGAAGCAAAACATTCTCAAAAATTGTGGAATGGCCAGCTACCGCACCACGCTTGTATTCCTGAATATTTCCGTTGTGCAGTAAGTCCTTCCAGGGTTCAGAAATTCCCCGCCTGTATTGTAACCTTATTGCATAAACACGTGAATTGAGCCTTTCGGTGGTAGCCTTCCAGTTAATACTAACCTTTTGCACTTCACGGGTATCAATGGCTGCAACGGCAGCACCTACATCGCGCCCCCGTCCGGTATTGATAAACGAAATACCATTGTTACCCAGCCCGTTGATGCGTGTGCGGCTCTGATTGCGATAGGGAAACCCTATATTAGCGATATCGCCTGCAGCATAGTCATCGGCTGGAATTAAATATGCAAAGGACAAAGATGTACTCAATCCGGGGTCATCAATGTCTGACTGAAGAAACATCATATTGGCCGGAAAACTACCCTCAGGTTCATTGGGGCTCCATGTATCGAATGTAAATGAAGTGTTTTTCAAGGGTACTACTTGCGGATGTACAAGAACATACAATTTATTTTTTAGGGGTGGATTAATCCCATCGCTAACATCATACTCAAGCCATATCCCACCCTGCTTCAGAGGTGCCACGACCATATTTCCTGCACTCATACCGGCTGTAGCAACCTGTGGAAGCGAATATCTGAAAGATAACTTTAAAGCTTTGCCATCGGGATGGGCAAAATATTTATTTACGGAGATTGTATGGGATGACTGACCAGCTACCAGCTCAATTCTTGCAGGCAAAATGGCTGTTTGCACCGGAGGTCTTACCACACCGGGCATAGCTTCTCCATCGAGGGTAACATTTTCGATCCGGTTATTTCCTGCTAACCCGCCACCCGATAAGGTTTCGTCTTGCACCATTCTTATCCTGATCCCGAACAATGAATTATTGTCAACGCCCGGAACACCGGCAAAATCAATTACATAAACATCAGGAATATCTGTTACCCTGATGGTATCAACCGGGATAAAAGTATTCCCATCAATGGTATAACTAATAAAATGAGTGTTTGCGCCATTGACTGAACGCCTGGTTTCGTATGAAAACAGGATGTTGCGGTAATTGATTGTTGAGAGATTGAATTTCAGTTCGGCCCCTGCCGGGTTGTTTACCCTCAGATGGGTAAGCGGGTCATCGCCGTTTCGCGAATTATAACCCGTAAACCCCTGACCTTCACCGGGAACAAGTTCAGACTCATTGGCCCCAACAAACTGAACAGATGCTCCGTGAATTGAATAGCTGGGTTGAAGATAATTATTTTGGTTGAAGTTCCAGTAATGGATCATGGTGTAGGGTAGCCCCAACTGGCTGTCCATCCAAACCAATCTTTGTTTGAGCCAATTGGTCATCCAGTCAACTTCCTGCTGCCAGGTGTTGCCCACATACCAATTGGGCCAAACCCATGTGCCCAATGTTTTCCACCGTTGAAAATTGCGCGCTTGCGATTCCTGAAGAGTATTGCGGTACTGATTTATCCGCTCCATAAGACGGACATCAGAAAATGCAGTCAGCCTTAAATGACGGTATCTTCGATTGTATGCGGCAGCAAACTTCGGGTCCTGAAACATGCGAATATACCATCCATACATGTATTCTTTCGGGTTTAGTAAGGAATAGTACCACCCCTGAGGTTGCCATCCCTGGTTATAGTTGGCGTTGCCCAACGAAAGGTTAAAGTCCCAGAGAGGGCCAGCCTTTACTTTCCCCTGCCGGTCTTTATAATAGAAACTGCTGAACCTGAAACCATCAATTTCCTTGCATAATTCGGTAATCAGATGCATATCGATAAATGACTCGGTGTCGACAAAAGCACGATAACCGTTATTAAGATTGAGAAAGTCTGACCCAAACAGGGCAGTTTCTACCGAATCGAGTAAGGCTATCAGGTAATTTCGTTGATGAGAAGTGATGGTTTGTTCATTTGGCCTCACATGAGTAAAGAGATTTCCACGTTTAGTGGTAAATCCAACATCGCCCGGATTCAACCTGTCATAGCTGAATATGTACCCTCCTGAAACTTCGGGGTATTCATTGTGATGTAATTCCAGTTCATCAACATTAAGTCGTCCTTCCGATATTTTTATCCTTTCGGTAAGCACATATACCCCGTGGTAGTGTGCGTATTGAAGAGCACCGGTACCGCTGTGGAGAAACAATTCAACAAACCGGGTGCGGGGCGAATAATGGCCTGCATCGGTACCAATGGCATAAGACATGGCATTGCGCATAAGTGTTTTATCGGAATAAGGCCCATGCAACACCCAGTTGTGATCAGCAGGCATTTCGAGCAGCGATTCTTTGCGGTTGCGTCCGTCTTCGAATTGCATGTGAAAACCATACCCTTTTTTAGGAAACATTTGCGAGCTTGATCCCCTGAGGTCTGCAATTACCCTTGTCTGGACAGCAGGTTGTCCTTTGAAGGCAGTCCTGCCAGACTCCTGCGCATTATATAAAGTCAAGAAGGCCGGGGTCTTATCGCCAGATGTGATAGGGTTGTTGAATTCGTGCAATATCATTACCGGAAGGTTAGAGGAAAACCCATCCATATTGGCGTGGGCCACAGCATAGGTGTTCCCATTTATCTCGCTGGGCAATTTTCCCGGACTAACGGCAATAGCTCTGATATAGGATACTCCTGAAACATTTACCGGCTGGGTATAACGGGTTGATGAATTGGGCATCGGCAGCGTTCCGTTTGTGGTATACCATATCACAGCATCAGGATCGGTTGAAGAGATCTGAACCTGAAAAGACTGAGAAAAGATGCCCCCTTCAGGCAACATAGCAGGTGCCGGAGTTATTTCTTTGTAACCTGCTGTGGAATTAACCTTGCCGGGTGTAGAACGGCCAAAGAAAAACCAGTCGGCTGTATTGCCTGGTTTGCGTCCAAAAGAAATATTGGTTGGTATAAATGTAAGAGGCATTTCATCGATGAGATTTTGCTGCGGATCGATCAAGAAAACCTGTTCCTGACCTGAGCTGATGCTGAAGTTGGTATGCAGCCCTGTGGAAGGGAAGTAACAATGTGCCGCAGACATGGGTGCTTCAATTATTCCATCGGGCAACTGCCAGCGCACAGCCAGGTTATCTCCTCCCTCCCCTTCTTTCATCAGGGCCGACATGTAGTAAACTTTTCCGGCTTCAAGAAAAACAGATGCAGATGCCTGTTGAGGATATTTGAACCACTCCCGCGAATTTGTCCATTCCGGAACTGACGCAATTAGTTTTGCATTTTCGGGCAAACTGTCGGTGCTGAGGAAAAGCTGTGAATTATCATCGCCAGCCAGCCAGAACTGGAAATTTCCTGTTTGAGGCGCCCTAAGCCAGGTAAACAAATGCTGACCATAGTTGTCGGCAATATTTACAGGTGCCTCAAAAAAACCAGTCAGGGTAGTTACCTCAGTGGGGCTATCAGGAAAACTGGGATGGTTAGTAAGGTTGTTTACACTGGTGCCGGTAATATTAGAATAGAAAAGCCTTCTTATACCATTAACCATTTGCCCATGCTGTGGTTTGCGGTCTTTGCCCGAAGCCCAAACCATCAACACCTCTCCGGGCCGAAGGTAAATCTCAGGGAATACCCATTTGGCGGGCATTTCAGGATTATCAGACAAAGAGTACCCTTGTAAATTTATTATCTGATCACCGGCATTGAGCAGCTCTATCCAGTCTTCAAAGGAACCATCGTCATCGGCAATGAAATTCCAGTTAGACGCCATTACCTCATTGATGATGATCTGCCCCCTGACTTGAAGGTTTGCAGAAGATAAAATTGCAATAACACAAAGCAGCAAATAACGGATTGATTTATTGATCATTTTACAGAATTAGTGGTTTAATAAGCGAAATTAGTGAATATGGGATAGATTTGAATAAGATTTTGCTGTGTTTATTCTTCAACCGGTTTGCTGAAATTACACAACAAACTAAATAGCAGGCCATTACTTCAAATAACAAGCAAATTAAATACCTATTGATTTGTGCCGCATTGTTAATTAAATTATGCAGCCCCAGGATGATAGCAGGATAACAAAAAACCGGTGAGATATTATCTTTACCCGATGCTTGATATACCCTTCAATATTGATCTTTTGAATCCGGCCAAAGAAAAGGATAAAGAATATGAAGAATAATTTTTGGGTTTTAACCAGAACATTTCTGATGAAAAGTTATTTCAGCAAGAGGTTAAAAATTTTTTATTCTAAAAACAGATGCTTGCAATACAATTAGCTGAAGAAAATTTTAATATTCACACACAAATTTTCTTTTTCAAAAAAGGGCAATCCATCAACCAATATTTATTATTATCTTCGTTGGCTTTTTAAAACAAACGCCCTGTTAAACAACGGTTTCAGCTATTTTGAAGATATAAAATCGATAAACCCACAGGTTTAACAGGCAAATCAATACCTATTAGCTTCTATATATACCAACTTCATGCTTGGAATAACAGGAATAAGTTATAAATCGGCCCCTCTGGAAATAAGGGAAAAATATGCTTTTACTGACGAAGATACTATTGAGTTCTTAAAACAGTTGCAAATTGACCCCGATTTGAAGGGAGCTGTCATTCTTTCGACCTGTAACCGTATCGAGATTTATTATCACTTTGAAAAGTGCTGTGCCGAAAGGGTTTCAGATGCTATTTTCCGCAATCTTACCTTTTTCAAAAAAACCGAACCTGGCCATAAAAGCCATTTCTATACCTATAACGAAGAAGATGCTACTACGCACCTTTTCAGGGTAATATCAGGGCTCGAATCGTTGGTACTTGGTGAAGACCAGATTGTTACCCAGGTTAAGAACGGTTTCAAAATAAGCCTTGACAATAATTTCAGCAGTTCAATTCTTACCCGGATGTTCAATAAGGCCTTTGAAGCCGGAAAACGTGTACGCACCGAAACTGCCATAAATCAGGGTTCAGCATCCATAAGCTCAGCTGCAGTTGAATTGCTTGCCAGAGAATGTCCTGATCTTCAACAAAAGAAAATATTGCTTATCGGCACCGGTGTAATGGGCGAGCTTGCTGCAGTGAATCTGGTAAAGCGCGAATGTCGGAACCTAACCGTTACCAACCGAACCTTTGCCAAGGCTCAGGAACTGGCTGAAAAACATAAGATTACTGCTTTCCCTTTTGAAAACATTCAGGAACACCTGCAGGATGCTGACATAATACTGGTGGCAACAGGTGCTCAGAATCACCTCATTACCCCAGGCATGATTGGTGAATTTGCGCAAAACAGCATCAGGGAACAGATGTACGTTGATATTTCCGTACCCCGTAATATTTCCACCGATATTCTGCAATTCCCTGGTGTAAAGCTATTTGCAGTTGATGATCTGCAGGAGATAGTAAAGGATACCAAAAACAGGCGTAATGAAGCTGTGGCCGAAGCCATGGAGATTATTGGTTTTGTGAAACAGGAATTTCATGACTGGCTTTGCGTACTCGACCTAACACCATCCATCAAAAAAATACAGCAAAGCATGGATGAAGTAAATCAGACTGAACTGGAAGGCTTTTTACGTATCAACGGAATCAGTGATAATGAACTTATTGCCCGCTATGCCGAGCATATTTCACGTAAATATTCGCGTCTGTTTATCCGCAATCTTAAGCAGGTTACCGACAACGGCAAACATCGCGAATACGTAAATATTGTAAATAAACTCTTCGACATAACAGAAAATGGCCAATCCTGACAAGCTTACCATTGGTACCCGGGGCAGCCAGTTGGCTTTATACCAGGCAAACAAGGTTAAGGATGTGCTGGAGCAAAAATTTCCCCAATTAATTGTAGAGCTTAAAATCATTAAAACCAGGGGCGACAAGATACTCGATGTAGCCCTTTCGAAAATCGGTGACAAAGGACTCTTCACCAAAGAACTTGAGGTTGAACTAATTTATGGCACCATCGATCTGGCAGTCCATAGTTTAAAGGATCTTCCCACACGTTTCCCCGATGGGCTAATCCTGGGCGGAGTGCTTCCACGGGGTGAATACCGTGATGCGCTCATTCATATTAACGGAAAAAAATTCAATGAACTCGATGAAACCGATGTTGTAGCCACTTCGAGCCTTCGAAGGCGTGCACAACTTCTCCTTCATAATCCTGCCCTTAAAATAGTCGACATTAGAGGCAATGTAAACACCCGCCTGCAAAAAATGAAAGATGGGCATTGCACTGCCATGATAATGGCGGCAGCCGGCCTTCAGCGACTGGGGTTGGATGAATATATCACCGAAATTCTTCAAGCCGGGCAGTTTATCCCCGCTGTGAGCCAGGGAGCCATAGCCATACAGATAAGGGAGAATGATGCATATACATCCCGGCTGATTGAGGCAATAAACCATGCCCCAACATTATTGGCTGCAGAAGCCGAACGCACATTCCTTCGTATGTTGGAGGGAGGTTGCCAGGTGCCCATTGGTTGCTATTCGAGCCTGACGAACGGCCGGTTTTTTATGAAGGGATTTGTTTCCAATCTTGATGGTTCGGTGTGGCTGGAACAACAGGTTGACGGGACACCAGAAGAAAGCCAGCTTTCAGCTCAAAAACTTGCACAGGCACTCATTGAAAAAGGATCAAAAAAAATCCTTGACGAAATCAGAGATCAAAATAAAACCCATTGATGGAAAGCAGGATTGTGATAACCACCCAACCGGCAGACCAGGCAGGCGAAATGCTTCAACGGCTCAGGGAAGCAGGCTTTCATTCCTTTAACCTGCCCATGATCGAAACCCGGAATCTGTATTTGCCACCCGGTGAGCTGCAGAAACTTATCACAAGTTTCGACCCCGATTGGCTGGTTTTCACCAGTAAAAATGGAGTCAGGGGATTTTTCGCAAATCTTTCCAATATACATACATCGCTTTCCTTTATGGCACACAGAAAATTTGCGGTAGTGGGTAAATCGACCAGCCATGAACTCGAAAAACTTGGTTTTACTCCCCACTTTGTGAACCCGGGAAATGATGGTCAATCTCTGGCTCAGAATCTATTATCTTTAATAAACCCGGAAAGCAGACTGTTACTTGCCCTGGGTACTTTGGCGCCAAACCTGCTTATAAACAAGCTTTCAGAAAAAGCAACTGTCAAAAGGATTGATGTTTACGAAACAGTTGCGGCCAGGGAATTTGATACCGGATTATCGGACATGATCAGAAAGGAGACAGTGCAACTGATAATGTTCACATCGCCATCGGGTTTTGACGTTTTCCAGACAATCTTTCCTGATTGCAGAAATATTCCTTTTGGAGCTATTGGCAACACTACAGCAGCAGCAATCAGATCAAAAGGGTACAATCCTGCGGTGGTGCCCTGCGAGCCCAATCTGGAAGCGATGGTGAACGCAATAAAAAAATTTTTCGATTCTGATCCATTCCATTAATTTCGTGTATTGAGCCAATAAAAAATCTAACAATATGTATTTTCCTAACACACGATTGAGAAGACTGCGCGCCAACCCTACCATAAGGGCAATGGTGAATGAAACCACCGTTTCGCTTGATAATCTTGTGATGCCCCTTTTTGCATGCACAGGCCAGAACGTAAAAAACCCCATAGGGTCTATGCCGGGCAATTATCAGATGTCGGTTGATGTGCTGGTAAAAGAATGTACGGAACTTTTCAGTCTCGGCATTAAATCGGTTTTGCTTTTCGGTATTCCGGCCACCAAAGATGAGCATGGTCATGTTGCCACAGATGAAAATGCCATTATACCAACATCTATAAGGGCCATAAAAAAGGCCCTGCCAGAAATGTATATTATTGCCGATGTATGCAACTGCGAGTATACCACCCATGGGCATTGCGGAACCATTGTCAACAACGATGTGGCTAACGATCCAACGCTTAAAACCCTGGCTTCACAGGCATTGGCTTTTGCCAGGGCCGGGGTGGATATGGTTGCCCCCAGCGATATGATGGACGGACGGGTGGTGTATATACGTGAATCGCTCGACGAAGAAGGCTTTACCAATATCCCCATAATGGCTTACTCGGCAAAATTTGCCTCAGCATTTTATGGCCCCTTCAGAGAAGCTGCCGAAAGCGCCCCAAAATTTGGCGACCGCAAAACCTACCAGATGAACCCGGCCAACAGCAACGAAGCCATGCGCGAAATTGAACTTGATATTGAGGAAGGGGCCGACATTGTAATGGTAAAACCCGCCCTTTCCTATCTCGATGTTATTCGCCGGGCAAAAGAGACCTTTAACATTCCTATAGCGGCCTATAATGTAAGTGGTGAATTTTCGATGGTGAAGGCTGCCGCAGCCAATGGCTGGATAGATGAAGAGCGTATTACACGTGAGATTCTCCTTTCCATACGTCGTGCCGGTGCCGATATTATCCTTACTTATCATGCCAAAGACATAGCAAAATGGCTGAAGGGAGAAAAAAGTTTTTAAGTTTTGCACCCGATTTATCAATAGAAGAAACCCAGAAATATGAACTTTACCAACAGTATAAACGAATTTAACCGGGCCAAACAATCCATTCCCGGAGGGGTTAACTCACCGGCAAGGGCTTTCCGCAGTGTGGGCGGAAATCCCGTTTTTATTGCCAAAGCCAAAGGATCGCGCATGTGGGATATTGATGGAAACGAATACATCGACTATGTTTCGTCGTGGGGCCCCATGATAGTTGGACATGCTGATGAAAGGGTTATAAATGCCATAGTTGAAGCTGCACATCGGGGTACAAGTTACGGCGCCCCCACAGTAGGCGAAACAGAAATGGCCGAACAGATAAAAAGGATGAAACCATCGATGGAAATTGTGCGCATGGTGAATTCGGGCACCGAAGCAACCATGAGTGCACTTCGCCTTGCCCGCGGTTATACCGGCCGCGATAAATTTATCAAGTTCGAGGGTTGTTATCATGGCCATGCCGACAGCTTCCTGATAAAAGCCGGGTCAGGCGCACTGACCCTCGGCCTGCCCGACAGCCCCGGCGTAACCAAAGGCACTGCTCAGGATACTATTACTGCCCGTTACAATGATATTAATCAGGTGGTTTCACTGTTTGAAAAATTTGGAAATGAAATTGCAGCGGTGATACTTGAGCCTGTTGTTGGAAACATGGGTGTGGTAATTCCTGATATGGATTTTCTGCAAAGTTTACGCACACTCACCCAGAAATATGGGGTTTTGCTGATTTTCGATGAAGTAATGACCGGGTTCAGGCTGGCCAAAGGAGGTGCCCAGGAATATTTTGGTATTACCCCCGATATTACCTGTCTGGGTAAGATAATTGGCGGAGGACTGCCCGTTGGTGCCTATGGCGGGCCGAAACACATCATGGAGAAACTTGCCCCCGCCGGGCCCGTTTATCAGGCCGGAACCCTTTCAGGAAACCCACTGGCCATGGCAGCCGGTCTTGCCACCCTAAAAATTATTGACGAAACGCCCAATTTCCACCAAGACCTTGAGCAAATGTCGGCTATGCTTGAGGCCGGATTCCGGAAAAACCTGGAAATTACGGGCCATAAAGGAGTTGTAAACCGGGTTGGATCGATGATAACCCTTTTCTTCACCAACCGCCCACAGGTTAAATCGTTCGACGATGCCAGCACATCTGATACAGCAAAATTTGGCAGATATTTCCATGCATTGCTTAAAGAAGGGGTTTACATGCCTCCAAGCCAATACGAGGCCGCCTTTGTTCCAGCCTGCATTACCCATGCTGATATTGAAAAAACCATTGCTGCAAGTTTAAAAGCGATGCGAGGGATTTGACGGCAGAATATAGTGGACTGGAGACAGAGAACAGAAGACCGAAGAAGGAAGATATAAGGCTTAAGTCAGGTTCAATTGTAAGTCGGGATGGGAGCTGCAAGTCCCGCCCTGACCAACTCAAAACCCGATACCCAGTACCCGCAACCCGAAACCCGATACCCGATACCTATTTTTCAACCTAATTTACCTTTCATGTCAAATATATTTCTCGATACTTTACAAGGAAAGCCTACATCGCGGCCGCCGGTTTGGTTCATGCGTCAGGCAGGCAGAGTGCTTCCGTCATATAATGCCCTAAAAGAAAAATATACCTTCTGGCAGCTCATGAAAGACCCCGATTTGGCGGCCAGGGTTACCTTGCTTCCGGTAAATGATTTGGGGGTAGATGCAGCCATCCTTTTCTCCGACATCCTTGTAATACCCTATGCCATGGGAATGGGGCTCGATTTTACAGATAATGGCCCTGTATTTGACCAGCCCCTGAAGAATTTAGCTGAACCATTAAAAAACTTCCATCCCGACCCATCAAAACTCGATTATATTTACAAGGCCATTGACCGGATAGTTGAAACACCAGGCAATACCGCTCCATTAATTGGATTCTGTGGAGCCCCCCTTACAGTGATGTTGTTTATGATACAGGGATTGGGCACCAAATCGAATTTTTCAGATGCAGAAAAATTCTTTTTTAAAGAAAAAGCACTTACCCGTAAAATGGCAGAAGCGGTAACCGAATTAACTGTCAAATATGCCCTCCAACAGGTAAAGCATGGCGTTTCGGCTTTTCAGTTGTTCGACACACATGCAGGGAGTATCCCATTTACATGGTATAAGGAGTTGTTTATGCCATCAGTAAAAAAAATCGCCGATGCAGTAAGACAAACCGGAACCCCATTCATATTTTTTCCAAAAGGAATTGGTGCAGGAATAAGCTCAATGAATCATGATGTCTGCGATTTTCTGAGTATCGACTGGCAAACCGATTTGTTTACCGCCCGCGAAATGGTTGATAAAAACGTGGGTTTGCAGGGAAACCTCGATCCCCGTGTATTATTTGCCCATACTGAAACCATCCGTAAAGAGCTCTTCAAATTCATCCCTTTCCACACGAAGGAAAATAAATGGATATTCAACCTGGGTCACGGGCTTGTTCCAGGTATCCCTGTTGAGAACGTAAAGTTTGTAATTGATTTTGTGAAGCAGGTGCATTGGGAAGGTTAGATTTTTGAAAGAAAACTGAAGACCGAAGAATGAAGATATAAGGTGGAAGTCAAATTCATTTTTAAGTCAGGACGTGAGCCACAAACCTCGCCCTGACCAACCCGAAACCCAATACCCCACACCTGATACCCGAAACCCGATACCCTACACCTGATACCCGAAACCCTATTTACATACGTACCAAACATCAACCAATACTTAAATGCCCAATATTCAATTGCTCAAAAAATATAATAAGCCTGGTCCACGGTATACCAGTTACCCACCGGCCACATTTTTTCACAACGGGATTACCAATGAGCATTTCCGAGCCATGATTGATAAATCGAACCATCAACAACCGGCCAATATTTCCATTTATATCCATATCCCCTTTTGCAGGCAACTCTGCCATTTTTGCGGTTGCAATACCAGTTGTTTTCCCGAAAATGGGCTTATCGGGCAATATATTGAAGCCCTGATTAAGGAGATAAAAACCGTTTCCGGACTTTTGAATACCAGCAGGCCATTGACCCAGATACATTGGGGCGGTGGCACCCCCAACTCCATCGACCTTAAACTGGTAGAAAAAGTAATGAATGAGTTGATGAAGATATACACACCAAGCCCCGAAGCAGAAATTGCCATGGAGTGCAATCCGGCTTACCTTGAACCTGAACACATTGACCAACTGGCCCAAATGAGGTTTAACAGGCTTAGTCTGGGCATACAGGATTTTAACAACGATGTGCTCAGGTTAGTAAACAGGAAACCTTCCCGTTATCCGGTTGACTTGCTCATTAACAGAATGAAAGCCAATAATATGGCTGGGGTAAACATTGACCTGATCTATGGATTGCCCGGACAAACAGCCCATTCATTCAGAGAAACCATCGAAAAAGCGATTGCCATTTCGCCCGACCGACTGGTAACCTTCTCCTATGCACATGTGCCCTGGGCAAAGACTGCTCAAAAAATTCTTGAAGAGGTGGGTCTTCCCGATGTGGAAGAAAAACTTGCCATGTTTGAAACTGCGTATAATTTACTCACTAACAATGGTTATGTAAGTATTGGGATGGATCATTATGCAAAACCGCATGACGAGCTTACGCAGGCGCTTAACAACAAACGACTTCACCGCAATTTTCAGGGGTATTGTACCCAGGAAACCACAGGCCAGGTGTATGGTTTTGGGGCAACATCCATTAGCCAGCTAAAGGGAGGCTACTACCAGAACACAAAGGACTCTTCAAAATACATAGAAGCAATAACCCAAACAGGACTTGCAATTGAAAAGGGCTATGAACTTACTCCGGAAGACCTGATAAGGCGCGAAGTGATCAACCAGATCATGTGCAACGGATGGCTCGATTTCGGTCAACTTGCTGCAGAAATGAATATCTCGCCGGAAGAACTAAAAAAAACCACAGGCTATAATCCTGAAAAGCTTCAAACATTTATCGATGATGATCTTTTAATGTTAAATGAAGAAACCCTGCGATTGAAGGAAAATGGGTTTCTGGTGGTGCGCAATATTGCCATGGAATTCGATCCCTTGCTTACTATAGGCACCGGGCAATATTCCAAAACGGTGTAACAAATCCGATTCATTAACCCGGATTAGTATTCAGGAATGTAATGAACTAATGACTTAGCCGGGTTTAACCCCGCTTTAGAAAAACTTAATTTGTAAGCATTTCTGCTTGCAAATATTTAGTTTTTCTTTAGCGATTTATTAAGATAGAAATCACATAATCAATAACTTAAAACTTTAATTTTTTTTAATGACAGTCATTAGAAAAAACGGCTAAGGACAAATTTGGGATTAAAAATAAAATGATGGGTTCGCTATCTGGTAACCCACCATTTTCGCTTTAGTTTGTAAGCCCTTATCCTATTATCTGGCGTAAAGTTCTGCAATTTTAAGAATTACCTGTGTAGCTTTCTCCATGCTTTCGAGGGGAATAAATTCATACTTTCCGTGAAAATTATGTCCGCCAGCAAATATATTAGGACAGGGTAATCCCATGTATGACAGTCGGGAGCCATCCGTGCCTCCGCGTATGGGTTTAATCTTTGGTTTAATGCCCAGCTCAAGCATAGCCTTTTCGGCAATCTCAACTATATGGTAAACGGGTTCTACCATTTCACGCATATTATAATACTGGTCTTTCATTTCAACTGTAATGGTTCCGGCGCCATGCTTTTTGTTCATAAACTCAGCTATATCGTGAACAAGTTGTTTCCGTTTTTCAAATTTTTGCCGGTCGTGATCACGAATAATATACTGAAGAGTAGATTCTTCAACTGTACCTTCAAACTTTATCAGATGAAAAAAGCCTTCGTAATGCTCAGTAAACTCGGGGCGGTCGAATACAGGCAACATATCGTTGAACTCAGTGCCCACCAGCATTGAGTTGATCATTTTGTATTTCGACATACCGGGATGCACATTGCGCCCCTGTACCTTAATTTTAGCAAAAGCGGCATTGAAATTCTCAAACTCAAGCTCGCCTACTTCGCCACCATCGAGGGTATAAGCATACTTTGCGCCGAATTTTTTCACATCAAAATGGTCTACCCCTTTTCCGATTTCTTCATCGGGGGTAAATGCAATTTTAATCGTTCCATGCTTAATTTCAGGATGATTTACCAGGTATTCCACAGCGGTCATGATCTCTGCTACTCCTGCTTTATCATCTGCGCCTAACAGTGTGGTTCCATCGGTTGTGATTAGGGTTTGTCCCATATACTTTTTCAACTCCGGAAAATCCTTTACCCTGAGAAACATCTGTTTTTCCTGATTGATGAGAATGTCTTCTCCATCATAATCTTCAAAAATGGTGGGTTTTATATCCCTTCCCGACATATCCGGAGCTGTATCTACATGTGCTATGAAGCCGATAACGGGTATTTCCTTGTCGGTATTTGCGGGCAAGGTGGCCATAACATAACAATTATCGTCCACGTGGGCATCAGCCAGCCCAAGGTCTCTTAACTCCTGGGCAAGCAATTTTGCAAGATCGAATTGTTTGTGTGTGCTGGGAAATGTTTGCGATGTGGAATCAGACTGAGTATCAATACTTATATAGCGATAAAACTTTTCTAATAATGTTTTTTTTAAGGGTTCCATAATGGTAGGGATATAATATTTGATGTTGGGTATCAGGGTCAGGAATCGGGTGTTGGGTTTAGGGATAGATGTATAGTAATACCATGAAAAAAATGGGGCCTGTAACCGGACATCCAAAACCGTGAATCTGAAAAATTATTCTTTGAGAGAGCTTCTGTAAAGATAAACACAAAGCAGTGTAAACATCACAATAGAAAGATATTGCGAGCCGTTTGTTGCAAGCCAGTTATGTGCTTCCAGATCTAAGCCGCCAAATTTGATCATGGCGCTGACAACACCCATAAGTGCACCACCGGCGATAAAACCACTGGCAATAAGAGTCCCTTTTTCGCGACGTGCCGAGTTAATGGCTTCATCCTTACTACGGTTAGAAAGGTAATGTGCAATTATACCTCCAACAAGCAAAGGGGTATTAAGCCCCAGTGGGATGAATATACCCAGTGAAAAGGCAAGGGCCGGAACTCCGAGCATAGTTAAAATCAGCGACATAAATGCGCCTGCTGCATAGAGGGGCCACGGGGCCGACCCACCGGTCATCATGGGTTCAACTACTGCTGCCATGGCGTTGGCCTGTGGAGCTACCAGAGCTCCATCGCCGGTAAAACCATAGGTCTGATTAAGAATGATGATAACACCGCCAACAGTTGCCGCCGAAACAACAGTCCCCAGAAATTTCCATCCCTGTTGTTTATAGGGGGATGAACCGAGCCAGTAGCCAATCTTAAGGTCGGTAATAAAACCACCTGCCATGGCAAGGGCCGTGCAAACCACGCCACCAATAATAAGGGCAGCTATCATGCCCGAAGTGCCACTTAATCCTGCACCAGCCATAACCAACGAGGTAATTATCAGGGTCATAAGGGTCATTCCGGAAACCGGATTGGTACCTACTATGGCTATTGCATTGGCCGCAACGGTAGTAAAAAGGAATGAGATTATCATTACTATAACCAGTGCAATTAATGCATGGCCAAGATTTTGAACCACCCCAAACTGGAAGAAAACAAATATAAGTAACGCTGTGAAAAGAATACCACCCATAATAATGCTCATGGGAAGGTCGCGGCGGGTGCGTATATTTTTATCTGCGCTGGCATGTTTGCTAAAAGTTTCCTTTACGGCAAGATTAACAGCGGTGCGAATTACTTTCGATGACCGGATAATACCAATAACCCCGGCCATAGCAATACCACCAATACCAATCATCCTGACATAAGAGCCAAAAATAGTTTCAGGGGTTGCCGCAGCAATGGCAGCATCGCCTCCGAAAACAGATGCTGCATGCGCAACAAGGGGAATAATAACAAACCAGCCAACAAACGAACCTGCACAGATTATCACTGCATATTTCAATCCGATGATGTATCCAAGCCCCACAATGGCAGCACCTACATTGAGTTTGAAAACCAGCTTTGCCTTATCGGCCAGCGCCGCGCCAAAGGGAAGCGCGCGGGTGGTAAACTCTTCTGCCCAAAGGCCAAAAGTGGCAATCAGGAAATCATAAATACCACCGATTAGACCACTGAAAAGCAGAACCCTGGCCTGGCTGCCACCTTTTTCGCCTGAAACAAGTACCTCTGTTGTGGCAGTTGCTTCAGGGAATGGGTACTTCCCATGCATTTCGGCAACAAAATACTTTCTAAAAGGAATGATGAACAAAATACCAAGAAAACCCCCAAGAAGAGACGATAGGAAAACCTGGTAAAAGTGGGCTTCGAGACCAAGAATATACAAAGCAGGCAGGGTAAAGATAGCCCCGGCGACAATAACGCCTGAACTGGCGCCAATGGACTGGATGATTACATTTTCGCCCAGAGCATTTTTTCTTTTAAAAACTGCCGATAAACCCACAGCAATAATGGCAATGGGAATTGCTGCTTCGAAAACCTGCCCGATTTTAAGACCCAGATAAGCTGCGGCAGCCGAAAAAATTATTGCCATTAGCAAACCTAGCGATATGGAGCGGAAATTTGCTTCAGGATAGATTTTCCCGGGTTCCATTACAGGTATATACTCTTCGCCTGGCTGAAGCTCTTTATAGGCATTCTCAGGCAACCCTTTGATTGTTGTATTTTTATGTTCCATAATGTTTTGATATTTGGTGTTGGGTAATAGTGTTTTTTAAAGCCGAAAAGGCGGCCTAAAATAGACAAATCCCACCAAATAATTCAAAATTTTTTTTAGGGTTTTTTATCCTGGCTGGAATTTTAGGAAAAAGATGGAAAATGAGCCCCGTCCCTGGAGAAAAGTCAATGAAAATGACTCCGGAACACTCAGAATTTTAATACAATATCCGAATCACTGTTGCTTTAACCCTTGGATTTCAACCATCAATTTTCATTTATAACCGTATCTTTCCCGGTTTCATCAGAATAAGGCCCTCAACTGCACTGTGCCTGTATGTATTGTGGTTACTCCGGGAGGTTTGCGTCCGTTGTAAATGAGAGAAAGTTGAAGGAAAGCATTAAGGTTTTGCTGCCAGTTTACATGCCATAGATGATTGATACCCGGCCTTAGCCCCTGCAGCATATCAAATGCAAGGGGAGAGTTGGGGTCGTTATCATAACTGATCCGCTGCACCTGGTATCGCAGCTGAATGGTACCCCGGTTGGGTGAGTTGGTTCGATTTTCAAAGGTTATGCGTTGTGTGCGGGCTTGCTCACCACCAGTAATATTCTCCTGAAACTGGAAACCATACATAAAACTGAACCTGGTGCGAAGGTTGGGTTGGTAGTTCACTGATGGCTCAGCCATCTTTTGCCGGATGGTAAAATTCCGGTTGGCAAAGAATTCCGACTCACTTTTTCTTTCGCCCTCTTCTAACCATGCCAGGAAAGAATACTGTGTAGAAAAATTATACCGGAGCCGCAAACCGTTTGACCTGTTGGAGCGGCTTTCAAAACCATTGCTGAGCAAATTTTTATTGCGGTTGTCCTGCAAAGTCCACTCTAATGAATACCTGGGATTGTTGCGGTTAAAGAAGAGCGAATTGCGTAAACTTGCCCCTAAGGTTATCAGAACCGTATCGCTGATATTGGTAAAAAATGGGTTGAAGTTTTCCCATGCCATACCTCCCTGACGTTTGTTGTTGATGCGATAATTCAGCCTGTTGGAAAACAGTGATACAAATTTTCTTAATCCTTCCTTATTGCGCCATACAACTGCAGGGTCGAAATTAAGAGTGTGACTGATGGAACTGGAATAAACCGGGACAAACTCTTCCACCGGCACAAACACCCTGATAAAGTTGGCTTCATCGGGAAAGGGAGAAAGCTCAAACTCATCAAGTTCCATTATATTATTGCCATTGTAATCTATCCAGATGTAAACACCTTGTCCTGGCGGGACTTCAATGTAGATAAACTCACGCTTTCTTTCCCTGCCGCTGGCAGTTTCATAAAACAGGGTTGATGTAATGGCCCCCTTTGCCAGCCGGGCGGTGTAGTCTCCGCGGGCATTAATGGTGCGTTCATTCTTTTCACCGGCAAACCTCACTTTGGTAACCTCCAGTTCACGATAAATCAACTGAATGGCTAAGCGATGATTACTGAACCTGTTCAATTGGTAATGCAATCCATAATCTTGCGACCTTGAGGCATCATAAAAGCTTTTGCCCACGGGGAGTTTATCGCTTCTTACCCGATAAAACAGCCGGTACTCATCAGAAAAAGTGGCGGGTTGCGCCAGATAGAACTCAGCCTGGTTGAACCAGTTGCTCAACAGAGATAGACCGGCACCATTGGCGTCAAACCGCCGATTTTGCTCAATCAAGTGTTCAATGCCTATCCTGACAAAACCAAACGAACTCTCCCCCCCCGACCTGTGACGGTAAAAGTGTGAGCTTGCCTGTCCTGAAGTGGCAAGAATACTTCCGGCATAATAAAGCAGTTGATTTCGTGGTGTAAAACTGGTTTCCAGCACATTCATCACTCCCTGGTACTGCTGGCCGAGCAGCAGGCTTTTTAAACTGTATCTGGCGGTAAAAAGTCCGGATTTTTCGCCACTTAGCATTAAGGCAGGAAGATGACCCTCGGCCCGGGCCAATTTTGGTGGCAGGTTCCAGTCGCGTTCAAATTCCACTTCCCTGAATCGCTCAATGGCATTAAACTGTTTGCTGGTGTATTCCCACGACAGGTTGCTCTTCCATTTCCAGTTTTCCACTGATTTTCCTCCCCACAAACCATTGGTTTCAATCATGAATGCATGCCCAAGGTTGTCCTTCTTATCCATGTCGGAGAAAAGGTTTATGTCGAGATTAGACAGGGCATATTCCCATCGGGTGGAAATAGTATTGGTTACAACGGCATCGCCCCTCAGGGTGAGCATTTGCTGTTTTCTGGGTGTGACAAGCAGAACCACCGGCTCGTGAGTGCCTTGCGAAATGCCATTGACAGGTTCAACCCATGCGAAGACTCTTCCGTTGGCGGCAGAATTGATCTGCCGGTAATTGCCATTGCCCTGCCCCACTTGGGTGAATACAGGCTGATAAAATGCCTGTGCAGGATCGATGGAATAGACGAAAACCTTTTCATAGCCCAGACTATCGACCAAACGGTACATTACTCTGTTGTTGCGGAATGTAATGCTATCGAACTGCAGGTCGGTGGCCTTATGGATACTATCACCAACCGATGCCATAAGTGCCCTGCGTTCGCCCGAAAGTTCCTGAAACAAAGGCTGGTTGGGATGGTCTTGTTCGCTGAAAAAATTAATCCGTACTGTGGCTTTTTTATAAGAAAGAGTGGCGCCGGTGAAAATGGCAGACCTTGCAAAATTACGCTCAGCATATTCAAATTCGGCAATAATACGGCTATCGCGGGTGATTTTAATTCTGGGCATAAAGCTGAGTTCGGCAGTGTTGTAATCAATCACATAATCGCGGTCCATCCCTCTCTGCATAAGGCGGCCATCAATAAAAATCCTTTCGGTACCTGCCAGGATAAGAATGAAGGATTCGTTCTGGCTTCCCATCAACCTGTAAGGCCCCTGATTGCCTTCAACACCCTGAATTGAATTACGCGCATACTTGCCCCTGGCAATGGCGCCTGCAGCGATTGCAGACAGTCTTCCGCCAAAAATAATAGCAGAATCAGATTTCTCGCTGTCCCATGAAACCATACCCCCTCTTAATTTTCTGCTCATGTTTAGAAAATGCCCGGGCGCGCGGCCCATCTCAAAATCGCCAGCAGTAAGCGAAGCACCATATCCATCCAACTTTATAAAAACCTTGTCGAAATCCTGCAATTGTTGGGTGGTACCATCGGGCTGAAAGGGAATATTCTGGTCTGATACAACGGCCAAAATAGAAATCTGGTCGGTAAGTGCACCGTTGAGTTGCAGATTCATGGCAGATTTAAGGACGGGGTTCTGACGATTGCCCAGTGTAAGTCCTCTGGTAATACTACCCGAGCTCTCCAAACCTTCAAAGCTTATTAGCCCCTGGTCGGGCAAAGGTGAACCAAAAGTTTCGAAAATAAGCTCCTCTCCTAATCCGGGAGTTCTAATCAACGATGTATCGCGAAGGAAAACCGGCGCTGCCAGATTAAATGGCCAAACCTGGTACTCTACCCTTAGGCTGTCATTTTCAAAATCATCGGGCAGGATGAGCCGCAGAAATGTTGTAACAGGGTTTAATTCAAAAAATGCATCATTTAGTTCCTGCCCCTGTGCATCAAATATCCTGAAAGTACCCGGAATAATGGTTAATGTATCAAGTTGCCTGATGGCAGGCGTGGCGGCAATACTAAATCTGCGTTGAGGTGGCTGCTCTTCTGCCCGCATACAGGGCAGAAATGCCATTAAAACTACAAACAGCAGAATTGTTGCTCTCAAAGGCAGGTGAATTGAAGATTCAATGGTACTAAAATACAAATAACCTCACTGGCTTCAACCTGCATTAAACACAGAAAACTGTCAGAATAATCCGGTAATATTTCCCTGATTATCAATGTCAATTTTCTCAGCCGAGGGATTGGTAGGCAGCCCGGGCATTCGCATCATGGTTCCGGCAATAGGAATAATAAAACCTGCTCCGGCAGCAACCTCAAACTCGCGTATCTTGACGGTGAAATTGCGCGGACGACCCAATTTATGGGCATCGTCGGAGAGCGACTTCTGGGTTTTTGCCACACAAACAGGGAGTTTATCCAAGCCAATTTTTTCAAACAAATCCATTTGTTCCTTGGCTTTAACGGTGTATTCTACATGGTCGGCACCATAGAGTTTAGTTGCAATGATGTGGAGCTTTTTTTCAATATCCCAGTTAAAATCGTAAAGGGGTTTAAACCCATGTGCACTGTTTTCGGCAATATCCTTAACCAGTTGGGCAAGCTCAAGGGTTCCTTCTCCACCCTTTGCCCATCCTTCGCAAATGGCAACAGGTACATCCAGTTCTCTGCACCATTCCATTAAATAACGCAGTTCTTCGTTACTGTCGGTAAGAAATCTGTTGATGGCAACAACCGGTTTTACCCCAAAATGGCGGATGTTTTCAATATGTTTTTCAAGATTAGGGATACCTTTTTCGAGTGCCGAAACCGAGGGTTCGCCGAGCTGGCTCATTTTTACCCCACCATGATATTTCAATGCTCTGACAGTGGCTACTATCACCGAAACCCTTGGAAAAAGTCCACCATACTGACACTTGATGTTCATAAACTTTTCGGCTCCAAGTTCGGAAGCAAAACCGGCCTCAGTAACAACATAATCAGAGAGTGAAAGCCCCATTTTTGTGGCAATTAGCGAATTGGTACCCTGGGCAATATTGGCAAACGGACCGCCATGGATAATAGCAGGATTGCCTTCTATGGTTTGCACTAAGTTGGGCATAATAGCATATTTCATAAGTGCGGCCATAGCACCCTGGGCATGCAAATCGCGCGCATACACGGGTATGTCGTCATAGGTATAGCCCACGAGAATATTTCCAAACTTAGCTTTAAGGTCTTCAATATTTTTAGCAAGGCACAGGGCAGCCATTACTTCCGATGCAGCCGTAATATCGAATCCTGTTTGCCGGGGAATACCCTGAACCGGTCCCCCCAACCCAATAACCGTTTCACGCAGTGAGCGGTCGTTCATATCCATTACCCTTTTCCACATTATCTTCCGGGGATCGAGGTTAAGGACATTTCTGCGGCTTTGCAGATGGTTATCAATTAAAGCTGCAAGCAGGTTGTGTGCCTTTTCAACAGCCGACATATCGCCGGTAAAATGGAGGTTTATATCTTCCATAGGTAAAACCTGAGAATAACCTCCGCCTGCGGCTCCGCCCTTGATACCGAAAACCGGCCCCAGTGAAGGCTCGCGCAATACTACGGTAGCTTTAACGCCAAGTTTATTAAGACCTTCGGTAAGCCCAATACTGGTAGTGGTTTTACCTTCGCCTGCCGGAGTGGGTGTAATAGCAGTTACAAGTATCAGTTTTTTGTTTTTAATTTTTTTTTCGTCGATAAGGCTCAACGGAAGCTTGGCAATATATTTTCCAAAATAATGAAGTTCTGATTCGTTTACACCGAGTTTTGAAGCAATCTGCTGGATGGGCGTCATGGCAACTCCCCTCGCAATATCCAGATCGGTTTTCATAATAGAAATTGTTGAATTTGTAATAAAAACGAAAAATTCCCGCTTTTTTCGGGAACGGGCAAAGATAAGGGGAAATGAAGTTCGAATTTCCCATAAAAGATTTATTTTTAAATTAAACCAAAAAGCTCTTTAGTGTTAAATTGGCTTAAGAATGAATGGGATAGGTTGTCTGAAAATGACAGCACAAGTAATTGTCTTTCAGGGCTTATAGGGAGTATAGTCGAACCTTGCAATGGTAAATATTTCTGATTTATCAGTTTTTGGGGTTATGCCTCTGAACAGCCAAATATTAAAAAACAAACGCAACCCATCAGCTTTGGGAATATGCTCTCCGGCATACTGCCATTGGGCAATGATTCTCCCTTCGGGGGCTTCTTCGTAATGGCCATGCCAGCTGGTAAAAATAATCTGGTCGGGGCTCCATTCAATACGGTGGGTAGTATAGGAACCAGTGGTTAGAATCGGAAAAACGAATTGGTTTCCGGGTTGATCGGCTGGTTGTACAACATAGTTGCCAAACTGGTAATTGTCCTTGTCGCCCCAGCGGCTGAATTCAATATCAATCTCATTGTTTTCGTCGCGATAGAGAAATATGGCTGCAACTACGTGTGGGTCAAATTCTTCGGGATGGGCATCAATGTAAAACGTGTAGGTGCCATATCCGAATGTTTCCCTTGAAATAACCTCTGTTGCGTACCAGCGGTCATTTTCGGCAGGCGACAAAGTAAGATTTAGCCTTTCACGCCCGTCTATCCACACATGGTTGGTATCATTGGTCCAGTAGTTTCTGCCAGGATTCCCAAAACCTGCCTTTACATCCCAGTTATAACCCGAAAATTTAACTGTACGGTGCTTTGTGGTTACAAAAAACATAGGTTCGCCTGACCAGTCCCAGCAATCAGTCCATTGGTTAAATTGCTGCCTTGCAAAAACCCCGGCTGCGAAATGATATTCCCCAGCCTTTTCGGCCTTAAAGGTAAAATAAGCCTGACCCCGGCTTTGAGATGGATTGAGGGTTATTTCGCGATCATATCGGCTGATTTTCCCGGTTACAATGTTCTTAAGCATCAAGGTTACCCTAACACGCAGAGCCAGCAGTGAAGGGTTGTTGATAAAAACGTAAGCTGAAAGTTCATCGTTTTCCTGCAAGGAAGGGTTTGCAATATTGTTTTGCCGGAAAGAAACTTTCACATCGCTTATGAAAGGCATATTTCTCACAAAAATGAATTCATTTTTATCATGGGTAATTTCTTCGTTATCCCATACCCCCCAAAGTTCGCTGGCATTATTGAATGCCTGACTATTGCTTTGATGGAACCCAGATATTACATATCCTGGCCCCACCGGAATATCTGAAAACCCCGCCATGGCATCGAGGGTTTGCGATTGCTGGCTAAACCGACGCCGTTCTATTTTAACCAACCCATTGGAACCGGGTGCAGCCTTGTTTCCCTGGGGTATATTTTTTAGGTGGATAAGTACTCTTTCTACAGTATCGGCTCGAAAACGCAAATCACCCTCCTGTGAATATAATCTCGAGATTCCGGAAACATAAAACATCGACATACCAAGGTAAATAAGTAATACCTGCCAGTTTCGGAATGGGTTCATAGCCTGATTTAAAATAACGGGCGAAAGGTAGTAATTTTTGCTTACAGGAGGGATGGAAAAAACCAAGCGGGTTGATTATTAATACTTTTTCCTGAATTCGATACTCAACTTTCGTGGTTTATTGATTATATCTGCCACACATTTGGCTTTGATTATCGAAATTATCAACTTGCTTATTCCAATTTTTAAAAGATATTCTCCAATATTGATTTTTATTCGCATAATCACAGAACTTTGCAGTAAATACCTTCCCCTTTTAAGAATTGCTTTATCTTTCTTTTCTAAATTGAAAACTAAACACCAAACAAGGTTACTTTCGGATAGATTATACATGAAAATGAGTGAATAGTAACACAAGTTCAGCAAATGCAGTTAAAACAATTAATCAACAAGGGTATTTTCCAATAAATTTCCCACAAACACAACCCTACTCCCCAAATATGACAATACCAAAGTTTAATTCAACTATTTATATTATCGTTTTAGTGATTATCACTTTTATGCCTGGTTGCAATCGTTCAACACGTAGCTTTTTCCACGAAGGGGTATCGGCCGAACTGGCCCGCTACCGTGCCCGTCAGATCTATGATGTGGCTTACGATCTCTTCTTTTCCATCCCCGAAAACAAAGAAGAACCATTAACAGGCAAAGCAATCATCAGTTTTAAGCCCCTAAAGGCACAACATGGCCTTATTATCGATTTCGCACCTGGCGATGATTATATCCATTCGGTTTTGGTAAACGGGCAACCCAAACAATACCGGGCAATGAACGGCCATATTTATCTTGATGCCGGACTATTGGTTCCGCGCCAGTTAAATACCATCGAAATAGATTTTACGGCTACCGATCAGGCCCTGAACCGGTCAGATGAGTTTATGTACACCCTGTTTGTCCCCGACCGGGCTTCAACTGCCTTCCCCTGCTTCGACCAGCCCGATATCAAAGCTCCCTTTTCTCTTACGCTCGAAATACCTGCCGCATGGAATGCCTTAAGCAACGCACCCGAAACCAGCACATCAGAATCTGTGGGAAGAAAAAACATAAAGTTTGAATCTCCCAAGCCTATCCCCACCTATCTTTTTGCATTTACTGCCGGCAGGTTCGAAATCGCGAAAGAAACCCGCAATGGCCGAAGCATAAGGATTTTTCATCGCGAAACAGATATAGCAAAGGTTGCCAGGAACATCCCTTCCATATTCGACCAGCACTTCCATTCGTTGCAATGGCTTGAAAATTACACGGATATTCCCTACCCTTACGATAAGTTCGATATGGCTGTATTGCCAGGCTTTCAGTATAGTGGGATGGAACATCCGGGTGCCGTGTGGTACAGCGATACCCGACTGCTCATTGACGAAAATGCTCCCCTGGCAACGGTGATGCGCAAAGCTACTCTTATTGCGCACGAAACAGCCCACATGTGGTTTGGCAATCTGGTTACCATGAAATGGTTCGACGATGTGTGGCTTAAGGAAGTGTTTGCTGGTTTCATGGCCGATAAGATGATAGAAGAGCTTTTCCCCGATGAAAACCACATGCTGCAGTTCATCCTTAACCACTACCCGCGGGCTATGGCGGTCGATCGCTCCCAGGGTACCCATCCCATTAAGCAGGAACTTACCAACATGAAACTGGCCGGTACACTCTATGGCGCAATTATCTACAATAAGGCGCCTATCGTTTTTCAGCAGCTCGAAAAAATAATGACCCCTGAACATTTCCGCTCAGCAGTAAGGGAGTACCTGGCCACTTTTGCACATGGCAACGCCACTTGGGACGATTTGGCAGCCATTTTCGACCAACATACCCAACATAATATAGGCCAATGGAGCCAGGCCTGGGTTTACGGGTCGGGGATACCAAAAATAAACCACCAAATCCAGGATAAAACGGTAATATTAGAACAAGAAAACAAACACGGCAATAAAAACTTCCCGGCTCAATGGCTTGGTTTATCTATTCCCGGGAGCAACAGAAACCGCCAGAACAAAGAAATATGGCTTGAAAAAAGCCCCTTTACCATAACTGTTGATTCGCTTTATGACGGAGCCCTGATACTAAATGGTGCCGGAATCGGATATGGTATTTTCGGGTGGAATGATAAGGAAATCAGATACATAAACCAAAATCTGCTATGCACAGATGATGATGTTTTGCGGGCAATGGTTTACATGAACCTCTGGGAGAACTTTCTGGATGGGCAAATACAATCCTTGTTTTTCCAGCAGCAACTTACCCATGCAATCAACTGCGAAACCCATCCCCTTCTCATAAATTACCTGTTGAGCAACCTGCGCACCTGGGCATTCAGTTTTCCGGAATATGCCGCCAGCAAAGCGCTCCAAGCCGAAATTGAAGAATTATTGTGGACCAGATTGCTCAGTGCCCCGGCCAACATCACTGAAACATGGTTCGAAACGTGGATAAGCCTTGCACGAACCGACATATCAACCTCCCGAATGGCAGATATATACAAAGGCAATCTGAATGTTGGCCACCTTGCCCTTTCCGATAACCTGCATACACAACTTGCATTTGAATATTCTGTAAGGAAAAAAGATGATTCTTCATTAATTACTGCTGAACTTCAGCGGATAAAAAATCCGGACCGGCTCAGGCGGTTACAGTTTATTTTGCCAGCCGTTTCAGGTGATGAGCAGTTGCGGCAGGAGTTTTTTAGGTCGCTGCAAAATCCTGCCAACCGCCGACCCGAGCCATGGGTGCTCGATGCACTATATTTCCTGCATCACCCTGCCCATCCATCTCAGGGCAAGGATTTGATAAAGAAAAGCCTTGAAATGACCCTGGAAATACAACAAACCGGCGATATTTTCTTCCCACTGAACTGGCTGCAGGCAACCCTTCAGAACTACAATGACCCTGAAGTAGCCAGATGGGTAAGGGATTACCTTAATAACCACCCTGAGCTGCCAGCCAACCTGCGACTAAAAGTACTTCAGGCTGCTGATATGATTTTTCGTTCGACAGGCAAAGATAAATGATTATTACCCTTAACTACTCTTTTCTGAAAGGTCGTAAACACAATCTTCCTTAACTCAGGTATTACATTTTATAACGAACTTGTTGAAGACACAGATTCCATTAACCGAATGTCAATAAAGAGTAAGACCAAATCTGTAAATATCTGGTTTTAAGCTTCTTCATCGCGTTGCTTGTTTACCCTGCGCGATACACCGATGGAAATTTCATAAAGTATGTAAAGGGGAATTCCTACCAATATCTGGCTAAAAACATCGGGTGGAGTAATAATAGCCGATACAACGAGTATGAGGATGAATGCAGTTTTCCGGTTACGTTTCATGAATTCGGGAGTAAGCAACCCAACCCGGCTCAGAAAGTAAACAATTACCGGAAGTTCGAATACAATTCCTGTGGCAAAAGTTACCACAGTAACCGTTGAAATATAAGACTTTAGAGCCACTTGATTGGCCACCAGGCTGCTGACCTGGTATCCGCCCAGAAAATTGATAGTGAGCGGGGCAATTATAAAGTAACTGAAACAAACCCCTGATAAAAACAGAAATGAAGTAATAAAAACTGCACCCCGGCTATTGGCTTTTTCGTTAGGATGCAACGCGGGCATTATGAACCGCCAGAATTCCCAGAGAATATAAGGAAAAGCAACAATTACCCCTGCTATAAGCGATACCACAATATGGGTTTTAAACTGGCCTGCCAGGTCGATATTAATAAGTTGCACAGGGTTTTGATTGATACACAGTGCCGGAGTGTTGACCATTTCTGCCAGTTGACAAAGCAGCCTGTTGGTAATAAACCAGGGCTCTTTGGGGGCAAGAATAATCAGGTCAAAGATTATTTCTTTGGCAATAAAGGCGCCTATGGCAAATATAACTATGGCAATGGCTGAGCGCACAAGATGTCCGCGTAGTGCTTCCAGATGCCCCCAGAAGGACATGGTATCCTTTTCTTTTTCATTTTCCTTGGGGTTGTTTTCCTTTTTACTCACAATGTTGGTAGTTTTTTTTGAAGGTGCTAAATTAATACTCTTCCATTACACCTTTCAAAATTATTTTAAGGGATAGTTTTGTTGTTTCACTACAACGATTCCGGGCATAAAAAAAGGCCGTTTCGGTGAGAAACAGCCTTTTTTTTGTGCGTGTCTGCGGTAAGCAGAAATCATGCGGTTTTAGGCAGGATGGATAGCCTCAACGGGGCAAACATCAGCACACGAACCGCAGTCAGTGCATACATCAGGATCGATTTTATAGATGTCTCCTTCAGATATTGCGTCAACGGGACATTCGTCGATGCAACTGCCACATGCAGTACAATCTTCAGTGATTATATAAGCCATTGCAATTAAAATTTAGTTAGTAAATTAATGTGATTTCCGTTGCAAATATAAATGCTTAATCTGAACTAACTGAAAAAAAAATGTTCTGTTTACCTTATTTGAAATGGTTTTAAATAGTGAAAAAAATAAACGATTGATTTATTAAGCTCATGTAATGGGTTAATTAGACCAACACCATATATTTTACCCTTAGAGATAGTTGATGGGTTTGCAGGCCTTACTTATTTCGCGTTTGCCTGCCGGTCCGGGAAGTTTGGAAACAACAAATCCGGCATTTTGCATGGCTCGTCGCACAGCACTTTTCGAACAATAGGTTACCAGAATACCCCCACTTTTCATGGCATCGAACAACAATTTAAAGACATCTTCGCTCCAGAGTTCGGGCTGGGTATCGAATCCGAAGGCATCGAAATACACCAGATGATACTTGCCGGGTGGCAAATGGCCTTCCAAAATTCCTTTGGCAAAACACCTCACAAAAAAATAATCCTGTATGTTTTCATACTTAACCGGACCTGCCCGATGAATACGTTCAAAAAGGTCATGGTTCCAGGTTTCTTCAAAAAACAGGGGGTAATTAAGCTCCGTGGTTAGTGTTTTTGGCAACGGACGAGGTTCAAAGGCTTCATAGATAATTCTTGTTTTATTCAACACTGCATAACGAGCTGTTAGAAAAGCATTCAATCCGGTGCCCATGCCAACTTCGAGCACAAACAAGGGATTTGGAACCGGAACAAAAGCTTCGAGCCCACTTTTTATAAACACATGCTGCGACTCCTGCATAGCGCCGTTTACCGAATGATATTGCTCATCGAAACCGGCAAGTTTAAGTGTATGCGAACCGTCAGCTGTTTTTATCAGCAAAGGTTCAAATGGGTCTGATGCCAAATGGTTCATTGTTCAGAATTATCAACCTGGTTAAAAGGAAGGACTTTATTGGCGAAATAAAAAATTGATTTACGATTTAACTGAAAACAACCTTGCTACATAGTTATGGGTATCTCCCTGAAAAAACAACTCGCTATCCAACCCCACCTCATGGGCAACGTGGCTGAGATTGTCGAAATCGACAAACAACCAGGGGAAAGGTTCACCACTGAGTTTTTTGTAGGATACCTGGTAGTTGATTTCTCCATAATAATTGCCCGCAAGGTTTATCATAACTGAGCCATCTTCATCTTCATACATATACAAAATATCGGTCGATTCAAGGTAAACCGAACCACCCGGTGCAAGCAAAGATGCTGCTTTGGTTAACAGGTAAGTGAGCCCATGAAGGCTTCGGGCCATCCCGGTTCCGTTCATCAAAAAAAGAATAGTATCAAATTTTTCATCATCAAGGCTAAAAAAGTCCTGTAGTCGAGCATCTTTGATTCCACGCTGTTTCATACAATTCACTGCTCCTATGCTAATATCAATGGCTGTAACATTAAACCCTTTTCCCTGAAGATAAAGTGCATGAGAACCTGCACCGGCGCCAACATCAAGCACCCTGCCTTTGCATTGGTTTAGCACCATTTGTTCCCAAAAGGGCATCTGCTCAAATTCTCTGAAAAAATAGGCTACCGGTAATTTTTCATTACCACCTATATCAACTTTTACTTTCAAATTTTCTCTGGTATTTCCGGCCAGATAATCGTGAAAGGCAATACTGAAGATATCGGGACTCTGACTCATAAAATCTACAATTACTCAATAACAATTACCATAAGGCTACAAAAAATTTCAAAATCAAAATTAGAAAAATATATCCCGTTCATGGGTTATTTCCAGCTTGTTTGTGATGAAAAATGGTTTCTTTCCATTGAAAAACAGTTTCTTCCTATAATCGTTGCAATTCATCAAAATAAATTCTAACTTTATAGAAAAAGGTCGCAAAATCGGCTTAATCCTTCCCCTTGATGCAGAAAATCACGACCCAAAAATCAACTTTGCTTCATTAAACAATCAAAACTATGAAAGATTTTTTGGATAACCCCGAAATTAAATCCCTGGTAAAAGCAGTGGAAGAAATTGCAAAAAGCGGAAAACATTTCTCTGACATTCATGACGATGAAGGAAATCAGTATGTTGACCTGGTGCAGGAAGGTGGTGGTGTATTGGGTGTAGCGCTGGTGGGATATACCTACATGCTCGAAAAAGCCGGAATACGTTTTTTCAGCCTGGCAGGTACTTCGGCCGGGGCAATCAACACTATGATAATAGCAGGTTTGGGTACAGTTGACCAGCCAAAATCTGAAAAAATCCTTGATATTCTCGGCCGTAAAAATCTCTTCGACCTGGTGGATGGTCCCAATGCAGTAAAAAAACTCATTCGCAAGGCAATTCGCGGCGAATCGGGCGTTGGGTTGGTGGTAGCATTGAATATAGGGGTATTATACCACTCGGTTACACGCAGACTTGGGTTAAACCCCGGAAAGAATTTTGAAAACTGGATAACCGATGAACTTGCATCGGTGGGAATAAAAACCATGAGCGACATCAAGCGACTAAGAAGCAAGCTGCCCAAGGGGCTAAAACATACCGGCGGTGGCTCTGTGGAAGGTCTTGAACCAAAACTTGCCATCATTGCAGCCGATATTACCACACATAGCAAAATTGAGTTTCCCCGAATGTCGGAATTGTTTTTTGCAGACCCTGACAGCCAAACCCCTGCCAAATTAGTGCGCACATCCATGTCGATTCCAATTTTCTTCGAACCGGTAACCTTCAAAGACATTCCCAACAACGGAAAAATCAACGACCCACGCTGGTATGAGCATTGCAGGTACAGCGGCCCGGTACCCGCTGATGTTAGTTTTGTTGATGGTGGCTTATTGTCCAACTTTCCTATCAATGTTTTCCATCGGTCCGATGGCGGCGTTCCCCGAATGCCAACTTTTGGCGTCAGGCTGAGCACCTATCGCGAAGAGTTTACCGAAATAAAAGGATTAAAAAATATGCTGGGAGCCATGATTAGTTCCATGCGGCAGATTCATGATTATGACTTTTTACTTCGGAATCCTGATTATTCTCAACTCATCTGCCCTATAAATGCCGACAGGGAGTTTAACTGGCTAAACTTCGATGTATCGCGGGCCGACCAGGTAAAGATGTTCGTGCATGGCGCCAGGGCAGCAGTTAATTTCCTCAATCAATTCCACTGGGAAAAATATAAGGAAACACGGGCTCAATTGGCTCAGGTAAAGAAAAACCAATAAAAGAACATCAGGTTTCATTCTTTAGCAAAACCTATTTCAGGCGTTTTTTTTTAATTTCGTGCATCCAATTAAATTCTTTATGGTATGACACGAAAAAGGATTGTAGTCCTTACCGGGGCAGGTATCAGTGCTGAAAGCGGTATAAGCACCTTTCGCGACAGCGGGGGATTATGGGAAAAATACGATATTTCTGAAGTGGCCACACCTCAAGCCTGGAGCCGAAACCAGCAACTCGTGCTTGATTTTTACAACCAACGGCGTAAACAACTGCTCGAGGTTAAACCCAATCAGGCCCACTACGCTCTGTTTGCTTTGGAAGAAAAATTTGATGTACAGATTGTTACCCAAAATGTTGACGACCTGCACGAACGGGCAGGGTCAACCCACATTCTGCATTTGCATGGAGAGTTGAAAAAAGTCAGAAGCACCATAGACGAAAACCTGATTTATGAACTCGATGGCTGGGAACTGAAAAAAGGCGACAACTGCGAAAAGGGCTCTCAACTAAGGCCCCATATTGTCTGGTTTGGCGAAGAGGTTCCACTTATCCCAAAAGCTGCCGAAATTTGCTCAACTGCCGATATTATGATGGTAATAGGCACATCTCTCAATGTTTATCCTGCTGCGGGACTGGTAAACTATGCCCCTTTGGGCTGTCCGGTTTATGTTATCGACCCTGCCGAAGTGAATGTATCCCACATCCCCGGGGTAGTTTTCATCCGCGAAAAAGCATCGAAGGGAACAGGTGAAATTGTGGCACAACTCTTAGCGACAGCCTGACCATGCAAAAACTATCCATGGACGACCTGGGACGGATAACTCCCGATGAATACAAATCGGGAATAAAACTTCCGGTTGTAATAGTACTCGACAATATCCGCAGTATGATGAATATTGGGTCGGTGTTTCGCACTGCTGATGCCTTCAGGGTTGAACGGATAATTTTGTGTGGCATCACAGCAACTCCTCCCAACAAAGAGATTCATAAAACAGCGCTGGGTGCAACAGAATCAGTAGAATGGCAATACTTTCCTGAAACAATTGATGCAATTAAAGACCTTAGGGCAAGGGGGTACAAAATATTTGCATTGGAACAAACCACCGGAAGCATTTACCTGGACCGGTTTTTACCTGAAAATAACATACCTCATGCCCTGGTATTTGGCAATGAAGTAAAGGGTGTGCAGGATGAAGTTCTATCCTTGTGCCATGGGGCAATTGAAATACCTCAATTTGGCACCAAACACTCTTTCAATATTTCAGTATCGGTGGGGATTGCCTTGTGGGATTTTTTTTCGAAAACAAAAGTGGATTTCCATCTATAAAGCTATCGGCAAAAAAACAATACTGTTCGTAGCCGAAAAATAATTGACCGGGGGTTTGCAACCTTTACCGGAAATTTTGAATCTGACAGGCAGTTTTATCAGGCTTGTCTGCCCTTAATGCCCCTTATCATGGTCAGCCTGAAATTTGAATCCAAGTCGCTTACCTGTTTTGATTTTCATTTCGGCCGAATTTTCCCATACTTCAGATACGGTAATCTCCTTTAATAAATCGTATGGTGGTGAAAGCAAGTCGAAATCGATACTGTAAAGCATTGCTGATTCAATGATTCTGCGCAAAGTCATTTGGTTAATGGGTTCATTCATAAACTGATTGAAATAGAACCCTGTTTGATGCTTCCCCTCAACAAGAAAATGGCGCTCCTTATTTATAAAAAGCCTTGCAACCAGATATCCCAAATCGTTGAAACGATTGTAGCGAAAAGAATCAGTAAGAAAATTATAAATATGAATAACCCCGCTGTAAGAACGGTCTTTATCAGCCATGATGTAAGATGTCCGCATTACATCGTGCGCTCTTGGAAATTCAAAAACATTGGTATGCATTGTAAAGAGCAGGGTATCGCCAGCGAATCGCAACTCAGCTTCAAACTCACCCTTATCCTGAAAATCAACACGAATTTGCCTTTTGTCTTCGGCAATCTTTTTTTCCATTTCATGCCTTATCAGGTTGCCAACCAGCTTCAATTCCTGAAAAGTTTCATAGGTGTTCCTGTATATCAGTTGTTTGAGGGAAGCTTTCTTTACCAGTTTATCATAAAATCGAAGGTCGTTTTCCTGTTCCACGAGGTTAATGATTTTAATTAATTTGTGTCATTTAATCCCTTTTTATTGATTCTCAACTTTTATAAAAAGTGAATCAGAGCGGCAAATATAGAGAAATATCCGGTTTATGCATCCTAAATATTCAGGCTCAACCCGATTTGTATATGTCAGTCATCAATACCTGCAGAAGGACACATGGGCGGAGATAACCTCAAAAATCCTACTTTTGCAAAAAATATCTATGCATCTCGATATTCTCACCATTTTCCCCGAAATGTTTCAGGGGCCTTTTTCGCACTCCATCGTAAAACGGGCTGTGGATAAGGGACTTGTAACCATTAACCTTCACAACATCAGGGATTATGCCACCAACAAACATCGCAGAGTTGACGATTACCCTTTTGGAGGAGGTGCAGGCATGGTGATGATGATTGAACCGGTGCTGAATTGCATTAGCAAGCTGAAAACCCACCGTGCCTACGATGATATAATTTTCATGACCCCCGATGGTGAATTGTTCAACCAACCCATGGCCAATCAACTCTCCACCCTTCAAAACATCATTATTTTGTGCGGCCATTACAAAGGGATTGATGAACGATTGCGCCAACACGTCATAACCCGCGAGATAAGCATTGGCGATTATGTGCTTTCGGGTGGCGAGCTGGCAGCAGCTGTGGTTTCAGACAGTATCATCAGGTTGTTGCCCGGTGTTTTAGGGGATGAAACGTCTGCCCTTTACGATTCATTTCAGGATGGCCTGCTCTCCCCTCCTGTTTATACCCGTCCGGCCGATTACTATGGCTGGAAAGTTCCGGAAATACTACTTTCGGGTCACGACCAGAAAATTGCCGAATGGCGGCACGAACAATCCATCGAACGAACAACAAAACGCCGTCCGTCGCTTATGCACAAACTCATTGAAGAATCGCCTGATAAGGGAAAATAAATTTCCTATAACTTTTTTTTATTTGAATTAAATCCCTAACTTTGCACTCCGTTTTTAAAAGGAAAATAACATAAAATACTCATATTGAACGCCTCCCGTGGGGGCCAATGCCATAACCGATAAATTATATTGTGTCATGAACAAGATGGAAATAATGAATTTTGTACAGAACGCTGTGTCTGAAAAAAAGGAAGCCCCCGCATTCAAGGCAGGCGACACAGTAACTGTACATTATAAAATCAAAGAAGGTAACAAAGAGCGTATTCAGCCTTTCCAGGGAGTGGTTATTCAGAGAAGAGGTACCGGCACCACTGAAACCTTCACCGTTAGAAAAATTTCAGGAAACATTGGTGTCGAAAGAATTTTCCCCATCAATTCTCCCTTTATCGATAAGATTGAACTAAACCGTCATGGTCATGTTCGCAGGGCAAGAATATTCTACCTCAGAGACCTTCGTGGTAAAAAAGCCCGTATCAAGGAAAAGAGAATGTAAGTCAATTACAACCCATCCTACAAAAGCCATTGGAAACACACCAATGGCTTTTTTTTTATAATTTCGTTTCAGGTTTTTACCCCCCTGTCAAAGCACCAACCTTTTCATTAAACCCAAAAATCAAAACAAAAATGAAAAAACTGATTGAATGTGTACCTAATTTCAGCGAAGGACGCGATATGGCTGTCATTAAACAGATTACCAACGAAATAGAAAGTGTTGACAGAATAAAATTGCTCGATGTAGACCCGGGCAGGGCTACACACCGCACTGTGGTTACCTTTGTGGGCACCCCTGATGAAGTAATTGAAGCCGCATTCAGGGCGGTTAAAAAGGCTGCAGAGCTCATCGATATGTCGGTGCATAAAGGAGAACATCCGCGCATGGGAGCAACTGATGTGTGCCCACTGGTGCCGGTAGCCGGCATTACCATGGAAGAGACAGTTGACTATTCACGCCGCCTGGCCAGGCGAATAGGAGAAGAACTCAAAATACCTGTATATTGTTACGAAAATGCCGCCTTCGAACCTAAACGCCGGAACCTGGCAAATTGCCGTAGCGGCGAATACGAAGGGCTTTCCGCAAAACTTTCAAACCCTGAATGGAAACCCGATTTCGGCCCCTCAACATTCAATGCCCGCAGTGGCGCTACTGCGGTGGGTGCCCGCGATTTTCTCATAGCCTATAATATCAATCTCAATACAACTTCAACCCGGCGTGCCAATGCTATTGCCTTTGATGTTCGCGAAAAAGGAAGGGTAATGCGCGATGGCGACCCCGTAACCGGAAAAATCGTTACCGATGAAAAAGGTGAAAAAGTCTGGATTCCAGGTTCACTGAAAGCGGTAAAAGCCATTGGCTGGTTTATTGAAGAATATGGAATATCACAGATTTCCATGAACCTTACCAATATATCGGTTACACCGCTGCATATTGCTTTCGACGAGGTGGTGCAAAAAGCTGCAGCCAGAGGCATCAGGGTAACCGGCTCAGAGCTTGTTGGATTGGTTCCACTGAAGGCACTTACCGATGCCGGCAAGTACTTCCTTCGCAAGCAACAACGAAGTGTTGGAGTTTCTGAAGCAGAATTGATAAAAATTGCTGTAAAATCAATGGGTTTAGACGATTTAAAGCCTTTCAACCCCAAAGAAAAAATAATCGAATATCTCATTGACGATCCCGGAGCAAAAAAACTGATATCCATGAGCCTGCAGGAGTTTTCCGATGAAACTGCCAGCGAATCGCCTGCACCGGGTGGTGGCTCCATTTCAGCTTATATGGGTGCCCTTGGTGCATCGCTGGGGACTATGGTCGCAAATCTATCCTCGCACAAGAGGGGTTGGGATGATAAATGGGAATTTTTCAGCAATTGGGCCGAAAAGGGGCAAATCATAAAAGATGAACTATTGTATTTGGTAGATGAAGATACACGTGCCTTTAATATGATAATGGATGCCTTTGGACTTCCTAAAAATACGGAAGCAGAAAAGAAGCATCGAAAGCAGGTAATACAGGAATCCACCAGGTATGCCACAGAGGTTCCTTTCAGGGTGATGAAAAAATCGGCCGAAACCATTGATTTGCTTCGCGAAATGATTGAAAGAGGTAATCCAAATTCAATTACCGATGCTGCAGTTGGAATGCTCTGCATTAAAGCTGCAGTTGCAGGAGCTTTCCTCAATGTAAAAATAAATGCAGCCGGACTTGATGATAAAAAATTCGCAGCAGAAATACTTGCCAGGGGCAATGAGATTCTCGATTTCGTAATTGCTCAGGAAAATGACATAATGCAACTTGTTGAGCAAAAAATTGTATAAGCAACAGGTATAACAATAATTTTTACTGTGTAACCTTACCAATGGAAAAGATTCTTTCGCCCGCCCTGATAGTTGATGAAGATAGATGCCGAAGGAATATCCGGCACATGGCTCGCAAAGCCCGCCAGTGCGGCATTGGATTCAGGCCTCATTTCAAAACTCATCAATCGCTGGGTATCGGCAGTTGGTTCAGAGATACAGGGGTAGACCGTATAGCTGTTTCGTCAGTTTCAATGGCAAACTATTTTGCAAGCGGCGGATGGAACGATATCATGATTGCCTTCCCCCTGAATGTAAGAGAAATTAACCTCATCAACCAGCTGGCGGCAAAAATTAAGCTTTCGGTTTTGCTGGCCGATGCATTTGCACTCAATTACCTGGAAACCGGCTTGAGTAACCGCCTGGAGTTTTACATCAAAATAGATGTGGGAAACCGTCGTAGCGGGTTTAATCCAGACGATACGGAAAGCATCAGCCACATCCTTGAAAAGGCAGCATCAATCCCCCATCTTGTTTTTAAAGGTTTTATTGCCCATGCCGGACAAACTTACCTTACCCAGTCGCTCAATGAAGTACAAAAAATTTATAATACAGGAACCCGGATTATTCATGCAATCACAACTGAATACCGGAAAAATTATCCTGATATAATTACTTCCTGGGGCGATACACCAACCTGTAGTCTTATCAATCAATTCGACCTGATTGACGAAATAAGGCCTGGGAATTTTGTTTTTTATGACCTTACGCAATACCTTTTGGGTTCGTGCGATTTAGACCATATTGCGGCAGTGGTGGCTGCACCGGTGGTTACACGACAACCCGGCCGCAGCGAAATAGTATTATACGCAGGGGCGGTGCATCTTTCGAAAGATGTTGTGTCAATCCCTGATGTTGGAAAAGTATATGGTGAAATTGTTAGGTTTTCCCCTGATGGCTGGCTCCCTTATCCTGACCCGGTTTACCTGAACCGATTATCGCAGGAACATGGCGTATTTGCATGCCCGCACGAATACCTGGATGATTTTTTGCCAGGAAACCTCGTTGGAATTATACCTGTTCATTCATGTCTGGCAGCCGACTTGCTCAGGCATAATAAATATTTTAATCTCAAAACCGGCGAATTTTTTATCTGACCAAATGCGATTGCCGAAAGGGGTTAAAAAAGTTTGAAAAACCATTTGGGAATAAAAAATGAATGTCTATCTTTGCAGTCCCAAATTTGGGGCATTTTAATTAGTATTCAGATTCATTACCATATCATTAAAGGCTAAGGCCAACGGAAAGTAAGAAAAGCGGCAAGTACTCACAGCATAATTATTACAAGCAATGAAAAGGACATTTCAACCCTCAAAAAGACGCAGAAAAAATAAGCATGGTTTCAGAAAGAGAATGGAAACTGCCAATGGCCGCAAAGTGCTGGCTTCAAGAAGAGCTAAAGGCAGAAAAAGACTTACTGTTTCTGATGAGAAATCTCACAAATAAGACTTAGGAGTCTAAAAAAAGATAAGGTTTAGTTAGCCGGGGTTGTTTCACTTGAGTGAAACGCCCTTTTTTTGTTTTCCAGTCTTTTAAATAAACCGGTCAACACACCTGATAGGTTCACAAAATCTCAATCCGTTATGGAGTAGTTCATTTAGCCCGTATATAAACAAAATGTTTTTGTTACTTTTGCGGTGCTTAGGCAAAATCAGTCAAATCAGGGAAAACAAAGGCCTTTACAAAGAAAATAAAGCCCCATTTTCCAAAATATCATTATCATGGGTCTCATAAGATTAATTTTCATTTTTATCGTCATATACCTGATATTCAGAGTTATTACGCTTTATATTATCCCCCCTATTGTAAAATGGCAGGTTTATAAATTCAAAAAGAAATTCTACGAAGAGCAGCAACGTCAGCAACAAAAAAAGGATGAACCTGCCTCCAAATCGAGAAACAATCTTAACCAGATTGGGGAGTATGTAGATTTTGAAGAAATAAAAGATGACAATAAGAAATGATGCTGACTTTTCTATATGAATTGCCTTAAACAATCGTGCATCATTCTACAAGCATAAACTTAGAGGAATCATTACAGACCAATTAAAAACATTAAGTAAGATGGCACTACCTGACTGGAAAAAATACCTGCCCTATGCCGGAGCTTTAGCCTTATTTCTATTAATCAGCGTGGCTTATGTATACCCTGTGCTGGAGGGCAAAAGGATGCTTCAATCCGACATTGTGAAGTTTGAAGGCATGGCCAGGGAGATAAAGGATTTCAGGGCTCAGACCGGCGAAGAAGCGTTGTGGACGAATTCGATGTTTGGGGGCATGCCCGCTTTTCAGATTTCAGTAATTTATAAAAACAACATTGCCAGGTTTTTTCATAAAATTCTGACATTGGGCTTGCCCAGACCTGCCGACATGATTTTTCTGTACTTTGCCGGATTTTTTATTTTTCTGCTTGTGATGAAGGTGAATGTATGGATAGCTTTTGCAGGTGCCGTAGGATTTGCCCTTTCATCGTACCATTTTATAATTATTGATGCCGGACATAACTCAAAAGCCCTTGCAATAGCCTACATGGCGCCGGTACTTGCATCCCTGATACATACTTTCAGAGGCAACTACCTTTCAGGAGGGATTCTGTTTACCATTTTCCTTTCGCTACAATTGTTTGCCAACCACCTACAAATAACCTATTACCTTTTATTTATCGTTTTATTCTTCGGACTTTTCGAAGTTGTTCAGCAGGTGCAGGAACGAAAAACCATCGGATTCCTGAAGTCTGCAGGCGTGCTTGTTCTGGCTACTGTATTTGCTGTTGGGGTAAATATCGGGAATTTCTGGAGTACTATTGTATACAGTTCAGAAACCATGCGCGGTGGCACTGAAATTACCATAGGCGAAGAAACCACAACAAACAGCGGACTAAGTAAAGAATACATCACCAACTGGAGTTATGGCGTTTCAGAAACTTTCAGTTTGCTTATTCCCAAGGTTAAAGGGGGCGCCACCATGCAACTCTCCGAAAACACAAAGGCCATGGAAGCGGTAGACCCTTCGCTGCGGCGCAATGTAGGGCAGGCCAATCAATACTGGGGCGACCAACCCTTTACATCCGGTCCTGTATATGTGGGCGTTATCGTATTGTTCCTTTTTATAATGTCGCTTTTTTTCCTTAAGGGCCCGGTAAAATGGGGGTTGCTTGCAGCTGCACTTCTTGCCGTTATGCTTTCGTGGGGAAAGAACTTTATGCCATTGACCGATTTCTTCATCGGGTACGTGCCTGGCTACAATAAATTCAGAGCCGTATCCATGACACTGGTAATTGCTGAACTGGTTATTCCTGCCCTGGCATTTATGGGTTTGCATCAATTGTACAACGGATCGGTAAAAATCAACCTGAAACACCCTGCTTTTCTCACCGCTGTAAGTTTAACCGCCGGGTTGTCTTTAATATTCTATATTGCACCTCAGGTTTTTTTCAGTTTTTTCAGCCGCGAAGAAACCAAGATGTTTGCCGACTGGTCAATCCAAGACCCCGGAAACGCTGGCATCATAAAACAAATCGAAGAGGGGATACTTGACGCGCGGCTCGCCATTTTCAGGGGCGATGCACTTCGAAGCCTGTTCTTTGCTCTGATAGCTGCATTGATAGTTTGGTTGTTTGCAGCCGAAAAAATCAAGAAACCACTTTTTATTGTATTGATTACCGGATTTATGCTTCTTGATATGATACCGGTGAGTGTCCGTTATTTCGACCATGGTAAGTTTGTTCCGGCCCGGCAGGTTGAAACCCCATTCCAACCCAACCAGGCAAACCGGCAAATAATGCAGGATACAGAAACGCATTACCGGGTTTACAATGTTACAGTAAGCAGCTTTAATGATAGTTCAACCAGCTGGTTCCACCGGTCAATTGGTGGTTACCACGGGGCCAAGTTGCAGCGTTATCAGGAACTCATCGACTTCCACATAACCAAAGGCAACAGGGAAGTACTTAACATGCTAAATACCAGATGGTTTATTGTTCCGGGACCCGACCGGCAACCTGCAGCAAGTTTCAATAATGAAGCACTTGGAAATGCATGGTTTGTTGATAATATTGTTTGGGTAGATAATGCTGAGGAAGAATTAACGCAACTCAACGAAATAACTCCGGCCCATACAGCGCTTATTGACAAAAGATTTGAAGAAAATCTGCAGGGGTTTGCCATTCAAAATGATTCACTGGCTACCATTACACTAACCAAATACCAGCCCAACAAGCTTGTTTACAGGTCGGAAACATCAAAACCACAACTGGCTGTGTTTTCTGAAATTTATTACCCGCAGGGCTGGGAAGTAACCATCAATGGAAAACCGGTCAGTCATTTCAGGGTAAATTATGTATTACGGGGTATGGTTGTGCCTGAAGGCAGCAACGAAATCGTATTTGAATTCAGACCGGCTTCCTATTATACCGGAGAAAAAATAGCACTGATATTCAGCATTTTATTGTTACTGGTCATTGCCGGTTATGCCTATCAGCTCTGGAAAAAATCGCATAAAATTGTAACCTGATTACCGGGAAATAACTTCTTCAACAAACATCCAATACATTCACCGGATAATTTATTCTTCCGGCAAAAGTTTTAATTCTTTTCAGCTGGTTAGAAGAATTTGATTTACCTGTATCACTTACCTTTGTTTTGCGAAATTCCCCCGATGAAGAAAATATTGATACTCACCTATTACTGGCCGCCCAGCGGAGGTCCCGGAGTGCAGCGATGGCTTAAGTTCACCTCCTATTTGCCTGGGTTGGGATACGAGCCACTGATTGTTGCACCTGCTCCCGACAAAGCCAATTATCCGATTTTAGACCTTTCATTGGTTGCTGAAATCCACCCTGACGTAAGGGTTTTCCAAACCAATACCTTAGAACCCTATGCGCTATACAGGATGGCTACCCGCCGCAAACAAACACCTTATTCAGGCTTTGCCAGTGAAACTCAGCGTAAGGGTTTGTCGGGCGCCATTTCGAGATTTATCAGAGGGAACCTTTTCGTGCCCGATGCACGGGTGGGATGGAACCGATTTGCTGTTGCAACAGCCCGCAAGCTAATCCAAAAATATTCAATCGACACATTAATAACAACCAGTCCACCCCATTCAACCCAACTGGCCGGATTGCAATTAAAAAAGGAATTCCCCCATATTCAATGGATTGCTGATTTACGCGACCCATGGACCGACATTTTTTATTACCGCAAAATGCTCCATTTGCCATTTGTAAAAATACAGGACAAAAAACTGGAAAGGAAGGTACTGGATTATGCTGATATTGTGGTTACTGTAAGCCATTTTGTTAAAGGGCTCTTTGCCGAAAAAACAGATAACCCTGAAAAAATTCATGTAATCACCAATGGTTATGATGAAAAGGATTTTGCAGACATAAAGGTCAGTCATCAGGATAAATACTTCACGTTGGCATATATTGGCACCATCTCTGAAGAATACGACCTGGGTGGTTTTTTGACGGCAATGCGCAAACTCATCGACCAACAGGGCAATAATATACAAGTTGAGTTTACAGGTACTATTTGCCTGTCCTGGTTGGTTGAGCTGGAAAAGAATCTTGAGAAGGTTTTCTTTAGCAAGGGCCATACCAGCCACGCCAAAGCCCTCGAAATAATGCAGCAAGCCGATCTCTTGTTGCTTATTATCCCTTCTATTGAGCAAAATCGGGGAATTGTAACAGGGAAAATATTCGAATATATGGCAGCCGGGAAGCCAATTCTGGCCATTGGCCCTGTGAATGGTGATGCGGCTCAAATCCTTCAAAAAACACAAACAGGCCAGATGTTCGATTACAATGATGTTGAAGGAATTCTGGACTTTATTTGTAAAATCAAACAAAATAAGGGTTTTTATCATCCCGACATAGATGTGGTGCGTCAATATTCAAGATTAAAACTCACCGAAAATCTATCAAAATTGTTTTTGCCATGATCGATTTCAGACCACAAATTATTGACACACTAAAAACCTAAAACCGGCATAAGTTTTAGGCTGACCTTACGGCGGGCATCATAGTAGGTATTGTTGCCTTGCCACTATCCATAGCCTTCGGAATTGCTTCGGGGGTGAGCCCGGAAAAAGGCCTGATAACAGCGGTTTTTGGTGGATTTTTCGTATCTCTGTTGGGTTGAAGCAGGGTGCAGATTGCCGGCCCCACAGGCGCCTTTATTGTTGTGTTGTATGGCATTGTTCAGCAATTTGGGTTGGATGGCTTGTTGATTGCCACCATTTTGGCCGGCATTATGATGTTGATACTCGGGTTGCTGAAAATAGGCAACCTTATCCAGTTTATGCCTTATCCTATAATAGTAGGATTTACCAGTGGCATTGCAGTTATTATACTTTTCAGCCAGGTTAAGGATTTTTTCGGCCTTGATGGTGATGCAGTACCTGCCTATTTCATTGACAAAATAGCTTTCTATGGCGAGCATTTTCATACCGTTAATCCCTATGCAGTGCTCATCGCTTTGTTTACGGTAATCATTGCGGTGTATAGCAAAAAGGTAACTACCCGTGTACCAGGTTCTCTGTTTGCGCTTATCGGCAGCGTAATACTTGTATCGGCCTTCAATCTTCCCAGTCGAAACCATTGGCAGCAAATTCGAAGATATAAGCGCTACCATGCCCCGCCCTTACATTCCAACTGTCGATTTTAACAGCATTAGAATTCTACTTTTGCCGGCATTCTCAATTGCCATGCTGGGTTCTATAGAATCGCTGCTTTCGGCAATGGTTGCCGATGGACCTACCAGCCAGCGACACCGGCCCAATACTGAGATTATTGCCAACGGTATAGCAAACTTTATTACCCCTGTTATGGGCGGAATACCAGCCTGTGGTGCTGTGGCCCGTACCATGACCAATGTACGAAACGGAGGTACAACCCTTGTCACAGGTATTGTTCATCCCGTTTTTGTGCTTCTGGTGATGCTTTTCCTGGGTAAATGGGCTGTATTTATACCTATGCCTGCTTTAGCCGGAATCCTGTTTGTGGTGGCTTTAATATGAGCGAATGGAGAACTTTCAAAGGGATGTTCCGCAATACCAAGAGCGATATTTCAGTATTGCTTACTACCTTTTTTCTTACCATTTTGGTGGATATAAGTATTGCCATTCAATTTGGGCTTGTGCTGGCTGCTTTCCTTTTCGTTAAAAGGGTTTCAGAAACTTCGGGAATAAATGTACTGAACACCCCTGAAGACATTTCAGCTCATACCGGCGATGAAGCCCGTGATGAAGAACTTTCGGTACCTGCTGGGGTTGAGGTATTTCAAATACGCAGGCCATTCTTCTTTGGCATTGCCAATAAGATTGATGAAGCTGAAAAACAACTGGGTCAAAAATCAAAGGTTCGTATCATCCGCATGCGGCTTGTACCGTTTATAGATTCTACCGGGTTGAAGAACCTTGAATCCTTCATTCACAAAACTCAGAAAAGCGGCATACATGTTATCATTAGTGGTGTGCAGAATAAAAAAATCCAGTACTCCCTCGAAAAAGCGGGCATTATCGATAAGATAGGAAAAGACAATGTTTGTCCTGAAATTCAATCAGCATTTGATAGGGCCCGGCGGTATATTGCAGAGCATCCCTTTTAATTCCTTATGCAGCCAATGGCTCATCAAAACACACCCCGGTTTTCCTTGTTTTATTGCCAGAAGTTGTCAATCGAAATACTTTCCAAACAAAGATTTAACCCGGATTAGTCATCAGGAATGCAATGAAATAATGACTTAGCCGGGTTTAACCCCGCTTTAGAAAAACTTAATTTGTAAGCATTTCTGATTACAAATATTTAGTTTTTCTTTGGCGATTTGTCAAAATAGAAGTCACATAATCAATAACCTAAAACTTAAAATTTTAAATGACGGACATCATAAAAAACGGCTAAAGACAAATTTGGGTTTAAGGGTTTCGTATTATTGCTTGCCCAATAATAACATTGGCACTAAAAATAGATACATAATAAATTCTGGCAGAATGGTCATTAAGATCAAAGTAATACTTACCCGGCGATAAATATCTGAACCATTGCCTTTGTCCCTGAAAATTATAAAATTCAAGAGTAACAGCCTCAGGAACCTCAATCCAGACACCATCTCTCGAAGGATTTGGATAAATACGAAAATTCAGATTCGTATGCCGGGGTCCGGTTCCAACACCCATGACCTGATATTGTTTTGAAAGAGCAATACATCCTTTCTGGGTAACCTGAACCGCGTACCATCCATCACAATCAGGCACAAACAATTGATTTACGGCTCCCATAATTGGCATAAAATTTTGATCACAATCGAGCCACTGATCGGTTGCATCTGAGGCCATGGCCCACAAATAATTGCCATCTTGCTCAACGCTGACATCCACAGTGGTTACCCCAAAAACCACAACTGAATCGCATCCCCATTGATTTATGAATTTCTCTGCGTATTCTCCTTCCCGTGTGAGCACCAGATTGCCAAAAATAAATTCATCTCCTTCGCAAATGTAGTCTCACTGTTACCTTCATATCTACCATATAAATCAATCTGGATAAAATTTGATATACTTTTACATCCATGTAAATTCCCTACCTCAACCCGGTATCTTCCTCCTGTATTTATATTTATGGATTCTGTATTCTCCAGCGTATTCCATTCATAAACATGATACTTTTCCGTTACCGATAGAGAAAGGGTTTCGCCATCGCAAAGCCATGGATTGCCGCCATCAATAACAATTTCAGGTTTGGCCGGTGATGGATCAACCTTAAGTAATGAAGAAAATCTCCCGACACATCCCCCTGGATTTGTTATTGTAAGTTCAACAAGGTATTCGCCTTCAGAAGGAAAAATATGGGCTAAGTGACCTGCCGCCGTAAAATAATCAATATTCCCATCAGAATCAACATCCCAGGCATACTCTGCACCAGGTTGTACATTGTAAGAATTATCACCGATGAGTGTTTCAAAACCTGCACAAATTGAAGTTGAAAAAAACCTGGGCTGAGGAATCAGGCAGTCTATAACTTCAAAAAATTGATTCCCGGAGCTACTCCATATATTCTGCTCATTCTGAAAACGTAGTCCCAGATTGTGTTTCCCTTGAGACAACAAGGGGATGGTGATTTTCAGCATAGTATCAACAACTTCTTTGGGGATTATCTCTAACAGGGTAGCACCCCCAGGACCGGGATCAGTGTCGAAAAAATATTCTGCCCGGCTAAGTAAGGGAGCAGGTTCCTGATTTACCTGTTGGTTAATCCACATAGGCCTTCCTTGAGCAAAACCCTACGCTCCGCTGATATCTTTCATTCTTAAATAAAGATAATGAAACCCTGGGGTCAATCCTTGCGGAAGCGATAATAGAAGGGTTTGGTCAATCTGAACGCCAGGTAACAGGGTAATGGGAGTGCCATTCCCAGGCCCAGGATACTGATCAATAAAAAACTCTCCTGAATCAAGCTTGATATGTCTAATCAATTAAAGATTATCTTTAAAAAAGGGCCTACCCTGTGCCTGACCCCAAACTCCATGCTCATTGCAAAAACGTATAAAGAGATGATGGTGACCTTCAGACAGATTGCTGCAGATGATATTGGTTGTTAATAATACCTGTTCGCCAGAAACCTCGATGTTTAGAGGGAAGCCTTTCCCCGTTCCGGGATCAGTATCAAAGAAATATTCAGCTCTTGTAAGCATTTGTCCTCTCAATCCCATTCCCCAGGTGAGCAGAATAAGAAATGATATAAAGACATGTGTTTTCATCCTTAAATAATTTTTAAATTAAGGTCGGATGGAACTCGCATGATGAATTTTCATCCGAGTTTGCGTTTAGCGAATCATGCTCGTTTCATCATAATAAAATTTGAATGTGAAGGAATGATAGCCTGTCCCGCCAATGCGGGAGAACTCGGATGTGGATAATTTTATTACTTCTGCGTTTGTGTTTGGTAAAACATGCTCGTTTCATATTGTGTAATTTTTATTAACATAGACTCGAAAAACTATGCAAATTTTGCTGATTTAACAGCTCAAAGGAACCAAATCCCGATTTTTCTGAGAAACAAACCTGGCCTTTTCACATAAAGCCAGATTCTTTTTTTATGTATCGCTGGGTTATTTTTGGCCAATAGCCCGAACCTTTACTCGTAGTTCACCACCTGAATGTACCATATTGTTCAGAATAGTCATCTCTATTATCTGTGGGATTGCAGGCATAGAGCTGATTTGCCATGGCACCGGACCACCACTGGGAAAAGGATACATCCCTCCATAAATTCCAATGTCAGTATTATCGGTACCTGCACCTTTTCCGGGAGAATTCGTTTTGAGATGATAATCAAAGGCGAGGTTAAAAGTTGTTGTACTTACCGATTCAAATAAGGGATCAACATTAGTAAGGTTGTTTTCCGCCAAGTTGGTGCCTTAATTAAAAGTATCGCCGGCACAATAGAAATATTATTTTGGAAAGTGCGGTAACAGCAATTAGCGGTAGTGCCTCGATAAAAAATATTATTGGTTATAGTCGCGTAGGTAAGTCCTCCTGTAAAAGTAAATCCTTGTGTGAAAATATTATTGGTAATAAATATTGTGGCACTTTTAAAGTATTTAATGCTTCCTGTGATGATATTATTGGGAATTAGAAATTCAGAGGCATTACTCGTACTTACGTCACATGAAATCGTTCCCACGATATTGTTGACAATTTTCCAGTTCCAACAACTACGGTTACTTAGTGTAATCATGTTGATTTGATTGCGTGAAATTTCAATGTTGTTTATAAGATTATTTAACAGAGAAATTGAACTGGTAACTACAAATCCCATTATTTTAGAACCACTTGGGTTGGTAGTAATTCCTCCATTAGTTGCTGTTGCCAGATTCAGTGTATGTAGCTGAGATTTCAGATTATATTGGTTATTTGGGTTATAACCTGCCCCTACCAGGGTTAACTGTTTGTTTAAGTTTAGGGTTCCATAAGTGGTCAGTGAACCACTCACATAAATAGTATCACCCGTATTTGCCCGATTAATTGCATCTTGCAGGCTGGTAAATTGTCCGGGCGAGTTAGAATCATTGCTTACTGTTAAAATTTCCGCTTTACCCTGGTTGACTAACAGCAGAAATAAAATGGCGACTTGAAGATTGGTTGTAAATGTTTTCATTTTTTCAGGCTTTTTTTGTAAATACTGCTTTCTAAAGATTTAACTACAAAATGTAGTCTTATGGCGTTGGTGATGATGCAGAAAGAGTTACCCGGTTAAGTCTTTATTTCTGAATACTTGTTGCAGATCAACCAATCAGTATTGGAGCAAATAACAGGGAGAGGCACCTTCTCAAAAAAAGACTTAGTTGATAAAATTATCCACTAATAAAATTGTAATAACTACCAATTTGGGTAGTATTACGACTAAAAGAAAAATATGGAATAAATAGATGGCTTAAAGCTTAATCAGCTCCGAATAAGATTTATGAATAAGCATGACCTTTACTTTGCGGTTTCTTTGCATTGAAATGTGGGGATACCACCAATAAATGGTGGTTAATTCACATATCTTTTATGAAGGATTGTGAGATATTTTGTAAACAGCCTGGGCGCGCGTTTTTACATCAAGCTTGATATATAAATTTTTAAGATGGATTTAACTGTATTTTCAGAGATAAATAGTTTTTCGGCAATTTCATGATTTCCAAAGCCGCTTAGGAGTAATTCAAGCACCTGACACTCGCGTTTCGTCAAATCAAATTCTTTAGAAAGCGACTGTATCATTAATTGATCATTACTCTTTCCCAGATGGGCCAAATGCTTATACCTGATGAGCCATAGCAGATAATTATGCAATTCCAACTGCATTAATCGCAAACGATGATTACGGTTGCGAATCATAACAATGCCTGTAATTGTGCTGGTGATAGCCCAGCCCATTAATAGACCTGTGAGAATCGCAATACTGATAATCTCAGAACTTGCCATAATTGAAGATTTTTTGAGAATCGTCAAAAAAACGCATTTTACTGATAATTTACGTTTAAATTACAGGCATTGATATCTTTTTTTTCACTGTTCATTCTGGCTTTCCACCAGCCAATGGACAAGGCCTCCGAATCTTAAACCCAAATCGGGTTAACAAAACCTTTGCCTCTCAGCAAATTATATACAAGTAGCAAAATATAGGATAGAATAAAGTTTAACCCTGAAATGATCAGAGCAAATACGAATAAGGCTGACATGATCGCAAGCCACTGATTGATGAAAGATGCATAACTTTCAATTTTTATGAGTGCCCATAAACTGCCAAACATTTTGCTGAATCCCAGAGCTTCCAGCCCAAGAATTGCAAAATTTAAAAGCAGCAGAAAGATCACCAACGTTATCAAGCCTCCGGCGGCACCTTTGATGTCGGGAGGACTGAGTTCCATGTGAGAAGCTACACAAACAGCAACATACAAAAATATCCAGAACTTATAACTGCCAAAATTATCAGTTGAAAAAAGGTTAGTTAAGGTAATTTTTACCGTGCTCCAAAGCATTGTAAGGGTTGACGAAAAATTGCCGACACCATTATCAATTAATGCCTGGCTCTGCGCATGGATATGATCGAAAATCTCATCGCGGTTAGGAACCAAAAAGTAAAGCAAAGCATAAATTACTGTTGCACCGAAGATTACAGGTCCCACCCCTATAAAGAATTTTCCGATTCGTTGATATACACTGTTAGGGTTATAAGCATGATATACATACCCAATAGTTCCATCGTCCGAGTTTGGCGCATAAAGTCTCATTTCAAGAATCTGATGACCGAAAAGGACGCAGAATATAGCGTGACCCATTTCATGTACGGGAGTACCTATCCAACCTGTCAGAAAAATATCGAGTTTACGACCGGCAGTTTTCACATAAGTGACGCGGGTAAAGCGGGCAAAAGCATATAGAAGTAAGCCGAATACAAATAAAATACCCAACAACCAGATCAACTGGCTGAATGTGACCATGAAAACCGCTTTAATAAATTCAAGGAATGAATTGAGTTGCTCCATAACAGCTAAAATTAAGGCCCGGAAGTTTTCATTTTCGGGCCTTTATAATGTGGGACGTACAAGATTCGAACCTGTGACCTCATGCCTGTCAAGCATGCGCTCTAAACCTGCTGAGCTAACGTCCCTTTTTGCTGTTTCAAAGATTATCACCTGACGACCTTCCCGTCTTTCAGGCGGGACGCTCTAAACCTGCTGAGCTAACGTCTGGTAAAAGAACCTTTGCCAAATTGGAAAGCATGCACAAATGTAAAAATTATTTACAATTATCTAAACGATATTCAGACTCCCCAATTTATTGGCTCAGACTTTTAATGCCAGGCTTTAATCCGGTAAATCCACATTACTGATTCAACACAAATGTGATGAACCAATTACCCTGCTATTTTATCATCTCACTGATATCGAGCATCAGTTTACGTGCAAGGTTTTCTGACTTCACTTCGCTGTCGCTTTCAGCGTAGATTCTTATTATAGGTTCGGTATTTGACCTGCGTAGGTGAACCCATTCACGGTTGAAATAAATCTTTACTCCGTCAGTCTTATCAATGAGTTGCTTGTGGTACTTTTCGGATATTTTATCGAGAATAGAACCTAAATCCAAACCTTTTGCCAGTTCAATTTTGTGTTTGCTGATGAAGTAATCAGGCAGGTCTTTTCGCAATCCTTTAACACTTTTACCCGATTTAGCAAGGTGAGTAAGAAACAGGGCTATACCTGTAAGTGCATCGCGGCCATAATGTATGGGTGGATAAATAACCCCCCCATTTCCTTCGCCACCGATTACTGCATTTACTTCCCTCATTTTCTCAACAACATTAATTTCGCCCACTGCAGAAGGAAAGTATTCCCCTCCGTATTTCAGGGTAACATCGCGCAATGCCTGGGTCGATGAAAGGTTGCTGACTGCATTGCCTTTCTGGTGGCTCAAAACATAATCGGCAACCGCAACCAGCGTATATTCTTCGCCAAACATTTCGCCGTTGTTGCAAACAATGGCGAGCCGGTCGGCATCGGGGTCAACCGCAAAACCAACAGTAGCATTTTGTTTTATAACTTCTTCCGAAAGAATGCTCAGATGCTCAGGAAGTGGTTCGGGGTTATGAGGAAACAAACCATTGGGCTCACAATACACTTCAGTAATTCTTTTCACCCCCAAGGCTTCAAGTAACATAGGGATTGCAATACCTCCCACGGAGTTTACCGCATCGACTACAACATGGAAATTAGCCTGCTCAATAGCATCGGTATCAACAAGTTTGAGGGCCAGTATTTTTTCAATGTGCATTTCGATGGCACCATCTTCCTTTGTGTACCTTCCAATCTTTTCAACCGGGGCATATACAATATCATTACTATTGGCAAATGACATCATCTCTTCCCCCTGAGCGCTATTAAGGAATTCACCGCGTTCATTAAGAAGTTTCAAAGCATTCCAGTTTTTAGGGTTGTGGCTGGCAGTTATTATTATACCACCCTGGCACTGGTACTCTCTTACCCCAATGCCAACCGTTGGTGTAGGCACCAACCCGACGTTTATTATATCAATACCCATCATTTGCAGGGTTGCACAAACCAGCTTATTAATTACCGGGCCTGAAGTTCGTGCATCGCGCCCAATTATAACACTGAGTTTTTGCTCAGGAAATCTGCGTTGAAGCCAGTGTGCATAAGCAATACTAAACCTGACAACATCTGACGGCCCAAGTCCATCGCCTTGCTTTCCTCCAAGGGTACCTCTAATTCCTGAAATAGATGTGATTAGCGTCATAGGGTTATTTTTTAATTAAAAAGCAAAGTTACAGGTTTCATTACCCAAAACAACATATTTTTTCAATTCGGCAATATTTTTTGTTCATTTAGCAATAAAAGATTGGGGTCTGTCTTTCAATAAGTTTATATGAATGTTACTGATGCACAAATATGGGCTTTCCCTTTTCTTCCAAATTTGCCCAAACCTTTGTTTCTTATGCGTCCAATCAGAATATTTGCAGAACAACTTTCAGATTTCAAAGCAGAAAAAAATGATAATTACTATAAACAAAAAAACAATATCCTAAAATACATTATGCAATCTTTAAAAAAATTGTATTTTTGATTGTCAATCTTGTTAAATTACTAAATGGAATTACAAAATGGAAAAAGGAACTATCAAATTTTTTAATGAAAAAAAGGGTTACGGTTTTATTCTTGACGAAAATACCCAGAAGGAAGTTTTTGTGCATCACACTGGCCTGGTGGACAGAATAAAAAATGATGACCAGGTTACATTCGAAATTGCAGAAGACCAGAAGGGGAAAAAAGCAGTGAACGTAAAAAAAATTTAAAAAGGATAACCATCCCTTAAGAAAGGCCGTCTGAAAGTTGAACCTCAGGCGGCTTTCTTTTTTTGGGAGAAAGAGATGTTTCAAATTAATTACCTCCAAGATTTTTTTTGAATTACACATTTATAGTATCTAAATAACCGGTTACCTCGATTGTATTAAAGAATTCATATTTGGAGCATAATTTCTCATCTCTGACAAGGGCAACAGGATAACCACAATAATACGAAATCTGATGGGGAAAGAAAATCAGAATACCTATTCAGGGATATGTAGTGATTTTATAGGTAATTTCGCCGCAAATTACATTTCGCAATGAACTATTTCCAGGCAGAAAACCTCAGTAAATCATACGCAGAAAAACTTCTTTTTAAAAGCATCACTTTTGGCATAAGCCAGGGACAAAAAACCGGGCTAATAGCCCGCAATGGGGCAGGAAAAACCACCCTTATCAATATAATGATGCAGAAAGAGATACCCGACGACGGAAGTTGTAACTTCAGAAAGGGGATCAGGGTTGCATGCCTGGAACAAAACCCTGGATTTGCCCCGGGGCCTTCTGTCATCGATACCATTCTTAGCGATAGTAGTCCGCTTATCTCAACGGTAAGGGAATATGAGCAGGAAATAGCACTTCAGCAACAACAGGCACAATACGCGAATAGTCAGAAATTGCAGCACCTTGTAAACCGCATGGACGAACTCAATGCCTGGAACCTTGAAGCCAAAATAAAACAGATTCTCACTCAACTGAAAATTGAAGACTTTAATCAACCTGTGGGTGAACTGTCAGGCGGACAGGTTAAACGGGTAGCTCTTGCAAAAATTCTGGTAGAAGAAGCTGATTTTATTATACTTGACGAGCCAACCAACCATCTCGATATTGAAATGATTGAATGGCTCCAGGATTATCTTGCCCGACAAAAACTAACCCTGCTGCTGGTTACCCACGACCGTTATTTCCTCGATGCAGTTTGTAGCGACATTCTGGAACTGGAGGGTGGTAATCTACATCCGTATAAAGGCAATTATGCCTATTACCTGGAAAAGAAGCAGGAACGTGAAGCAGCCCTTGAAGCAACCACCGAAAAAGCCCGCAATCTGCTGCGCAAAGAAACCGAATGGATGCGCAGGCAACCACAGGCTCGCACAACAAAATCAAAAGCACGCATTGATGCCTACTACAAACTAAAGGATACTGCTTCGGCGGGCCCGGCGGGCGCGCAAACCGAAATTCTGATGCAGGCAGCCCGGATGGGTAAAAAAATTCTGGAGCTTGACAATATCTCCAAGAAGTTTGATAATAAAGTAGTGATACGGGATTTTTCATACATCTTTAAAAAGAAGGAAAAAGTGGGCATTGTGGGGATGAACGGAACAGGCAAAACTACTCTCCTCAATATTATTACCCAAAAACTCCAATCCGATAGCGGTACTGTTTCGACCGGTGAAACCATTCAGTTTGGATATTTTACACAGGACGACTTAAATGTTAACCCGGGTAAAAAGGTTATAGAGGTAATAAAAGATATTGCCGAAACCATTCAGGTTGGCAAGGGCATTGTCCTTACTGCTTCGCAGTTCCTTTTTCATTTTAATTTCCCCTATTATACACAAAACGATTTTGTGGGCAAACTCAGTGGTGGCGAAAAACGGCGGCTTCATTTGCTGACGGTTCTGATGAAAAATCCAAATTTTCTCATTCTCGACGAGCCAACCAACGACCTTGATATCCATACCCTGAATGTTCTGGAAGATTTTCTGGAAAACTTCCCCGGATGCCTTATTGTGGTTACCCACGACCGTTACTTTCTTGATAATTTGGTTGATCATATTTTTGTATTCGAGGGTGAGGGGATGATTAGAAACTTTCCGGGCAACTATTCTGACTACCGTTTGAAGAAGCTAGATGAAAAACAGACTATCAAAACTGAGGAAAAACCACCGCTATCACGGGTAACTGAGAAGGCAGAAAAACCTAAAAAGAAACTATCTTTTAAAGAACAGAAAGAGTATGAAGCCCTCGAAAATGAAATTGCTGCGATTGAAAACAGAAATGGGCAGCTGCTCGAAAAAATGAATTCGGGCCGGTTATCACCAGAAGAAATGCTCAGGACATCGGAAGAATATGCCCAATCTTTAAAAATACTGGAAGAAAAAGAAAACCGCTGGCTGGAACTATCCGAGTGGATGCAATGATTTTCCCAATACAGATTTATTTGCTGAAATAAAAACCGGGAAACCTAGGTTTCCCGTTCACAAGCTATTGAATGAAAATATTTTAGCTATTAAGCATTACCGGCATTATCAGCATCAAAATTTCTTCATCTTTGTTTTCGTCGTCGAGTGGGAGTATTAAGCCGGCCCTGTTGGGCTGAGAAAGCTCTACTACCACCTGGTCAGTTTCGAGGTTGTTCAACATTTCAACCATAAACTTGCTGTTGAAACCAATTTCCATATCGTTGCCTTCGTAATGGCAGTTGAGCCTTTCGCGGGCTTCATTGTTGTAATCTACGTCTTCGGCAGTAAGGTGCAATTCGGTGCCTGCAATTTTAAATTTTACCTGGTATGTTGCCTGGTTGGAGAATAGCGATACCCTGCGGATTGCATTCAGAAAAGGTGACCGATCGAGGGTAAGCTTGTTGGGGTTCTCAAGAGGAATAACAGCAGAATAGTTGGGATACCTTCCATCTATGAGGCGGCAGGTAAGGGTAATATTGCGGAAATTGAACCTTGAGTTCTTGTCGTTGAACTCGATGTGAACAGGAGCATCGCCCGATGCTAAAATCCCTTTGAGCTGATTAAGAGGTTTTTTTGGCAAGATAAAGGCAGCATTTTCTTCAGACCGTATATCGTTGCGGCGATATCTTACGAGTTTATGTGCATCGGTGGCAACAAATGTAACATTTTCGTTGGTAAACTCGCAAAACACACCAGTCATTGCAGGCCTTAGCTCATCGTTGCTAGTGGCAAATATGGTTTTACTTATGGCATTGTGCAATATATCTGATTCGATGGTAATACCTGCTGCGCCTTCCAATTGAGGAGCTTTTGGATATTCCTCGCCATTCTGACCTGCCAGGCGGTATTTACCTTCTCCGGCAATAATGGTAACGCCATAAGTTGCTTTATCAAACTCTAAAGTAACCGGGATATCGGAAAAGGTTTTAAGCGTATCTACCAAAAGTTTGGCAGGGACGGCAATAATTCCTTCATCCTCAGCCATATCAACAGTAAGACGGGCGGTCATGGTGGTTTCAAGGTCAGAGGCAGTCACCCTGAGTTCAACTTCATTGAGTTCAAAGAGAAAATTATCAAGGATAGGTAAAGTATTATTGGTGCTCAGCACACCGCTTATTGACTGTAACTGCTTAAGAAGCAGATTGCTCGATACGATAAACTTCATGTTTCTACCTGTTTTAATGTACGTGGCAAAGTTAATTTTTTAATTTAATCGGGTTTAACGGGGTTATTTTTAATTTACAAAAAAAGAAAATGGTCTGAGAATCCTGTTAAAAACATAATACTGAGCCAGGGCAAAGTCGCTTTGATTTACCTGAATATAAAAACGGTTGGGGTCGCGCTTAAGTCCGGTGGTGGGCTCCCGGGCATCTTCAGGGAGTTGACGTGCCCAGCAGACAAGAGTGATTTTGTTTTCATCAATAGTTTCTACGGTAATTTCCATAAAGGGTTGCCCCTCGATAAGTATTTTTCGTATGTTCTCGCCCTCATCGTCGAGGAGAGTTTCGTAATAGATATCGGTGAAGGAGGAAAGAAATCTAACCACCCGGCCCGAATCGATGATGTGGTTATCATCTACTTTTTCGCCATTGTAATGATTCATAGTAAACTGCCCATCACCCTGGTGGATAAGCTGATATGATTCGGCTGTATTCCCGGGCACGTTTACAATTACTGTTCTGATTGACATGGCGTTAAGGTTGATTATCACCGGATTGCGCCAAATACGCTCCTGGGGCAGAAAAATTTGGGATATCCCACTTTCAAGTCCAGGCCTGAAAACAACAAAAGCATTATGGGCACCTGACTTCATCATATATGTACCATTACCCTTAGGGGTATCATTGCCAACAAATAAATGCCGGTAAAGGCGGTTGTACTCACCAAATTTAAATGGTCCTAACCTGAAACGATTTGCTTTGATATAAATCTTGGCTCTGGTACCCGATGTTTTCAGTATTTCTTTTATCCGCGGGCTTTCAGTCAGACTCACAGGGTAACGAGTTGTAAGCCGGTGCAGAGTTGCCAGCAGGTCTTTCACTGCCGATTCATTGGCTCCCAACCCTTGCTTCAGTATCCATTGACCTGTTTCAGATTTCTGAATAAGAATCGGTGTCGTCTGTTGTGGCTTGTAAAGCTCAACCTTTGTAATCTCAAATCTGGTGTCGACTCCAAAATCGGTCTCAGGGACAGATAAACCAGTGTAGGTATCAGAAATTAAGTAGGATATGAAAAAAATTCCGGCAATCGCGGCAATAATATACTTTATAGCGCTTTTTATCTTATTGATTTTCATAGCCTTAAATATATTAAATCCCCCCATATCCCATTCAACTCATCTATGTTTTTTGAATTAATCTAATCTGCCCATATTTTCTTTTTCTCAGATAGAATCGTATAAACCCGAATGTCAGCAATAGAATAAGTGGTAAAGCTACATTAAAAATTTTGATGGTAACCGCCGCGTCATTAACCCGGTTTTTATCGAGTAATCTCAGTCTGATTTCCCTGGTACGGGCTTCCATCAGGCCCATATCATCATTCAGATAATTGATGGCATTTAGAATGAAATCATCATTGCCAAACTGCTGGTCGATAAAACGGTCATAACCCAAAGGCAAAGGCTGACCCCGGTTGTCAAACTGATTTCGGATAATATCTCCATCAGAAACCACAATCATGGCGGTAGGAAGCCCCTTGTTTCGGCGTTGAAATCCTTCGGGCAGGTTCCCGATTGGGCTTCGCCGGTTGGTAAATACCGATGTAAACTCCCCTTCGAGTAAAACGGCAACAGGTTTGTGTCCTGAGCGGTATTGAGTTTCATCAACCCTGGTTTGCAATATATCAAACGAAATTCTGGCAGGAGTTTGCACTACCCGGGTATAGGGTGAGGTGCGCAACAAAAAGGTTTTTCGGATTCCTTCGGCAGCAACAGTGTCAATAGTACTAATGAACTCTGTCCTGATGGCATTCAGGTTTCTCACGATGGGATGATCAGAAGCTGGATTAACCAGTGGAAAATAGAACCAGGGCATGAGTGATATCTGGGGGCGATCGCCCATAAAGCCAGTAGTAATGGGTATCGGGGTAGCCTGCATATCCATAATTAAATCGGCATTGAGTCTGATACCATAGCGGAATAGCATATCGTCAAGATTCACCGGCCATGCCATACCCAGGGTTTCAGGTGCCCGCTGCAGGCTGTCCATCGAGGCAAAAACCGGGTCTAACAGCCATAATACGGAACCACCCTGCATAATAAACTGGTCAATTATAAACTTATCATTTTCTGAAAATTGTTCAAGAGGTTGCGCAACCACAATTGTGCTTATTCCATCAAGTGCTTTGGCATTGCCATCAATCTTTAGTCTTTCCGCATCATAAAACTCTCTCAACTGCAATGAAACAGAAGCAACATCGCGGAATTCAAATTCACCGTTTCCTTCGAGAAAGGCGATTCTGGGTTTGCGCTCAAGCGTTGTTTTGTGTATGACTGATGCAAGATTGTACTCGAGCGATTGTATAGAGTTGTTTATAACATTCTCTGATGACATACCCATTTGTTCCTGCAAAAGAGAAAATGGAATTTCGCGTCCACGATAGGAAACTATGCCGCCGGAAAATATAATTTGCTGTGAACTCGCATCTTCTGACTGAACCTGCAACTGCGTGGGCTGCAATCCGCTGCGAACCAACATGGTATAAATCTCTTCGGTACGCTCGCGATCGCCTTTTATAGTTGGGTTAATAAATTCGTAGCTTATATTTGGGGTATAGGCCCTGAGTTCATCGAGCATTTCGCGGGTACTATTCCTAAGTCGTTTAAAACCAGCCGGGAAATCGCCTTCCAGATAAATTTTAATGTGTACAAAGTCGTCCAGACCCTTTATAAGTTGTTTTGTGGCAGGTTTCAGGGTAAAACGTTTTTCGGATGTAAAGTCGAAGCGATAAAAAAAATAAGACCCTATTATATTCAAGACCAACAGGATCGATACTCCCAGCAACAGACTTTTAATATTTTCATGCCTGATGCTTGTTTTCTTGGGTGGTTTTTTAGGTTCCATTTATATCAATGAAGGGATTTTTTGTAAGAATTAACACCTGAATTTATTAGTCCCATTTTCTGCTTTGGAGTTTTGTTTTGGTAAACAGGATAAAAAGCACCACCACACTGGCAAAATATAACAAATCTCGTGTATCAGCCACTCCACGGCTTATGGATGTATAGTGGGCATAAATCCCCAGATTTCTTATAAACAGGTCAAACTTCCCGAAAAGATCAAGGGTGTAAATGAATTCGAAACCAATATAGATAAACCCGCACAAAAATATCGACACAATAAAGGATACTATCTGGTTATCGGTAAGCGATGATGCAAACAACCCAATGGAAACAAATGCGGCCCCCAGAAAGAGTAAACCAAGATACGAACCCCAGGTGGCCCCTATATCCATGTTTCCTTTTGGCAATCCAAAATGATAAACTGTGATAACATAAATAAGTGTGGGAAGCAGAGAAAAAACTACCAATGTAAAGGCTGCCATGTATTTCGCCATAACAATCTGAAGGTCGCTCAGGGGCTTGGTGAGCAAAAATTCTATGGTACCACTTTTCTTTTCATCAGCAAAAAAACGCATGGTAATAGCCGGAATAAGGAAAAGAAAAACAAACGGCCCCATGGAAAACAAGCCATCGAGATTGGCATAGCCACTCTGGATAATATTTGTACCAAGAGGGAAAACCCAGAGAAAAAGACTGTTGATGGCAAGAAACACCCCTATTGAAATGTACCCGATCAGATTATTGAAGAAGTTGTTTATTTCGCGCAGAAACAAGGTCAGCATACTAATATTTATGTTTTTGATTTTTATTCAAACAAATGATAATTTCAGGTTCTCAACTCTCTGTCAAAGGATTCTAATCATACATTTTCTGTTTTCCAACCCTAAATATAGGTCAATCAAATTCAATACTCACCTTATCTGTTAACCCCAAACCCAGCAGGCTGGCAGCCTTTCCGCGATTCATGGCAATTTCGAGATAACCAGTTGTACCAAAAAGTGCAAGCCTTTCTCCCTCTGGCACATCGGAGTAGGAAGTATGAAGGGTAAGTATGTCGTAACCTGAATTCCTGAATTTAATGGCATAAGGTCTGCCCTTGCCGGTTTTTTTGAAAGTTTCCCGGTCTATATTTACAAATATGTTTTCGTAATCATCAATAAAAATAACCTTGCCTTCAATTTTATTATCAGTAACGATGGGTTTAAAGTTATACATCCTGTTAAGCTGAGTATGGGGGGTGCCGAGTTTTGACAGGGGTTCACCTTTGGCAATCATTGCCGCTGCCTTAACAAATACATCGCGCGATGAGAAGGTGAAAAAATCACTTTCCTGGGGTATATTCAACTCATACGCTTCGATGGGCTGGTCTTCGAAAAGCAGCGAAAATACACCATTATCAGCGCCAATAAAATACATATCCTTATGTTTCACCACAATATGGGGCGATTTGGGTCCTGCTTCTGTATTGACACCGATAATATGAATGGCACCCGCCGGAAAGTCAGGATAAGCATTGCGCAGGATAAAACTGCAGTTCATAATATCGAATGGGCGTAAAGTGTGGGTAACATCAATGATTCGGGCATCAGGTATCTGCCTAAGAATGTTGCCCTTTACCGAAGCCTGGTAGTGGCTGTTCATACCCCAGTCGCTGATCAGGGTTACAATGGTCATGGTATGGTGTTTTTGCTTGTAATTACTGCGCTTGTCAGGGGTGCAAAAATAGCAAAACCCCTGTCAAAAGTAAAAAAACAATTTAACCCACTGTGAACTACCCAACAGAATAATTTTGTTATTTTGCAAAAAAATGAATCAACACCCTAATTATCCCGCGTGACAGAAAACATCTCACAATCAAACGACACTCCAGGAGAGCTCCTTATTAACCTTTCAACCATACACCCCTCCGATCTATTTGGCCTAAGGGAAGAACGGCTTAAACTGCTGAGGAAGCTATTTCCGAAATTGCGTATGGTTCTCAGAGGCAATGAACTCAGGATAATTGGCGATGAGCAGGAAAGAGAACAATTCTCGGAAAAATTCAACCAGATTACCAATCATTTCGAACGATTCAATAAGATTACCGACGAGGTTATCCTTGAAATAATAGCTGCGCACCATCCTGCAGAATTATCCAATGTTTCAGATATTGAGAATCAAGGGTTTCTGCTGCATGGGCGCAATGGGATGGTAATAAAGGCACGCACCCCCAACCAGATTCGGATGGTTGAGAGTTTTAAAGAGAATGATATGCTATTTGCGATAGGACCAGCTGGTACGGGTAAAACATACACTGCTGTGGCCCTTGCTGTGCGAGCCCTAAAAAACCGGGAAGTACGCCGCATTATATTAACCAGACCTGCCGTAGAAGCCGGCGAAAGCCTGGGATTTCTGCCCGGCGACCTTAAAGAGAAATTAGACCCTTATTTACAACCACTCTACGATGCCCTGCGCGATATGATCCCGCCGGCAAAACTCGAAGCTTACATTGAAGACAAAACCATTGAAATTGCCCCTCTTGCATTTATGCGTGGCCGAACCCTCGACAATGCTTTTGCCATACTTGACGAAGCCCAGAATGCTACTGAAAGTCAGCTAAAAATGTTTTTAACCCGGATGGGAAAATCGGCAAAATTCATCATCACCGGAGATATTACACAGATTGATCTGCCGCGCAATCAAACTTCAGGGCTCATTACAGCCACCCGGATATTGAATAATATCCGGGGCATCGATTTCATTTTCCTAAATGAAACAGATGTAGTGCGCCATCCGTTGGTTACCAGAATCATCAAAGCCTACGAAACATCAGCAGACAGTCATTGAACCAAAACTAAATCCACAATATCAGTATGCCTTTAACAGAAACCAGTTTCCAGTTCCCCGGGCAAAAGGGATTTTATAAAGGGAAGGTACGCGATGTTTACAATATCAACGACCAGATGCTCCTGATGGTAGTCACTGACCGTATTTCGGCCTTTGATGTGGTATTGCCTGCTGGCATTCCTTTCAAGGGGCAGGTGCTCAACCAGATAGCATCCATGTTTCTCGATGCAACAGCCGACATTGTTCCCAACTGGAAAATTGCTTCCCCCGACCCAATGGTTACTGTTGGGCACCTTTGCGAGCCTGTGAAAGTGGAAATGGTCATAAGGGGATACCTTACCGGCCATGCATGGCGGCAGTATAAGGCAGGGAAAAGACTTTTGTGTGGCGTGCCAATGCCCGAGGGAATGAAAGAGAACCAGGCATTTCCCGAACCTATCATAACACCCACCACCAAAGCCGACCAGGGGCACGATGAAGATATTTCGCGTGAAGAGATTATTGCAAGAGGTATCGTATCGGAAAGTGATTATTCCCTGGTAGAAGACTATACCCGCAGGGTGTTTGAACGGGGTACACGCCTGGCAGCCCATAGGGGGCTTATTCTGGTGGATACTAAATACGAATTTGGAAAAAAAAACGGGCAGATAATGCTTATAGATGAAATACACACACCCGATTCTTCAAGGTATTTTTATAGTGATGGCTACCAGGAACGCCTGAAAAACAACCTACCGCAGAAACAACTGTCGAAAGAATTTGTACGCGAATGGCTAATGGCCAATGGCTTCAGCGGAAAAGAAGGTGAACAGATTCCTGAAATGACCAAAGACATAATAAACAATATATCAAATCGTTACATCGAGCTTTTTGAACAAATAACCGGACTATCCTTCCAGAAAAATACGTCTGAAAATCTTTCTCACAGAATAGAATCAAATTGCCTTAACTTTCTGCAAAAATAGCAGATTGAAAAAAACTCTCCTTTAGTATAACCTATCCGGCAGAATATCGTATAACCTGCCATGGTGGACTACCTATGTGAATACTTAACATCATATAGGTATTTTTACCTACCAAAAACGGGTGATTCACATACCCAAAATGCGTGTTAATTGGTTGAATAATTGTGATATTAGTGATACTTTTGCCTTCTATGCATATTTTAAATGCTTTTAAAATATGATGAACACAAAGTTGTCGATGTATGAGAAACTACCCAAAGGGGTATATCCTCCACTTATTTACATTTAGGTAAGTTTCCTAATTTATTTGACAAAACAAATTAAAAAAATCATAAAAAAAATTACCCGGCCTGATATTCCGGTGAAAAAAACTGAACTAACGACCCGAAACTAAAATACACCATCATGAGCTTAAAAATACGCTTCATTACGGTTCTCAGCCTGATTTTTACATTTAGTTACATTTCTCAGGGCCAGTTTGCCATTGAATCAATCAATGTTAAAAACGTTTCCTGTTTTGGAGGACAGGATGGGGAAATAACAGTAACAGTAACCGGGGGGACCCCTCCTTACCGATACGACTGGATAAGGCTTACCGGCGATATTATGATTGACGGAGTTACCAGCAACGAATCAACGGTAACTTTCCCAAGTATTATGCCCATTACGGCTGGTACCTATTATATCAGAGTCAGAGATAATAGCCTTGTTGAAGTCAGCGATATTCGATTTATAACCCAACCAACCCGACTACTGGCTTCTATCAGCCCTGATCCGGCACAAAGTTGCAGTGGGTCAAATCTGCAGCTCAATGGCAATCCATCAGGTGGTACTGCCGGCTATACCCATGCCTGGAGCGGACCAGGAGCTATTTATCTGAGCTCAACAAGCATTGTAAACCCGGTTTTCAATAGTCCTGTGGGAGGCAATTATGATCTGATTTACACTGTCACTGATGGCAATGGATGTATAGAAACCAGGAATATCAGCGTTAGCAACACCAACAATCCGATAACCGATGCCGGTAGCAACGACCAGACATGCGGTGTACAATACAATTTAAATGCATCAGTTTCATTCGGTTCAGGTTCATGGAGTTATTCAGGCCCAGGCACTGCCACTTTTGGTAATATCAACAGCCCCACCTCCTCTGTTACCGTATCCCAAACCGGAACATATACCTTCACATGGACAGAGACCAACGGTTCATGTACCGACAGTGATGCCGTTCAGATTATTTTTTATCCTGACCCAAATTTTACAACGGTTTTAACCAATCCCACCACGCCGGGAGGCACCAATGGATCCATTGCTATTTCAGTTTCGGCTGGGTCAAGCCCTTATACATACAGACTGACAGATCCTCTGAACAATGTAACAAACTTTGGCCCAACACCTTCAGTAAATCATACATTCCCCGGTCTTCGCCAGGGAATTTACAATATCAGGGTTACCGATGGAAATGGGTGTTTTGTTGAGAGAAACAGAGAACTTTCTGATAGCCCTATTCTGAGTGTAACAGCCACACCTTCAGCAACCTGTGGTGGCAACAACAATGGAAGCATTGCTATTGAGATTCTTGCAGGTGAAGTTCCTTACGATGTAATAATAACAACCATCCCCGGAGGAGTAACAGTTTTTTCATCACTTGCAACAAGCAATACAAATTTTAACGTACCCGGGCTGGCCTCAGGAAGTTATAATGTGTTTGTTCGCGATAATTTCGGAAATACAGAAAACCTGATTAGGTTAGTTGATTCGGGGCCATTCGCCACCATTACCTATGCCGGTTCACCATTCTGTGGAGATGGTGTGGGTTTGGTTACCCTGACCGGAACCACCGGTGGAACATTCAGTGGTTCAGCAGGTTTGATTATTAACCCAACTACAGGTTCTATTGATCTTACAAACACTCCTGACGGAACCTATACAGTATTTTACAATTACGGAAGTGGATCATGCACTCCCACAGCAACCACGCAAGTAACCCTTGGTGCCCTCAGCACAGTTACTATTTCATACAACCAACCAGCTTTTTGTCAGGAAGACGGAGCCACTGCCCAGGTTACCATCAATGGCCTTGTATTGGGCAGTGCTTCTGCCACTTACAATTCGGGAAATATTCCAACCGACTATACATTTACCTCCTTACCCGGAAGCTCATCATGCCCAGGCTTACTAACTGTTAATATCCCAACAAATGCGGTAATCACATCAGTAGATGTGGCTTACCAGATGTTATCGACTGGCTTGCCCGCAGTAACATTTATGTCTCAGCAGCGCAGCCACTTAAGGGTTACAAATCCGGGTGGCCTTGGTGAACCACAAATCGCATTAGGCGTTGGCAATACAACAGGTACGTACACTTATAACCGCACTGGCCTTACCATTGCCAATGGAGTTGTTAGTGGTGGAAATATTAATTTTGAGTTGCATGCCGGACGCTTATGGCCTGATTTTGGTGTTGTTTGTGCAACCGACAGGCATAGGGTTGTAAATAATACCTGGACGGTAACCGTATATTATGCATCTGTTCACAATTTCTCAGCTGCACCAGCAGGATTAGCGATTAATTCTTCTACCGGTGAAATAGACCTGGGTACCAGCTTACCCGGCACATATACTGTAACCTATTCATTCGATAATGGAGTTTGTTCTGGAACTGCAACCACCAGTGTTACCATAAACCCCAGGCCGGTTATAAACCTTACTTATCCTGAAAACGTTCTTTGTGCAATACCTGGCTCAACAGTAGCACCCGACCCAGGGCTTCCTGCAGGAGGGACATTCACTGTTCTTCCGGCAACAGGTTTAAGTATTAATGCCGCAGGAGTAATCTCTCCGGGATTGAGCACCACGGGTGACTACACTATTACCTATAGTTATACCGACCCGTCAGGATGTTTCGCCAGCGATTCGTTTGATGTTACCATTCGTCCCCTTCCACAGGCTGTATTTACCTATTCCGGCAGCCCATATTGCCAGGGTACAGGTGTTGCCAACGTAACACATGTTTCCGGACAAACCACCGGACGCTTCGAAGTTACTGCCGCTCCGGCCGGACAAAGCATTGCAGCCATTAATATCAACATCAATACAGGTACCGTGCAGCTCACCGGACTGTTGCCTGGCACTTACACCGTACAGTTTGTGTTTGCCGACAACGACCTGATTTGCGAAAACTCCACTACTGCCAACTTTGTAATCAATCCGGCTCCGGTGGTTACGCTCACTTACCCAAATGCTACGGTATGCGCAACCCTGCCCACTATTACCCCATCGGCTTTCTCTCCCGCCGGTGGAACATTCAGTGCTGCTCCTGCCCTTAACATCAACCCCTCTTCCGGGGTCATTACCCTGGCAGGTACTGAAAACGGAACCTATACCATCACTTACAGCTTTACCGATGCCAACGGCTGTGCCGGAAGCGCCACTTTCGACATTACCATCAACCAGGCTTCTACCATTGCCCTTACCAGCGGACTGCAGGATCAAACAACCTGTGCCGGTGGGGCTATCATCAATACCGTTTATACTTTTGGGGGAAGTGCTACCGGTGCTGTTGTTACCGGCCTGCCTGCCG
>JBBISA010000006.1:0-103621 GCA_037441525.1 Bacteroidota bacterium
TACAGCTAATATTTATTCAAAACAAATCATTCCCACAAAAATGGTAGTAGAACCAAAATATAAGGCCATATACGGTGGTGCGGGTAGGGCCTTAATAGTTGAAAGCAAGAACAAATGCTATTTGAACACCATGTTGTTTCTGGCAGTGATCTTTTCGCAATAATGGCACTTAAGCCTTATCTCGTCCTTGTCAACAACATTAAACCTGGTTATGATCACCTCAGTGTTGGTAATGCAGTTAGGGTTAAAGCATTTTACTATCCCGGTTACCTGCTCAGGAATCTCTACCTGTGTTTTGCGGAGAACCTGGTAATCCTTTATTTCAATTATTGACGCATGGGGTGCTACCAGGGCAATCTTATTAAGCTCTTCAGCCTGAAAATACTTGTTACTCACTTTAATGATCCCCTTGCTACCAAACTTTTTGCTTTCGAGGTTGGTGCCAAAAAGTACCATTTGATCAAAAACATCCAGTTTCAGCATTTTAATAACCTGAAATACCGCACTGGCCGGTATATGGTCAATCACGGTGCCATTTTCAATGGCCGATACCTTTAATTCTCTAATCATTTCGCTCATATTTCTTTTTTTTGCTATTTACTTTTTTCAGACCAGCAGAATTTTTTCAATAATACTTAGGTTGGAAATTATTCATTTCAAAACACTATTCATTTTTCACTTGCAATGCTAATCTCTAACATCTGTCTTCTGTCTTCTGATATCTAAACTACCTGTATCCTAATATTGCTGCCAGTAATGCCTGCCTTACATATACACCATTTTGCGATTGCTGAAAATAATAGGCCCGAGGATCGGCATCCACGTTAATATCAATTTCGTTTACCCTGGGCATGGGGTGAAGGATTCTGAAATTTTCCCTCGTTTGTACCAGCATATCCCGGTTAAGGTTGTAAGCATTTTTTATGCGCTCAAATTCAAGGGGGTCGCTGAAGCGTTCTTTCTGGATGCGTGTCATGTAAAGGATGTCGGTCAGTGGAATTGCATCTTCCATTTGTGTGTATTGGTGGTATGCTAAGTTCTTTTCCTTGATATGCATTTTTACCGAACTGGGCAGTTTTAGTTCGGTTGGCGATACAAGGTGGAAGGTAGTGTTGTAGTTGCACAGGGCAATAACCAGTGAATGAACTGTTCGTCCGTATTTCAGGTCGCCCACAAAAGCCACATGCAGGTTATCAAGTGTACCCTGGGTTTTTATAATGCTGTAAAGGTCGAGCAGGGTTTGGGTAGGATGCTGGTTGGCGCCATCACCGGCATTAATAATGGGTACAGGCGATATTTCGGCGGCAAACCGGGCGCTCCCTTCAATAGGGTGGCGCATTACGATCAGATCGGAATAATTGGCAACGGTAAGGATGGTATCGCGCAATGATTCCCCTTTTTTAACACTGGTATTGGATGCTTCAGAGAAGCCAATCACTTTTCCGCCAAGTCTGTTAATAGCGCTTTCGAAACTAAGCCGGGTGCGGGTTGATGGTTCAAAAAACAAAGATGCGATCACATGGTTGTGGAGAATGTTTTGTACGGGGTTTGTCTCAAATTCTTTGGCTACTTCCAGCACATGTAGCTGCTCTTCCTTGGTGAAGTCGTTGATGGATACCAGACTTTTGTTCTTCATTACAGATTATTTTTTAGGTTTAAGGGTGACAGGGCACCTGATTAAAGTAAGTTGGTGTAGAGTAATAAATCCTAATATGGGGTGCCTTTCTTAGTTTTGATATTGATTTTTAAAGATATGGAAAAATAGAACTCAAAAAAAAGCGGCCATGAAAGCCGCCTTCTTTTCTATGCTATTTACAGCCACATGTTTGGCTGATGAGATTTTTCTTTTTGAGAAAGTCGCAAATCAAATCGCAAAATATAGGTTTGCCGATTTCCTGCAGTTCATAATCAACCTTAACAGTGGGTTTGTTGATTTTAACAATCCGGTTCAAATCAATTGGGGTAGCAATAACCACTGAATCGCAATCGGTATTGTTGATACTTTTTTCGAGGTCGGCAATTTGCTGGGCACCATATCCCATGGCAGGAAGTAAAGTGCCTATATTGGGATAAATTTCGAAAGTTTCCTTCAGCCTTCCCACCACAAAAGGTCTGGGGTCAACAAGCTGGCTGCAGCCGAATTTCTGCGCAGCAACTGTTCCGGCTCCAATTTTCATGTGACCGTGGGTAAGGGTTGGACCATCTTCCACCACCAAAACACGCTTCCCTTTGATGAGCGAAGCATCGCTTACCGTTAGGGGTGATGCACCATCAACCACAATGGCATTTGGATTAACCTTCGCAATATTTTCGCGCACCTTCTGGATGTTTTCGGGCGAAGAGCTGTCAATTTTGTTGATTACCACAATATTGGCCAGTCTTAAGGTAGTTTCACCAGGATAATAGTTCAGTTCGTGTCCGGCGCGGTGTGGGTCAACCACGGTAACCATCAGGTCGGGTTTAAAGAACGGGAAATCGTTGTTGCCGCCATCCCACAATATGACGTCGGCTTCTTTTTCGGCTTCGCGAAGAATGGCTTCGTAGTCAACTCCGGCATAAATTACATTGCCACGCACTACATGGGGTTCGTATTCTTCCATCTCCTCAATGGTGCAGTGGTGCTTGTGAAGGTCTTCAACAGTGGCAAACCGTTGAACTTTCTGGGCAACCAGATTGCCATAGGGCATGGGGTGACGCACGGCAACCACCTTCATTCCGTGGCCCATAATTGCTTCGATAATTTTACGCGAGGTCTGGCTTTTTCCGCATCCTGTTCTTACTGCGCCCACAGCCACAACAGGCTTGGTGCTTTTGAGCATGGTTTCCTTGGGCCCGATGAGCATAAAATCGGCTCCGTTGGCATTCACAATGGCAGCGATGGCCATCACTTCCTGGTAAGAAACATCGCTGTATGAGAAAACGCAGATGTCAACATCCAAGTCCTTGATTAGGCGCGGCAATTCATCCTGGGTGAAAATTGGGATACCGGCAGGGTAGAGCTCACCGGCCAGCTCAGCGGGGTATTTTCTGCCGTCGATGTCGGGGATTTGGGCCGCTGTAAAGGCAACTACATTATAATTGGTGTTCTTTCGGTAATAAGTGTTGAAGTTGTGAAAATCACGCCCGGCAGCACCGATAATGATTACATTTTTCTTTTTACTCATGTGTTTTGACAGATTAAGGATTATTGAACTGTTTATTAGCTGTTTAAAAAAGTGCACAAACCTACGTAATTTTTACAACAAACCTGTTTGCGACTTTTTAATTTTTTTCCACATAAATACAGTCCTTTGCGGTTGTGGGTTTTGTGTTTTGCACAGGCGAAAAAGTAGTACTTTTGCCTTCGTTTTTTAATAGGTAATTAACAATGACTTTCGAAACCCGCCTTGCCAAAACCATAAAACTGGCCCTTGAATCCCTTTTCAATCTAAACGTTGAATTTCAAAGCATTACCCTTCAACCAACCCGCAAGGAATTTGAAGGCGACTTCACCCTGGTGGTTTTTCCCTATGTGAAGGCTTCGCGCAGGTCGCCCGAAGAAACTGCCCGCATGGTTGGCGAATTTGTACAATCTCAACTGGAGATTATCGCCAGTTTCAACGTTATAAAAGGGTTTTTAAATTTTTCATTGAAAGATGAGCAATGGATAGGCTTTATAAACGAGGCAAGCGGTAACAATTCATACGGAACATTGGCCCCGGCCGGCAACGATCCGGTGGTGGTTGAGTATTCATCGCCCAACACCAACAAACCCCTCCACTTGGGGCATGTTCGCAACAACCTGCTTGGATATTCCGTTTCCCGGATTCTGGAAGCGGCCGGAAACAAAGTGTTTAAAGTTAATCTGGTAAACGACCGTGGTATCCATATCTGCAAATCGATGCTGGCCTGGATAAAGTGGGGAACAGGCGAAACGCCTGAATCGTCAGGAAAAAAAGGGGATAAGCTGGTAGGCGATTATTATGTTTTGTTTGAAAAGGAAATGCGTAAGGAAGCAGCACAAGTTGCAGCTACTACAGGCTGCGACGATGAAACCGCCCGCAACAATGCACCCCTTATGGCCGAAGCTCGCGAGTTGCTTCGCAAATGGGAAGCCGGCGGCCAGGATGTTGTCGGTATCTGGAAAATGATGAACCAATGGGTTTATGATGGGTTCCACTCAACGTACAAGCGCATGGGTGTCGATTTTCATAAAATTTATTACGAATCGGAAACCTATCTTCTGGGAAAAGAAATTGTGAATGAAGGGCTTGCCTCAGGTGCTTTCTTCCGGAAGGAGGATGGCTCAGTGTGGGTTGACCTTTCGGATGAAGGCCTCGACCAGAAGCTACTACTGCGCAGCGATGGCACTTCGGTTTACATGACACAGGATATTGGTACTGCCCAGCTTCGTTACGACGATTATAAGGCCACCCGCATGATATATGTTGTGGGCAACGAGCAAAACTACCATTTCGATGTGCTCAGGCGGGTGCTGGGCAAACTTCAAAAACCTTACAGCGAGCACCTTTTTCACTTATCCTACGGCATGGTCGAATTGCCCGAAGGCAAAATGAAATCGCGCGAAGGTACCGTTGTAGATGCCGATGAGCTAATGGAAGAAATGTATAAAACTGCCCGCGAAACTACCGAAGCACTTGGCAAAGTTGATGGGTTTACCGAAGATGAGAAACAGGAACTCTTCGAAACCATTGGCATGGGTGCCCTTAAGTACTTTATCCTTAAGGTCGACCCCAAAAAGAATATGCTTTTCAACCCCAACGAGTCTATCGATTTTAACGGAAATACCGGTCCCTTCATTCAGTACACCCATGCACGCATCTGCTCAATTCTGCGCAAAGCTGCCGAAACAGGTCTGGATAAGCAACAATACAAGGTTGAAGCCATTGCCCTGAATAACAAAGAGAAAATTCTTATACGATCCCTCTATGGTTTTCCGCAGGTAGTTCAGCAGGCAGCTGCCGAAATGAGCCCCGCCCAGATTGCCAATTACGTTTACGACCTTGCCAAAGAGTTCAACCAGTTCTACCACGACCACTCCGTGCTCAACGAACCCGACCCCGATGTTTCGCGATTTCGCCTCGACCTGTCTTTGTTAACCGCCAGGGTTATTAAAACCGCCATGGGGTTATTGGGGATAAAGGTGCCGGAGAGGATGTAGTATGGTTAAAATCCTGTTAATCATCGCAAACAATCTTGGGAGTATTTGGCTTAATTTAAATCCTGCAATTTGCTGATTGTAATAGTTTTTATCCATAAAAAATCGAGTATAACTACGTAAAAGTTTCTGAGCGAAGGGAAGTATTTTTGAGCTTTAATAGGTAAGCCCAAAGCAGATTTTATTAATTCTCATTAATTTGCCTTGTTGTATATGCAAAAAATAGATGAATACCTATACATTAAGAGATATTAATACTCCGGAACTCATGGAAAACTTTACGCCTTCAATTAAAAGAGCGATTCAGTACTTGCTCCTAACCATTCTTTTATTTATCATTCCAGCAATTGGAAATAGTCAGGCTATTAACGATTTTAAAAGCATACAAACAGGAAACTGGCAGGCAACTTCCACCTGGCAGATATGGAATGGTACAACATGGGTAGCGGCAACATATTATCCCGGAAATGGCGCTACCGGCAATGTAATAGTAGAGTTCGGCCATACAGTAACTGTTGGGGTAGTGGTAACACTTACACAATCCCTTACTGTATCTGGTACTTTAACATTAGGGACTTCCAATTTCACCGTAGCAGGAAACACTCTCGTTACAGGAATACTGGCGGACACCAGTAATACCGGTACTAACTTGCTACAGGGAACATTAGAAGTAACCGGAACAGGTTCAATCCCGGTTTTAAGAGGGGCAACTTTATGGGGCGGGATAAAACAAAACAGTTCTGGAAATATTAATATAACTACTACCACCATCTTTTCAGGTAGCAATCAAACCATCTCAGGGTCAGGCTCAGGTAGTATAACGTTTGCAACGGCTGACATTTCCAACAATATACAGGTTACCAATCAGAAGTCTGTTTTAATAATGATTGATTTAAGAGGTTTAGGTGCAAATGCAGTTTTTGTGAATGATGTAAATTCTCAGGTTGAATACAGGGGCACAAACATTCCCATGGCTACCGGGCAGTTAGTTTCAAGCGCGAATGGTAATATTTTTTACTATAATGCCAATGCGGAACATACAATTAAATTTACGGATTATTTCCATCTGCACTTCGGAACTGATAATGGTACTACCGATAGAAATAAGGATATTCAGGATATTGCCGGAACGTTAAATGTTTTTGGAAATCTTAATATTCTCCACAGAGCAAGAGTTAATACTTCCAATTTACAGCCTCAGCATATAATTATTCATGGCAATTTATCATTATCAAATAGCAACGCCGGGTTTTATACCCGCAATGCAGATGTAATACATGCCATAACTATACATGGCAATATTATTAATAATGGGCAAATTTTATTGAGAAGAGATAACCAGAATAGATTCGCTGATTTAACCATGACTGGCTCAGGGAACATCATTACCGGAACCGGTATATTTACTTTTCGAAGCATCAAACTAACCAACAGTAATCCAAAAGTAATCAATACATCTTCAAACATCGATTTTTTATCCGGGAATACTATTGAAGGGAACGGAATTGACAATACAGGTGGCCAGCTTTCATTTGTTTCGGGTAATGTAAGAATTGCAGATGCCTCATCTTTTTACATTAAAAGCGATAACGAAATAACATTTAATAATTTATGGATTGGAAGTACCAGCCATGCTGCCATTGCAATTTTGCAGTCAAACATAAGAATCAACAAAGACCTTTATCTTTACCACAATAGCTCCGGTTATCTTGATATGAGGGGATACAGGGTCACAGTTCTGGGTACTCTTTACAGGCGCGATGCAGGTCAATTCAGGGGGAATAATACGTCTGAGCTGATATTGGGAAATGGAAATACCATTTCAGTGGCTGTTACCAATTATACAAACCTTATTGCTTTTCAGGCTGGGTTTAACCAATTGGGGAAATTATATCAGAATGTGGTAAATAGCGGGCTTTTTTATTCAATAAGCGCGCCGGTTATTGTTGATGATATTGAAATTGCGGCAGGTGAGTTGCGCAATACTTCTGATCTTACCCTTCGAAATAGTTTTGTCAACAATGGTATTTATGCCCAAACTGCCGGAACTACCTTTTTTTCGAAGCCAGGGGGCGGCACGATAGCCATTGTAGGTAGCGGAACGCATACTTTTCATAATATTTCCATTGAAAACCCTACTTCTTTAATAACATCGACAAGTTTCAACATCCGCAATAATTTTATCAGCAACAGCAATGCTCCTTCCGGATTCTTGGCCGATGCCGGAGCAGCAGTATTTAACGTCAATGCCAACGATCATTTTATACAAGGCACAGGTTCAGGCACAGTTACATTTAATAACCTTACCTACCAGGGCACCGGCATCAAATACATTGCACGCAGCATAAATGTTACCAATAGTCTTCAGATTAATAATGGCGCCAATGTATTTATAGATAATGCAGCCAGTCATGTAATAAATGTAAAGGATATTACAGTGGGACAGGGAGTGAGTGGTCAGTTTCAGGTTAGAAATTCAGGAACACTAACCGCCCCTCATCAGCTAAACATTTCAGGACGCCTTGCAGTGCTTAATGGCGCTACATTCAGAGTGCATCTGAGTACTGTACGCTATGCGGGTGTTACTTTCAGCGGTGAGGGTGATGTTCTGTCAGGAAATGGTTCTTTTTCTTTTCAATCTGTTTCCTTAACCAATAATGCTCCTAAATCGTTTGTAACATCCTCTTTAATTTATTTTTATCGGGGAGACCTTTCTCCAAACCATTTTACCAACAATGGCGGTGCTTTTAATCCCCCTGATGGTATTATGTATTTTCGCGACAACTCAACTGCATGGCAAATCAACGGAACGGGTGATATTACCTTTGGTAAACTAAGAATCGGCGCTAATACCACCACCAACATGGTGCTTAACAGAAATATCACCATAAGCGAATCAATTATTTTTAGCCAGAATACCTCCTTGAATTATCTTGATTTGAACGGGAACACATTAACCCTGATTGGAGACCATTCTCGTGTAAACGATGGGCGGTTCCGTGGCAGGCCAGGCTCTCAACTTATTATTGAAGGTACAGGAAATTTTACATCTGCGTTTGTTTTTGACCAGTCAACCCCCGGAACAACAAATTATTTTGATGGCTTTATTTTTAACAGAGATGGTAATGGTGAACTACGCCTTTCAAATCTGATTCAGGTACATACACTTGATGCCATAAAAGGAATATTAAACTCATTTGGTGGAAGTATAACCGTTATAGCAGGAGGTTTAGCTCATTTTAAAAATGCTTTGTTTATCGATACGAATGCAGGTGGTATCAATACGTTTCTTGGCACCCTTATTATTGATCCTGAAGCTTCGTTTAACCCAACGGCAAATTCAGAACTTAATCTTGGCGGAATTATCACGAATAACGGCTTTTTCACCAAAGAAGGTGATAACACAATTAATTTTCCTGCCAACACGGTTCTTCAGGGAAATATGCCCTATTTTTTCTTGAATGGAACCTTATTGGTAGCCCCTGGCATTAGGGTTGTTAATCAGGTCAATGTTGATACAATTGGAGTGTTTACCAATGGAAGGATTAATGGCAGTGGTGCCAATTCCACCTGGGATAACAGGTCATATCTTGTTTATAACAATGCCAATGAGCCTATGGGAACAGGTGACCTGGTAGCTAACCATGTGCCCAATACTTTTATTTATAGCAGGCAGGAAAATAGTCAGAATGTAAAAGGGACCACTTACCATAATTTGGTGTTCAGAGGTGGCGGGAATCGCACCCTGATGAATGTTCTGACAGTGAACGGAAATCTTACCATTGGCGAGAAGAATATTGTTCTTTGCCAGGAATTCCAGATTACAGGAAATCTGGCAGGAAGGTTTGTTATGGAAGCAGAATCAGAACTGGTTATAGGCCGCGATGTTGTTAGCCCACAACCTGGCTTTCCCACCCTGTTTATAGGAGATAATATTGAATTTGATGAAATAAGTATTGTCAGATTTGATGGAAGGGCACAGAATATTTCCCATGTACCTGTTTATAGCAATTTAGCTATATCCAGGGCAGGTGGAAACAAAACCATCACCGGCAATGTTACCGTCAATGGATATTTACTCATTACCTCCGGAACTTTGGCTTTTGGAAGCGACTCTCCCAAAACACTGGTAGTAAATGGTGATCTTATCGGAAATGCAGGAGCAGTAGATTTAAGAGGGGGGCCTGCCCATCAAATGCAACTCAATGGTCTGATTAACCAGGTGAACCGGTTTTATTATGCTCCGGGTACACTGGTTCGGTATAGTTCAATTGAAAATCAACAGGTATTTGCCCCTACCGATCCTTCAGACCATTACGCCAGACTTCAGATAGAAGGGGGAAGCAGCAAATCCCTCGATGGTAATATCAGAATTTACGAACAGCTTATTTTAACCTCAGGAAGATTATCGCTGGGCGATTTCAATGTGACTCTATATAATGCCACCGTTTCTGGCGATTTTAATGACAATACCATGATTGAAACCAATGGTGCCGGCTTTTTGGAAAGAAGCGGAACCGGTGGTACAGCAAATGCTTATATGACTGGTATTTATCCCATTGGTTCTCAAGGTCGCTACTCCCCGGTAAGGGTATATGAAATTGGAGGTGCACATGCCAATGGCCGTTATTTTCGGATAAAGGCAGTTCCGGTTAAGCATCAGAGTATCCCCGATTCATACGATGCGTTGGTTAGATTCTGGGAGTTTCAAACCAATGCGGGCAACGGGCAGGCACGGGTTGATATGTTTTTCTCACCCCTGGATGTTATTGGCGATCAGTTGCTTTATAAAGCTTACCAATGGAATGGCTCAGCGTTTTTATTCCATCCATCCATACAAATGCTCGCCGACCGGATAAGCCTTACCACATTAATCCCCATACAGGGCCAATGGACTGCCTATGATAATGAAACTGTCCGCAAAACATTTTATTCATACCTTTCTGGCCCATGGAATGATGTTGATACATGGACTACTGACCCATCAGGTCAATTGCTTGAAGGAAGCAGGGTTCCTGGTGCATCAGATAATGCTGTTATTTTATCAGGACGTACAGTTGAATTAACCGAGGACATCCATGCCAAGGGGTTAAATATTGAGATAAGGCAAAATGCCATCCTCGATTTGAATACTTTTAGATTTACCCAAATTGTTTCAACACTCAAAGGTGAAGGAGTTCTTCGCATAGCAAGCAACAGCATGCCTCTGGTAGCGCTGAATCAATTTGTTCAGCCACAGGGCGGAACCGTTGAATATAATGTTGCCCAAAATATCTTTGAACTTAATAATCAGGCGTTTTATAATAATCTTACAATTAATCTGCCTGATCAAACAAACACAGCAGTTCTTGTAAACAATCTTGAGGTTTTTGGGCATCTGAAGATTCTTCAAGGAGGTCTTCAGATATTTCGTAATGACCCCACTTCTAATGTTTATTTGCCCATAACCCTGACCGTCGGGAAGGACATCTATGTTCAGGAGAAAGGATTTATTGCAACCGGAACTGCCAGTACAACCAGTGGTTCTCTCCCTCCTGTCGGAACAACCCCAGGAGCCTTAGTTCCCCGGTACTACGACATTTATCATAAAGTACATATTGGAGGTAGTTTAATCAATGAAGGCCAGGTTAAATTTATCAGCAATGATATTACTATTGCCAATTTTGCGAATCTAACATCACGGGGAGCTGCAACTGTAAGGTTTTTTGGAACCGAAAATGCTGTTCTTGAATGTATGGGTGCATCAGACTTTTATAATGTTATAGTTGATAAAGGATTAGGTGCTATTGCAGAATTAGAAATAAATGCCTTCCAGCCCGATAACTTCAGGTTATTTGGTGCCAATCGTTTCAATGCAGGGACTTGGGGTATTAATCCGGAAGTAAGAAAGGCGCTTTGGATCAGAAACGGAATATTGCGCCTTACTGGCTATACATCAATTGCCAGTTTGACTGAAGGCCGGGGCGGTACCAATAATTCATCATGGATTATCCCCGCAAATGCGGCACTGATTCTTGATTCACCCAATGTAACTGTATTGGTTACAGCCGACACACCCGGTGAAGTTCAGGCCATCTGGGGTGTAAACTCAACTGGTGTTCACAAAGATGATTTCCCCCAGGAATTACTGTTATTAGGTTCGCTACAAATTAATGATGGCTACTTGTCAACCCGCATGTCAGGAGGTATTGTATTTGCACGTGCAGGGGGTGAAGCAACCATAAACGGAGGGAAGGTTAGCGCAAGGCAAATAAGAACTGCCCACGACGGAAGTTCTGTTTTCTACATGGATGGTGGCGAATTGGAACTGCTTGGTCGATATCACCACCTTACCAGCAACATTTCAACGCTTGAACAAGTAAGAACCACTGCCATTGATTTCAATACACAAAACAGTTTTCGCCTTAGTAATGCAGGGACTTTAAATCTTGCATACTCAAATAACGTTTTTCAAATGAGTGGAGGGGTAATCAATATTTATAATACTTCTGGTGATGCCGATTCTAGAATCATCAGAATAATGGCTGAAGATGCCAATGTAACTGCCACAGCAGGAAAAATAAATATTTTTATAACCCGCAACACACCTCATAATATTGAAGTTCCTTATGGTGCATTACCCGGGATGTTTATTCACAAGGCAACCAGTGCTGGAACCAGTGCTTTTGCCCGGTTAATGGCAAACCTCAGACTAAATGGTGATCTTCACTTGTCAGGGTTCACCCAATTGTTGTCAAATACAAGTAGTTATAACCTTTCATTAGGAGACAACTTCATTATCGATCCCAATGCATCATATGTGCCCGGGCAAAATACAACCAGATTTTTGGGAAATACCAACTCAACACTAACAGCCAATGGTACCATCAATAGTGGTTTTTACAACCTGGAAATGGACAAAGGGTCGGATAATTCATTAACCATCTCCGGAAGCATATATAACTATGTAGTAAGGAATAATCTCACCCTGAGTTCAGGAACCTTAAATGATAATGGAAAAACAGTAATAGCCCAACGCCATATTTATAACTCTGCTATTCATACAGGTACTGGAAAAATATTGATGGCTGGTGGCACCGTTTCACGAAATCTCGGAGGAAACGGTAGTGGGGAGTTCGGCAATCTCGAATTAAATCAGGATGATGGTATCATTACAACTTTACTCTGTTCGCAGAAGGTAAACGGAATCTTTACCCATAATTTAGGAATATTGCACCTGGGCGAATTTGGTTTCACACTCGAGCAGGGATTTTTGCCTGCTGAACCATCACATTACTCAGCAACCCGCATGATCAGAACCAATGGTCTTTTATCGGACAAAGGGTTGAAAGTTCGGGTGGGTGCAAATGGCACACATTTATTCCCCGTTGGCACCAACCGCGAAGATAAGCCACGATATACTCCGGCAACTGTTGTTATAAGCAATCTGTCAGACGAAGGATACATAAGGGTTAATCCAGTGGGTCAGCAACTTCCAACACTAAACCAGCAAACAAATAAACCTGCATTGCAATTCTATTGGCGGATTCTAGGCGAAGAATTCGATACAGCGCCTAATACCCAATGGACACTCGTTTACGATGAACAGGATGTCCCCACCGAAGATTCAGGCGGTAATCCCATAATTAACGCCGATGACCAATTTATTCCTGGAAAAGTGGTTGGGGCTTCTCGTTTGGCTGATCCTGGTGGCTTGGTTGATTATGTTAACAACCAAATACTTTTTAGCCCAGAAAACTTAACAACAGGGAATTATACGGCTGCCCACCCTGATAGATTTTTGGGAGTGGTGCCGGTTTTTTACAGTAGAATTAGCGGAACCCAAAACTGGAGTGCAGTTAATACATGGTCAGAATCATCTCACACCGGCGATCCAGCTACCAGAATCCCCGGTAGTGGCGATATAGTATATATTGGAAATGGTGGTGTCAACCAGGCACAGGGAGGCAATTACCACTGGGTTTTGGCTAATCAGAATGTCGAAGTGGCCGAACTCCATTTTACCCATCCTCCTGCCGGAGTTTGGCAACCCAGGTTAATTATTGAAGAAAATCGCAGAACCACAATGGGAAGTATCCATGGTGAAGGTACTATTATGATTAGGGTTTCTTCTGTTCTAAAGCCCGAAATAGTTGCTGATTGGGGAGAATTTTTGAACAATAACCGAAACTGGGTAATTTTCGACCTGCGAAATGATGCAACAACCATTCTTTCTGTTTTATCCAGCGAATTTCCCAATTTAAGGCTCGAAGCTGGGGGCAATACCTCAGGATTACGAATTGCTGTATTCCCTGTTGATATTAAAGTAAGGGGCGACATGAGAATTGATCGCGGTGCTACCCTGTTGCTTTCTGATGGTGAAACTGGTGATATTTATGTTAATGGAAACACTCAGGTCGGGGGTAATCAATTTGGAAGATTACAGTTTACAGGTGGCACCAGGGCCAGAGTTTTTTCTACCAATAATCTTACTATTACCAATACCGACGATTTTTTCAACAATAACGTTTCTGTTTTGGCTACTCCAGCCAATGCATTGGTTCATAGGTTAGAAATTAGGGGTAATATTACCCAGCAACAGGGAAGTATAACCCTTTTCTCTAATAACAGTGGAGGCAATAACGTTGAATTAGTATTTACCAAAGAACAAAACAGTTCCTTTACAGTCCTTGCCGGGAATTTGCCAAATCTTTATCGGATAACTATCAACAAAGGTGCAAGTCAACTTCCAACTGTTTCTGTCAACACCAATATGGTACTAAATGCCCCCTCAGACATTGCCATAAAACCAATCAATCTTGTTAACGGTACCATAATACTCAATCATCCAAGTTTGAATGTTAATTTGTCAACCGGTGGAGGGTCTTATCTTATTCCTGCCTCAGCGGCTTTTGTTGTAAGCCAGGGTAGAGGCAATATTACCAATCAGGGGATAAATTTGAGAGGGAAACTCAGACTCGAAAATGAAGGTGCCCTGATTATGGGTGGCCAGAATAGTAACCGGATTATTCTGCAGTACGAGGGTTTGTTGCCAGAACTTGAGATTGCAGGCAATGCCCGACTGGAAATAAACTCACAAATTCGCAGACCTACCAATACCATCAACGGATCGCTAAAATACCGCCAAACAGGGGGGCTGGTTATTATACATGGTATCGATGCCAATAACGAAAGAGCAAGACTCGAAATCACTAATAATGGCAGTGAATTTACCATGTCAGGCGGAAGGATTATTATTCGTCGTAGTGCTGGTAATCTTTTCGGCGATTTATGGTTAATTCCGCAAGTCAACAACGTTACCGGAGGTGAAATTATTCTTTCGCAAGGAGTAATTTCCGCCCAGGGTTCATTTCCAGGTTACCCGGTTGTTAATAACAATTATACCTTCAGGGTAAATTCTTCCAGTCCCCTTTTTAATTTAACCATTGGCAGCGATCCGGGGCATAACAGGCGAGCCACTTTATTATTGATGAATCAATCACTTATTGTTCACGGAAACCTTGTATTCAGAAATGACTTTACGGAGTTGTTCACCAATAACAGAGATGTGGAAATAAAAGGAGATTTGCAATTCAGAGGGGCATGGGTAAGAGGCACCACCGAAACAATAAGGTTTACAGGGGCTAACCAATCTATTTCAGGGTCACCCCAATTTACACATTTCATTGCAAACACTGCCGGAAGTCTTACACTTAATGCAGGGGCCAAACCTGTTATTAATGGCAACTTTTCTCTTCTTTCGGGCCAATTTGTTGATGGATCAAACCCAATCCGGGTAAAGGGCAATGTTTCTAATAACGGATTGTTTATAAGTTCCAATCCGACTGATCTTTCATCAGGACTAAAAATGGTCGGTGAGGTTAATCAGAAGCTTTCAGGAGTGGGTATTTTCGGCCTGATTGAAGTTGATAATCCTTTAGGGATTACGCTTCAAAATAGTATCACCATGGAGAATGATTTGATCCTAAACCGGGGTAATTTTAATATTGGCAGTTATCTTTTGACTTTAGGTCAAAATGCCATTATCAAACCTTTAAATCCATTCTCATTCGATAATATGGTACTCACTGATGGTTTTTATGGTGAAAATGCCGGGGTTAAAAAATATTTGAGCGCACAGCCTGTCACCATGTTATTTCCAATGGGAGTTCAAGGCAAATATACTCCTGCCCAAGTAACTGTATCCCAAGCATCAACATCGGGGAGTGTATTGGTTAAGCCTGTAAACTCTTTCCATCCTACTGCCCTTGATCCCAATAACGTTCTTCATTATTTCTGGATTCTGAAAAGTGAGGGATTATCGGGTTTCCTTGGAGATGTTGCAATGGAATATATGCAGAACGATGCTAAAGGAACTGAAAGCAGTTATCTTGCAGCCAGGTTTATTGATGAAACATGGACAAAGTTTCTGAATGATGCAGATTTTACATACATTGATGTGTTGACTAATAAATTAAGGTTCATGTACAGCGAGGGCGACAAACTCGATGGGCACTATTCTGCCGGTATAGATGAAGCCTTCAGTGAAACCTTACCCACCTTCACCACCATTAAGGAAAATTCGAATTGGGATGACTTAGATGCCTGGAGTAGAAGTGACGGGCAACCAGTTTCTTTTATCCCCTCGGGAGTTAACATTGTGGTAGCCACCGGAACAACCCTGCGAACCAATGGTAACAGACGACAAGCTTATACAGTAACTGTTTATGGCCGCCTTGAATTAGGAGAAACCTTTGGGCATAATTTCGGCAGGATTGCCGGAAATGGCACCATTGCAAGCGGCAGGGAAACACTCCCAGCGGGTATATACACTGATTTCTTCTCAACGCCGGGGCATACAATGGAATATGGGGGTTCAAGAAGTTTTATAATTAATCCTGACTATACAACCAATTTTCAAAACCTAATTATTGCCGGGTCAGGGACAAAAACGCTTCCTTCAACACCAATTATTATTAATGGATATTTGCGCCTAAAAGATAATGCAAGGTTAAATCAAGGGCATAATATAACAATCAGAGGTGATTTCGAATTGCTTAATAATTCAGTATTTGAAGGTATTTTATCACGAAGTATTTTTTTCGAAGGGGTTAATATATCCATAAATGAAGGTGCCAGATTAAATTGTGATTATGGCAGTCACTATTTAAGATTGAATGGCTCAACACATAAAATCATTCAAGGAAACCTTATCACCGCTAATTCACGGTTTCAAAATATTGAAGTTAATTCGCCACGGGGAGTTTCATTCATAGGAAATTTTGAAGTCAGATCGTTTCTGACACTAAGAAATAATTCTGTGGTTGTTATTCCCAATCCTGCCCATGAATTATATCTATGGGGTCTTAATCCGTTTTCCGTTGCCCCATCACAAGGAAGTTATATCTCTGGTAAATTAAAGAGAAGACTTGCAGCCGGTTCGAATCATATTTTCCCTGTTGGTAAAAATGGGATTTTCAGACAGGTTACCCTTAACAATGTCACAGCTACTACAATTTGGACTGTTGAGTATTTTGATGGTATACCACCCTTTAATACCCAATCACGCAATTCAAACTTGAGTTGGGTACCCGAAACAGGATATTGGAGCATCAATGGCCCTAATGGTGCAACAGCAAGGGTGCAACTTTCAGGAGTTATCGATGCTACCTACCCATTCCACGATCATCCACAGGTAACTGATTTTATTGTTGTTGCAGAATGGAGTGGTACTCAGTGGTTTAGCAGAGGACAGTCGTCAATTACAACTGCTGGAAACAGGTTCAATGTAAATGCAGGAATAATTTCAGGCTTTTCTTTGAAGCATTTCACTATTGGTCAAAGTTCTGATATTATTGCGGCTTTGCCCATTGAACTGCTTTCGTTCACCGCCCGCTTCGATAAAAAGGAAGTGTTACTCGATTGGATTACAGCATCTGAAACCAACAACGATTACTTCACCATTGAAAGAAGTAGTAATGCCACCGATTTTCAGGTTGTTGCTGTAATTGCATCGAAGGCAGAATATGGAAATAGCAATCGTAAACTTTTCTATTCGGCAATAGATAATGAGCCTTTAACCGGTTTGGCTTATTACAGGCTTAAACAGACTGATTTCGACGGAACCTCTTCCTATAGCAATATTATCGCCGTTAATTCAATAGTGCAATCTAATCAAACATTTAGTCTATATCCCAATCCTAACCGTGGTAACGGATTTAATATGGTTGTACATGGGTTAACGAGCTTGGAAAAGTTAGTTTTGCAGGTGGTTGATCTTGGTGGTAGAACCGTTCATTATGATACACTAATAGCCAACGAATCAGGCTCTTTACATTCTTACATAATTCCGGAAGGACTTTTAAATCCAGGGATTTACATCGTTCATATTTCAGGAATTTCTGGTAAGCAGAACTTTCGAATGGTAGTTAATAATTAGAAACCCTGTGTTCCTAATTTTTAAAACTTGCAAAATCATTAGTTCGCTCATCTTTCTTATTTACTGATATGACTCAAAAAAGGTACCCCGTGAGTTGAACCAACCGGGGTGCCGGTCATTATCCCCATCACTTCAAATAAATCGGCCCATCAGGCCCAACGGGTATGCCCAGCCAAATCCATAGCATGAGCAGGGCTGTCCATACAACAGTAAGGAAAACCGTGTAGGGGAGCATTGTTGAAATAATGGTGCCAATGCCGTAACGTTTATCGTACTTTTCGGCAAAGGTTACTATCAGGGCAAAGTAGCTCATCATGGGGGTGATAAGGTTGGTAAGTGAATCGCCAATACGGAAAGCTGCCTGAGTAATGCCAGGATGATAGGGCGGATCGAGAAGCATAAGCATGGGAATGAAAACGGGTGCAATAATGGCCCACTTGGCCGATGCGCTGCCCATGAAAAGGTTAATGAAGGCTGCCAGAAGCACAAAAGCCGCAAGCAATAACGGTCCGGTGAAATTGATCTCGGTAAGCAATGATGCTCCTTTAATGGCTATAATAAGCCCCAGGTTTGAGTAGTTGAAGAAATATACAAATTGCGCCGCAAAAAATACCAGTACAATATAGCTGCCCATTCCGTTCATCGATTTTATGATGTGGTTCATCATATCCTTGTCGTTGCGCACTGTTCCCACTGTTATTCCATAGGCCAGGGCTGGCAGCAGGAAAAACAGCAGTATCCCCACAATTATTCCGCTGAAGAAAGGGGAGTGGAGTATGGAGCCGGTTTGCGGATCGCGCAACAAACCGTTTGCAGGTATTACGGTAAAGGCAAGGGCAATTACAAACACGATTGCAGTAACAGCTGCATACAGCAGGCCTCTTTTTTCGGTTCGGGTGAGCTGAACAATGGCAAACCGCTCGGCGGTGCCGGTATATTGCCCCAGACGGGGTTCAACAATACGCTCAGTAACCCATGTTCCCACAAAAAGCACCACAAAACTCGAAGCGATCATAAAATAATAGTTCACGGCGGGGTTAATCACCATCTCGGGATCGATAAGTTGTGCTGCCGAAGTAGAGATACCGGCCAGGATAGGGTCGATACTGCCGATAAAAAAATTGGCCCCAAAGCCACCGCTTACCCCACAGAATGCCGCTGCCAGCCCAGCCATAGGGTGCCTTCCCAGGGCATGAAATATCATTGCGCCTAAAGGAATCAATACAACATAGCCGGCTTCAACTGCCATGCCCGAAATAACGCCTGCAAGCACAATTGCTGCTGTTATCAGTTTCCGTGGGGCTCCCAATACCAGCGCACGTATCATCACTGCAAATAATCCTGTACCTTCGGCAAGGCCAATACCCACCATCACCACCAACACATAGCCAAGGGGTGGAAACCGAAGAAAATTATTGAGGATATTGGTGTAAATCCACTTGAATCCATCAGCACTAACAAGATTATTGATCTCGACTGCCTGCTGGGTAGCTGGATTGACTGCCGAAACACCCAAAGCATGCATAAGCCACGATAGCAAAACCACAAAAACTGCCAGTCCGCCAAAAATGGTGGCAGGATGGGGGAGTTTATTTCCAACAATTTCTATGATATCCAGGGAACGCGAGAAAGCTTTAGGAAAAAACTTCAGCACATTGTTGATAAGTTTCTTCATGGGTATTGTGTTTATTAATTAAAAATCAGGTTGATAAGAATTGTTGATGAAGCATTGGTTCCTGCAGAACGGCGACAAAGATAGGATTTTTAATATAACTCATACCGGGAACTACATGATGATTTAAACGCTTGTTTTTCACAGATTTTGTTTTGCTCCCAACATGCCTTTCACAATATTTACGAAAAACTATTGGTACATTTGCCGTTCATTCTATTAACTACAATCAATGGAAATTAAAAGAAATTTCGACCTTTTCGAAAGATTTGCACAAATGCCCGATACGGTTGGCCGCTTCCGTTTGGCAGGTAAAGAAAATGGCAAATGGCGCGAGTATGATACCCCAGAGTATACCCGCATTGCATTGAATGTTAGCATGGGTTTGTTAGCCATGGGTTTTGAACCTGGCGATAAAATAGCTACCATCACCAATAACCGTCCTGAGTGGAACTTTATGGAAATGGGGATTGGCGGTGCCGGTATGGTTCATGTTCCCATTCACCCCACCCTTTCCGACGATGAATTCTCCTTTATTCTCAACCATTCTGAAACCAAACTCCTGATTGTTTCCGATGCAGGGTTATTCAACCGGGTTTCATCCCTGAAAAATGAACTGCCTTATCTTAAAGATATTTACACTTTTAATAATGTAACTGAAGCCAAACATTGGACCCTTATTACTGAGCAAGGGCAATCAAAGTCAGTTGCAATGTTTGAAAAAGTGCAGCAAATCCGCAGTGGAATTACCGAAGATGACCTTCTTACCATTATTTATACCTCAGGCACCACCGGAGCACCCAAAGGAGTAATGCTTTCGCACAAAAACCTTATGAGCAATGCAATAACAACTGCAGGAGTTCAGCATCTCAATTACAATCACAAGGCGTTGAGTTTTCTGCCCTTGTCGCATGTGTTTGAGCACATGGTAAATTATCAGTACCAATACCTTGGGGTAAGTGTGTATTATGCCGAAAGTCTTACCACTATCGGACGAGACATCAATGAGCTTCAGGTTGATGGCTTTATAGCAGTACCCCGCTTGCTCGAATCTATCTATGACAAGATTGTAGGCAAGGCGCGCACTCTGAGCCCTGTTAAGCGTGGCATTTTCTTCTGGGCGTTAGGGGTGGCAGAAAAATTTGTTCCATACAAGCGAAAATCATTGCTTTATTCAATGAAACATAAAGTTGCCGATAAGCTTGTGTTTTCGAAATGGAGACAGGCACTTAGTCATAATCTCACCTTCATCGGATGCGGAGGATCGGCCCTTCAACCCAGGCTTGCCAGGCTTTTCTGGGCTGCAGGATTACCTGTTTTCGAAGGGTACGGGCTTACAGAGACATCGCCTGTACTGACTGTAAATTATTCGCACCCGGGTATGGTTAAGCTGGGGTCGGTGGGGCCGGTGCTGCCAACCGTAGACATTAAAATTGCTGAAGATGGAGAAATTCTGGCGCGCACCCCCGGATTAATGATGGGCTACTATAAAGATGAACAGGCCACCCGCGAGGTGATTGATGAGGATGGGTGGTTTCATACCGGCGATATTGGTGAATTTCAAGAGGGCAAATACCTTCGTATAACCGATCGTAAAAAAGAGATATTTAAAATGTCGAACGGAAAGTATCTGGCACCGCAACCCATTGAAAATATGCTGAAAGAGAGTTTCTACATTCAGCAATTGATGGTGGTTGGCGAGAATCAGAAATTTGCTGCGGCCATAATAAGTCCCAACTTTCAGGAACTTGCACGCTGGTGCCAGAAGAAAAAGATCAGTTTTCAGAACAACACCGAATTGATCCAGATGCCTCAGGTTTTAAAACATTTCCAGGAAGAAATTAAGAACTTCAACCGCAAACTCGGGCAGAACAACCAGGTGCAGAAATTCATCCTTATAGCCGACGAGTGGAGTCCGCTAACCGGTGAATTGTCGGCATCGCTTAAACTCAAACGCAAGTTTATTATCCAGAAATACAAAGACCTGGTAGATTCAATGTACCAGTCGAAACCCCAGCCAATTCCTCTTAAAATAAATAAGAACAGCTGATAAGGTTCAATAGCTTTTACGAAGGGTTGGCATGCCAAACATGCCGCCCTTTTTTATTCTACCCAACAGGTATAATGCGGGAAAACTTTGTCAGGTTCGGGCCTTGCACCCTGATCAAATAACCCGTATACTGACGAGCCGCTTCCGCTCATGGCTGCATAATAAGCGCCCATTTCGTAAAGTTTATCTTTTATTTGGGCAATTTTGGGATGATTAACAAAAATTCCTTTTTCAAAATCGTTGATTAGCACATCTTTCCACTTATCACGAGGCAGGGCAATGGCATCATGTATTTGAACAGAAGGTATTGCAGGCATTATTCCTGAAAAAGCTTCACGGGTGCCAACATGTATGCCAGGATTAACCACCACAATATGAGACCCTTTCAGCGAAAAATCCACAGGAGTGAGTATCTCGCCCCTCCCGGTAGCCAGGCTGGGGGTGTTTTCTATAAAAAATGCGCAATCGCTTCCCAGTTGTGCTGCAAACTCTTTAAGCTGATTTACCGAAAGCCCGATCTGGAATAATTCATTCAACAGTTTGAGTGTGAAGGCCCCGTCTGAGCTGCCACCTCCAAGGCCGGCGCCCATGGGGACTACTTTATGAAGATGGATCTTTACAGGCGGAAGGTTACATGTTTTTTGAAGCAGGCTATATGCCCTTTCGCAAAGGTTGGGATTGCCATCGGCAGGAATTGGAAGGCCACTCGATGAGAATGTGGTCTGGCCCTCGGTGGCAGGAATGATCTCAAGGCAATCGCTCCAACTGAGAGGGTAAAACAGCGTAGAGAGATCATGGAATCCATCCGGCCTTTTTCTCAGAATATTTAAGCCCAGGTTAATCTTACAGTTGGGGAATCCGATCATGTTTTTATTTGCAAACCTACACTTTTTTTAGTCATAATAAGTTTATTGTCTTTATATAACGGGCTTTGTTTCATATGCCAATTATTGTACATAAAAGTTATTAAAAAAGGTTGTTTTGATTGCATATTATTTACTTTTGTCCAGTTCAATTGAATCCCAGTTCATTATCAATAAATACTGCATGTCAACCCTTCTCAACCCAGTTATTTCCTGGTTTCTTAAACAGCGTATTTCACAGATCGATTATTTTAAGGAAAACCCTCATCAGGTTCAGTTCGATCTTTTGATGAATCTTATAAACAAGGCAAAAGGAACAGAGTGGGGAAAGAAATATGACTTTGCCTCCATAAAGAGTTTAGAAACGTTTCAGGAAAGAGTTCCGGTGCAGGATTATGAGCAGGTTAAACCATGGATTGAGCGGCTGCGCAAAGGTGAACACAATCTTTTATGGCCATCAGAAATAAAATGGTTTGCCAAATCAAGCGGTACTACGAGCGATAAAAGCAAATTTATCCCTGTAAGTAACGAAGCGATTGAAGAATGTCACATGAAAGGTGGAAAGGATATGCTCTCTATTTACTGCAATTTCAGGCCTGATACTGAAATTTTTGCAGGAAAGGGGCTTGTAATGGGAGGAAGCCACCGGGTGAGTGAGTTCAACAGTAACTCATATTTTGGTGATATTTCAGCGATTTTACTGCAAAATTTCCCTTTCTGGGCCGAGTTGATGCGAACCCCAGATCTTTCTATCGCATTACTTGGCGACTGGGAAGTGAAACTCGACAAAATTGCTCAAGCCACAATCACCGAAAATGTTACCAATTTAAGTGGTGTTCCGTCATGGAATCTGATGCTTCTGAAAAAAGTCCTTCAGATTACCGGTCGCCACAATATACTTGAAATATGGCCCAAGCTTGAGTTATTTATCCATGGAGGAGTGAGTTTTGCACCTTATCGGGAGCAATTCAAAAAACTAATTCCATCCCCTCAGATGTGGTATCTCGAAACCTATAACGCATCCGAAGGATTTTTTGGTGTCCAGGACCAGCCCCATTCACAGGAAATGCTCCTGATGCTCGACTATGGCATCTTTTATGAGTTTATTCCGCTCGATGATATGGAAAGCACCAACCCGAGAGTATTATCATTAAATGAGGTGGAAACCGACATCAATTATGCCATTGTAATTACTACCAATGCCGGTTTATGGAGGTACATGATTGGCGATACCATTCAGTTTACCAGTACTAATCCCTACAGAATACAAATTACAGGTCGCACAAAGAATTTTATTAATGCCTTTGGGGAAGAACTAATTGTTGACAATGCCGAAAAAGCCCTGGGTATTGCCTGTCAGGAAACTGGTGCCGTAATTAGTGAATATACTGCTGCACCCGTTTTTCTTGCCGATAACAATTCGGCATGTCATGAATATATCATTGAGTTCGAAGTTGAGCCATCTGATTTAAGTTATTTTACCAGCATCCTTGATACCGAACTGAAAAACATCAACTCAGATTACGAAGCCAAACGCACCGCCGATATTCTTCTTAAAAAACCAAAGGTTACTCAGGTGCCCAAGGGTACTTTTTTTAACTGGCTGAAGTCGAAAGGTAAAATTGGTGGCCAAAACAAGGTGCCACGCTTGTTCAATAACCGAAAATATGTTGATGAGATCACCAGTTTTCTGGCTTGAAAAAGCAATTCTGCCAGGTATTGTTTTTCTGTTGTGGGTTCAGGTAAATATTTCCAATGCCCAGCAGAATGCCGATTCCTTTACACTGGCTGCCGAATACCCCGGAATAACTGGTTTTATTGCTGATGATGCCCTTGGAAATAAATACACACTTACCGATGGTGGTCTGCATAAGTTCAGTCAGAGCAGCCAGAAACTAATATTCAGCAACAGGCAATTGGGCAACATTACCCATGCTGATGTATCTGATCCAATGAATATTCTTGTTTTCTTTGGTGAGTCAGGACATTACGCTTTGCTCGACAACCATCTCACTGTAAAAAACCTGGTTGAAGAAAGCAGGTTTTCAGGAGGCAAAAGACCGGCAGCAGTATGCTCTGCTCCCGGAAAGGGTTACTGGGTCTGGATTCCCGATGTATTCAGGATAATCCGATTCGATTTCAGAGATCAACCACAAATTTCAGGTGACGATCTGAGCATTTCAGGGCTTATTCCTGATAATGTGTATCATATGGTTTTTCATAACGATCAGTTGTTTCTGGCGGCCCAGAATGGTATATGGATATTTGACCAGTTTGCAAACCTGATGAAGCATATACCCATTTATGCAGGGCCTTTCTTCCAGGTGAAGGGAACCAAAATTTTTTACGCTGTTGAGAATAGATTGATGGCCTATGATTTTTTTCTTGGAAAGGAAAATGTATTTTTGTTGCCCGATACAAAGGTTAAGGGATTTTTTCTGAAAGATGATACAACCATTTACCTGCAAACTGAGCAGCAATTAATGAAGTACACCTACTCTGGAAAATTCTTCTGACCCGTTCTCAGTAGTTTATCACATTAAGATTCGTTTAAGATGCACATAGCCATTGCCGGAAACATAGGTTCGGGTAAAACAACCCTTGCAGGACTTCTATCGAAACACTACAACTGGGAAGCCCATTACGAAGATGTGGAAACCAACCCATATCTCAATAATTTCTATGAGGACATGCAGCGCTGGTCGTTCAACCTTCAGATCTATTTCCTTAATTCAAGGTTCAGGCAAATTGTAGATATCCGTAAAAGTGGCAGAACGGTTATTCAGGACCGCACCATTTATGAAGATGCCTATATTTTTGCACCGAACCTGCATGCAATGGGGCTTATGTCGTCGCGCGATTTCGAAAACTATTCAAGCCTTTTCGAACTCATGAGTACCTTCATTCAGCCACCCGACCTGCTTATTTATCTTAAGGCCGGAGTACCCACTCTGGTTAACCAGATTCAGAAAAGGGGCCGCGATTACGAAAACAGTATAAGGCTCGATTACCTGAAAAGGCTCAACGAACGCTATAATGAATGGATTGAGGGTTATAAGTCAGGGAAACTGCTTATTATTGATGTAGATAACAATAAGTTTTCTGAACGGCCGTCAGACCTTGGCGAAGTAATTCAGAAAATTGATGCCGAAATCCATGGTTTATTTTAGTCCTTAGTTCCAACAACAGATTTACATTTTATGCGTTTTTTCGCTATAATACCGGCAAGGTATGCATCAACCCGTTTCCCCGGGAAGCCTCTTGCAGAAATTATGGGCAAAACCATGATTCGGCGTGTATATGAACAGGCATTGAAGGCTAAATCAATCACAGCCGCCATTGTAGCCACCGACGACCAAAGGATTTATGACCATGTTGCCGGGTTTGGCAGGGCAATAATGACATCTGCAAGTCACCCAAGTGGCACCGACCGGTGTTTTGAAGCTGCATCAGCAATGAAAGAAGAATGGAACCTTACCAACAACGATATAATAGTAAATGTGCAGGGCGATGAACCATTCATCCAACCTGATCAGATTGACCTGATCTGCCAATGTTTTACCCATGATGAAGTGGAAATTGCTACACTTTGCAAACCCATAACAAACCACCATGAAATTCATAATGAGAATGTTGTAAAGGTTGTTAGTCAAAATTCGGGATTTGCACTCTACTTCAGCAGAAATCCTATCCCTTTTGTCAGAGGAGTGCAGAAAGATGAATGGCCACTGCAGCAGATTCACTACAAACATATTGGTATGTATGCATACCGTTTCAATGTCCTGAGCAAGATTACCAGTCTTAACCCATCAAATCTGGAAATAGCCGAATCGCTCGAACAACTGCGTTGGCTCGAGAACGGATTCCGGATTGCAGTTGAAAAGACCAACACCGAAACTCTTGCTGTTGATACACCTGCCGACCTGCAGAGGTTATTGGCTGAAAAAATGTAACTTATATTTTTTTTGGGTAGCTTTTCATAACTTTGTCCGAAACTATGCGTATACAGCATCAATAAATTTAATTTTCAGATATTTATTTGTCAAATAATTATCCTTCAAAGTATAAGTCCTTATCTTAATTGGCCTGATACGCTTTCATTGATAACAAAAAACTTTAATCATGAAAATTGGTAAATACATCAGCGAGTTGCTTTTCGAAAATGATTTTGTCATCCTTCCACAAATGGGTGAATTTTCCACCAAGTATATTCCTGCCAGGTTTGTTCCCGAACTTAAAAAGGTTGAATCACCATCTAAAGTTGTTACGTTTAATGACAAAAATAAGTCGGGTGGAGGGTTGCTTACCGAGTATATTGCCAGGAAGGAAGGAGTATCGAGTGCCGAAGCACGTACCTTTGTTGATAATTTTGTAGCTGAAATGCATAATTCATTAAATGCAGGAAAAAAGGTTGAACTGGAAAGCATTGGGGTATTCTCGGTCGACCCAACAGGAGCACTGCTTTTTGAACCTGATAAATCGATCAACTATCTGAACGACACAACAGGTTTGTCCAGTGTGAATGAACCTGAAAAGAAAACTGAGGAAGAAGCCAAAAGTGAACTCGACAGAATAGTTGAACAGGCTGCTCCGGCTCCCTCCCCCATCAGGGAATTCAAGGCATCAGATGCCGATTCACCATATGCATCGCGCACAAAACCGGTTGTACAAGCCGCCGGCGAAGAGAAAAAATCAGAACCTATTAAACCCACCGTTCCCATTGGCCAGCGCACACCCGTTTCATCAAACCGTCAGGTATCCGACTCAGGCTCATCTAAAGCTACTCCCCAAAAAACTGGTTTGCCACCTGCTTTGAAATGGGTAGCTCTTACCGTTGTTCCAGCAATAGTAATTATCATTATTCTTGCCCTGAACTACGAATACCTCCTGGGCGATAAAGCAGTATTCGGGAGAAAAGCAAAAGTAACCCCGCAGCCCTCGCAGGTTGAACAACCGGTTGTTCAGCAGCAGGAACAGCTAACCCCGGCTCCGGTAGTCCAGGAAACCTTCGATCCCACAGTACAACCCCCTGCCCCCGAAAGAGGACGCAAGGTATTCTTCATTATTGTTGGTAGCTTCGAAGAAGAACATAGCGCCATTATTCTGGCCGAAGAACTTCGTTCAAAAGGTGCACGTACAGCCTATGTATTTCCTATCAGAAATGGTTTCTACAGGGTAGCCTATGGATATTACTACGAATTGACCGAAGCCGAAAGAGAACTTGATAGGGCCAAAGCAGTAAATCCAAATGCCTGGATTCTGCACAGGTAATAGCATTAAGAAATTTCTAACCCCCTTCAGAATTATTCATCCGGAAGTGCCTAAGAATAAGCAACGTAAGTTTTCGGAAATAAATACTTTTACAAACATTGTACAACCAGGGTACATATACCCCTATACCGATCATCCCCTAAAAGGAAATTGGGCACAGGGGTTTTTCCACAATTCAAACCCTGTAATCCTTGAAGTGGGCTGCGGCAAAGGGGAATATTCTGTTGGCCTGGCTTCGGCCTGGCCACTCCAGAACTTTGTTGGCGTGGATATAAAAGGAAATCGCATGTGGACCGGTGCCAAACATGCTCTTGAAAATGCCATGACCAACGTTGGTTTCCTGAGAATTCAGGCCGAGCATTTATCACACTTTTTTGGCCCACATGAGATTTCAGGTATTTGGATTACTTTTCCCGATCCTCAGCCCAATAAACCCAAAACACACAAAAGACTTACCTCTCCTAAATTTCTGGATATATACTCCCGGTTTCTAAAACCCGGTGCTCCCTTGTTTCTTAAAACAGATAATATTTCTCTTTTTGAATATACTCTTGATATAATTGAACAGCAGGGGCATAACCTGCATTTTGCCACCAACAACCTTTATACAAACCCCGGAGATACCGACCAAATAATATTGAACATTAAAACCTATTACGAGAATATTTACCTTGAACAGGGGCAGAAGATTTTGTTTATTAAATTTAGCCTGTAAAGCATGGATGATTCATTCTTTGTAAGGGTTTATCGTGTAGTGATGCAGATTCCTTATGGCCGGGTAACCTCGTATGGGGCAATTGCCAAATTCCTTGGCACAGGGGGCTCATCGAGAATGGTGGGTTGGGCCATGAACAGCTCTCACCAGTATAACCCTGAAATTCCGGCCCATCGTGTAGTAAACCGCAACGGCCTGCTTACCGGGAAGCATCATTTCGGAAGCCCTTTTCTTATGCAGCAGCTTCTTGAGAACGAGGGGATAGAAGTATTAGATGACCGCATACTTAATTTCAGGAAGCATTTCTGGGACCCAGCTCTGGAACTCGAACCAGGTAGTTTCTGAAAATATTCATCCACCCTTGTTCATAAAAACATCCCTCGCTAAATGGGCTGTGATGCGCAGATTACTTATCCCCCAAACCAATAATATTAATGTTGCCGGTCATCTAAAAAAAGCAACTACGATTTTGCTTTTCCCAATGGATGAAATTTGTTATTTTTGATTAAAATTAATCTAAATAAAAATAAGGATGTTAAGCGTTGAAAATGTGCTTGCTGCGCTTTCGCTTGTTATAGAGCCCGATCTGAAAAAGGATCTGGTTTCTCTTGGAATGATTCATGAACTTCAAATTGATGGCCAAAAAGTATCTTTTACCATAATACTCACCACCCCGGCATGCCCCTTTAAAGAAAGTATGAAAAGGGCTTGTATCAGAGCAATTAAAGAGAATGTAGATAAGAATGTAATAGTGGAGATAACTCTTCAGGCAAGAACTACCGGCAAAAAGCCGGCAGAGGACCAACTGCTGCCACACGTGAAAAATGTTATAGCTATTGCCAGTGGCAAAGGCGGGGTTGGAAAATCAACCGTTGCTGCCAATGTTGCTCTTGCACTTGCTGCAACAGGCGCCCGGGTTGGATTGGTTGATGCTGACATTTATGGCCCATCGGTACCTATTATGTTTGGTGCAGTCGCATCTGAGCTCGAGTCTTTTGAGAAGGACGGGAAGGTAAGAGTTCTTCCTCTTATTAAATATGGCGTGCAAATCATTTCGATTGGTTTTTTTATTGATGCATCACGCGCTCTTATCTGGCGTGGGCCCATGGCATCTGGTGCCCTTAAACAATTATTTACTGACGTTGAGTGGGGCGAACTTGATTATTTACTAATCGACCTTCCGCCTGGTACAGGAGATATCCATCTGTCTTTGGTTCAAACTGTTAAGTTAACGGGAGTTGTGGTGGTTAGTACCCCGCAAAATGTGGCATTGGCCGATGCACGCAAGGCTGTATCTATGTTCGAAAACAATAAAGTGGGAGTTAAAATCATTGGTTTGGTTGAAAATATGTCGTGGTTTACCCCTGCCGAACTGCCTCTAAACAAATATTATCTCTTTGGCAACGGGGGTTGCAGAAACCTTGCCGCCGAACTGAATCTTCCCTTTCTGGGCGAAATCCCTTTGGTACAATCAGTTTGCCAGAGTGGAGATTTAGGAAGACCTGCCGTACTTGATAATGAAAATCCTGCCAAACCTTATTTCGAAAAGATTGCCGGCGTGGTTGCTGCAGAGGTTTCTAAAATCAATGCGGCAATAGCATCTCAGGTTGCTGCCACTTAGCATTATTGTAACATACTCTAATTTATTCATTTATAAAAACTATCTATTATGACTACCAATCAGAATGCTGAACTAATAAGAAAGGTTGAAAATGTAATCTCACAAATCAGGCCCTATCTGCAAGCCGATGGCGGCAATATACGTTTTGTTGAGCTTACCGACGACAATGTGGTGAATGTGGAATTACTGGGTGCGTGCGGCTCATGCCCCATGAGCACTATGACACTGAAAGCTGGTGTAGAGCAGGCAATGAAAAAGGCAATTCCTGAAGTGAAATCAGTTGAAGCAATTAATCTTAACTCCTATTAATTGTAAGTTGAAACAGAGATAATATATCAGGGAATTAAGTTCGCTGCTAAAAACAGAAATGGCTGCAATTCAACTGCAGCCATTTCTGTTTATGGTTATTTATTCCGGGCGGCGTTCCATCAGCGGCGGCGGAGTGTATGCCTGACATTTAGTGCCAGGAAGTCCCTTGTTCACAATACCTACCTCATCAATACACCAGCCTCTGAAACCATTGTACAGCCCATCCCTCGTGTCGAATCTGAATTGAATTTTTATGGCTGAGCCTGAAAACCGGCTCAGATCAAATTCATGAAATTTCCACACCGGATGCTGGTTAAACCCGCCCGATGTAAAGGGAATCGACTTTCTTTCCGGGATAATAGGGTCGGTATAGGGGTTTAGTTTTCCAATGTGAACCATGTTTCCTGTCGATTCAATTACATAAATTTCCATTAAATCGTAGCCCATCTGATTTGGGTTAACACTTTCAATCTCAAACCACGACCAGAAATTCAGGCTCGCTTCTTCCAAAGGCCCCAAATTAATAATGGGTGAAATAAGGGTACCTGAGTTTTTGGATTTGCTGGTACCCCCCGAGTTTTCATAATCAAATACACTTTGGTCTCCAAGATAATTTCCCGCAAGTTGATTTCCATACCATGCCATTTGTGTCCCCTTAAAAGCTCCCGGGAGTTTACCTAATGAAGGATCGTTGGGTGCAATTTTTACATATACAGGATATAACCCATTAAAAGTATTGCCATTTGGCCTGATGTGCCAGAATCCGCTCATCTCCCATAATGTTGCATTTGATTCAAAATTTTCATAAAAAACTTTTACCGGAGGGGTTGCCGGTTCAAGTTCGAAAACCTGATGAACCATTTCGTTGGGATTGATTTTTATGTTCTGTAATACCTGGGTTTTATAATTATCGGAAATACACCTTATTTTGAATTCCTTGGTGGTTTGAAGTGGAACCGCACCTATATAAAATTGCCCCAATTCATTCGTTTCGACTGACGAAAAGTAACCGTTTGTAAGTTCTTCGTTTTGTGCACTTATTGAAACATTTGCTCCAATTAGGGGCTGGCCGGAAAGGCTGTAAACAGTGCCGGTAATCCCCCCGATAGGAGTGCTCAAGCTGGTAACTGATGGCAGAAAAGTAACGAAAGTTGTTTTCCGATTTATGGTTACAATGGCAGAATACATGTTTTTATACCCTGCCTTTTCAATGGTAAGATGATAAGTGCCTTCAGTCTTCAATGCAAATCGATATTTTCCTGCCTCATCAATGCTGATATTTTTCCGAAAATTTTCGTAGCCCGGCTGAGTAAGGCTTACTGAAGCACCCGAGAGTTTTTCGTAGGTAATGGCATTAAGAGCGAAGCCCTCAATGATGAATTTATCTATCCCCAAACCATCCTTTATGCAACTGCCCAAAGAACTTACCAGAAAAACGCAGGCAATTACTGGCAGAATCCAACTTTTTAATATTTTATTCATTGGGGGATGCACTATTAGTTAAACATAAATCACAGCATCTTATAATGTTTTCGCGCCGGTATTTAATGCGGGCTTCAGCTTTATATTTTGTATCAGGCTCGAAAAAGATTTAGCAGATTTAATTTGCTTAAAAACAACAACTTCTGCAACTACCGTCTGTTTCGAAAATACAAACTATAAGTTTATAATTTTCCTGGCATTGTATCACAAAGGTAGGCTTAACAATTGTTTAATTTTTTGAGAGTAAAAACTTGATTTATATAGGTAAAATCAAGGGATTTTAGTAAAGCAAAAGTACTTATCAGGAAAGATATTTTGCCACAATGGGCATTTTACGGCCCATGCCAAAAGCTTTACTGCTTACCCTAATGGTGGGAGGAGTTTGAAATCGCTTGTACTCACAGGTATTTACCATTTTCAAAGTCCTGTCAACAAGCGTTTTTTCATATCCCAGGTTATAGATTTCCTGGGGGCCCAGGCGGTTTTCGATATATTCAAAAAGAACTTTGTCGAGAATTTCGTATTCGGGCAATGAGTCACTATCTTTCTGATTGGGCCTTAGCTCGGCCGAAGGGGGTTTATTGATGCTGTTTTCAGGGATAAGTTCTCCGTGGCGGTTTATATAGCGGGCTAACCTGAAAACATCAGTCTTATAAACATCGCCAAGAACTGAAAGGCCTCCGCACATATCGCCATACAGTGTGCCATAGCCTACTGCTGCTTCGCTTTTATTGGATGTATTAAGCAGCACATGGCCAAACTTATTTGAAAGTGCCATTAATATTACTGCTCTTGTTCGTGCCTGAATATTTTCTTCGGCTATATCAAAAGGGAGTCCTTGAAACCACGGTTGTAGTTGGGTTTCGAAACTATGGGTCGTTTCAGAAATAGAAATTAATCTATATGGACATCCAAGATTTTCGGCAAGTTGTTTTGCATCGGCAATTGAATGATCTGAACTGAATTTAGATGGCATTAACACTCCCAAAACGTTTTGACTGCCCAGGGCTTCAACTGCAAGGGCCATAGTAACTGCCGAATCTATACCTCCCGAAAGGCCAAGAATGGCGCTTGAGAAGCCTAATTTCGAAAAATAATCCCTTATTCCAAGGGTAATAGCCTTATAAATATTGGGTATTTTTTGTGCTACGTCCTCAGTTGGGTCAGGATATTTTCCGGGTTTTTTCTCAAGATCATCAATAGTGATGGTTCTGAAGTCCTCTTCAAAATAACTGAGTTCATCAACAATCTCACCCTTGGGGTTGATAAGCAGTGAGCCTCCATCGAAGATTATTTCAGTTTGTGCCCCCACCTGGTTCACATAAACCATGGGCAGGCCATATTTTTTTGAGTTGTCTGACAGCATTTTTTTCCGCTCATAGCCATGATCCCACGAAAATGGCGATGCTGCAATATTTATCATCAGTTCAGCACCTTTTTGGGCAAGAATTTCCATGGGATTGTTTACATAAAGAGGATTATCGTTGAGGTTCCAAAGGTCTTCACAGATTGTAAGACCAATTTTAATCCCTTTATATTCAATGAGTTCAAATTTTGTTGCAGGTTCAAAATAACGATATTCTTCAAAAATATCGTAATTTGGCAGCAATCCCTTATGATAAATATGCCTTATTTCTCCGTCATATAGAAAAAATGCCCCGTTAAAAAGGGGTTTCCCTTTTTTCCCCTGGTTACGATCGGGAGCACCAACAATAGCTGCAATATCAGTGCAATAATGCGCAATCTGATGAACAGCCTCATAACATTTATTTATGTAATCATTAAACTCAAGAAAATCGCCCGAAGGGTAACCGCAAACCGACAACTCTGAGAAAACAACCATATCGGCTCCCTGTTTCTTTGCCTGCTCAATACCATCAATAATCTTACGGGTATTGTACTCGAAATTTCCGATATGATAATTATATTGGGCGAGAGCAATTTTCATTTTCGGTAGGAGTAACTAATTGTTAATGAATGATTTAAGCAAGTGCCCGATATGCTTGCAGGCAAAATACAAAAGTATAATTTTTATAGTTGGCAAAGGTGTTATCTTCCGGGTCTAATCAGGTAATTACTATTAAGTGAATGTTCGTGGCGATGAAGTATGAAGAAAGTTTATATTTGCAATGATTAAGAATAAAATCTGGCAGGGATATTGTAAAAGTTGTTGCAAAACTAGTATTACCTGTAATTTTAGAATCCGAAGTCGGAAAGTAACAACAGGAAAATCCTTGATAAATTTGATAACACAATTTTCATCTAAAACTAAATGTTATGAAAACTATTCGTTTACAAAAAATCATGTTTGCGTTGGCCATAATGGGAAGTGTTTTCTTCTTCAGTGGTTGTAAAAGTAAAAAGAAGGCTGCTGCCCCCGATTATAGTGGTCTGGGTCGTGAAATCAAAACTCCCTGCAGCGACAACGAATTCCCATCAACAGCAGCTCATTTCCGTGGTACCGGAATTGGCGAGGGGACCAATCTTGCCTCTGCGCGCCGCAAAGCCAATCTCGATGCCAATGCTATGTTGGCTGCCAGCATCAATCGTACAATCAAATCTGTTACCGAACGTTACACGCGCGATATTACCGTACGTGATGCCAATGAGTTTGCAGAGAAGTTTGAAGATTTGACCCGCTCGGTAGTAGACCAGGTACTTAATAATGTGGCAACCGTTTGCAATCAGATGTATGAAAAAGATGGCAAATACACTGTTTACATGGCTGTTGAAGTTGGCAAAGATGAATTGCTAAATAATGTTGCAAACCGCATCAGCCGCGATGACCGCCTCAGACTTGACTATGACAAAATGAAGTTTGAACAGATTTTTAATGAAGAAATGCAAAAACTGGCCAATGAGCGCCCCTAAGCAAAGCCCGAACCATATACACAATGGTTGAAAATCGATAAATTCATTTCCATAAAAAAATGGGTTGCCAGACAAGGGCAACCCATTTTTTTTGATTTTATACTCTCTAGAAAATTATACCCACCGAGAGTTCAATATAGTTGGCACGCGCCTGCTGGTTGCGAAGCCCTGTATAATCTTTTCCGCGCAGAATATTGGTAAACCCATTGTTAAAGGTTAATCCACCCACCAGCACCGTATTGCCTCCTAGCGAGTGTTCAACCCCAATGCCCAATATCATGGATGCTCTGAAAAGGGGAGTAGACCCTTTGATTTTTAAGTCCTCCTGTAAAATTGATGCACCACCACCTTCATTATATTTTCTGTCGTCGGCCTTGGCATTAAGGTTGGCAGAACCTGCAAAACCAAATTTTGCAAAATAACTGTTGTACCCAATTTCCCTGGTACGCATTTTAAGTGTAAAAGGAATTTCCAGGTTTTGAAGCTTGTATTTTCTTTCCTTAAACACATAAGGAGTAGTTTCGGTAATTTCGCCTGCTATAGGATAGCTCAGTTTGCCTCCAAAGTAAACTACATTCATACCGGTGGCGAAAGTATAGTTTTCAGAAAGCACAAATTCCCAGTTCAGGCCGTAAGAAAATCCCAGAGTAACACCCTCTGATTTATAGCCTATGGTTTCGCTCTTGAACCAGTTCATCGATGTACCGCCTGTCAGGCCGAGCCTCATTTCTCTTCCATGTGCGGTATTAAGTGATGCCAGGGCAAGGCATAAGATAAATACAAATGCTGATTTTTTCATACTTTTGAAGTTTTAAACAGGGTGCAATATTACATATAAAAAATTACACATCGTGGATATACGTCCCATAAACGCACAAATTATGCCTATTGTTACTAAACTAGTTGAAAATAAGGTTGTGACCGGAGCTGTTAATTTGGTTGTATTGCTGATGATTGTCTCTTTTCTCCCTTCATGCAACCGAAAATCACCTTTCGAAGTAAATATCTCTTCGGTAAAAGCTGAACCGGTCTCAATAAAAAGATACGAACAGGTTCTTTTTACTATTGATCCTAAAAATCTTAGGGTAGAAATAGATCCATTTATTACAGATTTCGAAATATTTCTTGGCCAGGAAATAAATACCCTTCAGGGTCAGCAACAATTGGTCGATTACGTTTCAAATCCGTTCAACCGCGATTTATTCAACGATGTAAACGTGGTGTGGCAAAATGTATCAGAACTTGAGAAACAACTTGCACAACTGTTCAGATATTTGCGATATCATTTCCCTGAGATACAGAATCCGCAGGTTTACACCTACGTATCTGGTGTTGATTTTGAATTTCCGGTTTATTTCGAAGATGGCATTCTGGTAATTGCCCTCGATATGTTTTTGGGAAGAGGCAATATTAATTATGATAAAGCAGGTTTGCCAGCCTTTAAACGCACACGATTTGTGCCCGAGGCAGTAGTCACCGAAGTTGCCCGTGCAATCGGAAGGCATTTTTTGTATAATACGGGCAACCGGCCTGAGAATTTACTTGATTTTATGGTCAATGAGGGGAAACTGCTCTATTTTATCGATGCCATGTTGCCTTCGGTTTCCGATTCACTGAAGATGTATTATACCACCCACCAGTTACAATGGGCACAAAACAACGAAGGGCATGCCTGGGCATTTTTATTAAACAACGAAATGTTGTACAGTGCCGACAGGCAGCTGATTCAGAAATTGACTGGTGATGCTCCGTTCACATCTCTTTTTTCAACTGTTTCGGCACCGCGAATGGGCACATATAATGGGTGGCAGATAGTGCGCGGTTACATGACCCGAAATCGCGGTGTATCACTACAGGAATTATTGAACATTAAGGACTCACGTGAAATTTTATCGGGTTCGCGATACCGGCCGTAGTGGTCAATTCTGGCTTTTGTTTCTCGCAAATTCTTTGTTGTAATGCTCAATAAATGAGAGTATTTCATCGCGCCCCTGCTTTTTTTCTGCAGAAGTAATAAACAATTCGGGGAGCGGGTCCCAGTTTTCGGAAAGAATATGGGTGTATTTTTTAATGTTGGCATGTAGTTTTATAGCACCTGATTTATCGGACTTGGTAAAAACCAATACAAAGGGCAGCCCCTTGCTGCCAAACCACTCCATGTTTTCCAGATCATTTTTTAACGGTTCATGTCTTGAATCGATCAATAAGAAAGTGCAAACCAGATTAGGTCGGTTAAGAAGGTAGTTTTTAATCATTTGTTCCCATCGTGCCCGATCCTTTTTTGATACTTTCGCAAAACCATAGCCAGGCAAATCAGCCAGGTACCATGATTGGTTGATGATAAAATGGTTAATCAGCTGTGTTTTACCCGGAGTTGCCGATGTTTTGGCAAGCTTTGATGATCCTGTGATCATATTGAGCAGTGATGACTTCCCTACGTTCGATCTGCCCAGAAATGCATATTCTGGAAACAATGGTTCGGGACAGTCGGTATAAAACCCCGAACTTTTAATGAATTCTGCACTTTTTATTTCCATTTGTTGTTTGGAGTAAAAGGAAAGCCTGTTGTAACCAACCAGAATTACTGACCTTTTCTATAAGTTTTTATGTGCCTTTCCTTTTTCGACTCGTAAATGTCGGCAATCTTGATAAGAATACCGGTTTCCTCCACATCCCCAAATTCATTGTTATGGGCAGTACCAAATGTACGCATAGTAGAGCTAAGGCTCATGTATGAGTTAAATAATGGAGGTATATTTTCCCCCCTTTTTCTCACTTCCTGCGAAAGTATTTTGTGATTTTCTTCAATGGTACTACCCGTGAAAATGGCATCGAACCCTGAAGGATCAGTTTTAAAGGACAAAGGGTGGATTGGCTTGGTGAGGTTTTCTTTATCAGGAAAAAATTTGTGCATGAAATAAAGAATCAGATCTCTTGCCTCGGGATTAAAGTGCCGGTACATAGTAACCTTACCGAAGAAATATTTGATTTGCGGGTTATCAACCACAAGAGCACCTAACCCATCCCAGAGATTATCGAGGGAAAAAACACCTTTTCTGCTCTCTTTGGATGGCTGGTACTTGGGTTGCACAAAAGACCGCCCCAATTCAATGGTAACCGGCAGGTATTCTTTGATGAATTTTTGGGAATAGTTCAGAAGTCCAGAGGTGGCAAGCTTGGGTTTGCCGCTATTATCAATCAATACATCATGCCCTAATATGAAGCGATAACCACCAACAATTTCTTTTTCAGCAGGGTCCCACACCAAAAGTTGTTTGTATGGCACCGGGTCGGTATCATAGTTATCAATATCAATGGCTTTGCCAGTGCCGCCGCCGGCTGTCCGGAAGGAAATTTCGCGCAACCGCCCAATCTCACGCATTACATTAGGCGAGTCGTGGTATGTTATTATATATAGCTGATTACTGGCATTATTTGTGGAGCGCAAGAATTTGTCGCGGGTAAGCTCGTTTTCCAATATTTCGCGGTCAACAGCATTAATTATCTCTTCCTTCATATTTAAGGGGGGGTTAGGTGTTTGGTAATTGTTGGTCGAAAGTAATAGTATCTCAGATAACTGGTTGGTTTGCCATGCCATATACATAATCTTTTACCCATTGGGCCCACTGATGGTTATTTTTTGAATGGGTAAACATGGTATAAGGAATGGGTCTCCCAAAAGTAATCACCATTTTCTTATCAGCCTGCTTAAACATTTCATCAGGGAGATATAACATTTCAATATTCAGCTTTATTCCCAATCTTTTTCTCCACATTGCCAAGTTGTAGAAAAAGGATGAATTCCTACCTTCAATATGAACAGGAATAATATCACGTTTGTATCGTAAAGCCCTGGTAATAAAGCTTTTTTTCCATTCTAGGTCTTTAATAATCCCTCCTTTTTGTTTTCTTGATACCAAGCCAGCCGGGAATATTAAAACCAACTCATCAGACTGGTATAATTCGTCGAGTAATTTTACACTTTCCTGGTTATTGCGGCCATGCTTGTTTACCGGGGCAAATAATTCTTTAAGATTCTTTAATTCAAGAAGGATATCGTTGGTTATAAACTTAAAATCCTTACGCTTTTTGCCGATTTCGTGCATGAGTGCCATTCCATCGAGCCCTCCTAGCGGATGGTTCGATGCAACAATGTAACGCCCGTGGGTGGGGATATTTTCCGGATTGCGAACTTCTATTTCAACTGTAAAGAATTCATGGAGGATAAGATTGAGAAAATCAAGGCCATTTTTATCCTCATATTTACTCATGACGAAGTTCAACTCATTTTCATGAATAATGCGTTTAATGAATTTTATGATAAACTTGGGGATAATAGGGTAAAGTTTTTTCCCTTTGGTTCTGAATAATTTGTCAACATCAACAAAAACCTTGGGTTCAGGCTGGGTAGTCAAATCTTGCATGAATTAGTACTTTAAATATCTATTGGTTTTTTTACACTGCCTTGAAAACAAAATTAAAGATTATTTCAATAAACGTTTATCTTTTTTAAGTAACAGAACTTTTAAAACCCTTGTTTAGTAAAGATTTCCCATAGTTCTAAATTCCATTAACAAGAATGTGTTTGTTTATTTGTGTTAAAATTACAGGCAAGTAATCGGTTTTGTTCCGGTTTTTCTGCCTGGCAACTCCTGATTTTGTTAAAGTTTTAGCTTTTTGCGGCGTTTTCGCCTTCGGTGAATCAAAGTTCTTAAATTCTTTAAAAATCAGTAAATCAATAGTATAAGTTCTTTGCTGCATGTATAGTGGTGATGTTTGTCGAAAAGTTATCAACAAAGTGGGGAAAAGTGGGAAAAAGTGGGGAAAATGTATTTATATTTACACTTTCAAACTCAACAGTATAAGTCGAAATGGCAAATCTTTTTGGCGAATATGTTTGCAAGCTCGACGCAAAAGGAAGGGTAATGCTTCCGACCGGGCTTAAAAAACAGCTTTCAGGAGCTGACCAGGACAGATTTGTGCTGAACCGTGGGTTTGAAAAGAACCTGACACTCTATCCAGATTCAGAATGGAAGAAAATAACAAAGGAGATCGATTCGCTAAACCTTTACAATAAAAAGAGCCGCGATTTTGTGCGTTATTTCTACCGTGGTGCATCGGAAATTTTATGCGATTCGGCCAACAGATTACTGCTCCCCAAGCCATTGCTTGATTATGCAGGAATAGAAAACGAAGTGGTATTGTTTGCTTATGGCAACCGGATAGAGATTTGGTCAAAACAACTTTATGAACAAACTATGAATGCTGAGCCCGCGGAGTTTTCTGATTTGGCAGAGGAGGTAATGGGCCGCATCAATAATAACAATGCCTGAACATGGTTTACCATTTGCCAGTAATGCCTTCAGAAACTACAGAAGGCCTTGACATAAAGGCTGGTGGGGTTTATGTAGACGCAACTTACGGTGGAGGTGGCCACTCAGGGCTGATCCTTGAAAAACTGGGCAACGGGAGATTATTTGCCTTTGACCAGGACAATGATGTGAAGAAGAATTTGCCTCAGGACCAAAGGCTGGTTTTCATAAACGAGAATTTCAGGTACATGAAAAACTTCCTGAAATTGTATAATGCAATTCCGGTTGATGGAATTCTGGCTGATCTTGGAGTTTCTTCGTGGCAGATTGACCAGCCCGAACGGGGATTTTCTACCCGTTTTGATGGTCCGCTCGATATGCGAATGAATAAGAAAGGGGGAGCAACTGCAGGCGATCTTCTTCAAATTGCCGATGCCGAGCACCTGGGCAATATTTTCAGACTTTACGGTGAGCTGGCCAATGCACGCAAAATCGCAGCAGAAATTGTTTGGTGTCGCAAAAACAATCCTGTACAAACTACTTCCGACCTCAAAAATGCTTTGCAAAAGTTTGCACCCCGCGGAAAGGAAAACAAATTTTATGCTCAGATATTTCAGGCCTTAAGAATTGAAGTAAATAACGAACTTGATGTCTTGCAGGAATTTTTGGTGCAAAGTGTTGATTTGCTTAAATCCGGTGGCCGTTTGGTGATTATTTCATACCATTCGCTCGAAGACAGACTGGTAAAAAACTTTATGCGGGCAGGTAAGTTTTCGGGGGAAGTTGAAAAGGATTTTTTTGGAAATGCCCTGGCCCCGTTAAAGCCTGTTGGAAAGGTAAAAGTGCCGACGCAAAATGAATTGGAGGCAAACCCAAGATCAAGGAGTGCTAAATTAAGAATTGCAGAAAAAATATAACCTAATGGCCGAAAATACTTACAAAAAGCTTGAAAAAGAAAAGTCAGGAACCAGCAATGGCCGCGGATTAAATAAATTCGTCGGGATAATAAGGTCATTGCTCAATGGCAGTTTCCTCACCATAGACCGCTCACCAGGACTGCTTCCCTTTCTTTTTTTTGTGGCTTTTATAGCCATAATGCTTATCGCCAATACCTATCTGGCCGAAAAAAAGGCCAGGCGGGTGGAAGGTTACCGCAATGAAGTAACTGAACTTCGCACAATCTATATATCATACAAGTCGGAACTTATGTACCTGAGCAACCAGTCAGAAATTGCCCGCAGGTTGTCGAACCAGGGTTTTGTAGAATCTACTGTTCCGCCACGTGTGTTGCACAAAAACAATCGCAGGAGCAATTTCCTGCTACGAATTTTTAAAACTGGTAATTAATAAAATAAAGTGGAAAAAACAGACCCGAAAAAGCAGGAAAAAAATGACATTTTATGGAGGGTATACCTTGTATATCTCTTCACGGTTGTTTTTGCCCTTTTAATTCTGGGGAGGGTCATTCATCTTCAGTTTATTGATGGCGACAGGTGGAGAGAAAAAGCCCGTAATGAGACCTTGAGATATATAAATATTGACGCGGTAAGGGGCGATATACTCGCCGATGATGGAAGGTTGCTTGCCACAAGTGTGCCGGTTTACGAAATCAGAATAGACCTTAGTCGCAAGGTAGTTTCTGATGAAGTGCTGTTTGCCGGTATTGATTCATTGGCCTTAAGGTTGTCACGATTGTTTCGTGATAAATCCCAGTCAGAATACAAGCGCATGATTTTAAAGGCGCGGAGTGAACAAGACCAGTTTTTCCTTCTTCGCCGCAATGTGAATTACCACCAGTTGGTTGAACTGAAAACCTTCCCGGTTTTAAGGCTGGGACGGTATCGTGGCGGGTTAAGGGTAATTGAGCGTTCGCGTCGCGAAACCCCCTTTAAAACCCTGGCATCGCGAACCATAGGGTATGAAAGGGAAGGAGTTTATGTTGGCCTTGAAGGAGCTTATCGCGAATTTCTTGAAGGAACCCAGGGCCAAAGACTCATGCAGCGTATAAGTGGCGGTTGGATGCCCATAAATGATGAAGATGAAATTCAGCCTGTTAACGGTAAGGACGTAATAACTACCATCAACATCAATATACAGGACGTGGCAGAAAATGCCCTTCAGAAACAACTTCAGCGATATAATGCAACCCATGGTACTGTTGTAGTAATGGAAGTGGCAACGGGCAAAGTGAAGGCTATAAGCAACCTTACACGCAACGGTGCTGGCAACTACGAAGAGGTATTCAATTATGCTATTGGCGAAAGCGCAGAGCCTGGTTCTACATTTAAATTGGCAAGCCTGATTGCATTGCTCGAAGATGGTATTGTCAAACCCGATGAGTTTGTTCAGACAGGCAATGGTCGAACCTTGTTTGCTGACCGTTTAATGCGCGATGCAAAAGATGGTGGTTTTGGTACCATTACTTTCAGCGAAGTATTTGCCCTTTCATCCAATGTAGGGTTTTCAACTTTGGTAAACAAAGCTTATAGCCGCAATCCATCCAGGTTTATCAGCCACCTCGAAAACCTGATGATAGACAAACCCCTGGGAATTGAAATCAAAGGCGAAGGAATACCAAAAGTGCCCAGGCCTGGCGAAGCAGGGTGGTCAGGGGTTACCCTGCCATGGTTGTCAATCGGATATGGTGTTTCGTTAACTCCGTTGCAAATGTTGTCGCTCTATAATGCCATTGCCAACGATGGCAAATACATGAAACCAATGTTTGTTGAAGAAGTGCGCCAGACTGGTAAACTGGTTAAAAGGTTTGAACCACAGGTGGTAAAAAGAGCTATATGTTCCAAACCTACCCTCGAAAAGGTTAAGGCCATGCTTGAGCTTGTGGTAGAGTCTGGCACAGCATCAGGAATTAACACCCAGGTTTATCGCATTGCAGGAAAAACCGGTACTGCCCAGTATACCAGTTCAAGCGGCGGTTACAAGTCAAGTGAAAGAATGATTTACCGGGCGTCCTTTGCCGGATATTTCCCTGCCGACAACCCGATTTATTCAATGATAGTGGTTATTCATGACCCTAAGGGTTGGGTATATAGCGGAAGCCAGGTGGCTGCCCCGGTGTTCAGAGAAATTGCGGATAAAATCTATGCTACCCAGATTAATGTTAACGAGAACTATTTGCATGGCGCAACCATGACTATGCTCCCCGATGTGGTTGCAGGTTCGGTTGATGACCTGAGAAGGATTTACTCAATATTCAATTGCAGGTTCAGGCTTGCAGAAAAGGGTGCCCAATGGGCTACTGCAAGGGTTAGCGGGCAGGATACTGTTCAGGCAACCAGCCGTGAGTTTATTCATAACCTCGTTCCCAATGTTGTTGGGATGGGTTTGAGCGATGCCCTGTTTCTGCTCGAAAATGCCGGCTTAAGGGTGCGAATTTCTGGTCGGGGTGCAGTGCGCTCGCAAAGCATTAGGCCCGGAACCCGCACTGTGCCCGGCAGCGAAATCGTAATTCAATTATCCTAATCATTATTAAAGAAGAAAAACCTTGAAATTACTGAGCGAGATATTATATAAGTGTGAATTGCAGGCCATTACCGGTTCAACCGAGGTTTGGATTTCGCAGCTCTCCCTCGATTCGCGTCAGGTTAAGTCTGGGAGTTGCTTTTTTGCTATCAGGGGCACTGCATCTGACGGGCATGCCTATATCAATACAGCAATATCTGCCGGGGCTGTGGCCATTGTATGCAGCGAAATTCCGGAAAAAACTCTTCCTGAAATTACATATATCAAGGTAACCGATCCGGCGGTAGCCATGGCCAAGGTAGCTGCAAATTTTTATGATAATCCATCAGATAACCTTATCGTGGTTGGTGTTACAGGAACCAATGGAAAAACCACCATTGCTACTCTGCTCTATAAGCTTTTCATGTCGATAGGCGAAAAATCGGGGTTGATTTCCACTATTTCAAACCGCATTGGCGAACTCGATATTCCTTCGTCGCATACCACTCCTGATACCATATCGCTCAATCATCTGTTTGCCCAAATGGTGGAGGCCGGCTGCAGGTATTGTTTTATGGAAGTTAGTTCGCATGCCATTCATCAGAAAAGGGTAGAGGGGGTCAATTTTACGGGTGGAATATTCACCAATATTACCCACGACCATTTGGATTACCACAAAACCTTCAGGGATTACCTGCTTGCCAAAAAGGCATTTTTCGATTCACTGGGCAAAAAGGCTTTTGCCCTTACCAATATTGATGATAAAAATGGACAGGTGATGTTGCAAAACACCCTGGCCCGCAAGTATTCCTATGGCATTAAAAATATGGCAGACTATAAGGCCAGAGTTATGGAAAATTTGCTCAGTGGGTTGGTTTTGCAAATAGAAGGCAGGGATGTGTATTGCCGGCTGGTAGGAGAGTTCAATGCATCGAATCTGCTGGCCATTTATGGATGCACCCGATTGCTTGGGCTTGAAGCTGATTTAGCCTTAACTGCCCTGAGTGAACTGGGGCCTGTGGAAGGAAGATTTGATTACATAATCAGCGATGCCAAAATCATAGGCATTGTTGATTATGCCCATACCCCCGATGCCCTTGAAAATGTTCTTAAAACCATTCACAACCTGCGTACCGGCACCGAAAAGGTAATAACCGTGGTGGGCTGTGGTGGAAACCGCGATGCGGCAAAACGTCCGGCCATGGCAGCCATTGCGGCAAATTTCAGCGACCAGGTTATACTTACCAGCGACAACCCCAGGTTTGAAGACCCTGCCCAAATTCTTGAAGATATGATGAAGGGAATTGAGCTGACCGACAAAAGAAAAACATTGGTAATTGAAAACCGGCACGAAGCAATTAAAACTGCTGCTGCTCTGGCTTCGCCAGGCGATATAATTCTGGTGGCCGGAAAGGGGCACGAAAAATATCAGGAAATAAAAGGGGTAAAATATCCCTTCGACGATAAATCAATCATCAGGGAGGTTCTGGCTTAAAACGTATTAATATGCTGTACCATTTATTTACATTCCTCGACAGTCATTTCGACATACCCGGTGCCGGATTGTTTCAGTACATCTCTTTCAGAGCTGGTATGTCGATTATACTTTCCCTCTTAATATCTATGATATTCGGGAAACGTATTATTCAGTTTCTTCAGAAAAAACAGGTAGGTGAAGTAATCCGCAACCTTGGGCTGGAAGGACAGATGAAAAAGCAGGGTACTCCTACCATGGGTGGAATTATTATTATCGCATCCATTGTTATTCCGGTTTTGTTGTTTGCCAAGCTAAACAACGTGTACGTTCTTTTATTGCTATTTTCCACCCTGTGGCTGGGTATGATCGGTTTTATTGATGATTACATTAAAGTATTCAGGAAGGATAAAAAAGGATTGCACGGCAGATTTAAGGTAATGGGGCAGGTTGGTCTGGGATTAATTGTAGGAAGTGTTCTTTATTTCAACGATTCTGTTGTTATCAGGGAAAAGGTAGTTCCTGAATTTCAGTATATAACAAGTAACGAACTGCTCGAACTCGATGCATCGGCCCGCGCCGGTAATACTGTGGTAAAGGAATCGGTGAAATCTACCAAAACCACCATCCCCTTCTTTAAAGACAATGAGTTTGATTATTCTATGTTGCTTCGCTGGCTGGGCAATGGTTATAAATACTGGACATTTCTGATATTTATTCCCATAGTTATACTCATAATTACAGCGGTTTCCAATGGTGCCAACATGACCGACGGGCTCGACGGGCTTGCCACCGGTACATCAGCAATTATTGGTGTTACCCTTGGCATTTTGGCCTATGTGTCGGGCAATGTTATCTTCTCCGATTATCTCAACATTATGTATATTCCCAATACAGGCGAAATGGTAGTATTCATCGCTGCCTTTGTAGGGGCTTGCGTGGGTTTTATGTGGTACAATTCTTATCCGGCACAAGTGTTCATGGGCGATACCGGGAGTCTGTCGCTGGGGGGTATTATTGCGGTTTTTGCAATTAGTATCCGCAAGGAATTACTCATTCCCATCATGTGCGGGATTTTCTTTGCTGAAAACCTTTCGGTTTTGTTGCAGGTGGGCTGGTTTAAATATACCCGAAAAAGATTTGGCGAAGGAAGGCGGATTTTCAGAATGGCTCCGTTGCACCATCATTATCAAATGCTGGGATACCATGAAGCAAAGATTGTTTTCAGGTTTTTGATTGTAGGGATTGTGTTGGCAATAATTTCTGTAATAACGCTGAAAGTGAGATAGATGGGCGGACGGTTCGATATTGCCATACTTGGGGCCGGCGAAAGTGGCGCAGGTGCAGCAATATTGGCACATAAAAAGGGATTTAAGGTGATGGTTTCTGATAAGGGAACCATTCAGCAGAAATACAAGAACGTTCTTTCAAATCATGGCATATTATGGGAAGAAGGCAAACACTCAGAAGATAGTATTTTATCGGCAGCTGAAATTATCAAGAGTCCTGGTATTCCTGATAGTGCGCCACTGGTAAGAAAAGCCCGTGAGCATGCTATTCCGGTGATTTCTGAGATTGAGTTTGCAGCGCGGTTTACCAATGCAAGGAAAATATGTATTACGGGTAGCAACGGCAAAACTACAACCACTATGTTAACATGGCATATTCTCAAAAAGGCGGGTTTTAATGTGGGGTTGGCAGGTAACGTAGGGAAAAGTTTTGCATGGCAGGTTGCCGAAACAAACCACGATTATTATGTGCTGGAAATTTCAAGTTTTCAGCTCGACGGAATGTTTGAATTTAAGGCTGATATAGGCATTTTGCTCAATATTACACCCGACCATCTCGACCGTTATGATTACTGTTTCGAAAAATATGCCATGTCGAAGTTCAGAATAACCCAGAACCAAACCAGTGATGATGTTTTTGTTTTTTGTAATGATGATAAGGTAATAACCCAAATGATGGAAACCATGGATATCCCTTCAAAAAAAATACCATTTACCCTTGCAAACAATGAATCGGAAGGGGCTTGGATGAAAGATGAAAACACTTTTTTAATTAATATAAACCAAGACATTCTTGAGATGGAAATCAATGAGCTACCCATCGTAGGTAAGCACAATTTGTATAACACAATGGCTGCAGGAATTGCGGCGCGCTTAGTAGATATCCGAAAAGAAATTATTAAACAAAGCCTAACCGAATTCGAAAATATTGAGCACAGGCTTGAGCATGTAGCTGTTGTAAGAGGTATTGAGTTTATCAACGATAGCAAGGCCACCAATGTAAACTCTACATGGTATGCTCTTGAGAGTGTTAAAAAGCCTGTAGTATGGATTGTTGGCGGCATTGACAAGGGTAACGATTACACCCCCCTGTTTGAACTGGTTAAAACCAGGGTTAAAGCCATTGTATGTTTAGGCCGCGATAATAGCCGAATTGTGAAAGCATTTGAAGGAGCAGTTCCTCAGATTGTTGAAACAAACTCGGTTGCTGAAGCAGTAAAAACAGCCTATTATCTTGGTTCGCCGGGCGATGTTGTGCTGTTATCGCCGGCTTGCGCCAGTTTTGACCTGTTTGAAAATTTCGAAGACCGCGGACGGCAATTCAAACAACAGGTGTATGACCTGTAAAAGGTTCTGGTATATACAGTTTTAAAAACAAATATTTAATCAGCAATGAAAGTAATAATCAGCAAACTGCAAGGCGATAAGGTGATATGGTTTATAGTGGCCGCTTTGTCATTATTTTCCATCCTGGCTGTTTACAGCTCAACCGGTACATTAGCCTACAGGTTTCAATCGGGCAATACTGAGTATTACCTCATCAAGCACCTGGTGATACTTGTTATGGGGCTTTTGCTGATGTATCTGGCGCATAAAATAAAATACACTTATTATTCAAAAATAGCCCAACTGGCTTTGTTTGCAGCTATACCCCTCTTATTGCTTACACTTGTTGCGGGAACCAATATTAATGAAGCCAACCGATGGCTTACCTTGCCGGTGATTAATGTTTCTTTTCAGAGTTCCGACTTTGCCAAACTTGCACTTATCATGTACCTGGCCCGGATTCTCAACAAGAAACAGGAGCAGATAAAGGACCTCAAATCGGCATTTATACCTGTATTGTTGCCAGTGGTAATTATTTGCGGACTTATTCTGCCCGCTAACTTTTCAACCGCAGCCATTTTGTTCGCTACAAGTGTGGTAGTTATGTTTATTGGACGCTTAAATTTTAAATACATTATGGCGATGATAGGGGTGGGGCTCATAGCCTTGACCATCTTTATCATTGTGCTGCTCAATTCACCATCATCGGGCCGTGTTGGTACCTGGAAAGCACGTATCGAGCGATTTGTCGACCGTGAAAATGCTGATACCTATCAGTCTGATATGGCCAAAACCGCAATCGCAACCGGAGGAATAACCGGTAAGATGCCCGGAAACTCAGTGCAGCGTAATTTTTTGCCCCAGGCTTTTTCAGATTTTATTTATGCTATTATCATTGAGGAATACGGCCTCATTGGTGGCTTCGTGGTGCTTATGCTTTACCTTATATTGCTTTTCAGAGGTATACAAATAGCGCAACGAGCCCCGGGAACCTTTGGTGCATTCCTTGCCATCGGTTTAACTTTTAGCCTGGTTTTTCAGGCCATGATCAATATGGCAGTAACAGTGGATTTGTTGCCTGTAACTGGTCAGCCACTGCCACTGATAAGCATGGGGGGGACATCACTTTGGTTTACCAGTCTTGCCATAGGTATTATTCTGAGCGTAAGCCGAAAAGCCGAAGAAGCAGCCATGCAGGAAGGAGGTGAATATGCCCCAGTCTGAGCCTTTAAGGGTAATCATTGCAGGTGGTGGAACCGGTGGGCATATTTTCCCTGCCATTGCCATAGCAAATGCAATCAAAGAAAAGGTGTTCAATGCCAAAATTTTGTTTGTTGGGGCTAAAGGGCGCATGGAAATGCAAAAAGTTCCAGCAGCAGGCTACCATATTCTGGGTTTGAACATAGCCGGTATTCAGCGCAGGCTTACCTGGAAAAATCTTCTGGTGTCGTTCAAACTCATTGATAGTATGGTGCGTTCACGCAATATTGTTAAGCGCTTTAAGCCCAATGTGGTTATCGGGGTGGGGGGGTATGCCAGCGGCCCGGTGGTAAGGGCGGCTTGCAAATTGGGCGTGCCTACTTTAATCCAGGAACAGAACTCGTTTCCTGGCATTACAAACAAGATACTTGCCCGTAAGGTGGATAAAATATGTGTGGCCTATGAAGGGATGGAGCGTTTTTTCCCCAAGGGAAAAATTTATCTTACAGGCAACCCCGTAAGAAAGAATATTCTGAGTGCCAACGAAAAGAGGGATGAAGCTTTTGCCTATTTCGGATTCGAACCCGGTAAGAAGGTAATTCTTATGGTTGGTGGAAGCCTTGGAGCATTAAGTATTAATGAAGCAGTTGCTAATCACCTGGAAAATTTGCTGAATGAAGGGTTGCAGATAATCTGGCAAACCGGAAAAAGCTATTATGAAAAGGCAATCCTTAAAATGAGAAGCGTTAACTCACAATACATAAGGGTTTATGATTTTATTGACCGGATGGATTTGGCCTATGGTGCTGCTGATGTGGTAGTATCAAGGGCCGGTGCTATTGCCATCAGCGAGATATGCGCCTTGCAGAAACCTTCCATCCTGGTGCCCTCACCCTTTGTGGCCGAAGATCACCAGACCAAAAATGCTATGGCCCTGGTAAATATGCATTCAGCACTGCTTTTACCCGAAAACAAAGTTAGGCTGGAGCTTGCCAATGAGATTATTGCTCTTGTGGCCGACGACGAAAAACTATTTAACCTAAAAAAAAATATTGTCAGGCTTTATTACCGCGACTCAGCAAGCAACATTGCCGGGGTGGCCTTAAGCCTTGTAAAATAACCTGAAAACCGATATGGATTTTAACAAAGTTCAGAAAATATACTTCCTTGGAATTGGTGGCATTGGAATGAGTGCCCTGGCTCGTTATTTCCAATGGATGGGTAAAGATGTTTCGGGTTACGACCGCACTCCTACAGACCTTACACGGCAACTCCAGAATGAGGGCATGCAAATCTCCTTCACCGATAGTGCCCACAACCTTCAGGATGGCATTGACCTGGTAATATTTACGCCGGCAATTCCTAAAGACAGTATTCTTTACAATCATTTTTTTACCTCCGGATTGCCCATGTTTAAACGGGCACAAATTCTGGGGATGATTTCTTCGGCCCATCGTACCATTGCAGTTGCCGGTACCCACGGAAAAACCAGTGTTACCAGCATGATCGCCCATATTTTCAAAAAATCAGAAAAAGGGTTCATGGCATTTTTAGGAGGCATTACTACCAATTACGAAACCAATTTCCTTATTCATGGTCAACCCGAATGGTGTATTGTTGAAGCTGATGAATACGATCGCTCATTTCTTAATTTGTCTCCTGAAATAGCGGTAATTACATCAATGGATGCCGACCATTTAGATATTTATGGCACTGCTCAAAGCCTCGAGGAGTCATTTAAATTATTTGCCGGACGGGTTTCCGGCAATGGCACGCTCATTACTCATAACTCGGTCGAAAAACTAAAGGATATCCATCCTCACCAGCAATATTACAAGCTAAAGGGACCTGGTTCATTCTGGGCTGATGATATTAAGGTTGTAAATGGCAGGCTGCAAGGTACTTTTAAACACAGGATGGATGAATGTAGGATTGTGTTTGGCTGGGCAGGCATCCATAATCTCGAAAATGCACTGGCAGCAACAGCTGCTGCCCGCAATGCAGGCATCGGCTGGGATTCCATCAGCAGTGCGCTTTCATCCTTTACAGGGGTGAAACGTCGGTTTGAACTGATTCTTAAAAAAGATGACCTGATTTACATAGATGATTATGCCCATCACCCTGAGGAATTAAAAACCTGCATCATTTCTGCAAGGGAAATGTATCCGGGCAGGAAGATAACAGGCATTTTTCAACCCCACCTGTTTACCCGCACACGCGATTTTGCAGATGGCTTTGCCAGCTCCCTCGATTTACTTGATGAAGCCGTTTTGATGGATATTTATCCTGCCCGTGAGTTACCTATTCCCGGTGTTACTTCGGCCATAATCTTTAATCAGATGAAGCTTCAGAACAGATTTTATTTGTCCGATTCACAAATAACCAGGTTTGTAGAGAATGGTGAGTTTGAGGTGATTTTAACACTTGGTGCAGGCAATATCGACACCTATGTTCTACCCATTAAAATGATACTACAAAAATGATACGACGCATTGCAAAAACCGCCTTCTATATCCTTTCACCATTGGGTGTATTGGTATTGCTGGGATTTGCCGTGGGCAACAACCAATCGTCGCAGTGTCGCAGTTTTATAGTGAAGATACATGAAGCAACCGAAATAAGGTTTGTTGACTCAGCCGATGTGGCAAAACAAGTACATCAGAAAATAGGACAGTTAAACGGGCTTCCAATGAATGCAGTTCCTCTGAAACGAATAGAAGAGTTGATAAATACCATCTATTTTGTTGAAACCAGCAGGGTTTATCGCACCATCGACGGCCATGTAATTGCCGATATTACCCAACGGGAACCAGTTGCCAGGGTAATTAACTCTATGAACGAGTCATATTATATTGATAAAAACGGAAGACTGATGAGAACCAGCCATCGCTACACCGCCCGCGTGCCCGTGGTTTCAGGATTGGTTAATACTCGTTATTCGCCCAATTTCGACATCAGAGAATTGTTGGAATATTCGGAAGAAGAGTTGCTTCCATCACAAATTACAATGATTCAGCTTTTTAGTCTTCTTGATTATATAAAGAACGATGATTTTTTAAGTGCCTGGGTCGACCAGATATATGTTACCCGCAGTGGTGAGTTTGAACTGGTGCCGCGAAATGGGTTGCATACCATCGAAATTGGCGATGCGGGTGATCTGGAAATGAAATTTTCGAAACTAATTAAGTTTTATAAAAATGGGCTTACCCAAGTTGGATGGGGCCATTATAAAAGAATCAATTTAAAGTATAAAAATCAGGTTGTTTGTTCAAAATAAATGCTGCTATGGTACAATCAGAAATTATTGTAGGTCTTGATATCGGTTCAACAAAAATTGCCTGCATTGTTGGGCGAAAAAACGAGTATGGCAAACTCGAAATTCTTGGTATGGGCAAAAGTCCATCCCTTGGTGTAAACAGGGGGGTGGTGGCCAATATACAACACACGGTAGATTCTATTCGGGCGGCGGTTACTGAAGCAGAGCAAAGGTCGGGTGTAGAGATAAGGGTGGTAAATGTGGGCATAGCCGGGCAGCATATTCGCAGCCTGCAGCACCGTGGCAGTATTATGCGAAACTCTATTGATGAAGAAATAGACCAGAAAGATGTGGATGACCTGATTGATAATATGTTCAAACTGGTTTTGCCTCCAGGTGAAGAGATAATCCATGTTATCCCACAGGATTATATTATTGACAACGAACATGGAATACGCACTCCTATCGGGCATGCCGGGCGTTGCCTCGAAGCAAATTTTCATATTATTACCGGACAACTGGCAGCCGCCAAAAATATTGAGAAGTGTGTTTCCAAGGCTGGCCTGCGAATAGAAGATTTAATCCTCGAACCATTGGCATCTTCAGAAGCTGTGCTTAGTGCCGAAGAAAAGGAAGCAGGGGTGGTACTTGTCGATATTGGCGGGGGTACCACCGATATTGCCATTTTCCAGGATGATATTATCAGACATACCGCAGTTATTCCACTTGGAGGAAATGTTATTACTGATGATATCAAGGAAGGATGTTCCATAATCAGATCCCAGGCTGAGGCTTTGAAGGTAAACTTTGGTTCGGCGCTGGCCAGCGAAAACCGCGATGAAGAGATTGTTTCCATCCCTGGCCTCAAAGGTCGCGACCCCAAAGAAATATCGCTCCGGAATCTGGCAAGTATTATCCAGGCTCGCACCGAAGAAATTATTGAAAATGTATATTATGAAATACGGAATTCAGGCCTTGAAAACAAACTGATTGCCGGTATAGTCCTAACCGGTGGCGGTAGTCAGCTTAAGCATATTGCCCAGCTTACATCATTCATTACCGGCATGGATACACGCATAGGCTATCCAAGCGAGCACCTTGCCAAGGCTCCCACCGATGAAGTTTCAAAACCCATGCATGCCACGGGGGTAGGGCTTGTAATCCAGGGATTTAAGAATGTAGAAAAGCAAAAACGGCGAAAAGAATCCAAGGTTTCTACCCACTCACAAAAAAACAAAGGCAGTTTCTTCGATGTAATTATAAAACGTAGCAAACAGTTTTTCGAAAACGATCAGACGGAATAATCTATTTATTAACATTTTTAGCTAAAAACCTGTTAATAAAAACCTTACAAGCTTAAAACAATTATTTCCTTAAATAACTACTTTAGACCCAGAAATATATGAAAACAGACATGATAAATTTCGACTTACCAAAAAACCAATCATCCGACATCAAAGTTCTTGGTGTGGGCGGCGGTGGTAGCAACGCTGTAAACTATATGTTCAGCCAGGGTATTGAGGGCGTTGACTTTATCGTCTGCAATACCGATGCCCAGGCGCTCGAAGTAAGCCCTGTGCCCAACAAAGTGCAGTTGGGGGTTAGCCTTACCGAAGGCAAAGGTGCCGGAAACCTGCCCGAAGTAGGCAAAAATGCCGCTATTGAAGATATTGACCGCATCAAAGATATTCTTGAGAAGAATACCAAAATGCTCTTTATCACAGCAGGCATGGGGGGTGGAACCGGTACTGGAGCTGCCCCTGTTATTGCAAAGGTGAGTCGCGAACTCAACATCCTTACCGTGGGTATTGTTACCTTGCCATTCTCATTCGAAGGGCGAAAAAGGCGTATTCATGCCGAAGAAGGCATCAGAGAGCTAAAGCAAAACGTAGATGCGCTGATAATTATAAGCAACGATAAACTGCGCGAACTGTATGGTAATCTCACCTTTACCGATGCATTCTCCAAGGCCGACAATGTGCTTACCACTGCTGCCAAAGGTATTGCTGAGATAATTACGATAACCGGCGGAATTAATGTTGACTTTGCCGATGTTAAAACCGTAATGTCAAACAGCGGTGTTGCCATTATGGGCAGCGGCGCCGCCGAAGGAGAGAACAGGGCTGTCAGAGCAGTTGAAATGGCGCTCGCTTCACCACTTCTCAACGATAATAATATAAAAGGGGCAAGCAATGTGCTTCTCAATATTGTCAGCGGCAAGGAAGAAATCCTTATGGATGAGATTACCGAAATTACTGAGTATATTCAGATGGAAGCCGGTTCAACTGCCGATATTATCTGGGGGTGTGGCAGGGATGAATCTCTCGGGAATAAGATCAATGTTATTATTGTGGCAACAGGGTTTGGAGAAAATACCGATCTGGGCTTTAATATCGATAATCGTCAGTCAGAGAAAAAGATAGTGCAGCTTGAAAATACAATATCTCCAAAACCGGAAGTCAGAGCTGATGATGATCACGGATTCCGGCTCATCAATAAACCTGTTCAGCAACAATCTTCAGGTTCATCCACATCTGAAACCAGCAAACCTGCGCAAATTCAGATTCCTGTCGATTTTGATACTCCCCCTGCTCAAACCCAAACCCCATCTGTGCCCAATGTTTTTATCAGAAAAACTGATACGGTGTCCCAGAATAGCGAAATTAAAAAGCCCGAACCTAAACCCGAATACAACGGGGGAGACGGCGATTTGATGCGTGCCAAATCACATGAACGTGAGCAACGCCTAAGAGAATTAAGCATTAAGATTAAAACCCCTGACGGCCTTCTTGATGTTGAAAAAGAACCTGCCTATCTGCGACGCAATGTAACACTTAATTCTGTCCCGGCCAGTAATGAGTCTCATGTTTCACGATATACTTTGTTCGATGGCAATGGCAGCACACAGATAAAATCTAATAACTCTTTCCTTCACGATAATGTTGACTAAAGACCAGTAGTGTGATTCTCTTTCCCTTATTACACCCCGCACCAGGCGGGGTTTTTTGTAAAATAATAAAGATGTGGGGGCGTGGGATTTTAATTTGTAAATTTGTTTATCAATCTAATTTATATGTATTATGAGCCTGATAGAAACCATTGACAATGACATTAAAGGTGCCATGCTTGCACGCGAGAAAGGTAAACTTGAAGCATTAAGAGCCATTAAAAATGCCCTTCTGGTTCAAAGAACGGAGAAGGGTTCAGTCGAAATTGATCACGATACAGAAATAAAACTTCTGCAACGATTGGTAAAACAGCGCAAGGAAGCTGCAGAACTTTTCAACACCCAGGGAAGGAAAGACCTTAGTGAAGTGGAGTTATTTCAGGCAGAGATTATCGAAACTTATTTACCTCAAAAACTATCATTGGAGGAGATTACCGGTATAATCAAGGCAATTATTGCCGAAACCGGCGCCAAAGACTTGAAAGACCTGGGCAAGGTAATGGGACGTGCAACAAAGGAATTAGCCGGAAAAGCTGACAATAAGCAGGTGGCAGATATGATCAGGTCTCTACTGTCATGATACCTGCAAAGGTTAAATGGCAAAAAGGTTGCGGTTTTTTTTTAACCGTAACCTTTTTGCTTTTTAAGTATATAAGGTTAATTGGGTGGAATCAGGCAAGATTATTAGTTTACCCGTTATTTACCCATTAGATATTAATCAAACTCTTTTTCCATTACTAAGGCACCTTCTTCGTTATACATTTTCCAGATTCCTGTTCTTTTTCCTTTGTAATAGGTCATGTCATAAAGAAGGGTACCTTTTTCATCCCACACCAGCCATTTGCCATCCTTTTCTCCATCAAGGTAACGGGCCTCTGCAATCAGAATTCCTTTTTCATTATAGGTTTTCCATGTTCCATCCATTTTTCCAAGTTTATATGACCTGATCTCATGTAGTTTTCCATTGGGATGATATACCCTGGTTTCACCGTCAAACATTCCGTTGTTAAAACGTATTTCCATTTGTACATTTCCATCGGGAAACTTTTCATTATGGATGCCAGTAAATGGTTTATAATCAGAACCGTAGTATATGCCGGCCCTTTCGGTAATTTGCCCAACAAGCGTTGAGAATGCCAGAAAGTTTAATGCGAAGAGTAAGGCTAATGTTTTCATGGCTGTATCTCCTATAGTTTAGTGGCTATTGTGATAATTATTGATACAACAAAGATAATAATATTAACAGTAAATTAATCATTTATTAATGTTAAGTTTACATGCAGGTAACGAAAAATTAACATTGAATTTTTAAGTTGTTGTTATTCAGCAACATCGTACCTCCATTCTTTTTTAACAATATCATACTTTAACCTAACGTCGGGCCATTCAATCCGATTATCGTTTTCAATTGATTCCCTTATGGAATTATCAATAAGTTTTGGGAAAAAAACATCAGCCATTTCCCTGAGTAATTCTTCATCGAACACATGAGTAACGAAGACTTCTTCATACCAGGTAATATTGAAATTCTCATCCAATCTTAGTTTACCGCCAATAGCGCGTCTGTTCCCTTCAATATGTCGTGATGGTCTTATCATATAGAAAAAGTGATCGCCATTTTCATTTACAAAATACATGTATATTTCATAATTCTTCGAGCCTTCAATATAAAACGGTCGGTATTGAGGGTCGTGCCGGGTTTCCCAGTCTGCATTGCGGGGTTTTACGCCCATATAGGTAACAATATCAGTTTTTAGAGTGTCGATAATTTCGGCAGGAATATAATTATTGATGTTGTATTGATTCTTATTGGTCGCTTTTTTACAATTAGAAAATAAAAAAGCAAGTGACAATATAATCAGAATGCTTAAAAAAGTGTTTCTTTTCATGCTTTTAGTTTACCTTAAAATTCTTTTGATGAATTGATTAAACTAAAAACAGCAGGAGTACTTCTCCTGCTGTTTTTTAGCAATTTATTAGAGAATAATTTTCTTAGAAGTAAACTTTAACACCTGGCAACCATTCAGCCCAGCCAGCAGTCCAGTTGGTTGTTCCAAACGCGCCCACATAGTTAACTTTTTGGAATCTATCGGCATCAGCGGCAGGGACATTATCCCATTTGGCGGCAGTTAACAACATTGAGCCTGAAACTGGTAGAACTCCAGGATAGGCTACCAGGTCGAAAATGGTAGGATTAATGCCAGCATCAGTCCATTTGGTCAGTCTCTTATTGCCATATTCGGTTTTGTTAAACCATTCAACCACTTCAAAGCCTGGAGCGCGCACAGTTGGGCCATCTTGTTTAAGAGATGTACCACGAGGTACATTGGGATGGTTGACTCTTGCAACACCATTACCATCAAGGAAGGGAAGACCTGCAACTGCACCTTCAACTGCTGCATCATAAGCAGAACCATAGCCATTCCCGCCCCATCCGTCAACGCCAGCAATAATAACATTTCTTAGTCTTAACTCATCACTCATGGCGTGTGCACTTGAGTTGCCGCGTTCATCATCGATGTAAATACCAGCGGGGAAACCTGTAATGAAGGAATTATATATACGCAACATGCTATTGCGTCTTAATTGAGCACCATGCTGATAATTTGTATTGATAGGTGTTTCGCGGGTTTTCTTAGGCCCGATAACAGTTACATTGGCAAAACGTGCAGCAGTAAAAGGAGTTGCTCCCGAACCCGAACCATTGTTATCTACCTCAAAACCGTTTGAACCAGACTGGTCAGCAAGGTTGGCATCGCGAATTACTAAAGCAAATTGAACAAAGCCTTGATAACCGAAATCAACATCAAGATCATCGTCTAAGTTGCGATATGCGATGAGGTATTTGGCATCTACAGAACCACCAAACCATTCAAATGCATCGTCAAGACCGTATGATGCCTGAACATATTCGAAAACGGTACCTTTACCAACACTTCCCATGGTAAGTGAGTTTACCTCTTCATTGGGGTTAATGGGAATTCCGGCATACTCGATACGCACATACTTCAAAGTACCTGATGATTCGTTTGCATCATTCAGATCAACAGTACCACCGTGCCATGCGCCGTAACCACCTTCCATCTGAACGTTTTCGCCCTGGTTGTTTCTAACTCTGCCGCAGATAACAAGCCCACCCCAGTCGCCGGGTAATCTTTGCCCTATGGCAGCTTCAGAAGTCATTACAATTGGATTGTCAGGAGTCCCTATGGCGTTGATTTTGCTGCCACGTTGTACCACAAGAGTACCCTTGGTTTCTTTGTCACCAATAATAAGTGTACCGGCTTGTATGGTCAGGTTGCCTGTTGCTTGAATAAAACTATTGTCTTGTTGTCTTTCATCACGTCCTACTCTTACAAATCCATTCAAACGGTAGATTGTATCAGAAGACCAAAGGCGATTGCCAATGATATTACCAGCAGGTACATCTTTGATGGGTTTTGCTGTAACCCTTACTGCAAACGTTGCAACCTCTGATGTTCTTTCTTTTGAATCAACGGCTGAAAAGGTGATGTTAACTGTTGACCCGATAGGTGCATCTATAACGTATTCATAGGTCCATTGCAAGGTGGTCGGATTGCCTGTTATAGTTTCAGTTTTTGAAGGAACACCATTCTTTAACACAATAATTGACGCAAGGCCTTCTGGTGCATTAATAGTAAGGGTTGTTGATACTTTTGAACCAATGCTGTTTGATGCTTGTGAAGAGCTTAAGGTAATACTTGGCTTATCCTTAAGTGCCACTTCGTCTTCGCAGGATTGGAAAATCAAGGCTGTAGCCATAAGCCCCCAAAGCATTGTTTTTAACCATTTAATTGTTAATTGTTTCATTTTCATCTTTTTAATTTTTAATTAAGATTTACATTGAAGTGATTGAATAGAGATTGAAATTTCCATTTTATCATCATGGCAAAAGTAAAGTTGCAATGTAAACTTAGCTTTAAATAATTATGACGAAATCATTAACATTATGATTATCAGTTGATAATGTGATAGCGGTATAGTGGAATTCGTTAAATATGAATAGATTTCCTTTTTTTTTTGGAGATAAATTTATTCGTAAAGTCAAAAAAATTAAATATGAAAAATGAAAATGAAAGCTGTACTTATTGGCTTGATATATAGTTAGATAAGCTTGCAAAATTCAATAATAATTACTTGATATAAATAATTTGATTATTTCCCTGGCAATTAATATAGCCCTAATAGAATCATAACAATTACTTAACATTCAATACAAAACCTATGAAGTAATTTTGCCCCTGATTATTTAAATAACTAATTATAATATTTTAATGACAAGAAGTATTTTTAAAGCACTAATAGTCAATGCTATATTTATATTATTGATAAGTCATATAGCCTTTGGACAAGGAGGCATAATAGAAGGAATTGTAAAAGATAAAAGAACAAAAGAAACACTGGTTGGAGCTCAGATTCTGGTAGTTGGAACAATAACAGGCACAACTACCAACCTCAATGGAGAATTCAGGTTGACCAATCTTCAACAAGAAAAAGTTAATTTGCAGATTTCCTACATATCCTACCAACCGGTTATTATTGAAGGAATTGTATTGGATCGCTCTAAAGTTATTTCCTTAACAATAGAAATGGAAGACTTGGTGCAGCAATTAGAAGGAGTAACCGTAACTGCCCGAAGGAGCAATTACACTGATGTTTCTTTGATTGCATCGATCCGTAATAGTCAGGTTGTAACAAGTGGTATTTCTGCCCAGCAGATTAGTCGTTCGCAAGATAGTGATGCAGCTCAGGTTGTAAGAAGAATACCCGGCATAACGGTTATAGACGATCGATTTATTGTAGTAAGGGGTTTAAGTGAAAGATATAATTCCACCTTTTTACATAATACTATTGCCCCAAGTATGGAAGCTGATGTGAGATCGTTCTCCTTCGATATGATACCAAGTTCACAAATTGAGCAACTTTTGGTATTTAAAAGTCCATCACCAGATTTGCCAGCCGATTTTGCAGGGGGAGCAATTAAAGTTTTTACTAAATCTATTCCTGACAAGAGTGGTTTTGAAATATCATATTCAAGCCAATACAACGATGGTACAAGTTTTAAACCGTTTTATATAACTGAGCGTCCAACGAATTCATGGCTTGGACTTGGGTCAGATTATTTTTCACTGCCAGATGATTTCCCTAACGATCTTAGAGTAATCACCAACAACCCGGAACGTTTGCAGCAGGTTGGGCGATCTTTGAAAAATAATTGGGTTGCCCAGGAAAATACAGCATCCCTAAACCATAGCGGATCATTAACCGGAGCCCTGAGATTATCATTGAGAAATATACAAATTGGTAATATTACGACCCTTTCCTATAGTAACAGCAACTCTACCAATACTACTCTAAGAGCCGATTACAACGCATTTAACAGACAGCAAAATGTTAGCCTGCCCATTTATTTATTTGAGGATTCAAAATACAGTAATTCAATAAAAATTGGAATCATTCATAACTGGGGTATTATTTTTAATGAAAAACACTCCATTGATTTTATCAACCTTTTTAACAACATCGGCAATTATAGCTACACCAACCGGCTCGGAGATCATATTGATTTTGGCTTTAATATGAATAATCATGCCTTTCAACAAGTTTTCAGAGGATTATATTCAGGGCAGCTAACCGGAAAACATGAGATTTTCCCGGGTACCAAAGTTGATTGGACTTATGGCCAGACCTATTCATTCCGCGATATGCCCGACTACAAACAATATAGAAGTGAGAAACCTATTAATGATAAGGATGGCGATATTTATTATATTTATGTACCCATTGGAGGAGCTCAACCTTATTTCATGGGAAGGTTCTACTCTAATATGACTGAAGATGGGAATACCCTTGCATTCAACATTAGTCAGAAGATTACCATTAATAAAACCTGGGAAAACAATCCTGAAATCAAGGCAGGTATTTTTTCAAATTACCTTCAAAGAGATTTTCGCGCAAGAAACATTGGCTACACCCAATCCGTAGGATTTGATCAGGGTTTAAGAATGGTAACAATTGATTCTCTGTTTAATCCGGTTCATATCAACAATTATGGTGGATTTAAAATTGATGAGCAATCAAATCCCAATGACTCTTACGATGTCAATAACAGACTTTTTGCTTGGTATGTGATGGTAAATATCCCGTTGAGTAAAAAATTTAATATAAGTGGAGGTGTTCGGATTGAAGATAATCTTCGTAAATTAAACAGTGCAACAACTGCTGGTCCTATTAACCCCATTTACGATGACTATAACGTTCTTCCATCTGTAAATGCAACTTATAATTTTACCGAGAAGTTCCTCGTAAGAGCAGGTTTTGGTAAAACCCTAAACAGGCCTGAGTTCAGAGAACAGGCTCCATTTGGTTTCTTCGACTTTGACAACAACTGGGTTATTACCGGAAACCGGTTTTTAAGGTCGGCCGAAATAGACAATTACGATTTGCGGTTGGAATATTATCCATCAATTTCTGAAGTTATATCATTAGCCGGGTTCTATAAATCCTTTACAAATGCAATTGAGCGCTCAATGTTGCCAGGTGCCGGTTCAGGGGGGTCTAAAAACTTTTCTTTCAGTAATGCTGATAAAGCTATAGTGTATGGGTCGGAACTTGAGATTAGGAAATCATTTTTAGGCCTTTCTGGTGTTAAGTTTATCGATGATCTGTCGATTTATTTGAACGCAGCGCTCATCTATACCGAAGTAGAAATTGGGAGTGGCACGCTCTCGGGTGGGAGAGATACCGACCCACGACAGCTTCAGGGCCAATCACCATATATGCTAAACATTGGATTGTATTATAATAATATTAAATCAAACCTGGAAGTAAATCTATTGTATAACATTATAGGGAAACGGATTTTCAGCGGAGGATTCAGAGAAAGTGATATGACTGTTTCTTATCCTGATATTTATGAGATGCCCAGGAACTATATTGATCTCAGTATATCGAAAAGGATCACTAAAAATCTCAATTTCAGAATGAAAATCGAAGATATGCTCAATGAACCTATTGTTTTCCTGCAAGATGGTAATCAGGATAAAACTTTTAATAAAGACAATGACCAACGATTAAGATACAATCGACCAGGTTCCGCTATAAAAATGGGCTTGGTTTTTAAGATGTAATACTTTATTTCCGGCTCAACAGGAGCATCAACAATTGATTTGATTTATTTAATACCTATTAAGCCGATATTCATTCTTAAAAACGTAATAAGAAAAAATTACAGCATAAGTTATTGATTAACTCATGCTGTAATTTTTATATTAATTACGAAACCCACTTGTTTTTGCAAGACACAAACACCGATGAGAATAAGTTTTAGAACATGTGTGGTTCTCCCGTATTAGCGGGAGACCTTAACTTAAAAATAAATTATTTACGGATGAAAAGTATGATTATCTTTCAGAAGTTTTTGCATGTTTCATTGGCTAAAATTGGGTTTAGGTCTGGGTCAATTATAACTTACTTTAAATTTATTGCTAAACCTTGTTTAATAATTCCCTATTCGTTCAACTCAAATTCCTCTATTTCATCATCATCGCTGCGATTGGCGTCCTCATCTAAATCGTATTCATCTGTCTCTGCTTCTTCATCTGATGAACTGCTTGCGGTCACCTTAAATATTTCGGGCTCGAGGGCAAGGATTTTCTTTAATTCCTTTCCTCCTTCATCTTTTTTTCCGGTTTCCATCAATACCTCGGCTTTCAATAACAAGGCCAGTATCGATTTAGGATTGAATTTAAGGGCTATGTTGGCAAATTCAAAGGCAGCTTTTTGCTCTTTGTTAAAATAGGCTGCAAGCGCTTTACCAACCCATGCTTCGTAGCATTTATTATCCATATCAACGCACTTTTCGAAGCATTGCGCAGCTCTTTTGTATTCCTTGGAAGCAAGGAAAGTTCCTCCCATATCGTAATACAGATCGTGCCTGTCACCAGCTATTTCAATAGCTTTTTCAAGGTTTTCAATAGCCATTTCGTAATCTTCGTCGCCTCCATAGCACATAGCTCTTGTATGGTAGTATTTATAATCGTCGGGATCGAGTTCTATAAGTTTATCAAGATGCTCAATGGCCAAGGAAAAATCTTTTTTTCTGAGACTACACGCTGCCTGTCCATAAAGAGCCTCTTTATAGCTGCCATCGTCATCTGCAATTCCGGAAAACAATTCTTCGGCCCCGTCAAAATCTTTTTTTTCAAACTTTTTCCATGCCATTTCAAGGGCCTTATCTGTTTCAAGATTAGCTGGTTTCTTCATAGGTATCGTCAAAGGTGTCGCAATAATTTATGGCGGCTAAATTATAAAAACGAAGCATTATAAAAAATTTTTTTTCATTTGTCGCTTTTCAATCAGAATATATCTTCGGGCTTCTGAAATTTTTGCATCATGCTTATAATTCAGTAATTTGGGATAGAAAAATTGTCGGGCGTTGATGAATTGAACCTTTTTGGAAAGCAAAAATGATTCATTAAAATCGTTTAATAATGCAAGATTGCGCAAAATTTGGGTTTTATTTACTCCCCATTTTTATTTTTCCGGTATTGTTTAATATTAAGTTACATGCTTCTTTGCGGTGAGTTAATTTTTTTAGAAACAATCCTGCTTAAAGCAATCTCGCCTCATGGCATTGTTGGTGGCCATAGTAGTGTTTAAGCTTTGGATGCAATTGTGAATAGTATTGTATACTGCAAACCTAAGAAGCTTCCCGGAGTAATCCGGCTTTTTGGAATGTTTTAGCGGTAAAGTTATTGCAGGGCATTGGTTATATTTTATTGAATGGATGTAAGCAAACATTCAATTATTTTTTCCTGAATGATCATCTTGCGTTTGATAGGATATGATTATATTTTTTTGTGGCTGACTTCCTTTATTTGTTTCAGAGTAGCATTATTACCGCAAAGGGTGCAAAATAATATAGCTTTTCAGAGCTCAATGAAAACCTTTTATTTGGATTGCTCAAAATTTATTTTAATTTCGTGACTTATAAAATAGTGAATGTAATTACTTGTTTAACATTAAATCTTATGAGGTATAAGGTTGCTTATCTAACATCAAAGAATCCTGCCGACAGGACCGTTTCATCGGGGGTTTATTTTTACCAATCAGAAGCAATTGAGAAACATATTGGTGAAGTATTTTTTCTTGGGCCGGTTAATAATTGGCTTATTGATTCTATAAAACTTTTTGCGAGATTGTTAAATAAGTTTTTTGGGATTAATTACAAAGCAACCCACAATATCATTGTTTCTAAAATCTACGGACAAGTTTTTACCAAACTAATAAGGAAAATTGATGCTGATGTAGTTTTTGCGGAGAAGGCATCGGTCGAACTTGCATATTTAAAAACCAGTATTCCTATTATTTATTCAACCGATGCTACCTTCAAATCTCTGTTGAATTATTATCCGGATTTTTCTGATTTATTGAAACATTGTGTTTATTGGGGAAATAACATAGAGCAAAAGGCAATTGACAAAGCCAGAATAGTGATATGTGCATCGAAATGGGCGGCTGAATCGGTGATTAAAGAATACAACGGAAAAAGAGAAAAAGTGTACGTTTTGCCACGGGGGGCAAATATCGACAGGCCAGATGTTATAAAAGTGTCAAGAAAGAAAGATACAGACAATGTCAGCCTGTTATTTATTGGACGAGACTGGAAACGCAAAGGCTTTGATATTGCGTGCAACGTTGTTAGGTATCTTAATTTAAAAGGATATAGCGCAAAATTAACCGCTATTGGCGTGAAACCGGTAAATGATTTTATGGATAATAACATTGAATATTTACCATTTTTGAATAAGAATATACCTGAATCCAGAGAAAAATTTCAGAAACTCATGGTAGATTCAGATTTTTTGCTGATGCCTACCCGGGCCGAATGTTTGGGTATAACTTTTTGCGAGGCGTCTGCTTATGGATTGCCGGTTTTGACCTCAAATACCGGTGGAGTTTCTGAAATTGTAATAAATGGGTTGAATGGATATGCGTTGGATTATGATGCTTCGTTTGAAGAATATGGAGATTTGATTATTTCATTGGTAAGCGATATTGAAAAATATAATTCATTGGTTGATGGTGCTCACACTTTATATAATGAAAAGTTAAACTGGGATGAATGGGGAAAATCTCTGCATAGAATCATTGTTGATAATATTAAAGAGAATTGAATATTCAGTTTAGGCTTGCAACAATTCAGATTCAATCAATATGTTCCTAAAAGAAGATTATTTTACCATAATTTCCTATGCAATATAACAGGTGTTAATGACAAGAAGTATCTATACAGTATGGATGTAAATGCAGAAATCTTTTGTGCGTAATTATCTGCACTGTATTAATGATGGTTATCCGGGGCGGAAAAATTGCTTTATCAGGCAGAATTAATATCAAACAATCCTACCGAGCCTTAACAGGCAGCAATAAAAAATTTTGCCGGGTTTTGCAGTCGATAAGATCACATAACTTCTTTTGCCCTGGGCAATAGAGCCCGAAAATTTTTATTTTCAGCGGTAAAAGTTGCCGATTTCTTATTTTTACACCTTAATTTTCTTTATGTGCGGCATTACAGGAATTGTAGATTTTAAAGGTGTATCGGGCCAAACGGTTGGCAGAGCAATGGAACTGATGGCTCACCGGGGCCCCGACGCTCAGGGAGTATTTTATGGCGAACACTGCATACTGGGGCATTTGAGATTAAGCATTCTTGACCTTTCCGAATCGGCCAATCAACCAATGTATTCCCATTGCGGGCGATATATAATGGTTTATAATGGTGAGATTTTTAATTTCAGAGAAATAACAGACGAGATAAAACTGGCAAATCCAGCTTTTCATGCCAAAACAAATTCCGATTCGGAGATTATTCTTGAAGCATTTGCCCTTTGGGGAAAGGATTTTGTGCAGAGGCTTAATGGCATGTTTGCCATCGCTATCTGGGACAAACACCTTGAGTGTCTGTCTCTGTTGAGAGACAGGGTGGGGATAAAGCCTCTTTATTATTATTTGCACAAGGGAGTATTAGCGTTTTCCTCGGAACTGAAGGGGCTGGCAGGAAATAATAGTATAAAGGAAACACTTTCTATCGACCCGGTTGCCATCAATCAGTTTCTTCATCTTGGATTTATTCCTGCGCCAGCAAGTATTTACAAAGAAATAAAGAAGTTGCCTCCCGGATTTATGGGCACATTCTCCAGGAGTGGACTAACAACAGAGCAATATTGGGATATCAGATTAAAAATTAATGAAAAGCCATTGGATGATGTGGTTCGGGCAAAAGAAGAGCTCAAGGCACTCATTGAATCATCGGTAAGATACAGGATGATTTCGGATGTACCCCTGGGAACGTTCCTGAGCGGAGGAATTGATTCAAGCCTGGTAACCGCAGTTGCTCAAAGTGTTCATTCAGAGCCGGTAAATACATTTAATATTGGATTTTGGGAAAAGGGTTTTGATGAGTCAGCATACGCATCGGCGGTTGCAAATTACCTGGGCACCCGGCATCATAACTTTCAGGTTACCGAAAAAGATGCCCTTGAGTGGATGCCACGCCTGAATGATATTTACGATGAGCCCTTTGCTGATTCATCGGCCATTCCCACCCTATTGGTTTCACGGATGGCCCGGCAGCAGGTTACGGTAACACTTTCGGGCGATGGCGGCGATGAGCTGTTTATGGGTTATGGGGCTTATAAATGGGCCGAAAGGCTTCAATCTCCATGGATAAAGGCAATGGGAGGCTTTCTGGCTTTTCTGGTCGAACATGGGCCTGGCAAATACAGACGTGCAGCACCTTTGTTTAATAAAATTGACCCGGAGCTCTTAAAGAGCCATATTTTTTCGCAGGAGCAATATCTTTTCTCCCGCAAACTGGCTCACCAGGCGCTTAATCGGAATTATCACGATGGATTTTCGCTGGATGAAAATTTCAGCACACTATCCCGAAAACTTACTGCATCAGAGCAGCAGGCTATGTTCGATTTTCTTTATTACCTGCCCGACGATCTGCTTGTAAAAGTTGACAGGGCAAGTATGTTTTTTGCCCTTGAAACCAGGGTGCCCTTGCTCGACTACCGCATAGTGGAATGGGCTATGAACCTTTCGCCCAAACTGAAAATGCAGCATGGCGATTCGAAATGGTTATTAAAGCAGATATTATTCGATTATGTGCCTGCCTCTTATTTTAACCGGCCTAAACGAGGATTTGCCATACCACTCCAAAAGTGGCTGCAAAAAGAACTTGGCGGTTTTGTTCAGGATTTTCTGAACCTTGATTCAATTAATAAATCAGGTATTTTAAATCCGGTTTTCGTTAACCGGTTGCTCGACGATTTTTATAAAAAAGGACATTTGTGGCAATATAATAAAATATGGCAACTCTTAGTATTGCAAAAGTGGCTCCTCGAAAATCAGAGTTAAGAAACAAGTAACCAAACTTTAATCTGCCCTTAACAAACACCCTTTGGGTAAAGAGTAATTTTGAGCTATAGTTTGGAATCAGGGTTTATTTAGAACTATTCATTCCTTTCTAATGTTGTGTTTTTGGAATAAAGCCGGGGGCCGCCTTCCCCGGCTTTTTTTGAAACCAATATAATTAAGGATTTATTTAGATGAAAATGCATCAGACAGAAAGATCACCTATAAAAAATAACCCTTCAATTGCAGGGAATGATAAATCACTTGATGTATGGCTTGTAAGTGCAACCATGGGCTATGGACACCTGAGGGCCGCATTTCCCTTTGCCCAATTTGCCAACCAAGGTCTTGTAAATGTTGGAGACAATCCTGGCACACCGCAGTCAGAGAAAAGACTGTGGAAAAGAATGTTGTATTTTTATGAGTTGCTCTCACGCGCCAAAGGAATTCCAATTATAGGTAAGCCGCTATTTAACGTTCTCGATTTTTTTCTCCGCATCCCATCCTATTATCCAAAGCGCGATTTATCCAGAGCAACCTTTCAGGTGAAAATGTTGGTATCGAGCATAAAAAAAGGACTTTGCCGAGGGATGTTGGAAAAGATTATTGAAAAGGAATTACCAATGCTTACAAGTTTTTATGCACCAGCCATTGCGGCCGATTTGAATGGTTTTTCGCCGGTATATTGTATCATTTGCGACACCGACCTTAACCGGGTTTGGGTTGCTGCAGACCCATGGGAAAGTCGTATTGAGTATTTTGCGCCAACAGGCAGAGCTGCACAGCGCCTCAAAAGTTATGGTGTTCCTGAAAGCAGGATACATCTTACAGGCTTTCCATTACCCCCCGAGATTTTGGGAACAAGAAATCTGGAAACCCTAATAAAGGACCTTGGCCAGAGGTTATATTACCTTGACCCCGCAGGAAGGTTTTGGTCGATGCATGGCAAAAGTGTGGAGTATTTTATTGGCAAAGAAAATTGTTACTTCGATAATTCAAGGGTGCTTACTATAACTTTTGCAGTGGGAGGTGCCGGTGCACAAAAACAAACCGGGCGAAAAATTGCCATCAGCTTGCGCGAAAAATTACTTGCAGGCGAAGTAAACCTTAATCTGATAGCTGGTATGCGAAACGATATAAACGACTATTTTCTTGATATACAGGAAGAAGTAGCATCTGATCATATTAAGGTTATTTATGGAAAGACCTTTGAAGAATATTATCATCGTTTTAACCAGGTATTAAGAACCACCGATATATTGTGGACCAAGCCAAGTGAGCTCTCATTTTATACTGCCCTGGGTATTCCCATTGTTATTTCACCACAAATTGGGGCACAGGAAAAAGCCAACAAAAAATGGTTAAGAGAAATTCAGGCTGGAATCAAGCAGGAAAAGCCCGAATATACTGACCAGTGGCTATTTGACCTGTTAAAAAAAGGAAGACTGGCCGAAGCGGCTTGGTCTGGGTTCCTGAAGGCTCGAAAAATGGGATTTTACAACATTACCGATTTTCTTACTCAAGGTAGTTTCAGGCAAAACGAGGGACCATTAAGATAGTTCCTTGCCAATGGTAACAATATAAACACAACGTTAATGCAAAAGTAAACAAGGCTTTAAATGTCATTAACATTCGGGCGGTACCTTGTATCCCATAACCTACTCAATGTTATGCAGAATAAATACCTCTTCTTTTACCTCAAAACCGGCGGTGGACACCTGGCCCCGGCAAGATCGGTTGCCAACCATATTCACACAAGATATGGAGACAAAGCCAGGGTAACCCTTGCTGATGGTTTTGCAGGAGTAAATAAACTTGTTAAGGTGGCAGTTGAAGATGGCTACCGTCGCTCTCAATCCAATGCAGTATGGGTTTTTGAAGCTTTGTATGCCATCAATAAGCTTAAAGTCTTGGCTATTGTTACTGCATTTATTATCAGCTATTTTGTAAAACCGCACCTTAAAAGACAAATACTGGCAGAAAGACCATCGAAAATTGTGATTTTTCATTTTTTTCTTATCAGGCCAGTACTTGAAATAGTGAAAGAATACAATCTGAATGTGCAGGTTACGGTAGTTGTTACCGATCCTTTTACAGCACACCCCATCTGGTTCCTTGAGCAGGGTCCAAGGTTTATAGTATTTTCGAAAAGGGTTAAAGAATTTTCAATTGCCCGTGGAATACCTGAAAAATCGATCAAGGTTTTTCCTTTCATTCTTGATGAAAAGTTTACCAAACCTTTGCCCGAAACCCTTGCCAGAGTAATGAAGGAGAATCTGGGCTTTGACCCTGCAAAACGACTTGTACTGATTCTGGGTGGCGGCGATGGTATGCCACGCGGCAAAAAAATTCTCCGGAATTTTGTTCGTTATAATCCCGGTATCCAGATTGCCATAGTTTGTGGAAACAATACCTCACTTTTCCGGAAAGCCTGGCAGATAAAAGCAAAGTATAATTTTGAAGCATTGCATATATTTGGCTACATTGATTTTGTTTACGAACTAATCAACATAGCTGATGTGGTGGTTACCAAATGCGGAGCAAGCACCTTTATGGAGATTCTGCTTTCAGGCAAAATTCCTGTTGTAAACAATTATATATGGGAGCAGGAAAAAGGGAATGTGGAATTTATTTGCCAAAACCGTATGGGAATATACGAGAAGGATGTTTCAAAGATACCCTCACGAATCAGTGAATTGATCTTTAATCCGCATATTTATGAAGTTTACAGGGAAAATATCCTTAGCCAGAAACTGGAAAATGGAACTCCGGTAGTTTCGGAGTTTATTCTTTTTGAGCAAAACAGTAATTGAAAAAAATTGTTATGAATCTTCTCATCCTATCCGACCTTCATATTGGAAACAATGACCACTTCGAAACCTTTGGCTGGAAGTCACAAGACTTTATCGATGCAATTGAACAGATTCGATTTGAGCATAAAATTGACAAAATTGTTCTCAATGGCGATGTTTTCGAGCTATATAAGTATTCGTTCGATGAAATAAAGCAAAACAACCCCGTTTTGGTCGATTACCTGCTCAATACCCCATATATTGATTACATAAAAGGAAATCATGACGCATTATGCCCTATTGGCCGCGAAAATTTACTCATCGAAAACAGACAGGGGAAGCGTGTTTACATTGAACACGGGCACAGTGCCGACTTTATGAACGGAACCTCACTTGGGCGAGGTATTCAAACCTTTGGATTTAATCTTTTAAGATGGGGCAGCAAGGTACGATTCATCCTGGGCATTTACAGGCGAATTCTTGAAATTGATGAAGCCATCAACAAAATTCCAAAAAAATACGACTCAATCCGTTACCTTACCCATGCCTTAAGGCTACTAAAAAACTACGATGTGGTTATTCTTGGCCATACCCACAAAATTGAAGCTCATAAAACATATTACCTTAATAATAAAAAACTTTATGTCAATTGCGGGTCATGCTCGCTGGGACGTTTTCAGGCAGTTATTATCAATACCGATACTTTAAAGTACGATACACTGAAGTTTAAAAATTACAATGAATTACAGGAAGAATATAGTGCTGCGGATATTGCCGAATTTTCTCTTATTGCATAAATTCGAACCGTCTATCATAATCCTTATGTCTTTATTGTTTAACCCGCATCACTAATTTTAATTAAGAACTTAGCAGGCTAAGCAATTAACACGGATTAGTAACTAAAGAATATTTTATCAATGGCTTAGGGTGATACATTTCTAATGACAATAAGTAGAAAAAACGGCTAATGACAAATCTGGGATTAACCGTTTTAAACTCCGGTATACATGATGAAAATGAAAAGGGGGCATCAGACCCCCTTTTCTGGTTTTAATTATTTTGGTGTAATGGTTTAGAAGGTTGCATCGGGGCAGGGGATAGGCCCTTGTTTTTTGCTTGGAGCGCCCTGGTTGAACTGGTAAATCAGGGAAATTTCGTGCGCCCCGCCGGTATTGCTTATCATCCTGCTAATGGTAAAATCATAACTGTAACCAATGCGTATACTATAGGTTCTGATGCCAGCCATAAGTACCATTGCATCGTTGTTGGTGATGCCATAGATTTGGTTATTAAAAATAGGGATGCCTCTGTAAAGCAACCCAACACTTATGGGGTCTCTCGACCAATAGGCCCCAAAATCCATCTGGTTAAATCTTCCCTGGTTCTTATAGAGAAAAGCCAATGAAATGCTCTCACCAACCTGCTGAGCATAATGACCACCAAAATGAAAACGGTAACCGCCAAAAAGCGAAATCTTTATGGGAAGGCGGCTCTCTTCCTGAGTCATCGATTGGTTGGGCCTCATCAAATGGTCAACAGCCAATCCGGTCCATATATTCCTGCTATATGCCAATATAGACGAAGATGCATCGAAGTAGCCAATCTTTTGAAGGGGGTTGGTAACCGTAGATGTAGGAAGAATCTCATTAAGTCTTATCTGGTCGCCAAAAGTATGTTTTTCAAAATCAACAGTTCTTTGGGCATACATAAATTGCAACCCTGGTCTAAGTGTCCAGCGATGGTCTAACTGAAAGTTATAAGAATAAACCAATCCCCCGTGGGTTGTGGCAAGCCTGCCGGCTCCGGCCTGATCACGAAATAATAATAATCCCAAACCGCTGCGATAATTATGGAAATAATGGTCGAAGGAGAACGCATAGGTAACAAATGCACCCGGAATCGAAGGCCATTGATTTCGGTAATTCATTACAATTCGGCTTCCATCGGTTGAGCCTGCAAAGGATGGTGCTAAATAAATGGGAGCGGCGTAAAACTGTGAAAACTGGGGAGCCTGTGCCCGCAAACTGAAAGAGCCTGCGCACATTATCAGGACTAATATCCCGCAGGCAATGATTGCCTTTGTGCCTTGAAGTGTAAATGCTCTTTTCATAATGTATATTATTTTATGGTTTTTAAACTCAATGTGCCTGATTATCTGTATAGTGTAACATCTCCGGCTGTTTTTATTTCCTTGCCGTTAAAGCAGGTAGCCTTTACCTTCCATACATAAACCCCCATCGGGGATAGCCTTCCGCGGTAATATCCATCCCATCCGATATCAGTGTCCTCCGATCTGAAAATAAACTCACCCCAACGGTTGTAAATCTCAAGCACATATTTGTCTATTCCGGTATGGATGGGGTAAAAAATATGATTTGCGGGGTCGTTCACTATATATCTTCCATCACTGGGCCCGTTAGTACTTGGTGTAAAAGCATTAGGGAAAATCATCTGACAATCTTTTTCTGCAATAACAACTCCCTTTTTTACAACCTGATCGAAGCATTGAGGGAAAGTATTGGTTGCTACATTCAGCCTGATATCGTAAACTCCGGCTTCGCTATATAAGTGCTCCGGCTCGGTATCGTAGTAAATGGTACCATCACCCATGTGCCATTCAAAATAGGTTGCAAGGCTCGAGAGGTTTACCATTTTAATGGTTTCGTAAGGCAGCTGTACCACAGGTTGTGAAACCCTGAATTCTGCATTGGGTAGTTCAAATACACGAATAGTCTGATAGGCTGAATCCAATCCACCTTCGCCACTGACAAGAAGTTTTACCTGATATTCACCTGGTTTTGTAAATACGTGAACAGGATTTTCGAGATTTGAGTAATGGCCATCAGCAAAATCCCAGAAAAACTCTTTTCCGTATTTAGAATCATTGCGGAATTGAATCTCAAGTGGGGGGCAGCCTTGTGCTGAGGGTGCAAAACCTACCATAGGCATGGGTGCGGTGATTGACACTTTTTGACTGATGCTGTCGAAACAGTAATCATTGGCTACGGTTAAAGATACACGGTAATGCTTGGTGGAATAATCATCAGAGGGCCATTTATATTCGTGATCGATAGTATCAAAAGTATCAGTATTAATAATCCTTCCATCTCCCAATTCCCACCTAAACTTCCAATTGCCGGGCGAGCTGAAGTTTTCTGCCCTGATATGGGTGCTGGGAAAGGTTTGTGCATGGGGGCTTACCAGAATGTCGGCCACAGGCACGGGATAAACCGTTGCTCTTTTTACAATGCTGTCCAGGCAGCCAAAGACTGATTGTGCCCTGAGTTTTATGTCGTAGAAACTTTCTTTGGTTGGGGGAGTATAGAATTCATTTTTTGGATTCGGAACTGTTGAATTATTCCCATCAGCAAAGTTCCATGCAAACCTATGGGCATGCCGGGAGAGGTTGATAAATTCCAGCGGCAGAGGGTTGCATCCCTTCATGGCCTCATTATCGGCAGTAAAATTGGCAATCACCTCCGGAAATACTTTTACCTGCTGCGAAGACTCTCTTGAGCAGCCGTATTTGTTAATGGTTTTTAGTTTTAACTGGTAAATTGCGGGCAATTCACTTTTGTTGGAAATGGAATGAGTAAATTTTTCAGCATTGTTTACTGTTTGTGTACCAGCCAGGCTCCACTCTGCCAGGGTTCCGCCAATTGAAAGGTTGGTGAATTCCAATGGCAAAGGAGAGCAACCTTCATCGGTATGAATGGTAAATGCTGATTTGGGACGAGGGTAAACAGTTATTTGCCTGCTTGCATCTGCCTTGCAACCCCAGTTGGAGGTTACATTCAGATTTATATTATAATACTTGTTGTCAGTATGGCTTTCGTTGGTAAATGTATAGGATGGGTTTATTATTATTGATGTTGAACCATCGCCAAAACTCCATTGGTTAGTTTTGGCACCCCTTGATTGGTTGTTGAATTGTACCTGTAATGGGTGACAACCCTCTGTTACAACATCAAAATTGGCAACAATATCCGGGAACACTGTGATAGTTCGTTTTGCGCTGCTGGTGCATCCAAACTGGTTTTCAACATCAAGCACCACTGGGAATACGCCCGGGGGGGCATTGAGGGGTTGCGTAAATCTGTGAGTTATGTTGCCCACATTGTTTGAAGTATAGCCGTTGGCAAAGTTCCAGTTATATTGGGTGGCTCCTTAGGAGCTGTCGGTAAATGCAATTTCCAGTGGCGAACAACCTTCTGTGATTGATGGTTCGAATACCGCTTTGGGTCTTGGGAAAACAGTAATGGCTTTTTCAATTGAATCCTTACATCCATATATACTCTGGGCATGCAACCTGATGGTGTATTGCTGCATTTCAGTATGCGAGGGGTTGTTAAAAACACGTTTGTGAGCCACTGTGGATGTGGTTGATGTTTGGCCATCTCCATAAATCCAACGGTAAGGAGTATTTGCGCTGGCACCCGATGATTCGTTAACCAGTCGGGTTTCTAACGGATGACACCCCATAGTCTCAGATAAACTGAATTCTGCCTTTATTTCAGGAAATACCCGCGTAGACATCTGAGTTGTATCCATACACCCATATTCGTTCAGGGCTATAAGCCTGCTGGTATAAACAGTCTCAGCATCGCCCTTATTAGTATATGTATGCGATATGTTCCCTGAGTTCAGCAGGTTTGCCGAACCATCCCCAAAATTCCAGATAAACCCTTTGGTGCCAACTGAACTTTCAATGAATTGAACCGGAAGAGGTGAGCAACCTGCAACATCTGAAGGTCGGTAAGATGCTTTTGGTTTGGGGAATACTGTAATTTGTTTTTCAATATAGTCTTTGCAGCCAAATTGCGATTCGGCACTTAGCCTGACGATGTATACCTGTGATTCGGTGCGGCTTGGGTTGGTATAAATCCGCTTTACACTTGTAACCGCAGAAGTTCCTCCATCGCCAAATTCCCATAAATATTTTGCTGCACCGTTCGATTGATTTATAAATTCAACTTCAAGAGGGTGGCAACCAGATGAAATCATTTCGAATTGTGCTTTGATTTCCGGATAAATGGTTACACTTCTGGTTAATGCGTCTTTGCAACCACTTGAATTTTCAATGGTCAGGGTTACAGGAACTGTAATTTCTGCACCTGTTTTGTTCTCAAATACATGAGATACTTTTTCCTGATTTGAATAGGATTGGGCGCCTGTGCCAAAATCCCAACTAACAAGGTTAGCCCCCTTGCTTTGATTATTAAAAGTAAGTTCTTGTGGTGTGCAGTAGGATGTGTAATCGAAGGTAAAACCTGCTTCAATGCGCGGATATACTTTTATCTGATGTTCGGAAACATCCTGGCAGAGATAATCAGATATAGTGGTAAGTCTTACATTGAAAACGGCCGTATCGCTGAGGCTGGGGTTGTTGAACCATATCACCGGGTCTTTTTCCGATGAATTACCCTCCTGGTTTCCAAATTCCCATAAGTAAGTTTTTGCCCCCCTTGAAAGGTTTTGGAAACTTACCTGCTGTGGGTTGCAACCTTCGGTGATGCTGGGTTTGAATTCGGAGATGATGGATGGGAAAACCACCAGTTGTCTTTTTTGGGTGTCGCTACACCCGTAATTGTTTTCACCCCTTAACCAAATCTTTATAGTATCTGGAAGGCTGAATCCTTTATTTTCGAAAAGTTTTGAAAACTCAGCCTGGTCAATTTTTTCGAAAGTTGAGCCATTGTCAAAACTCCATAGATTATCGGTAGCTCCAAATGATCTGTTTTGAAAGGTTACAGGATATGGAGTGCAATGGGTAGGTGGATCGAAACTGAATTTGGTTTCCACAAACGGTTTAACATGTATGTAAACGATGTCTTCAGAGAGACAGCCATTTTTAGAAATCGCATTCAGTGTCACTTCATAGGTAATTTCTTTGTCGGTATAATTGTGGAAAGTATGAACCGGGTTTTCCAGAGTACTTGATGCGCCATCGCCAAATCTCCAATGATACTTTTCAGCACCTTTTGATAAATTGCTAAAATTTACTTCAAGTGGCGCACAACCACTAATTACATTTGGTTTTATTGATGCTTTTACTTCTGGATAAACAGTGATGTCGGTGAACATTGTATCGCGGCAATGTGAAAACATGCCCACAAGCATCAAACGGCGTTTTATGGGAGCGTTGGTATTGTTTACGTAAGTATGGGTAAAATTATCAAGTATGTTTGTATATATCGTGCCATCACCCATTCTCCATGAGTATCTGTTTAGGCCATAGGATTCATTTTTAATCTTTACATCAAACGGTGAACAACCTACTGCTTCATCCACAGTAAAAGCCGCATTTGCCGGTCCGAAAAGAGTAACGTAAACACTGGTTGAATCGACCATTTTACAGGCACCGCTAACCATTACCGTGTATTTTATCGATGCCTCGGGCAAGGCTATAGGTGTTGCACTTTTAGGGTCATCGAGAAAATCAGGAGGCGACCAGGTATAATTGATACCACCCTGAGCAATCAGCTGAACCGGTTCGCCAGGGCAAGCCCTGTGTATAGAGCCTGCGCCCGAAATATTTGCCCGGATACTAAGTTCATTGAAATCGGAAAAATAGCCATACATAGTACCTGAACCTGGCCCTCCGTTTATAATGCCAAGGTGAAAAACGTCCTTGGTATTTTCTATCAGACTGGCAAGCCCTACAGGCACCAGAGCAACATTTGTCATGTCGAATTCAGCTGCCAGCCAGCTGGTAGTGCCTGGAACCACTTTAAAGTCGGATGCCTTAATAACGGTATTAGGCCCCTGGCCGTTAAAAATGAATGCATCTTCTGCCCCGGCCCTCACAAGAATATTCAGGAAGAAACCCTCATTCTTTGAGCGTGTAAATGAAACTCTTGTACTACCTGTACAAACATTGACTGGCGGAAGAACAGCCCCGCCCATTTCGCATCCAAAACCCGACACATGATATACATAGGCTGGTTGCGATACTTTTATAAAATGGGTTTTCTGGCTAAATTGCCTTCGATACTGCTGTCCAGGTTGTATTATTGCTTCCAGGTTTCCATCAATCAGTACTTCAGTATTAGGTTTTGTGCCTACCACATAAAAAAACTCGGGCATATTGGCTGCACCCCCTTGCCCAATTCTTCCCCGCATGGCAATATATTCGGTACCAATAATAGAGGTGGGTATCAACTGATCACCAATAAGGTCGCGGCAACCTCCCCAGCCGCTTGGATTGGCTGAGTCAACCGAGTCGTCGCTGGTTGAAATGGCAATTGGTTTGGTTGATTCAACCCGTGTTCCACCGAGGTGATTATCAGCAAACTGGCCTGATGTTGCAAAATTATTAGGAACAACTGCAAATGCTTCACCCCGATTAAGGGTTATTTGAAATGGAACTCCTGCCGGACGATCAGGGAAAACCGGCCGGGTAGGTGTTATAGTAATTTTTGTGTTGTCCTCAGTGGCAACCATATAAATCCCGGAATAGGGTTTGGGGTTGTAGTTACCATTATGGAAGCGATTCTGGAAAGGGACAAAAAAGTCTGTTCCCAGTGCATTTCTTCCCTTGAGTGAAAAAATATCAGGATTATTTATTGTCCCTATTTCAAAATAGGCAGTTGTAAGGTTTGTGGCTACAATATGAATACCTCTGTTATAAACCTGATTGGGGTTTTCAATCCAGATTTGTTCAATTATGGTTGTAACATCAATTGTGCGGGCTTCAAAGGGGGTAAGATTGGCTATTATCGGAGTGAATCCCGGATTATCGGGCATCGTGATCATGATTTGGTTGGGAAGATTCAGGTTGGCAAACCTGAAAAAAAATCGGGCACCTGCCCAGCTATGACCTTTGGTAACCTTGGGTACTGCAAACCAGAAATCAGTATCGGTTTGGGCATAACTTTGCTTTAATCCTGCCGTGGTAAGGAGTAAAATAACAAAAATCAGAGTTGCTGCCCTATTCATTTATTCTTTGAAATATGCGTTTATGGCCTATTTGTGCGGTTTATTTCCAAGTTCGGCTAAATATTTTGCTTGTTGGTTACTTCCTCTCCATTTAATCGCCTATTAATAACAAAGTTAGGGTTGACAACAACCCTATACAACAGCGTAAATGCTCGAATTTTGATGGTAAAAACAGCGTATTTCTACCGGTAGTATTCACCCGTATATAAATGGGGCGATTGAAATAAAGGAGATTAATAAAATTTAAGGATGGCCAATGGTGTTAAATCAGTTTTTTCTCTTGCCGTTTTTATTGATGGACTGACCTTTTAATATATGCAACACAACAAATATGGTTACATATAAAAAATGACCACACCATCTGGTGATAACAAAAACATGAAACAAGAAAGGTTTGTAAGTTAGGTTTTAAATCGGAATAAACCTGGCCAGGCAATATGTTTTCTTTGCTGCTTTTTCCTGATTCCTGATTAATATTTTACCACTTTTTTAGTAAAAGCTCCTCCCGGGATGCGAATATAAAGCAAATATACTCCTGGGTTAAGAGTTGGTAATTTTAATGTAAATCTGTTTTCTGATAAAAATTTTTTTTGAATAATCCGGCCGGTTGGGTCGAGCAATTGAATTTCGATTATTTCTTTATCCGATGAGATATGTATAACGTCGTGAACAGGATTTGGGTAAACCCTAACATCGAAGGACTTGCCCAAATCGTCAATTCTGGAAATATTTTCAAGGGGGATGAGATGGGTGCTGTCAGGCAGAGCAGCCCACAAACTGTTGTTGGGGCCACTGGAGTTGATAGAAGGGTTCTGGAAACCTGAGGAAACCACCAAAATATAATTTCCCGCAGTTTCCCACTTCTGAAGTAGTAACTCAAATACCGCCGGAGTGTCGCCACCAAGTGAAGTGCGTAATTCTATTTCCAAATTTTCTGGTTCAAAAGTAAAAGAGCCTGAAAATTCATTGTAAGGGATGTTCGCTATAATCTGACCGGTCTCTCTATTCCGGAAACTAATTTCATTAAGGTCGGTATTTCCGTGATAGAATTGAATACCTGTTTTGTTCTTTTCAGGCGTGGTATAACTTACAAAAGCCATCTGGGGTGGTCTGACCGGAAAAAATCCTGTTCCCTTTGTTGTGCCGTTTAAAATAATAAAATAGGTTGAGTCGGGTTTAAAAGTATATTTTGATATAAACAAAGGTGATTGAGTAGTCTTAGTACTAGACAACCCTGCCTGGATGGAATACTCTCTGCCCGCAGGAACCTCAGTTTCGGTTAAAATATTTCGGTATGAGATTTTTTCCGGAAGTTTTTTTCCATTGAAAAAAATGTCGAAAGTTTCGTTCCAGGATGACGATGCATTATGAACAAAACGTACCTGTGCCAAAGGGTTGGAACCGTTGGCAAAAATGTCGTTAATTTCAGCATTTTCTGTAACCATTAGCTCACGATGGGGTTTGTCCTGCCATTCGGCCCCATCAAAACCCTGGTTAATAAAATATTTGTATTCGTAAGTACCAGGTAAAAGATTAAGAACCACAGAGTAAATGCTTTGATTCTCATTTGTGGGTAGCATTAGCTGTGCTGGGAGTATGGTGCCTGGTTCGGCCCAGCTAAAAAAGCTGCCTGTAATATATACCTTATCGAGCAATGGGTCGAATTGAAGTTTGGGCACTTGCGACATATCAATGTTGAAAGTAATTTCCACAGGTTCGGGGGGGGGTGTGTTGAAAAGGTAAAAACTTGCCACCGGCATGGTGCTGCGGTATATTATTGCTCCGGTGGTGGGAGGAGAACCAGGATTGATATTTACCTGGTCGGAATTGAACTGAACACTCCTCGATGGCCTGGATGGGGTTGAGGCAACAAAAAACTTCTCATTTACACTGAAATAGGTTGGTTCAATCACCCTGTGGGTAGTAAGGAGAATATTACCTCCGTTGTAATTAAATTCACGGGTAAATGGAATGTAGATTATATTTTCCCCGGCAGGGAAATCAACATTTCCTTCAAAAACCAGTTCCTGCGCAACTACCGGAATAAATCCCCTGGACAATGATGTAGAATCAGTATGTTGCAAATAAATCTTCACTTCCCGGTTGGTTACCTGTCTCGAAAACTGGTTTCTAAAAGAAATACCTGTTATTTTACCTTTTTTACCCTGCATCTCATCTTCGAAAAAGATGGTTTGAAGCAGACTGTTGCGCCAATAAAAATCGAAAGGCATTCTATAGTCAGGGATATCGGGCGATGTTCCTATTTCAAGTATTTCCATTCCTGCAGGTAATACATTGATATTTACAGGTTTGGATGTGTTATTCCCAAGGTTTCCATCTTCTTCAAGTTCTACCAATCCACTGATGGAAATATTTCCTACAAGGTATCCGGGTGGTGTCCAGGAAATGGCAAATTCAATTATTTCGCCCGGCTCAATAGGGACTCCTGCAACGGATGCAAGTATTTCACCTTTGGTTGTTATCAGCGATACCGAATAATCTGACTGACTTAAGAACCCCGTGTTTCCTACCTTAATTGTATAAAGGGATTCTGATCTGGCTGTGGGTGTAGCAGGCCCGGTTAGACTTAGGGCGGCAAGGTCATTATCGGTAGGGATAAAGCAAGATATCATTGCTTTCCAGCCAGGCCGGTTAACACTGTTGTCTGACTTAAATCTCAGTGTTAATGCTCCTGATGGATGGGTCGAAATAATCTCTTTTAATGCATCAGGTACACCTGCTCCCGAAAAAATCCCTGCAAGGTTGCTCTCATCGGTATCACTGCCATGGTAAACAGAAAGTAAATCGTAGGATGGCTCGGTGTTGAACTCGGTAAATTGCAACATTACCTTTGCTCCATCGGTTTCAGGCAATAGTTTCAGTAGCAGGTTTTCATTGTTTAAATAATTACCATTGGGGCCACCCGAATCGAAGAGAACCCCCTGGAAGGTAACCACATTGCCACTAAACATAAATATGGCCCCATCGGCTGCCAGAAGCACTGTCTCTGACAGAGCAGATGCTCCATTTCCGGTATTGTTTACCGCTACAATCGTGTAATAATAGAATCCAACTCCGGGAAGAGTTTCATCAGTAAACTGGTTTGTGGTTCCCGGTACCTGAAACGATGTTTGGTCTGGAAATCTGGTGATAAGATAATGGGTTATGGATGAAGGATTGAAAAAACCTCCATTGAGCCCGGTTGTTGGAGCCTGCCAGGTTAGAAGACCTGTATTGCCTTCATCAACCAGCACAATGTTTGAAACCCTGTCGGGAATATCTTGCCCAATCCAGGAGGTGTCTGAAACCGGTGGGCCATCTCCTGAATTGTTTATTGCTACCAGTGTATAATTATACAAGCCAGCAGACATTATACCTTCATCGATGTATGTTGAGTTTTCGCCTGGAGTAACACCTTTCAGGGAAGAAATTATGATTCCATTGCGGAAGACAACAATTGAATCAATCTTTTCGAGGGGTTCTCCATTGTGGGTAAAAACCGGGTTTTTCCACTCAAGTGTTGCGGTCAATAACCCTTCAAATCCCGGTGTCAGTTTCAATCCTGATATGGCCGCCGGTGCACCATCATTGGTTGCATCTCTCACCGGGTCATAACCATCAATAGCAAGAATTTCGCTACCGGTCGGGTCGAGCCAGTTGCTCAACCTTGTATTATTTGTTCCGGCCCCTGTCCATGATATGCCCAGCCTTCCATACCAGTCCGGTTGTTGATTGCCGCATGCAGCATATCCCCCATGAAGCTGCCCTATTATTCTTCCCGATGCATCGAAAAGGGGTGAGCCCGAGGAGCCCGGTTCAGTGGTGCCTCCGTTCCAGGAAGGTATGCGCCAATGAGTATTTCCACTACCCACATTCCCCAGGTATGATGCGGCCTGCAGAGAGTTATCAGTGAAACTGAATTTTTTAATATCGCCGCGTGGATGATGTATGGTGGCTATTCGTCCGGGCAAAACTGGCTCCAGGGTGCGGTTCCATCCTGAAAAAAATACACCATAATCTTGGGGTATGGGTTGGTTAAGTTCCAGAAGCCAGAAATCGGAAGTAGTATTTCTTGCCCGGTTAACTGCTCCCGACATGGCATTGTGAGGGGGAATTGATGCAGGATTGGCACAAGCAGCACTTTGCCAGTTGAACCAGAAAACAAGGGTTGATGGAGACGTATAGCAGTGATTGGCAGTAAGAAACAGGGGTTTCCCATTGCGAAGTGTATTATTGATTAGGGCTCCGGTGCAAAAACCATTGCCACCCGTAACCACCATCCCTACTGACCGTATCTGGTCTTCCCATCCTACAGCAACTTCACACTCTACATTGATATTGCAGGCTCCGGAGTTTCGAAAAGCTTTCAGCAGATATTCTCCCGGGCCACGATAGCCGTGGGTTATCCGCCATAAGTTTAGCTTGCCATTATAAGGGACATTCGCCGGCTCAAAATACTCAATTATTACCTGGTCGCCCGGCAGAAGCGTGGTGGCAAAAAAACCATCATCCTGATTATTGAGATGGGTAAAAGCTCCCAGAATATATTCTCCGCCAGGCGTATATACATACAATTTTGCCCCATCTGGCAGGTAATACTTGTCAAAAGCAAGGTTAATGGAAATAGCTCCTGGTGACGAAACAGCAAGATGCCACAGTTTGTCGCCATTTTCCAAATATTGCCATTTACCCGAATTTTCCGGATTAAGATTTGCAAAAATGTTTTCACCAAATCTGAAAGGAATATCAGCAATAGTATCCATAAACAAATCTTCCTGTGACAGGGCTTTTGTATTGATGGGCCCAAGAGTGTAGATTTCAAGGTTGCCCGAAATAGTGGCCGCTTCCAAGCCAAGTCCCCGAGGAATTCCACCGGTATTTAGCTGTGCAAATGTACCTTTTGCAATAATTATTAAAAAAAGCAATAGGGCTGCCTGAGATCGGAATGTGTTCATTTACAGGATGATATAAGGCTGTTGATATTTCATCAGATTGTTCTGGTTTTATCTCTGGCTGTAGATGCAAAATTACTTATATTTTTTCTTGAAGAGATATAGATAGATTTGAATGAAAAATTATCCTAAACAAATGCGGAAAATATTGGTTTAAACCAAAAACTACAGCGTTAATAAAACTGGTATTAATGCTATATTTGTGTCAATATCTACCCTTTCAAAACACAATATGGAAAAATTCTCCTACCTGGGCAACGCCGAACCCCAGATTATAGAATCCCTTTATAATTCTTATATCTCTGACCCTGAATCTGTTTCTGAAGATTGGAGAAACTTTTTTAAAGGATTTGAATTTGCCCAGGTTCGATATCCCGATAGTGATTCCATTTCTGAAAAGGAAGCCAGGGTGTTCAGAAACGAATTCAATGTAATAGACCTGATCAATGCTTACCGAAGTCGTGGGCACCTGTTTACCAAAACCAACCCGGTTCGCACCCGTAGAAAATATTCTCCTACCCTTGATCATCAAAATTTTGGCCTTACCGATGCAGATCTTGAAAACAGTTTTCAGGCCGGAAATGAAATCGGCATAGGGCGGGCAACCCTTCAAAAAATAATTGACCATCTTCAAACAACTTATTGCCAAAGCATAGGAGTTGAGTTTATGTATATACGCACCCCCGAAATTGTGGAGTGGCTGAAAAACAAGATGGAAACCACCAGAAATATCCCAGGTTTCGATAAAAATACCAAGTGGCAAATTCTTAAAAAACTCACTCAGGCAGTTGGATTTGAGCATTTTATAAGAAAAAGATTCCCCGGACAGAAACGTTTTTCCCTCGAAGGCTGCGAAACCTTAATCCCAGCCCTTGATTCTGTGATTGAACTGGGAGCTGAAACCGGCATCAAAGAGTTCGTGATCGGAATGGCACATCGCGGACGGTTAAATGTTTTGGCCAACATCCTCAAAAAACCTTACCGGAAAATATTCAGCGAATTCGAAAGTATGACCTATGCTGACGAGGGTTTTCTGGGAGATGTGAAATACCATCTGGGCTGTACTCTTGAAAAGCAAACTGCCTCAGGCGAAACCATCAATCTCAGCATCTCGCCAAATCCCAGCCACCTCGAAGCGGTAAATCCGGTAGTGCAGGGTATTGCCAGGGCAAAGGCCGACCAGAAATACAATAGCGATTTTCAAAAGGTTGCCCCAATCCTTATCCATGGCGATGCATCCATTGCCGGGCAGGGCATTGTATATGAAGTAATTCAAATGTCGCAGTTACCTGCCTACAAAACCGGTGGTACAATTCATCTTGTAATAAATAACCAGCTTGGGTTTACAACAAACTACCTCGATGCACGAAGCAGTATTTATTGCACCGATGTTGCTAAGACTATCCAATCGCCTGTATTTCACGTAAATGGTGATGATGTAGAAGCGGTTGTTCATACAATAGGGCTTGCGATGCAGTTCAGGCAAAAATTTCAGCGCGATGTTTTTATCGATCTGCTTTGCTATCGAAAATATGGCCATAACGAAAGCGACGAGCCCCGGTTTACCCAGCCGATACTTTATAAAATCATTGAAAACCATCCAGACCCAGCCAGTATTTACATCAAGAAACTAATTGCCGAAGGATCAATTACTGAGGATGATGCCCGCCAGCTGAGAGAACTTATCGATTCGGTTTTCGATCAGGAATTGGCCGAGTCAAAAAAGATAGAAAAAGGTGAGATAGACCCATTCCTTGCCAACACATGGGCAGATTTTATAAAACCCACAGGAAAAGACCTATTTGCTCACACTAATACGAAGGTAGAACTTGAAACGCTTCGTTTTTTGGGTGAGAGAATCAGCCACTTGCCTTCGTCTGAATCATTTTTTAAGAAAACTTCCAGAATGATGCAGGAGCGGGCAATCATGATAAAAGAGGGTAAAAACCTTGACTGGGCGATGGGCGAGTTGCTTGCCTATGCATCACTGGTTCATGAGGGGGTAGGGGTAAGATTTACAGGACAAGATGTAGAGCGTGGCACATTTTCACATCGCCATGCCGTTCTTATTATCGAAGATTCGTCATCAAGCTATACCCCTTTGAACAACATCTCAGATGAGCAGGCAAAATTCGAAATATACAATTCCCTGCTTTCCGAATATGGTGTATTGGGTTTCGAATATGGTTACGCCATGGCTAACCCTCAGAACCTCGTAATTTGGGAAGCCCAGTTTGGCGATTTTGTAAATGGTGCTCAGATAATTATTGACCAGTTTATTACCAGCGCAGAAGAAAAATGGAAGGTAATGAATGGATTGGTAATGCTGCTACCCCATGGTTTCGAAGGGCAGGGGCCTGAACATTCAAGCGCCCGCATGGAGCGCTTCCTTAATAGTTGTGCCGAAAATAATATTCAGGTTGCCAATTGCACCACACCTGCCAATATTTTCCATTTATTGCGCCGGCAGGTAAAACGGAATTTTCGTAAACCCCTCGTGGTATTCACACCCAAAAGCCTTCTCAGGCATCCTAATTGTGTTTCAACGCTCAATGATTTGGCCAATGGCTCTTTTCAACCGGTTTTCGACGACACTGAGGCCGACCCTGATATAATTAACCGGGTGGTTTTATGTACAGGCAAGATTTATTATGAACTTGAAGAACATCACAGGAAAAATGGATATCACAATACTGCTATTATCAGAATTGAGCAACTTTATCCTTTCCCTGAAATGGAGCTAAAAGCATTGCAAATGAAATATTCGAACGTACAACGATGGATTTGGGTGCAGGAAGAACCCAAGAACATGGGTGCATGGTATTTTATTAAAGATTATATGGAGTTTATTCAACCCGGGGTTATTGCCCGACCCCCCAGCGGCAGTCCTGCCAGTGGTTCAAGCAAGTTCCATGTAATACAACAAAATAAAATTATAGAAAAAGCCTTTGAAGACTGTAGCTGCGAAAATGTATGCCGCGAATGTAAGCAGTTGTGTATCAGTCATCTCAACCAATTTAATTACTACTGACCCTTTCCCTTTGAGCCAACGGAAACAGAATTTTTAAATAAAAAGAGCCTAATTAATTTTTATCCCCTCACCTTATGATTGATATTCGAGTACCGTCAGCAGGAGAATCTATTACACAGGTTGAACTGGCACGTTGGCTGGCCGCCGATGGCGATTATGTTGAAAAGGACCAGGAAATAGCTGAAATTGATTCAGACAAGGCCACCCTTACCATCAATGCTGATGCATCTGGTGTTCTTAAAATTATTATAGATGAGGGTAGTACTGTTGAGCCAGGCAGGGTTATCGGACAGATTGACCCTTCGGTTCAAAGAGAAAAAAGCCCGGCAATAGGCCCCTCTGGTGGGAAAAAACCAGAAGAAACCCCAACAGCAATACCATCTGCACCCAAGCCTGATGAATTGAAAAAAGCTCAGAAGCTATCGCAAATTCAACCTACCGGCGACCAAATAGAATTCACATCAACAACTGCCGCCGGTTTTACTTTTACCCCGCAGGCATCAAAACTACTCGATGACTTAAAGGTAGATGTTGATGATATTGTGCACAATCCCAACAGCAAACGCATAACCAAGAAAGATATTCTGGCAGCCATCGCAGCTTCAGTGAGCGGAGATAGCACCAAGGGGGCCAGGCAACAGACAGATTCCGACAGCCAGCCATCGCTATGGAAAGGGGGCAGAGAAGAAGAACGGATAAAAATGACCACCCTGCGCCGAAAAATTGCTGAGCGTTTGGTGGCCGTGAAGAACGAAACAGCCATGCTCACCACTTTCAACGAAGTGGATATGTCGGCTATCATGCAGATAAGAAATCAGTATAAAGAAAAGTTTTTTGAAAAGTACGGCATAAGGCCGGGTTTTATGTCATTTTTTGCCCGAGCAGTTACCCTCGCTATCCCATTCTTCCCACAGGTAAACGGGCAAATTGACCATGGTAATATAATTATTCCTGGTTATGTAGATGTTGGCATTGCTGTAAGCACTCCCAAAGGACTCATGGTGCCTGTAATTAGAAATGCCGAAAGCAAATCAATATTCGAACTCGAATCAGAAATTGCTGCTTTGGCACGCAAGGCCCGCGACAATAAAATTACCATCGAAGAACTAACAGGTGGAACTTTCAGTATTACCAATGGTGGTGTTTTTGGCTCTATGCTTTCTACCCCGATAATAAATCCTCCGCAAAGCGCAATTCTGGGAATGCACAATATTGTTGACCGACCTGTTGCCGTTAAAGGTAAAGTGGAAATACGGCCTATAATGTATGTTGCCCTTTCGTACGACCATAGGATTATTGACGGCCGGGAGTCGGTAGGATTTCTGGTAAAGGTTAAGGAATATCTTGAAAACCCCGTATCGATGCTGTTTCCGGGAAAAACCCCCGAGGAGACTTTACTCGGTTTGTAAAGGGTCTTCGTCAAAATCTTTCAGTAAGGCTACCACAGCATAAACAATGGGGGTATCGAGCAAAGCCGCAAAGAATTTAAATATATATGCATTAATTATTAAAATTCCAAGTGCGGTAATTGATGTTACTGACTCGCCAAGATTCCCCGAGAAGTAAAGAATACTCATTATGGCAGTAGAATCGACCAGCTGGCTGGTCATGGTTGATGCATTGTTGCGAAGCCATAATTGTTTTCCGCCGGTTTTGCGTTTCCAGTAATGAAACAGGTACACATCGATCGTTTGTGCGGTGAGGTAAGCAATCATGCTGGCCGTAGTGTTTCCAATCATATAGCCATAAATACCATCGAAAAGATGCAAGCCGCTGCTGATACCATCTGCATTGGGCAGGTTGTAATTGACAAACATCAAAACTATCATAAACACATTTACTCCCAAACCAACCCATACAAGAAGTTGTGCTTTTTTTTGTCCGAATAGTTCGGATACAAGGTCGGTTGCCAGAAACGTTGCAGGGAAAGCTATTAATCCGGCGGGCACAATCATGGAGTATTGATTTCCGTCGCGAACCATGGCTGGTACCAATGGCAATATCCAGTTGGGAATATGAAGGGTGAACAAATTGATGAATTTTGTTGTACCAATAAGATTCCCCAATACAAGTGCTGTGATAAAGACACTACTCAGTATCAAAAAAAGGGCATCGCGATTATAGGCAGTGTTTTTAATTCGAAATTGTGGCATACTCAATTGTGGTTTAATATTTTTGTATACCGGCATAAACAAGGGATGCTATGAAATGTTGAATTATAGGGGGTTCAAAACTGAAAATAATAATCCCAAAAAAGAAAGACTATGGCTTTAGTAAAATCAGTGAGGGGATATAGACCCCATTTTGGAAGTGACTGCTTTCTGGCCGATAATGCAACGGTGATTGGCGATGTAACCATGGGCGACCAATGCAGTGTATGGTTTAATGCTGTTGTACGAGGCGATGTAAATTACATAAAAATGGGGAACAGAGTAAATGTTCAGGATGGCGCAATTATTCACGGAACCTATGAAACAGCCCCTACCAATATAGGTAATAATGTTTCTATTGCCCATAATGCCATAGTGCATGGGTGTACCATCGAAGACAACGTATTGATTGGTATGGGGGCAATTGTAATGGATAATGCCCACATAGGCAGTAACTCAATTATTGCAGCAGGTGCAGTAGTACTCGAAAATACCGTAGTAGAATCTGGAAGTGTATATGCAGGAACCCCTGCAAAAAAAATTAAGTCAATTAATCAGGAACTTACCAGTCATCTTCTCCATCGAATATCAAACAATTACATTAAATATGCCGGTTGGTACAGGGAGAGTGAATAGTAAAAAAGGCCACGAATAGTGAGTAATTCGCGGCCTTTTTGAGAGAAAATCTGATTTTCAGGCTTTTTTTACTTTGCAGGTGCTGATTCCCAGTATCCTGTAAAGAGGACAAAAACTCACCAGGCTTGTTAGAACCAGTATTGCCGAAACCACTAAAGCCACAGTGGCAACTGTGCCGGTAAGTACCTTAAAATAGGCCAGAATCCCTACGACCAAGGCTATGGCTATTCTCAAGGTTTTGTCAACGTTTCCTACGTTTGCTTTCATTCTTATGTGCATTAAGGTTTATAAAAGTATTCATGTTGATTAACATTTTATAGGTACCTAATGTTTCATTATAAAAGAAAAAAGCTGCCCTTGGCAGCTCTTTATAGTTGTAGTTCCCATTAGGGATGTATCAAAGACCCAGTTTGGCTTTCACCTTGACCATAAGATTGTCTGATGGCTCAGAGTGAAGCAAAATGCCGCTGCTTGTATCGAAAACGTAATTGTAACCATTTTCGCGTGCTACTTCCTGAATAGCAGTCCGCGCAGATTGAATGATTGGGCTGAGTAGCTGATTTTCTTTGTTTGCTATTTCCTGTTGTGCTGACTCCTGAAATTCCTGGATTCTTTCCTGCAGACTTACAAGTTCCCTCTCTCTGGTTTGTTTGATGAGTTGTGAAAGATTTTGTTGGTTTTCGAGAAAATCGGTGTATTTGGTTTGAAATTCTCTTTGCAATGCAGTAAAGGTGGTTTCCAGTTCGCGGGCAAACTTCTCAAGTTCCTGCTGGGCGGCTTGTCTGCCGGGCATTTGACGAAGGAGTTCGCCTGTGTCGATGTGTCCGAATTTGGTCTGTGCATTAACATTGGCATTTAGGCCAAGCAGAATCACCATTAAAAACGTGATGCGAATGAAATTTTTCATTGTGGAGATGTTTGAGTTTAATTAATAATCATTTTTGATTTTGCAAACCAGAATTGGTGGCTGAATGCAGTTGCTTTCAACAACCATGCCTTTTTTTGGGGCACAAAGATAGAAATTAAATGTTACTACCACACCAATTTAACAGCAATTATTAGCAATGTTTTGATTATTAGGAAATAACACAATTTCATTGGCAAACGCTGTTGTTTCTGTTTTTGGTATAAAAGACATCAATAATTAGTAATTTTTTTCAGGATAGAGAAATTCCCACCATTGAGGCTGGTCTTTAAGGTGCCGCTCCCACCAGGCCATAATGGTATAATGCCAATGAATCCTTTTGGAATATGTTGTTATTGAATGGTCTTCTCCCTTTACCATTACCAGTTCAACCGGTCGGCCAAGTATTTTTAATGCCGTAAACATCTGGATGCTTTCGCCCGGTGGAACATTCGTATCGCTGTCGCCATGGAGAAGCAACAGGGGCGTTTTTATTTTATCGGCATGAAACAACGGACTTTGACCAACGTAAATATCAGGTCTGTTCCAGGGGAAACTGCCTGCAGTTGCTTCGGCACTGTAGGCGTAGCCCCAATAACCTTCACCCCAATAGCTCGAGATACTGCTTATACCTGCATGCGATATGGCTGCTGCAAAAATATCGGTGCGGGTCATCAGCAACATTGTCATGAAACCACCATAAGAAGCCCCTGCACATCCAACCTTTGATGCGTTGGCATAAGGGTGTGCATTCAGAAATTTTCTGGTGCCTTCTATGATTTCATCGGCAACAGTGATTCCCCAGTTATTTACATGTGCTGCCGAAAACTTTTGTCCAAACCCTATTGCCCCGCTGGGCTGGAGCACAAAAACAAGGTATCCGTTACCTGCCCATAAATTAAAGGGATATCGTCCGCCAAAGGTTCGTCCAACCGGAGTGGTGCCACCATAGTAATATACGATTACCGGATATTTTAATTCAGGATTGAAGTCGGGCGGGAAATAAACTCTTCCTTTAATGGTAAGGCCGGTCGTGGTTGTGAAATCCCAGTTTTTTACGTTTCCAAATTCCACATGGGCATAATTATCTCTTTCACTGTTATCAATAACCGATTGTTTCATTGTGCGTAAATTCACACTATGAATAGTTGAATAAATGTTGGTATTAGAACCCTGAAAAACAGCAACCGGGGCATTGCGGGCAAATTTTACGGATGAAATATAGTCAAAACCCAAATCTACAAGTGAAAATCGCTCACGGCGCAGGTCGTATCGGTAAACACGTTGAAAATCTTCATCAACAGTAAGCATAAAGATTGCATTTTCGGATTTATGCCAGAAAACTGAACTTATGGATGGATTAAAATCGCGGGTAATAGGGTTGACTTTCTTGGTTGAAAGGTCGAAAAGGTAAGCCTGTGTTTCATAATTGTTAGCAATCATGCCTTCAGGCAAATTCTCGCCCACCCCGCCAAAGGCTGCTGTTCCGCCGGTTCCAAGCAGATATTTCCCATCCGGCGAAAAAGTTGCCCTTACCGAAATGGGTTCATTAAGCCACAAGGTATCGAGTGTAAGGGTTTCCAGGTCGAGAAGATAGCTGTTTTGCATGGAAAAGCTCCTTGATTGATAATCGGGGAAGGATTGGTAGAAGGCTATCTTTCGGCTGTCAGGACTTATGTCGTGCAAATGAGTGGATAAATTGCCATAAGTTAGCCTTTTGTGGAAACCCGATGCCAAATCGAACTGGTACAAAAAATTTCTGTTTCTGAAGCCCGACTGGCGGTCTTCCATGCTCAAAACCTGACGCATATCTGTGGTGATGCTGCTTCCCTCCTCACGTATGGAGTAAATGATAAATTTTTCGTTGGGAGCCCATTGGTACGTCGACAAGTTTTCAATATCATCCATTATGGTTGATAGGGTATTATTGTCGATGTGATGCAGGTAGAGAGTTGATTTTTTTTCCCGTGAAATAATATAGGAAACGGCATTACTTAGCGGCAACCATTGCAATTGAGAAATTCGTGCATTGCGGAAAGATTGCATTAGTTTCTGGTCGGCAACACGGCGGATTTCTGTCCAGCTTTCTGACTGGTCACCCGCAGGCAAAGAACGACGATAATTGATTGAATAGTATTTGGCATCAGGTGAAAGCTCTACGCCTGAGGCTTTGGTACCATCAAGAATATGATTGATGTTTTTACGGTTGGTAGGCGAAAGGGAAAAGGTTAAATCGGTATTGAGAAAAGGTTCTTTAATTTCAAGGTTGGCCATCATTTTCCAGTCGCGTGGCGCTCCAGCAGGCCTTACAGTTTTTATTAGCAAAAGGTGCTTTCCCGTTTGAAGATTCAAGGCTTTTGTAACTTTTCCCACCATATTATCATCGTTTTCGGTGGTGGTTTTGGTCCCTATTATTTCGCCATTGAGCCATACCCTGAGTGCGTGTGGGCTCTTTATTTCAAGGGTGGTACCTATAAATCGTTCAGTCCTGATATATACAGCCAGATAGGCTATCTGGTAATTGGGTGTAAGGGTATCATTTTCAATAAAAACGTATCCGTTCGCATCAGTGAATGTGTTTTGCCAGGTCAGTCTTTTCCCTTCGGCCAAGCCAATATTCTTCCCCATTTCGGGGAATACCCCTTGTAACTGAACGTGATTAAACGCCAGAATTTCATTAATATCAAATTCTTTCCCCTTTATGTTGGATTGATTTTGAAATACAGGGGCAGGCAAAATGTGCGAAGGGGTGGTCAACCAGTTCGAAATAACCAGTTTATTGCTGCAATTGGCATAAAAACTAAGTAATAGCAATGCAGAGAGCTGCAAAATCTTTTTTCTCATAAGTCGGATAATTATAATGTTGTTTTCCTGGCCATAAAATTATGTTTTTTGGCTATATCAGGAGGGTAAAATATCTATAAGCAGAAATATTGCTAATTTTGCCGGGCTTTCGATGGTTGTTGCCTGGTTTGGTGAATTTTTTTGCCAGTGCAAAGTTTTACAGATGCGACATCCAGCCACATCAATTTTACTTTTTCAGGAAATGGCTACATTGCCGGAAATGATTTAAACCAGTATATTTATGAAAAGAGACCAGAGAATTTTTGACCTGATTGAACAGGAAAAACAACGCCAATTGCATGGTGTGGAACTTATCGCTTCCGAGAATTTTGTTTCGGAACAGGTATTGGAAGCCATGGGAAGTGTGTTAACCAACAAATATGCTGAGGGCTATCCAGGGAAGCGATATTATGGCGGATGCCAGATAGTTGACCAAACCGAACAACTGGCCATAGACCGTATTAAGGAATTATTTGGGGCCGAATGGGCCAACGTGCAACCACATAGCGGTGCACAGGCAAATGCAGCAGTTTTTCTGGCTTGTTTACAACCCGGCGATACTTTTATGGGGCTCGATTTGAGCCACGGTGGGCACCTGTCGCATGGCGCCCCGGTAAACCTTTCAGGTATTCTTTACAGGCCGGTAGCTTATACCGTAAAAGAGAACGACCAGCTAATCGATTACGATATCATGGAACAGGTTGCCCTGAAAGAAAAACCTAAACTCATTATTGCAGGCGCTTCAGCTTATCCCCGCGACTGGGATTTTGCCCGTATGCGCCAGATTGCCGATAAAATTGGCGCTATTCTTATGGCCGATATTGCCCACCCGGCTGGGCTAATAGCAGCAAAACTTCTGAATGACCCACTCCCATATTGCCATATCGTAACTACAACCACCCATAAAACCCTGCGTGGGCCAAGAGGGGGGCTTATTATGATAGGCAAGGACTTTGAAAACCCATGGGGTCAAAAAACACCTAAAGGCGAAATAAAAATGATGTCGCAAATTCTCGACTCTGCCGTATTCCCCGGAACACAAGGCGGTCCGTTGGAGCATGTAATTGCAGCCAAAGCAGTGGCTTTTGGTGAAGCATTACAGCCATCCTTCCGCGATTATGGCATTCAGGTTATGAAAAATGCTCAGGCAATGGCACAAGCCTTTGTTGCGAAAGGTTATCATGTAACCACCCGCGGTACCGATAATCACTTGATGCTTATCGACCTGCGTTCGAAATTTCCTGATATTCATGGTAAAAAGGCTGAAAATACCCTGGGCCTTGCCGATATTACCATCAACAAAAATATGGTTCCATTCGATAGCAGGTCGCCTTTCCAGACTTCAGGTATCCGCATTGGTACTCCCGCAGTAACTACCCGCGGTTTGAAAGAGGTACATGTGGTTCAGATTGTCGATTTTATTGATGAAGTAATTTCTAACATCGATAACGAACAGGTTATAGGAAAGGTTCGTAAAAATGTAAACGACCTGATGGGGCAGTTTCCATTGTTTGGTTGGTAGTATCCAAATTTTTTCGTTTATAAACAATTAATAAGGGCTTTGCGGTTGCAGAGCCTTTTTTAATTTGTTTTGTATCGTTTTGCTCAACAAAATAATACAGAGTATTACCCAAATTTATACTAACGAAATTTTCTGGTTCGGCAGGTTTCTGGATTGTATTTGAATATAAATGGATAAATTATCCTGGATTAGTCATTAGGAATGTAATGAACTAATGACTTAGCCGGGTTTAATATCAAAAAAAATACATTTCAATTGGATAATTTCAAAATAAATAGCATTTTTACATGCAAATGCAACCAAGTAATTCAGAAACGAGCATAATTCGTTCATTGCAAACAAGGGTGAGAATATTCATTATGCGGGTTCCATTCGACTCTAAAAACAAATCATTAACGGATGAAAACAATTTACATCGTCCGGCACGGAAAATCGTCGTGGGAAGATATGAATCTGCAGGACTATGAACGCCCACTCATAGAAAAGGGGATAAAGCGCACCCGCAAGGTAGCCCGGTTCCTGGCTGAGAAAAAGATTGTTCCCGGAGTAATCATCTCCAGTCATGCGGTAAGAGCTCACGAAACCGCCAAAATAATTGCCGGGAAAATTGGCTATCAAAAGGGAAGAATTGAGATTAACGAAAATCTCTATTTTTCAGGGCAAGATGCGATAGAAAGCATTCTTTTTGGGTTAGATGAAAAAATTGAAAGTGCCATGATTGTGGGGCATAATCCCGATATGACCAATTTTGCCAATCTTTTCTTGTCGCATCAGATTGATTACCTGCCAACTACTGGAGTTGTTTGCGTGGAGTTTGATACCAATGAATGGACAAATATTTTCATGGCGCCGAGAAAAATTCCATTTATTGTTATACCTAAGAAACTATAAAACATAACCTTACTTACCTTTGTACCCGGTCGGGAAATGGTTAAAATTTCTCTTTCCCGGGAACCGCTTAGTTTTTACACCATGTAATTAAATTGAATTTTCCGGAATGTCCGGTAAATGTTAACTACTTATTGTCAGAATTTTATGGCAAAAATAAATCTTATAAACCGGGAGTTAAGCTGGCTGTCGTTCAACGAGCGGGTGCTCCAGGAAGCAGCCGATCCCCGTGTTCCTCTTATTGAACGATTGCGATTTCTGGGTATATTCTCCAATAACCTTGATGAATTTTTCAGAATAAGGGTGGCAACCTGGCGAAGGCTCGCCGATATTCCTGATTCAGGAAACACCATCAAAGATTCGCCCCTAAGAATTCTGAATAAAATCAATAAAACCGATCATGCATTACAGGAGAGATTTGCCTCAATATATAAAGAAATACTGGCAGAACTTGGGAAAGAGAATATTTTCATCATTGATGAGCAACAATTAACAGATGAGCAGGGTGCTTATGTAAGGCAATATTTCAGGGAACAAGTCAGGGCTACCTTATTTCCCATCATGATGAAGAACTTTAAAAAGGCTACATCTTTAAAAGATAAATCGATTTATCTGGCAGTACAGTTGCGAAGAAAAGACCGAAGCATCAAGGACAACCATGCGCTAATCAAGGTGCCAACATCCATACTATCGCGCTTTCTTATTTTACCCAAAAAGGATGATAAGAATTATATCATCCTGCTTGATGATGTGATTCGTTACAACCTGGCCGATATATTTTCAATTTTCGATTACGACGATTTTGAAGCCTTTACCATTAAAGTAACCCGCGATGCAGAGGTTGAAATCGATAACGATGTTACTAAAAGCCTTATGGTAAGGATGAGTGAAAGCCTTAAACAACGCAGAAAAGGTCGTCCGGTAAGGTTTGTTTATGATGGTGCCATGCCACCCCAGATATTGAGGATGGTAATGGATGCCATCAAGATTTCAGGAAAAGATAATGTGGTTAAAGGAGGACGTTATCACAATTTCAAGGATTTCATGAAGTTTCCCAATGTTGGTGGCCCCCATCTTGAATACGTTCAAGCTCCTCCCTTACCTCATAAGGACCTGGCCGGAAGCAAAAGTATCCTGGCTGCCATTCGCGAAAAGGATATCATGCTAAGTTTTCCGTACCAGTCGTTTCAGTATATTATCGATCTTTTGCGCGAGGCATCTATCGACCCAAAAGTAACAGCAGTAAAAATGACCCTTTACCGGGTAGCCAAAGATTCAAGGGTGGTGAATGCTTTAGTAAATGCCGCCAGAAACGGTAAGTCGGTTACTGTGTATCTCGAACTTCAGGCACGATTCGATGAACAGGCAAATATCTATTGGTCAGAAAAACTGCAGGAGGAAGGGGTAAATGTAATTCACGGGGTTGCCGGCCTAAAGGTTCACTCCAAACTTATCCTTGTTGAAAGAAAGGAGGGACGTAAAACTGTGCTTTATGCAAACATTGGTACGGGCAATTTCAATGAAACCACCAGTCGTATCTATGTTGATACGAGTTTACTCACTGCAAACCAGAAAATTGCGTCCGAAGTAGAACAGGTTTTCAGTATGTTCGAAAAAACCTATCTTTTGCCTGTTACCTTCCGCAACCTTATTGTTTCACCCTTTCGGACCCGCAATTTATTGACCCAGCTTATCAATAACGAAATTACCAATGCAAAAGCAGGCAAACCAGCAGCTGTTACCATGAAACTTAACTCACTGGTGGATGAAGCCCTGGCAAAAAAAATATATACTGCTGCCAAAGCAGGGGTTAAGTTCCGGCTAATCATCAGGGGTATTTGTGTTATTGTTCCGGGTGCAAGGGGGGTTAGTGAAAATATTGAAGCCGTTAGTATAGTTGATCGTTATCTCGAACACTCACGAATTTTTGTTTTTCATAACAATGGCAATCCCAAATATTACATTGCCTCTTTCGATTTGATGTCGCGCAACCTGGACAATCGTATCGAAGTTGGTGCACCCATTCTTGACGAAAACCTGAAAAAGGATATCCAAACCATTCTCGATATGCAATGGAGCGACAATGTGAAGGCCCGCATGTTAGGGGCAAGCGACCTCAATCAGTATAAAAATGTGGATAGTGATTCTTTTGTATTTCGCTCACAATCTGAAATATACAAATATTTTAGGGATAAATATTACCAACACGAACAATAGAGATGTTACTGGGTGCTATTGATATTGGCTCAAATGCTGTGAGGTTGTTTTTCTCCAATGTTTTTGAGAGAGACAACCTGATAATAGTCGAAAAGGCATCGTTAATGCGGATACCGCTGAGGTTGGGCGATGATGTTTTTATCAGAAAGGAAGTTTCAGAAGCAAAGATAAAAAAGCTTGTGAAAACCATGAAGGCTTTCAGGTTGCTGATTGATGTAACTGAGCCTGTTGCCTGGCGGGCTTGTGCAACATCGGCCATGAGGGAAGCCAAAAACAAAGAACTTGTAATTAAACGGGTTGCTGATGAGGCTGGGATAAAAATTCAGATAATTGATGGTGTAGAAGAGGCTCAACTGGTAAGCGCCGTGCAGAACCTGGCCAATGCATCTAAATACAAATACTCACTTTATATCGATGTTGGCGGCGGAAGCACCGAAATATCTATAATTTCCCGCAAAAAACTTATTGCTTCCACTTCATTCAAAATCGGAACGGTGCGCATGTTGAGTGAAAAGGTGAAAGAATCGGAGTGGGTGAAAATGGACCTTTGGCTCGAAAAATTCAAGGAAACATTTCACGAAATGCTTTTCGTTGGAGCAGGAGGTAATATTAATAAAATAGCGAAGCTCTATGGGCGGGTCCCAGACCAAACCCTGCCATTCAATAATCTTGAGTATGCCCTGAGTCATTTACAGAAATTTACCATGCAGGAAAGAATGGATGTTATGGGCCTGCGCCCCGACCGGGCAGATGTAATTATTCCTGCAGCCCAGATATTCCATTTTATCATGAGAAAAACCGGAGCGAAAATTCTTTTGGTGCCAAAAATCGGCCTAAGCGATGGTATTGTTTGCGTTTTGTATAATGAATTGACCAAAAACGGTAAACCCAACAAAAAATAACACTTAAAACTTTGCTCCCTCTTCAATCAACGACTATGTTCATTTGTTTTAACTTTGTGTAAACAAAAATGCTTACACCACTGTAATAGTAAAACAAGAATACGGCAAATATTTGTATTCTATTTTTCATTAAAAACAATGAATAATCAGGGTTAAATTTTGCATTAATAAGAATCACCATCAATATCTTAACAAGACTGGCCGTGTCAGATATATTAAACCCAAAATTATCGAACATTGAGATGGAAGATGAGCGTCGCGAAATTTTGCGTCGTTACCGAAGCATCCTTTCTGTAGTGCGGCCCGCCACACAGGTAGCCGATCGTAAACGTATCCGCGACGCTTTTAATTTTGCCCTTCAGGCACACCGCGAACACCGGCGCAAAAGTGGCGAACCATACATTTATCACCCAATAGCTGTTGCCCAGATTTGTGTAGATGAAATCGGTCTTGGAACCACCAGTGTTATATGTTCCCTTCTCCACGATGTAGTTGAAGATACCGACTATACCCTGGCTGATATTACTGAATATTTCGGAGAAGAAGTAGCCCGAATCATCGACGGGCTCACCAAGATATCAGGCATTTTTGAACAAACCGACTCCCTGCAGGCCGAGAATTTCCGCAAAATGCTCCTTACGCTTTCCGACGATGTAAGGGTAATTCTTATTAAACTCGCTGACCGGCTCCACAATATGCGCACACTTGATGCGCTCCCGGCCAAGAAACAACTCAAAATTGCCAACGAAACTCTCTATCTTTTTGCGCCACTTGCTCACCGGCTCGGATTTCATGCAATTAAAAGCGAGCTGGAAGACCTTGCCCTGAAATATACCGACCCCGATATTTTTAACTCTATATCACGTAAAATTGAAGAATCAGAGGAAGAAAGGAACAGGTTCATTGAAAGTTTTGTGCAGCCCATTCATAAAGCTTTACAGGAGCAAAGCATGAACTTTAAAATCCTTAGCCGCACAAAATCCATCAGCTCAATCTGGGGTAAAATGCAAAAGCAGGAAATTCCCTTCGAAGAGGTTTATGATGTATTTGCCATCAGGATAATTATTGATACTCCTGAAGACCGCGAAAAGGCCGATTGCTGGAGAGCTTACTCTATTGTAACCGATGTTTACCGGCCCAATCCCGACCGACTCCGCGACTGGATTTCTACCCCTAAGGCCAACGGTTACGAATCGCTGCATACCACGGTTATGAGTAAGCAGGGCAAATGGGTTGAAGTGCAGATTAGAACCCGTCGTATGGACGATGTGGCCGAAAAGGGGTATGCGGCTCACTGGAAATACAAAGAGTCGAAATCCACCGAAAGCAGTATTGATAAGTGGCTTAACCGAATCCGCGAAATACTGAAAACATCTGAAAAAGATGCACTTGATTTTATCGACGATTTTAAACTTAACCTGTTTTCTGACGAAATTTTTGTTTTTACCCCCAAAGGCGAATTGCGTACATTGCCCATGGGTTCTACAGCATTGGATTTTGCTTACAGTATCCATAGCAAAGTGGGCGACCAGTGCCTTGGCGCCAAATTGAACCATAAACTGGTGCCGCTCAATCAGCCATTGAAAAGCGGAGACCAGATTGAAATCATTACCTCTGGTAAACAAAAACCAAAAACCGACTGGCTAAATTATGTTACAACGGCCCGGGCAAAGGGAAAAATTAAAGCTTCACTAAAAGAAGAAAAGAAAAAGATTGCCGAAGACGGAAAAGAAAAACTCGACCGTAAGCTTAAGCAGCTCAAAATCGATAATACCCAGGAAAACATCCAGAAGCTTTTAAACTACTTCAAAATACAATCACCCTTAGACCTGTATTACGAATTTGCCATTGACAAGCTCGATATAAAAGACCTCAAAGCTTACCTTGCCGAGCAGGAAAAGGGTGGTTTGCTCAGTTACCTGCGCAACCCATTTTCAAAAACCAGGGTTTCCAATTTCGATAAGGAACAAATTGACCCCATAAGGCAAAAACTCAAGGAAAAACCTGATACTTTGCTTATTGGTGACAGCATGGAGGCACTGGACTACACACTTTCACCCTGTTGTAATCCCATTCCTGGCGACGATGTGTTTGGCTTTGTCACCATCAACGACGGGATAAAAATTCACCGTAATAACTGCCCCAACGCGGTGCAGCTCATGTCGAAGTTTGCATACCGTATTGTTAAGGCTAAATGGTATACCGGCAAATCCATTGCTTTTCTCAGTGGTATTACCATTAGGGGAATTGATGACATGGGGATTTTAAATAACCTTACAAATCTTATCTCCAGCGAGTATAACTGCAATATCAGGTCAATAAACATCGATAGTAATGCCGGCACCTTCGAAGGTACCGTTATGTTGTATGTAAACGATACTCAGCATCTCAATAACCTTATCAGCAAAATAAAAAAGATAAAAGGGGTAAAACAGGTTTCCCGTATCGGGAAATAATTCTCCATTCACTTTTCCGAGGGAATATTCTGTGGTACAATTATATTTTTTTAGTATTTGTAATTAACTTTATATCAAAAGGTTAAATTAATTATTTATAATCATTACAAATAAAGAAAAGTTTTTTTACCTTTACACCTGCAACCCCTTAGATGTCTTTTACATAGCGGTTTTGCAACAACTATTGGCACAACAAGCACTACCATAAGGCGTGTAAAGGCAACAGAAGGGAGAGAGCCTGAAAAGATTCCTCATTACCTATGAAAGAAACCAAACACCATCAGGATATTTACGAGAAGGTCAAAAGTATTTTCGCATCCTATCTTGAAAGCAATAAGCATCGCAAAACCCCCGAACGATTTTCAATTCTGAAAGAAATTTACCTTACCGATGGGCATTTCGACGTTGAATCGCTCTATATTCAGATGAAGAACAACAAATACCGGGTAAGCCGGGCTACCATTTATAATACAGTTGAACTGCTGCAATATTGCAACCTTGTAACCAAGCATCAGTTTGGAAAAAATGTGGCTCAGTATGAAAAAGCATATAAATACAGGCAGCACGACCATGTAGTTTGCAACAATTGCGGGAGAGTACTCGAGTTTTGCGACCCAAGGCTGCTTGAAATACAAAACTCCATTGAAAAATTATTCGAATTTAATATCAGTAACAGGTCGCTTTCGTTTTACGGTTATTGTAATGATTGCAAATCTAAAACTGATGAATAAATTTACCGATAAATCACGGTAATTAATTCGCCTTGATTTAATAAAAAAACCCTACTTTTGTTGAAGTGTTCCGAGCCGGTTTAGCGGCTTTTTTTATGTTCAGTGCCCGGCAATGAGGTTTGGCAATAGTTTGATTGTCAGGTTTTTGTTTGAAAAGAACATACCAGAATGATAATAGCTTCTCCCAGGGCAAATTGATTAAAAAAAATGACTATGAAAAGCAAAGTTGACGTCCTGTTAGGTTTACAGTGGGGCGATGAAGGTAAAGGGAAAATTGTTGATTTTCTTACTCCAAAATATTCATTAATTACACGTTTCCAGGGAGGCCCCAATGCAGGTCATACCCTTGAGTTTGAAGGTAAAAAGTATGTATTGCATACCATCCCTTCTGGTATTTTTCATGAAAACTGCATCAACCTGGTAGGCAATGGTGTTGTGCTCGATCCACGCATTTTCAGGCGCGAACTTGCTTCTACCCATATCCCGTTTGATATTCTATGCCAACGGCTTTATATTTCCAAAAAAGCGCATTTGATATTACCTTCGCACAAACTGCTCGATGCAGCCCTGGAGCACTCAAAAGGTGCTGCCAAAATTGGCAGTACCCTCAAAGGAATTGGCCCGGCATACACCGACAAAGTTGCACGAACCGGACTTCGCATCGGTACAATTCTTCAAAATGATTTTCAGGGAAAATATGAGCGATTAAAGATGCATCATATACTTATTGCCAGAGCACTCGGTTTTCATGATACCTCTTTTCAGCCCGACGGAGTTAGTTTTGGGCAATACGAAAAAGAGTGGTTTGAAGGGTTGGAAATTATTCAGAAATTGCCACTTGTCGATTCAGAATTTTACGTAAACCAGCAGATCGGCAAAGGTACAACCATTCTTGCTGAGGGGGCTCAAGGCTCACTCCTCGATATCGATTTTGGTTCGTACCCATTTGTTACATCATCAAATACCATTGCCGCCGGAGCATGCACCGGACTGGGTATTGCCCCTTCCTCAACCGGCCAGGTTTACGGTATTTTCAAAGCATATTGCACCCGGGTGGGCAGTGGTCCTTTTCCCACAGAACTGATTGATAAGATCGGAGAGAATATGAGGATTGAAGGAAATGAGTTCGGTTCTACCACCGGCAGGGCACGTCGGTGCGGATGGCTCGACCTGCCTGCACTTAAATATACCATAATGCTCAATGGCGTTACCAAACTTATAATGACAAAGGCCGATGTGCTCAGCATATTCGATAAAATTGAAGTATGCGTAGGATACAAATACCATGGTCAGGAAATAGATTACCTGCCTTTCGATTACGATACCAGCCATCTTACTCCGGTATACAAAACCCTTGATGGTTGGAAAACTGATCTTCGCACTTTTTCGACCTATGAAAATCTTCCGATAGCCTTAAGAAAATACGTTGAAATGGTTGAAGAGTATGTTGATGTGCCCGTTTATATTGTTTCTACCGGCCCCGACCGTTCGCAAACCATTGTACGATAGACTGTTGAAGCTGTCCGTTTTCCCTTCTGAGAACACCTTCCCGATTTTTATTTGAACTGATTCTAAATTGCGCTGATTGAGCTATTTATGCGTTTCGATTCTTCATTACCCAATAAAAAAACTGTATTTTTGAATCCCCAAACCGGGATAGAAAGCATCTTATTACACAACTCTAAATACAGTAATTGATTATGGAAAAAAGCATTAAAGGAACAAGAACAGAACAGAATCTTTTGAAGGCATTCGCAGGCGAATCGCAGGCTGCACGCCGCTATGAAATGTATGCGAAAATTGCCAAGCAAGAGGGGTATGAGCAAATTGCGGGTTATTTTCTCGAAACTGCCGACCAGGAAAAAATGCATGCCAAGACATTTTATGAGTATCTGGAAGGTGGAATGGTTGAAATTACAGCCACATACCCGGCCGGATTATTGGACACCACCGCAGTAAATCTGAAAAAGGCCGCTGCAGGCGAGAATGAAGAATGGGAAATCCTCTATCCTGAGTTTGCCCGTATTGCCGAAGAAGAAGGTTTTAAAAGAATTGCCACGACCTTTAAACTGGTAGCCGAAGCCGAAAAGAACCACGAAGAAAGGTATCTGAAACTAATGAAAAGGGTAGAAGATGGTTCGGTATTCGAACGTCCGGCCAAAACAAAATGGTATTGTCGCAAGTGCGGTTATATTTATGAAGGAGAGAAGGCCCTGAAGAATTGCCCCGCCTGCCGACATGCACAAGCCTATTTTGAAGAGTGGAAGGAAAACTACTAACTGGTTAGTAATTGATTGTAAACCAAACGGGTTGCCTTATGTTTATAGGGCAACCCGTATTTTTTTTTAAGGCAATGTGTTGAAATCTGATTACTCGAGCTGAAAAGCAATACCCACAGCTCCCAGGCCTGCACTTATGGCCAAAACCGGCGATATTTCCATCACATAGCGCGGTTTGAGCCCAGTATGGTTATTCCGGTGATACTGACCCCCTAATCCGGTCATATTGACCCCCCTGATGT
>JBBISA010000007.1:0-11124 GCA_037441525.1 Bacteroidota bacterium
AACAATTGGGGGGGCAATTGGGGGGGCAATTTTAACATTTGAAAGGGGGGGTGAAAAACAGGCATACAGCCAAAAAAAACGGGTTATCGGGGGATTTTTGCGGTTACAGGTACCCTTATTCCTGGCAATATTTGACAATAAAACACCATATAAAACAATGTAAAACACACTAAAACAGTATGATAGCCATATAAAAACCAGCAAGCCGCGCCCCGGGTGCGTGCGCGGCAAAAAACAGCGGAATATTTTGAGCAAAAAAACCGGTACCAGGGCGGCACCGGGCAGGAGATCTATATACTAATAAATACTACCCAACCTTTCTTTTTTGGCCATCATTATTGTGATGGCTTTTTTCTCTTTCTTCGTCGTAAAGTGCTTTGCAGTGGTGCAGCTCGCGTTGCAGTGTATCTATATGCTGCTGCTGGGCCTGTATTACCTTTTCCTTTTCCTGGCACAAACAGCAGGCGGGCTTTGATTGGTAAATGGGCGGTGGTTCGGCGGATATGGGCAGGGGATCCCCTTTCAACATTTCACCTTCACCCTTTAACAACCAATCGGTATTAATATTACCGAAAGTTTGTGTTATGCGTTGCAATATTTCAAAGCTCGGTTCTCTTTCTCCATGTACAATTCTGCCGATAGTCACATTGTTAGTCAGGCCAATAGCAGTGCTAAAGGAACTTTTGTTATACCCTAACTTTTGAATCAGCTCATCGATCCTACTACCAATATGTAATTTTTTTTCCATAAAAACAACCAATAGTTTGTTTAATTACCAAAAGGTTGTATATTTGTCCGAACATTTAACCAAAAGTAAATTAAAAAAATGGACCTGAAAGAAATAAACGCAAAAAAAAGGGTAGGCGACTACGATGTGGTTGCCAAAATGCTTGGACTGGGAAAAGAAAACGTGCGCCGCACCTTAAAGCGGCTCAATGCCAAACGACATGCCTCTGTGGCCCAGGCCATGGCCAGGGTAATAACTGCCCGTGAGGCATTGATTAAAGAGAGTACAAAGAAGTTATAAACCCCCTTAAAAAACCCCGCCATGTTTACAGAAACCATTTTTAGCATTGACCATGAGATTGAATGGATCAATTATGAACTTACCCGCCAAAGTACTAATGAAACCCAGGACGCAGATTTGAAGAACCGCAGGGAACAATTAAGGAAGATCAGGAGCCTATGTCAGGAATATCAGCAACAGTTTGAACCCCAAAAATTAACCCAACCCCAGAGAGAAGGTTAGCCCCCTTAATGGGTGGTTAGGGTTGCGGCGTATGGTGTGCGTACCTCTCACATACTCCCGAGACCGGGTAAGGCTTCAGCGGCCCGGTAGGAAAGCTACAAAGTGCGATACCCATTAAGGAGACCTTCAATACAGACGCGTAGATGCGGTACCAGAGCCGGTACCTGGATTTCCTGGCAGGCAGGCACACGGGGTTCGAGCCCCCGGCAGGAGCAAAGAGTAATAACCATTTTAAACCCAATACTATATGATAACAAGAGTAACAAAACCCGAGTATGATTCCGATGGCCGCGTGCATGGATCAAGAATGGAATACCGTTTTTTCGGAATTCTTTTTTACCTGAAAAGAATAGAGCCCCCCAAAAATACCGGAGAGCCCTATTCTTTTTACACCGACTTCTAACCCGCTGTGTCCTTTTTAAGGTCTTTTAAAGCAGCATCAAAGTCGTAACCCATTTTGGTGGTTTTGTTCAGAAGCTTCGATTCAAGAATGTCAAGTTTTCGATAAATAGCCACCTGATTTTTCAACACTTCATCCAATTTTTTCAAAAGTTCTTTTTCCATAATAGTTCACATTTAAGATTTAAGCATTGCAAATGTAGCTATTATTTCCCGGCTGGCAGGCACACGGGGTTCGAGCCCCCGGCGGGAGCCACAAGCAAACCAAATAGAAACACAACAATTAACCCATGGCCCACCCCTTGCGCACCATAACACTTGATGAGTGGTTAGACGCCGGACTGTCGTACGAATTGTATAAAAGTGACAGAAAGCGTGGGCACCTTAAAACGCTGGGGCATGGGTGCCGCAACAAACCGGTAGAGATCATATGGGACAGCATACGGCCCGAGCGCAGGGCGGTACTAAGCAGGCTGGTGGGCGATGACACCACACCCCAGGGCAACGAAGTAGAGCAGGCAATGGAACACGACACCAAGGCGTACCAATTTTTCACACTTTACCGCAAGGCCGACGGGCTGCCCCTTGAGCCCGAAAAGATAAAAACCTACTATGCCACCGCCTGCGTGCTCAATGCCATCATAAAAATATATAAGGACCGCGAAGCATACCGGGCACGGGTGGGCAAACGCATTACCACCGCCGATCTGGAAAACATAATAAATAGCGCCCAGGCAATTGACCGGCAAAAATGGCCCTTCGACCTACCGGCCAGCAAGCGTGTAAAAGAGAAGATAAAGGAGTACCAGGAAAGGGGCCCCGAGTGCCTTATAAAGAAGTACGACGGCAACCAGAACCGCCGCAAGGTAACCGATGGCATTGAGAGCCTGCTTATATTGGTGTATTGCATGAGCAACCTGCCCTTTGGTGAGTGGGTTTGGGAAGATTACAACGCCTTTGTGGAAGGCAAAAAGGATATAGTTGACCAGGAGACCGGCCAAGTGCTAAACCCAACCGATTACTACGATGCCACGGGCTACCCCATTCACCTTGAACGCTCAACCGTGCGCCATTACTTCTACAAAAACAAAGCCCTGGTAGAGAGCATAAGAAAGAACCGCATTGACTTCATAACCCAAAACAGCCCCTACAACCAAAGACGCCGCCCCGATTATACCCTTTCAAAAATTTCGATGGATGACCGCACCCTGCCCCGCCGCACTGCCGAGGGCGACATGGTAAACGTGTACTTTGCCATGGATGTACTGAGCGGCGCATGGGTAGGATACACCCACAAGCGGGGGGCATTGACGGTGGAAGATGTGTGGGAGTGTTTCCGCAATATGTACACCACCCTAAACCGGCATAATATGGTGTGGCCCGGTGAGGTGGAAGTGGAGCACCACCTTATGAGCAGTATAGCCGGAGACCTGGAACTGATGTTTGCCTATAATACTTTTTGCACCCCCGGCCTTAGCCGTGGCAAACGTGCTGAGCAGGGTGTGCGTGCAAAGAAGTATGAGGATGAGAAACGGCACCAGGTGGGCGTAGGTCGCTGGTATGGCAAGGGAGCATTTAAAACCAAATCGGCCAACAAGGATCCTGATTACAAAGAAGAGCGTTTGCCCTATGCCCAGCTTATTGCCGACGATATTGAGAGCATAAACCGGCACAATAATGCCCTGCACCCCGATCAGGATCGTTTCCCTGGTAAAACCCGCTGGCAGGTACTGGCCGAAAACCAAAACCCCCAACTGGCCCCCGCCCAGCCACACCTGCTTATACGCTACCTGGGCAGGCCCACCCGCACGAGTATAACAAACAATACCTTCCTGAAAGTACAGTATGCAACCTATGCCATTGAGAGCTACGCAGTAATAAAGAGGCTGAAACCCAACAACTACGATGTAGAAGCCCGCTGGCTGCACGATGCTGATGGCAGAATAGATGAAATATACCTGTACCAGGATGACAAATACATAGGCATGGCCACCAAAGAAGAGAGATACAACGAAGCCAAGATAGAGCGCACCGAAAAAGACGAGGAGATCCGCACACGCCAGGCGAAAAGGCAGGCCACTTTCCACAAGGAACTGAAGGACGACAAAGTGAAGAAATACCGCAAAGTAACGGTGCTGCCCGCCGATACCAATTACCACCAGGATATGAAACCAGAGATCGTTGACACGAGCCCGCACAAGGACCCGGAACCGGAACCAGATCCGCTGGCCAATTACGACCCCGAGTACTGGGTACAAAAAGCCCTCAGAGACCGATAGAGATCACAGTTATTTATAAACCCTTTAAACCCCTTTTAATTATGATTACAGATGAAATGAAAAAAGAGATCGTTGCGGCCATTAATGCAATCCGCAGCAAGTATGCCAGCGATTCGAAGTTTGCTATTGCACTTGGAATAAACGCTGCGCAATTGAGCACAATACGTAAAGGAAAGATTGACAAAGTGCTAAGTGATGCCAACTGGATAAGCATAGCCCGGAGGCTCGATGTACAACTGGGCAGCCGCCCCGAGTGGAAAACAGCCAAAACCCCCGTTTTCACTTATATTTATAACCAGCTGAAAGAGTGCCAGGAAAACAGCCAGAGCGGCCTGCTGTGCGACCGTGCCGATGTGGGCAAAACATTCACCGCCCGGTGTTATGTGCGCGACAATAAAAATGCAGTGTACATTGATTGCAGCCAGGTAAAGAGCAAACAGAAACTTATAAGACAAATTGCCCGTGAGTATGGTATATACCATACTGGCCGCTATGCCGATGTGTACCAGGATCTGGTATTCTATCTGCGCACAATAAAAAACCCCCTTGTGATACTTGACGAGGCCGGAGACCTTGATTATCCTGCTTTTCTTGAACTGAAAGCCCTGTGGAATGCCACCGAGCTTGCCTGTGGGTGGTACATGATGGGTGCCGATGGCCTTAAAGCCAAGATTGAAGGCAACATAGGCCGCAAGCGCGTAGGCTACGAGGAGTTATTCAGCCGCTTCGGTAAGCGCTTCCTGAAGATCACCCCAGATGGTAAGGATGCCTGGGAAGATTTTGCCCGTGCCCAGGTGGCACTTATTGCCCTTGCCAACTACCCCGCTGCTGATGTAAAGAAGATCTACAACAATACCGGCGGCTCGCTTCGCAGGATCCCCGTTGAGCTTTCTAAAATCATTAAAGCCACTGCAGCATGAGCCAGCTAAAAAGAGCCATAAGCATAAGCGACCTGGAGAATTTTTCGCCCCGGTTGCTACCCTTCGAGGGCCAGTGGTACGACCTTATGGGGTACCCCGAGCTAAAAGGTACCTGGCTAATATGGGGTGATAGCGGAAGCGGTAAAACCCGCTTCTCGCTGCAGCTTGCCAAATACCTTTCGCAGTGGGTACGCATAGGTTACAACAGCCTTGAAGAGGGCCTTAGCGAATCGCTGCGCATTGCCTTCCACGAGTGCGGCATGAGCGAAGTAAAGCGCCGCATTGTACTTTTCGATCAGGAACCCATTAGCGACATGGTTGCACGCATAAAAGCCCCCAAAGCCCCAAAGGTGTGGATTGTTGATTCGCTGCAATACACCGACATGAACTATTTTGAATATAAAGCCTTCAGGGAGTTGTTTAACCGGGGTCGCCAGCTAATACTTATAAGCCATGCCACCGGCAGGCTGCCCGAAGGGCGCACCGCCAACAAGGTACGCTTCGACGCCTTTGTGAAGATACGCGTTGAGGGCTACCGTGCCTTTGCCATGAGCCGCTACGGTGGCACCAGCCACTACGATATATGGCCCGAAGGAGCAGCACGCTACTGGGGCGACAGTCAACCCAAATCACATAACCAAAACCCATTCGACCATGATAACCCTGGACATGATAAAAGAAGTAACTATTGAGATATTCAGCCTTGGCGCCGGGAGCCTTGAAGATGAAAGCCGCCTGCCCGAGATAGCCGATGGGCGCCATGCCTACTGGCTTGCAGCCTTATACTTTGGACACAGACCTACCCGCGCAGGGGTAGCCATAAACAGGCACCATGCAAGCGCCCACAACAGTGTAACCCGCTGCCTGTACCTGTGCCAGGCCGAACCAGCATACAGAAAAAAAGTAACCGAACTGTTTAAAACCCTGAAGCCCTATGAAACGACTAAAGAATTACGCTCCAGCATTGCCCTTTTTCGCAGCGCTGTTGATGCTATGCTTTGAAATTGAACCCCTGGAACTACACCTGCTTATTGTTGGCGTGCCAGTGCTATTGCTTCTGTATGTAACATCTGTTTTGAGTAACCGAAAAACCCCCAGCCATGGACCTACGCAACAACAAACCGGTAATAAGGGAGCTTGAAAAGGTGCTGCTTAAAACAGACAACGACATTGATGCCATAGACAACCGCCTGCTGAATGAGAAGCTTAGCAATGCCAAATTTCAACAGTTGTTCATCGAGCGGCATGCGCTTATGGTGAAACGGCGGCAATCGCTCAGAAAGCTTGAACTTGCCAAAAGCGGAAACCCATGGGGTGTGGTAGAAGAAGTAGTAAAATGAGAGTTAAAAGTGAATTATAAACCCTTTAAATGCAATTAAAATGAGTATCGATTTAACCCAACTATCAGCCGAGCAGAAAGTGGAGCTGATTAAACAACTGGAAGCCGAAGAAGCGGCACGCCAGCTGAAAATTAAGGAAGACCGCGAAACCTACAAAAAGATCGTGGACGAAACAATTGTAAACGTTTTTGACTTCCTGCGACAACTGAGCGGCCAGATACGGCTTGCCAAGGAATTTACCTACGACCAGTTTGCCGACATTATGGAGATGAAGGCCGATGTATATGGCGATAAGGTGAGCGACCAGTACAGCCACACTTTTACCACCAGCGACGGCCAGCTGCGCATAAAGCTTGGGCACCATGTAACCGACGATTACGACGACACAGTGAATGTTGGCATAGAAAAGGTGAAGCAATATATAGGCAGCCTGGGCAAAGATGAGGAGAGCAAGCAACTGGTAAAGGCCGTATTGCAACTGCTTAGTCGCAACAAAGAAGGTAAATTGCACGCCAGCCGCGTGGTGCAGTTGAGCAAGATGGCCGACGAGAGCGGGCACGAAGATTTCATGGAAGGCGTAAAGATAATACGCGATGCCCACCGGCCACAGCGCAGCAAAAACTACATACAGGCATGGTACCGCAACGATTTGAAAAATGAATGGGTTGCACTACCCATAAGCATTACGGAGGCCTAAGTCATGAACGAACCGAGCCAATTTATAAATGATGAATTCCCCGATGCAAGGGGGTGTGCTGTGTCGTTCTGGCTGGCGTTAATTACCCTGGCAGTAGTAGTAGTAATTATTTTAATGTAAGCGCCATGGGAACCATAATAACCGCCATAGAAGAGAAACTGGCCAGTGAAGAGTACGGCAGGCAAAAGGGCTACCTGGTAGCCCTTGCCAGCAGCATACGCGACATAGAGCCTGGCAGTGTAAAGCACCAGGAGATACTATGGGTGATTAAGAACCAGGACAGGATACGCAAGTTTCGCAAACTAATAGAACAGCATGATTGAAAACCACATAATGAAGATTAAGAAACAGTTTGGTTTAATCTAAACACCAAAGTCATGGAAGACTCAAAAAAACGCAAAATAAAAACCTTTCACGCCATGCTGGCACGCATGGGGTATATGAGTTACAAGCTCGATATGCTTTCCGCCTATGGCGTTGAAAGCACCAGCGAGCTCGAAGAGTTTGAGCTCGACCAAATAATAACCCGCCTGCGCGAGCAGGAACAGAAGCAGCACCACCAGAACGATGCAGAGCTGCGCGGGCTGCGATCTGTTGCCCTTACCATACTGCAACGCATGGGCATATACCGCAACAACGGCGACTGGGACGCGGTAAACAGGTTTATGCTAAACCCCCGCGTGGCTGGTAAGATGCTATATGAACTAAAGCCCGACGAGCTGCGCGAACTCAACAAAAAGCTTCGCGGCATTGAGCGCAAAAAAGCCATCGAAAAAGAGAAAGTAGAACACCTTATGCAAAACAACTGATGCCATGAATATATACCTGCTTACCAGCAAAATGATTGAAGGTGAAATAGAGTTTCGCTTTGGGGCTGATGGCTTCCTGGTCTATTTCCAAAGCCGGGCACAACTCACCGAAGAACAAAGCCGGTGGATCCTTGCCAATATGCCCGTGAAGGAAACGCACATTGAGCAAATAAGAAACATGAGCAAAACCATGCACCTTACACGGGTAACCCAGCACGTGAGTTTTGACGACTTCTGGAACCGTTACGACCACAAGGCCGTGAGCAGCAAAAAGAAAACCCAGGCAGCCTGGGAGCGCCTGTCCAAAGCCGAGCAGATAAAAGCCTATAACTACATACCCCGCTACTTTAGCAACATACCCGCAGGCGTGGCAAAGAAATACGCCGAAACCTACCTAAACTCGCAGCTATGGAACAACTGATCTACGTGCCTTTTCGCTGCAAAATAAAGCTGAGCTGGCAGGAGCTCAAAAGTATTAACGAAATGCTTGGCCGCATAGAGCATGAGCCGGGTTTAGAGTATCGCGCCCTAATGGAATGGGCCATTAAAAAGCGCATGGAATACACCCGAAAGCTCTTGAACCGCAAACGCGAGTACAACTTTACCCTCAATGCACAGGATGCCAACCAGCTTACCCATGCCCTGTGGTGCAATTTTGCACACGCCGACCTTTACGAGCGCACCATAATACACAAGATCACCGAGGCTGTGGATAGGGTGGTGTAGGGCACTGTATCAGTAGTATGCAACCAAGATGGTGAAACTGTTTACGAAGAAGAAGTAAAGTAATGAATCGCCAAAATGTAATAGTAGTAATTGCCCCTACTTTAGAAGTTTGGGGCAATTTTAAAAAATTGTGTGTGTCTAAAGGATTTGATACTTTGCCTTATCATTCGTTAAAGTCGAAGCCTTTCCCGATTATCCACAACGATTGGATTATCCAAAAGGTCCCGTTTCGTTAAACGGGCTGTAGTATTGAAACAAAGACAAAGGGTAGGCGTACGGCTGAAAGTGCCCGCCCGGCCACCGTGCCGGGTTTGTTTTTGTTGAAAAGTGAGGGTCTTAACAAAATTTTGAAACACTAATTTTGTTGGCAGCTCACCCCCTAACTGCCACACTATGAAGCCCGCAAAGTTAAACCCCTACACCATTACACGTGGTGCCACCTACAAAGAAACGCTTATTTTCAGCAACAATGGCGAACCCCTTAACCTGAGTGCCTTCACGGCCATACGCATGGATATACGCGATAAGGCCAGCCAGGAAGGAACCCTGCTAAAATCACTTAGTCTGGGCAGCGGCATAACGGTAACAGGCAACCGGCTGAGCATGACAGTGCCTGCCGCCGAAACCAAAGACTGGGCACCCGGCACCTACCACCGCGATATTGTAATGGTTGATGCCGGTGGTATTACAGATTTCTAGGTAGAAGGCGCCATAACCGTGCGTCAAAACATAACCAACCCCGCCGCACAATGAGCCCCATCGATACAGGCGCCGCGCACCGGCGGGTAAACATAGAGGGCGAAGCCCACGAAAACTTGATACAGCAGGAGGTGCACCAGGTAAACATTACCATAGAAGAAACCAGCGTTGTAGAAGTAAGCCCCACCTACATGACCGTGCCCGGCAACCCTGGGGGCGGTTACACAACCGATAATTTTAATATTGATTTTGCACTAAAAAACACCGATAACCTTCAAGAAGGCAGTCAAAATAAATATTACTCAACAACTTTAGTATTAAATGAAGTGAATCCTGTCAAATTTGGCAGAGAAATAACAGGCACAACAACTCTTACTGCTGATGACCAGTACAAGCAACTAACCTTTAACGCTGTGCTGAATGTTCAAATCAGCGTAGGCACGCAATTACAAATTGGCGGATGGGTATATCTAAGAATTGTAGGTGCAGGGACTCCTACTTTTTTTGTCGGGCAAGGTGAAACAATTAATAGTCATAATCTTACTGAAAGGTCACTTGTTATGATTATGAGAACATCAACTACCAATTATTTTGTTGTATGATAAATGTAATACTGCCAGCTTTATTAAATCAAAGGGCTGCCGCAAGTGGAATTAAACCGCAATATGTATATGGTTTTCTGTATAATTGGTACGCTGCTTCAGATGACAGAATTGTAAATGCTTATAGTGGATTTGCCGTTGCAAATGGTACAACGTCGTTGCAGCATCCTCTGGTAGATGATTGGAATATTTTAGAGAAGCATGTTAATGATCATTACAACGTTGCGCCCAATAATTTCGGAACCGGTAATCATCGAAAAAGTAAAAGGCAAATTAATACTCCAATTGGTGGCGAGTGGAATACTGATACCTTTCCACGATGGAACTCAAATGCCACTCATTACGGAAGAGATACAGTTAATTTCGGGGTGCTTCCAAATGGTTTCAGGAATCAGGATGGCGTTTTTTCGCAGCTACATTCTACAGCCAACCTGCACTCTAAAAGTGGTGCTTATATTGAATATAGATCGCATGAAGGGATTACAAGAACAGGTGAAGTTATGTACAGAAGAGGTTGTGGAATAAGATTGGTTAAAAAAGCATTACAAAACGAGATGCTTATACCTGAAAACCAAATAATACCCAATTATTATAAAGGCAATAACAATTTTTTATATGATTGTGTAAGAATAGGCACACAAATATGGACTGTTCAAAATCTTTGTGAAACCAAATATAATGATGGTACGAGCATACCTTATGTCCAATCCGGGCTGCAATGGTCTTCTATATCAACAGGTGCTTACTGTGCGTATAATAACGACATTTCATTTGCATATAGAGAGGGTGTGTTTGTGTTTAACGGCGCAGAATATGGACTCGTTACATCCAATACAGGCAGAGTTTGGTTAGATCGAAACTTGGGTGCTGAAAGGGTTGCACAAGCATCAAATGATGCGCGGGCATATGGATTTCTATACCAATGGGGCAGAGGTAGTGATGGGCATCAATTTAGGACAAGTGGCATGCGCAATGCCCAGTCTGCAACAGACGATCCAGGCCATAGTAACTTTATAGTTGGCTTCGAGAATTGGAGAAATCCCCCAAATTTAGACCTTTGGCAGGGCATTAACTGTCTAAACAATATCGCACCGCCTATATTCAGGCTGCCTACAATAGCAGAATGGGAAGCCGAACGAGTAACCTGGATGACCAATAATATCGAGGGGGCTTTTAACAGTAAATTAAAATTAACATCAACGGGGCACAGGCAAATCAACGGAGGTTTTTCAACCCAAACAATTATGTGGTCTTCTACCTTGTTGAATCAATCTCCAATGCGATTATTAATTTCACCAACGAACAGTGAAACTTCATTTAACGCCCATCCTGGAATTGGGACTGCAATAAGACTAATAAGAGACTAATAAGAGACTAATAAAATAAAAACGATATTATACAATA
>JBBISA010000007.1:11224-101350 GCA_037441525.1 Bacteroidota bacterium
AGACTAATAAGAGACTAATAAGAGACTAATAAAATAAAAACGATATTATACAATACATCAACATTTAAGACCTTGGGCGCCATGAAAGGGATGCTGAAGCGCAAACGGGTGCTTAGCCTTAAGGACATTGATTCGATCTTTCACGATATAACCTGACTGCATGAATGTATTGAAGGAATACACCCGATCGGCACAGCAGGTGCGCCGGTGCACCCGCAAGGGGCGCAGCGCACACCTTTTGCGCAGGCGCGATGAGAAGCTGGCCACACGCTTCTATTTCCATGCCCACATACTGGGCAAAACCTACACCGATATAATGGAAAACCTGCAGGACGAGTTCGACCTGAGTGAAAAGGCAATTATCACCAGTCTGCGTGCCAACCAGGAAGTGCTCGACGAGCTGTTTAAAAACACCCCCCGCGCTTCAGAGCTGCGCAAACGCTACCCATACTGGTGCTTTTAAAGATCGATAAAGGTGGTTGCAAATTCCAGGTCAACCACCTTAACCCCCGGATACCTGTTGCTGGCACTCTGACGGGTGCGGCTAAGGGTTGAAAAATCGTCGGTTCCCCACCCCTGTAAAGCTTTATACACCTTGCGTATTACCTTCATAAGGTTGAGCGCCTTGTTGCGCCTTTGCGCCGTGCTTAGGTTATCGGTATGGAATGGCATGCGAAATGCCAGGCGAATGGTTATGCGTGCTTCTACCTGCTGCTCGTCGTTGCCAATGTCTTCGGCACGTGAGTAGTTAATATCGATAAGGGCGCAGGGCATAAGCACGGCAGGGATCAAGTCCTGGTCGAGCACATCGAGCTGGCCGTAATTAAAATCTATCATTCGCAGTTCGCCCACTTGCGCCTGAAGGCGGTCGCTAATTTCCAGGAATATCTTTTCCATTTTTATCGGTTTATAAAGTGATTATAATTTGCTTTTAATGATGCTAAAATTTGCTCGTTGAGCCGGGGCGAGTAGCCCATAAACCGGCGCTGTGGTATGTTGATGGTGCTGCCGGGTTTTTTGAGTGCCATGGCCTTGTAAAACTTTGCCTGCGGGGTAGGATCCTGACCCTTGGGCGAGCCGCCTGCCTGGTAATGCTTTGCCCATGCAAACTTTTTCATTTTAGGGGTAACGGTAATCTGGCCTCCTTCGTTGTGGATTTGTGCATAGGGCACCTTGCTTTCGCCTGCCGATATAACCACCCTTCCCGCACCTACCACCGATGGGCGTATGGAGTTTACCAGTGCCCCGGAGCGTAGCATAAGCGAGCCGGAACCAGCCGGAAAACTGGTGGGTTTCCAGGTGGTTCCTTCCCACTCCTTTTCGGTGAACCGCTGCTTAAAGAAGTCTGTAGCCACTTCGGCCACAATGTTTGGCACGCGCTCGTACAGGTAGTCGGTGCGAAGGGTTTCGAAAAATCGGTTTAGGTCGTTAAATGTTGTCATAATATTGTTTACTTTTGTAATGAAGTGCCTGCCAGGCGGTAATCTGGAGGCTACCCTGCCGGGATAACGGGGGCGGCCAGAAGTGCAAAGCAGCGTTTGACAGGTGCAGATCCCGCGCTAAAGCCTTGCAATGCACATTGTAAGGCTTTAGTTTTTTAGTATCAGCATGCCAGAGCGGTACTTTTTTACGATCTCCCCTTTCTCTTCATACAGCGGAAACCAGGTAGCCATTTTGTAACTGCCCTTATTGTCGATCTTGCCAAGTACTACCATTGTTTCATCCTTAAAATACCTTATGAAAACCACATTTCGGAAATCGTTCCTGGTGTCGTGTGCATTTACCCACACTTCAGATGGCTTTGCCAGTGTTTCCTTTGCAGCTTCCAGGTACTGCACCCTTTCTGCCTTGTTTCCTTTTGTATGGTCATTGAAATCCTTTTCAGCCATTTTCAAAGATCTGCCTTTAAAATCGGCCACAGCAATCTCACCATCTTTCTTATTAGCCCCCGCCCATTGTGCAGCGGTTCCCTGGTAGCGTTGCAGCTCGGCGTCGGCTTTGGCGCGTTGCTGCTGTGGGGTGGGCAGGTTCAGGGTTTCGGCGTTTACATCTTTCAGGTGTTTCTCGGTAAATTTTTTGATGTACATCTGGTTTTCGGTAAACACTTCGCCTTTGATGGCCCTGTTAATGCCAAAGCCATCTTTGCGAGCCCTGTTCCACTCTTTGGTCTTCATAAACTCAGCCACCTTTTTGTGATCGAGCTTCATTTGCTGGTCAGATGGTTTTTCGTGCGCCAGCTTTGGCACCACCCTGCAGCGGCAGCGCCAGCCATTGGGAGGGTATATTTTAGCCCACTGCGGATCGTTGTATGGCAATATAAGGTTGTGGAGCTTCTCGTGCGATTCGCGCACATTGCCATCATTAACCGTTACATACTGCCAGTACGGGAATATTTCGGCCTGGGCAATAAGCCTGTGGTAAGTGGCTGCGTTGGTAGCCACGGCATTGGCCGTTTGATACTCGCTTTGCAACCATGCTCCGTTGAAGTTACCAGTAATGAGCTTTGCACTCTCCCGGAATTCGTGCAGGCTCTTGGCTTTAGCGAAAGCCTGGTTTAGCTCATAGATCTGTGCAATGCTTTTGGCGGCAGAGAACCTGAACAGGTTAAGATCATAGGCCACATGCAAAGCGTCGGGCTCGTAACCGTAGCCGATTTTATAAGCAAGCTGGTTTACCCTGAAAGCTTCATCGATGGCCGATGTAAGTGCATCGGCTGTAAAGGCAAAAAGATCCTGGTCCCAGGTTTGTTTGCCTCCAGCAGCGGCAACCCGCTTAATTCGTGGACTAATTACAATGGTTCAGGGGAACTAAACATTATCAGCAGTGCTGATGCCATTACTGCGGGCAAGTACCTGAAAGTTGGTAATAATAGCGGCAATGATCAGTCATGGTTAATTGCCAATAAATCGATACCATTCGACGTTACCAAGCTTTACAGAGTTAAAGCAAGAATAAGGCGCATAATGGGCACAGGTACCATATGGGTAGGTGTAGCCGGAAGGAATGCCACCGATACTGCCTTTGTTAATGTAGTAGGTGCCAATAACCATGAATCGCAGCATTATGTGGCAGCATCAGACACTGTTCCGGGTTCTTCTTGGACTGAATACACCGGTTATTTCAGGGGCAATGGCACCCCTGCAGGTGGTTTGGCAACCAACCCGGCCAATCCGGCATTATTACATACAAATGCACGGTTTTTCAGGCCATTGCTAATAGTTAATTATCAGGATCAGCCCGGCCTTACCCATATCGATTCAATAACAGTTGAAGAGGTTGAACCGGTTGGACTTGCCCAGCTCGATGCAACATTAATACAAGGCGGTTACATAAAAACAAGCCTGATCGATGTTGATGCCATTCGCGCCAATTACATCAACGCCAATTACATTCAGGGGCTCAATCTCAACTTTATACAGGGCACCATTGGCTCTTTTACTATCGATGCCAATTCAATAAGCCGCGTTGTTGGGCTTCAGGAGCTAACATTGTCAGGCAGCGAGCAGGAGATTTACTTTAAGTACAATGGTGAGCGCAGAATTACGGTTACAGCTAATCAGCTGCCAACCCTGGCAGAGCTCAATACACCTGCCAGTGAAAGTCTTTTTCCTGCTTTCGATGTAACCAGAACAGGCATAATCTTAGGAGGCCCTTACTCCAACCTTAGCGATTCTTTTACCGTTCCGAATTCCAATGTAACCCTGTACTTGAGGATTCGGTACACCAAAAGCATAATTCCTGATCTTTTAGTTGATGCCAACATATCAGGAACAGCATTTCTTGCCACCACCGATGGTGTAAAAGTAAAGAGCCTTGGCAACTTCAACCTATACTCTTCTACGGATCCCGACCAGACAGTTACTATTCGAAGCACCGTCGAAGCTGGTACCTATAAAATATTATACGAGTACACCATTCGCGATGATTCGGGTGTATGGGATTATGAATGGATGTCGCCAGTGTTTATTCCATATCCAGGCACATTCAGGCTGGGCGGCAATATAAACGATGATCACCGGGTATTTTACACTCAGTATCGTAACGAAACGTTTATAGGCCGCAATGGCTTCTTTTCCTATTGGGGTGCCCTTTCTTACTTCTACTACAGAAGTGAGCCTCTGGCCGGATACAATTTGCACGTCAAAGGTAAATTGCAGTTTTCAACCCCAAACAACGAATTTATAATGCTAATGGATCCCGATATTGGCATGTTGATAGCCAGAACCAGCGGCAATTTAATACTATCAGGGCTGCCTACATCAGCGCCATCAATCAATAACTCGCTTTATCGCGATAGTAATGGTTTTGTGAGAATTAAAATTTAACTAAATTTCAATGAATTTAAAGTTAACACTACCCAGCCGCCTGAAGATACTGAAGGCAATCAATGCCAATGCAAGTGAGTTATCATTGCTCGACATGATCGTTGCCAATGAGCTTGTTGACATGCTCTGCATCAGAAGCACAGACATTGAACGTTGCGAGATTAATTACGATGGGGAAACAATGACCTGGAACCAGGAGAAAGACCTGCAATCACCCCTTGAAGTCAATTTTAACGACGTTCAAGTAACGTTTCTACGCAACTTTAAAACCCAATAGTGTGCAGATTTTTTGGAACATTTTGATTTAGAAAATTGCACATTTTGAATTGGCGATTATAATTTGTGAAACGAAATCGCAGCTCTTTTAGCTGAAAAGTAGTCACCTTTATGCAGGAACAACCGAAAATATGAAAATGTCTTTTGGATTAAAGTTCTCTATTAAGAACTTACTATCGGCTAAGGAGCATAGTTTAAATCATTCATTATAGTTTATAAAAGATTGTGTTAGCAGATCATGGTTTTGTATTATTGCCATAATTCAAATCATTTAAGCAAATAATCATTGTATTTTCTGAAGGGTTTGAATGGAAATAACCGGATTTCCCCAACCCGTAAACATGTAGATTCAGAGCCTTGTAAACAACTCTAGGGCTAAGGATGTAGCTTTTGCTCAAATAATTTATACCTTAGCCCAAACTCTCATGTCATGGCAGACCACCGGCCAAAAGAAAACGAAAACATACCACAGGAAAACATTCATACCTGGTATATCCGTAATATGGTGTGCAGTTGCAGCTTGGTATTAGTAAGGCAGTTGCTCCAACAGCATGGGGTTGATATTATTGAAATCACCCTTGGAAAAGTTAAATTAAGCTTCGAAAACGGGAAATTCTCACTTTCAATATTTAATCAACTTATTCATCCTTATGGGCTTGCAGTGGTTGAGAACAGAAACGACCAGCTTATTTCGCAGATCAAAGTGACTGTGGTTGAGCTGATTCATGAAATGAACAATGTAGATTCAATTGTTCGCAAGTCTGATTACCTGGTCGAAAAACTTGGGTTAAGCTATCCCTATCTTTCCAGGTTATTTTCTGATCATGAGCAGATTACCCTCGAGAAGTATATAATTCTGCAAAAAATTGAACGCATTAAACATCTTATCGATTCTGATGAATATTCGCTGAGCGAGATCGCATTCATGATGGATTACTCAAGTGTGCAGTACCTTTCCAACCAGTTCAGGCAGATAACAGGGTTAACCGTATCGGAGTATAAAAAAAGCGATGGCAGTTCGAAGGTACCCATCGACCTGATATAGGTTCAAACATGCATATAGTGTTTGTGCATATAAGCGTACCCTGGTTTTTAATCTCTTAATCATGACCCCAAATTCTGAATTTAGCAATTTTCCTAAATTACCTTCTTTTGGAAACCAGTAGCATTATTGCCTGAATTACAAACGATTATTTCGCTAAAGTTCTATCGCCTAACCTACGATAAAATCTTACACAACTAATTGAAAATTTTGTAATAGCCGGACTGGGGATTGTTTAGATATTTGTGGCGTCTTCTTTATGCTTTTTTGCACCACAACCCAAAAGGGAAAAAGGTAAAAATTGGCTGAAATATTAAAAATTGTACTTATGATTCGACTTAAAGAAAACATAGCAGTTAGCGGTTCGGGTTTCCTTTTCGACCCCAACACAGGTGAATCGTATTCACTGAATAAAACAGGCCGCGAAATAGTGGCAATGCTGTCAGAAAACCCCTCCCGTGCCATCCTTGAAACAAATCTCATTGCAAAGTACGATGTTGATCAGGGACAATTATCGCGTTATCTCGATGATTTTTTTCACCTTTTGCGACGTTTTGAACTCATTGAAGATTATAGCCATGAATAAAAAAACAAACATCACCATAGCCATAACCGGGCTTAACAATACCGACAATCCAGGGCCGGGAGTGCCGGTTATAAGGGGTTTGCGAGAGTCGGAGAAGCTAAATGTTAAGATTATTGGACTGGTTTACGAAAACCTTGAACCGGGTATCTATATGAAAGGGCTTGTGGATAAAACCTATATGCTCCCATATCCTTCGGCTGGAGCCGAAGCATTTATGCAAAGATTGCTCGAAATCAATCAGAAAACCCCTTTTGACCTGGTAATACCCAATCTCGATGCCGAATTGTACACCTTTATGAAATCGGAGGAGGTACTCAGGCAAAACAAAATCCGGGCTTTTATGCCCACGCTGGCACAGTTTGAAGAACGCCACAAAGCCGAACTGGAAAACTACGGTAAAAAGTATGGTGTAAAGGTACCGGCGGGCATGACACTCACCTCGCCTGCACATATTGGGCAAATTGCCGATAAGTTTACATATCCTGTTCTGGTAAAGGGGAAGTTTTATGATGCCTACATTGCCTATAATTCCGAACAGGTTTTGGGACATTTTAACCGAATTTCGGCCAAGTGGGGTTTGCCGGTTATTATTCAGGAATTTATTAAGGGTACAGAAGTAAATGTTATTGCCCTTGGCGATGGTAAAGGAAACACCATTGCCGCAGTACCAATGCGTAAACAATTTATAACCGACAAAGGCAAGGCCTGGAGTGGGATAACCATTAGCGACAAAAATCTTCTCGAAATTACCCGCAGCCTTATTGGTCAAACCAAATGGCGCGGGGGTATGGAACTTGAAATGATAAAAACCAATAAGGGTGAGTATTACCTTATTGAGATCAACCCACGAATCCCAGCATGGGTTTATCTTGCTGTAGGAGCTGGTCAAAACATCCCTGAGGCATTGGCTATGCTCGCTCTGGGCCACGATGTTAAACCCATGGAGCGATACGATGTGGGAAAAATGTTCATAAGGTATTCATGGGATATTATTGGCGACCTGAACGATTTTGAACAGATATCGATTGCCGGAGAATTATAACCGAAGTCACTTTTTAAAAAATATATCTGAGTTATGGAAAAACTAAAGTTTGAAAAACCATCAATTACAAAAATAAAAGCCGGAGTTCCTGATAAATTTGGTATGAGGTCGCAGGTAATACCCATTACACATATCGATAATGTAAGAATAAGTGATTTACTTGCAAAATTCGGTTCGCCATTGTATGTTATTTCTGAGAAAATTTTAAGAAATACCTATCAAACAGCCCTTGCCGCCTTCAGCACCCGTTATCCCAAGGTTCAGTTTGCCTGGTCTTATAAAACCAATTATCTCAATGCAGTGTGCAGCGTTTACCATCAGGAGGGGTCGTGGGCCGAGGTAGTTTCAGGGTTTGAGTATGAAAAGGCACTTGCAGTGGGGGTTCCGGGCAATAAGATCATCTTCAACGGACCCGACAAGTCGAATGATGACCTGGCGCGTGCTATTGAGCTGGGCTCCCTTATCCATATCGATCATTTCGATGAATTGTACGATATTATCAAAATAGGCAATGAAAAAAACACCCAGGCAAAAGTAGCCATCAGGGTTAATATGGATACAGGTATATATCCCCAATGGGATCGTTTCGGGTTCAATTACGAAAACGGTGAGGCATGGGCTGTCATCAACAAGATTATGCCTGAGAAAAACCTCGAACTCATGGGCCTTCATACCCATATCGGAACCTACATTATGAGTCCTGCCCCATATGCAGTTGCTACATCCAAATTGGCCGTTTTGGCGGCCCGTATCGACAGGAAATACAACCATGCCGTAAAATACATAGACATGGGGGGTGGATTCGCTTCTAAAAATACCTTGAAAGGCGCCTATCTGCCAGGTTCTGACACCTGCCCCAGTTTTGATGATTATGCCGAAGCAATTACCCAGGCGCTCACCAATTCTGAGATACGCTACGATGTAATGCCGACCCTGTTTCTGGAAACCGGCCGTGCCCTTGTTGATGATGCCGGTTACCTGGCAGGCACTGTGCTGGCCAATAAAAGGCTTGCCGATGGCCGCCGGTCGCTCATTATTGATATTGGGGTGAATAACCTTTTTACTTCATTCTGGTACGAGCATAATATTGTGCCCGCACAAACCGTGGAGCCCGATGCTGAAGATACTACCATATACGGGCCGCTTTGCATGAATATCGATGTTATAAGAGGGGCGGTTCAGTTCCCATTGCTCGAAAAAGGCGATCACGTTGTAATTCCGCGTATCGGAGCTTACAATATGACCCAATGGTTACAGTTTATAACTTATCGGCCCAAAGTAGTGATGATCGATCTGAATGGCCAGGCTCATGTAATACGTGAAAATGAAAACCACGAAACCATGAATTCCCTGGATAGTGTTCCGCAACATCTTGTCCAGGGTAAATTGTAGCCCATGAGCACGGTTAATACCCTTTTTGTAAGCAACCGTAATGGATGTTTCCGGGAAGCAATCAGAAAAAAATAATTGGAGTTAAGATGAAATGAACATGTTTGCTAAAAAGGCTTCAATACCATTGAATAAAGAATATATGTAGTGACCCAGTAATGATGGAATCAGCCTTTTAAACTGTACTTTAAAAACATTTTTCGTATGAAAACAAGAGGTAAAAAAGTAATTATTTCCTTACTGGCAGGTGTTTTTCTGTTTGCTGGTTGCGAAACCGACGATGAGAATAAAACCCTGATCAGCCGCTTTAACAGCGATAATAGCCATAAAACCGGCGAAAACTGCATGGTTTGTCATAAAGCAGGAGCATCTGGCAAGGGTTGGTTCACTATAGCGGGGTCGGTTTATAAGTCCGACCGCGAAACACCCTATGCCGGGTCGGTAATTAATTTTTATTCAGAGCCCAATGGTGCTGGTTTGTTGCGGTACACACTGGAAGTGGATAAGAAAGGAAATTTTTATACCACCGAACCTCTAAACTTTCAGGGTTTGTATGTTTCAGCCAAAGGTGGAGATAATCAGGTTTTTATGGCACAGCCCGTTGCCAATGGAGCATGCAACAGTTGTCATAACAACAGATCAGTGCGAATTTGGGCCAATCAACCTCCGGGTGCTAAATAAACAGGAACAATGAAGCTTTCCTTTTCAAGGTCTTTCTCAGATCATTTTTTATCCAGTGTTCTGAACAGCTATTCTCAGGTGTTTTTTTCTGACCACCGCGGATTTGCCTTGTTATTGCTATTGGTCACATTCTTCGACCCCTGGGCAGGGGCTGCTGGTCTGATGGCAGTTTTAACAACTTCGGCGGTAGCGTTAATTATGAATTTCAACAGAGAAACAATTGCCAAAGGGCTTTATGGTTTTAATAGCTTGCTGGTGGGGTTGGGGCTGGGAGTCTATTTTGCAATGTCGTGGCAATTGGTGTTTATAATTATGCTCTCAGCAATCTTCGCACTTTTTATTTCGGTTGCCTTGCAGGGAATAATTGGCAAATATGGTTTGCCCTTCCTGAGTGTCCCTTTTTTGCTGGTAATCTGGACCTTCTCGTTGGCAGCAAACACCTTCACTGCGCTTGGTATAAGTGAAAGAGGCATTTTTACCTACAATGTGTTGTTTGGTATGGGAGGTTTTACTCTGCTAAATCTCTATCTTTCAATTTCTGAGATATCCATTCCGGAAATGCCACGGGTATTTTTTATTTCGCTAAGCGCCATTTTCTTCCAGTACAATGTGCTTGCAGGGATGCTAATTGCCCTGGGGATATTGCTATTCAGCCGAATTGCATTTACACTTGGCATACTTGGGTTTGCCTTTGCCTTTGGTTTTTATGAAATTACAGGCGCTAATGTTACGGCGCTCGATTACAGTTATATAGGATTTAATTACATCCTTACATCCATTGCCTTGGGTGGCTTTTTTCTTGTGCCTTCGCCCCGCTCCTATGCCGGGGTTATGGTAATGGTGCCACTGGTTGCCATCCTTACTATCAGTCTGAATATGGTTTTTATCCATTTCAGATTACCGGTTTATTCTCTCCCCTTCAATATTGCAACATTGCTTTTTTTATATGTACTAAAATTTAGGGTGGGATACTCTTCTAAGTTGTCGGAAGTGTTTTTTCAATTCAATTCGCCCGAAAAGAATTTGTATACTTTTCTCAATAACCGGCAGCGTTTCCGATTTCACCACCTTGTACAACTCAAGTTGCCTTTCTACGGTATTTGGTCGGTTTCGCAAGGCCACAACGGGGAGCATACCCATAAGTCTGCCTGGCGCTATGCCTGGGATTTCATCATCGTTGATAAAAACGGAATGCAATATAAAAATGAGGGCGATTACCCTGAAGATTATTATTGCTTTAACAAACCTGTATTGGCTCCTGCGCTGGGAGTGGTAGAAAAGGTGGTGTCGGATGTGCAGGACAATAAGATAGGAGATGTAAACATTCGCGAAAACTGGGGAAATACAGTTATAATAAAGCATGCCGATTTTGTTTACACAAAGCTGAGTCATCTCAAAATGGATTCTGTTGTTGTGAAAGAAGGCGACACAGTTAAGCCCGGCAAGGTTATCGGGAAATGTGGTAATTCAGGTCGTTCTCCCTATCCTCATCTCCATTTCCAGGTGCAGGCAACGCCACACATTGGTTCGGAAACAATAGATTACATCATAAGCAACTATGTGGTTTATCGCGATGGAGAGATTGATTTTGTGAGCCACAACTCGCCTGAAAAAGATCAGCTGGTTTCCAATGTTGAAGCAAATCCTTTGCTGGCCAGCACATTCAATTTTATACCGGGGCAAAAACTCGAATTTAATGTACAGGGGCATCCATCCATTACCCGCATCGAATGGGAAATTCATGTCAACCCACAGAACCAGGCTTATATTTATTGTTCCTTATCCAATACCGTAGCCTATTTCGAAACCAATGGCTCGCTTTTCTATTTCACACGCTTTTATGGCAAGAAAGATGGGTTGTTATACCTGTTTTTTCTGGGGGCATATAAAATTCAAAAGGGCTTTTACAAGGGCCTTGAGCTTACCGACCAATACCCGCTTCACCTGGTTTTCCCCGCCAGGTGGTTGTGGTTACAGGATTTCATAAGCCCGTTTTTTGTGTATGCACAATCGCATTACAGGCTGGTATATCAATCGCTCGACGATACTTTGGGAGCCCAAAAGATATTGCTTCAGTCGGAAGCGGTCAACTCCTCAGGCAGAAAACTCCTGAATCGTACCAGGTTTGAAATTGAGATAGGTTCCTGTGGAATAAACAGGTTCAGCATAACTGGCAATAAACAAACTTTTATTTTAACACGATGCGAAAACAGGTCCGGAGATTAGCCCTATTCTTTGTCATCCTGCTGGCTGGCGCAATAGCATCGGCTCAGCAACCCATGGATTTCAGGCAAGCCGATTCTCTTACCTGGCAATACTACTATGCTGGCGACTGGGACAAGCTCATTCTTACCGGGAAACAGGCATTGAAGAATGATGTGGATTATTTTTATCTGCGTATGCGTATTGCCTGGGCCTATTTTATGAAGCAACAATACCGCCAGGCCATTCCGCATTACCGCCAGGCTCTCACGCTCAACAGTGCCGATCCCGATGCCATGAAGCTGTTGCTTTTAAGCTATGAATACAGCGGAAGAGCCAACGATGCCATTCTTTTTTCAGCAAGGTTGCGACGTCAAAATGCAAGGGAGTTGTATAACCGGTATAATAAAATGGTTACCCAGATATCGTTGTATGGCACTTTTCACCAGCCGTTTTCCAATGATGCCATAAGCGAAATTGAAAAGAGTTTCAATAGAACTAAAAGCAGGGTTAATGAACAGTCGTCAATTGCCGAATCAGGCACAGATGGATATCATAAAGCCCCAAGGTATATGTTTATGCCACGGTTAGCAGTGTCGCACAGGTTTAATAACCGGGCACTTGTAGCCCACCATCAGCTTGGATATTTGTTGCGCAATGAGTTTAGTGTATCAGTTAAAAACAGGAATATATACCCCATTGATTATCATAGGATTTATCAGTTCGATTACAGGTTTGCACTCGACTATACACCTGTATCAGGCTTGACCATAACACCGGCAGCCCATCTGTTTTACGCCCGTATCCCCTTATTTCTTACCGAATCGTACGGATTTGGCCGGCGGGCTCCCTATATGGTTATTGCCAATATTAACAAATACAGTTATGTGGCATCCCTGACGCTTCACAAGGAGTTTTCGTTCTTCTCCATAGGGTTTTCGGGGGCAATGGGTAGCATCAATAATGTTGATCAGCAGCAATTTGGGGCGCACCTGAAGGTTTTCCCGTTGTCTAATCTCAACTTATACTATTTGCTCAATGTATGGGGGCATAGGCAGCAAACCACCAGACAGGCAACTGCCAATATCATACACAGTCATGCGCTGGGTTTCAGGATAACAAGAAACCTGTGGCTCGAAGCAGAAACCATTTTACCCCAATTCAGCAATTTTGCCAATACCGAAAGCACTGTTGTTTACAACTCGCCCGAAAGCACCGCAAATCTTTTCGCTTTAAGAGCCATTGTTCCATTATTCAAACGCAATATGAAACTATTTCTGAGTGGTGGGTATTTTGAGTCTTCAACAGGATTTGTTCCTGAAATCGACCCTTTGGAGCGGGTTAATGTAAAGAATTATCCATCTATCAATATAACAGGAGGAATTCTATGGAGTCTGTAAAAAAACATTTAATAATGCTGGTATTTTTAGCGATGTCGGTAGCATCATCGGGCCAGCAAAACTTCAACCAGATACTTAATGCCTTCCAGAAAAGCTACCTGGCAGAGGCATCGGGCGATCTTTCCCTTGCTATTCGCGAGCTTAAGTCGGTGTATGACGATACATCCTATGAAATGAACCTAAGGCTTGGCTGGTTAATTTACTCTGCCGGGCAGTTTAGCGAATCGGCCGGCTTTTACAACAAGGCCATACAACTAAAACCACTGGCCATCGAACCCAAATTCGGATTGGCATACCCCATGGCTGCCATGGGAAATTGGGATGCGGTGATAAGGCAATATCGCGATATTTTAGGTATTGCACCCGGCAATACCCTGGCCATGCACAGGCTTGGGCTTATTTATTATGGCCGGCAGGAATATGCCGAGGCCGAAAGGCTCTTTCTGATGGTGGTTAACCTCTTTCCATTCGATTATGATGCATTGCTTATGCTCGGATGGACCTATTATCAGCAGCGCAAATTTCGTGAAGCAAGGGTATTGTTTGGCAAGGCACTGCTCAATAACCCGGGCGGCTCCTCAGCTCTTGAAGGAATTAAGTTGGTAGAGTGATACTTGGTTGAATAACCATCAAAAACCAAAAACCCAGGCTGTTTTCTTATTCAGATATGGCCTGGGTTTTTTGTATTATCTCCGCCCCTGTTATTTTATCACCTTCTTAAAATAGGCAATGGTTTCTTTAAGTCCATCTTCGAGTTTAACGCTGGGTTCCCATTCAATCAACGATTTAATTCGTGTAATATCGGGTTTGCGCTTCATAGGGTCGTTTTCGGGAAGGGGTTTGTAGATGACCTTAGAGTGAGTGCCGGTTAGTTTAATAACCAGTTCGGCCAGTTCGGCAATGGTAAACTCCTCCGGATTGCCAATATTTACCGGTCCGGTATACTGGTCGGGAGTAGCCATGAATTTTATCATAGCATCCACCAGATTATCAACATACTGAAAGCTGCGGGTTTGTGAGCCGTCGCCATAAATGGTTATGTCCTTATTTTGCAATGCCTGCATAATAAAGTTCGATACCACCCTTCCATCGTTGGGCTGCATGCGGGGCCCGTAGGTGTTAAAGATTCTGATAATCTTAATTCTTACCTTATTCTGCCTGTTATAGTCCATAAAAAGTGTTTCGGCACAACGCTTCCCTTCATCATAACACGAACGTATGCCAATTGGGTTCACATTGCCCCAGTAATCTTCTACCTGCGGATGTACCTCAGGGTCGCCATATACTTCGCTGGTTGATGCCTGCATTACCTTTGCCTTTACCCTTTTGGCTAACCCAAGCACATTAATGGCTCCCAAAACCGAGGTTTTGATAGTTTTTATGGGGTTGTACTGATAATGCACCGGCGAGGCAGGGCAGGCCAGATTATAAATTTCGTCAACCTCGGCGTAGAAATCCTTGGTAATGTCGTGCCTGATCATCTCGAAATAGGGATTGTCGAGTAAATGACACACGTTGTCCTTGGAACCTGTAAAATAATTGTCGAGCGCTATCACCTCATTGCCTTCTCTGAGCAAACGCTCGCAAAGGTGTGAACCAATAAATCCTGCCCCGCCTGTAATTAGTATTCGTGCCATAATAAATGAGTTGCCTTAAAATTGTAATTTCAGCTCGTTTTTCTTCCTATGTTGTAATAACTAAAACCGTTTTCCAATACTTCTTCAGGTTCATAAATATTACGGCCATCGAATATTACTTTGCCATGCATAAGTTTATTCAATACCTTGAAATTGGGTAGTCTGAATTCGTTCCATTCAGTAATAAGGGCGAGCGCATCGGCATCAATTATGGCTTCGTAGGGGTCTGCTGTATACTCAATGGAATTGCCAAGAATTCTCTGTGCTTCGTGCATGGCCACCGGGTCATATCCTTTTATTTTTGCGCCGGCGTCGAGCAGTTTTTTAATGATAACCACTGATGGGGCTTCGCGCATATCATCGGTTCCTGGTTTAAAAGAGAGCCCCCAGATAGCAATAGTTTTTCCGCTTACATCATGATTAAAATGCTTCATGATTTTTTCGAAAAGTACATTTTTCTGGTCATAATTCACATCTTCCACAGCCTGCAAGATACGCATTTCATAGCCAAACTCGCGTGCGGTCCTTACCAGCGCCTGCACATCTTTGGGAAAACACGAACCGCCGTAGCCAACTCCCGGATAAAGGAATTTGTTGCCGATGCGGGTGTCGGTGGTTATACCCCTTCTTACTGCATTTATATCGGCACCAACCCGTTCGCAAAGGTTTGCAATATCGTTTATAAAACTGATTTTGGTGGCAAGCATCGAATTGGCAGCATACTTGGTGAGTTCTGCCGATGTAATATCCATGAAAATAAGTGGGTGGTTATTCAGAACAAAGGGTTTATATAGTTTGGACAATATTTTTTCGCCTCTTTCGCTTTCCACACCCACAACAATGCGGTCAGGCTTCAGAAAATCATCAATGGCATTGCCTTCTTTAAGAAATTCAGGGTTGGAAGCAACATCAAATTCAATTTGGGCATTGCGCTTATCGAGTTCAGCCTTCACAGCGGCTTTCACCTTTTTCGATGTGCCTACCGGAACAGTGCTTTTTGTTATAATGACAGTATATTCATTCAAATGACGGCCAATTTCACTCGCCACGGCAAGCACATACTTAAGGTCGGCACTCCCGTCTTCATCGGGTGGGGTTCCTACTGCAATAAAAATGGCGTCGCTGTCATTTACAAAATCTGAAAGCCGGGTGCTGAAAAATAGCCGCTCCTTTTCTGAATTTCTCTTTACAAGGTCTTCAAGTCCGGGCTCGTAAATGGGGATAATCCCTTTCTTCAGGTTTTCTACCTTGGTGTTGTCAACATCAACACAGTTTACTATGGCGCCGGTTTCGGCAAGGCAGGCTCCTGTTACCAGACCCACATATCCTGTTCCTACTATTGTTACCTTCATGATTTGTTGTTTAATATTAGCGTATTATGTGATGTAAAATGCGTACGAAACATTATAATGATTAGATAAAAGCAAAGTCGACAAATATACAAACTTATTCCCACCCGCCACCTGCCGTTATAACCTGAAAGTTTTTTATTCATAAACAGGTTTTTATCAAAACGATGAAACAAAAATCAATTGTATCCTGAAATATCCCTGGTGATAATAAGACCAATACCATCAAAAATAATACTTTTGATATTTCCCTTTGGGATAGCGCTATAATAATTGTGGCAGCACTACTGCTTCAAAATTGAGTAAATTACATCTTCAAATCAAAACAGCCATGCAAAGTACTTTAGAAAACCGGGAATTTCGCTTTTTGAAAGCAATTATTGTAATTGTTTTTTTGGTTTTTCCAGTCCTGGTTGAAGCATCCATAATTCCAAGGCCCGTAAAAATGGAAAACCGGCGCGGAAGTTTTTTGCTGAAAGGCAATTTAGTAATACACGTTCCGGCTACAAACCCACAGGCAAGTCAGCACGCAATCGGCCTTGCTGTTTTGCTCAAAAGGATACAGGGACTTAATGTTAATGTTTTGCCGTATCCTGACCATGCCCGATTGCCGGCAACCGGAATAGTGCTTGCCTTGCAAACAGCCACTGGAAAACCACAAGGGTATATTCTTGATATTTCTTCAAAACGTATCCTTATAAAGGGCGATGACATGGCAGGTTTGTTTTATGGCATTCAGAGTCTCAGGCAATTATTGCCCCCCGAAATGGATGGTAGTTTTTCTCTTCCATCTTCCAGACCAATTAGAATCAATTCAATATATTTAAAAGATTATCCTGCGTTTTCGTATCGTGGTATGCACCTCGATGTGGGCCGTCATTTTTTTGATGTGGAGTTCATAAAAAAGTACCTCGACCTTATGGCGATGCATAAAATGAACACTTTTCACTGGCACCTGACCGAGGATCAGGGATGGCGCATCGAAATCAGGAAATATCCGCTGCTAACCGAGGCAGGTGCCTGGCGTAAGGAAACCCTTGTAGGGCATGGCAGCCGATCCCCTTTTCAATACGATGGAACCTCTTATGGCGGGTTTTACTCCCAGGATCAAATACGCGAAGTGGTTGCCTATGCTGCCCAAAGGCACATTACAGTAGTTCCTGAAATTGAGATGCCCGGCCATGCAACTGCTGCACTTGCCGCTTATCCCCAATTGGGATGCACCGGCGGGCCCTATGAAGTGGTTACCCGATGGGGTATTTTTGAAGATGCATTTTGCGCAGGCAGCGAATTTACATTTGAATTTCTGGAAAATGTACTTACGGAGGTGGTTGAACTTTTCCCATCGCGATTGATTCATATCGGCGGCGATGAGTGCCTTAAGAACCGCTGGAAAGAGTGCGCCCGTTGTCAGCAGCGCATTATTGATGAGGGGTTGGCCGATGAGCATGAGCTGCAAAGCTATTTTATCAGACGAATCGAAAAATTCCTGCTCACAAAAAACCGCAATATCATTGGCTGGGATGAAATTCTCGAGGGGGGGCTTGCCCCTCAGGCAACGGTGATGTCGTGGCGCGGTGTGCGAGGGGGCATTGAGGCAGCAAAATTGGGGCACAATGTAATAATGACCCCAACCAGTCATTGCTATTTTGATTACTACCAGGCCGATCCTGCTACTCAACCCCTTGCCATAGGCGGCTACCTCACCCTCAGGCAGGTTTATTCTTTCAATCCTATCCCTGACGGGCTTACCCGAGAAGAGGCAAAACGTATTCTGGGTGGGCAGGGAAATGTATGGACTGAATACATTAAAACTCCCAACCATGTTGAGTATATGGTCTTCCCAAGAGCAATAGCTTTGGCCGAAGTTTTATGGAGCCCTAAGACACGGCAGGATTTCGATGATTTTTCATCCAGGCTAAAGGTACATTTCAACCGACTCGATGCCCTAAATGTTAACTACCATAATCCATGGTAAATATAAAAGGGTAATGTTTTCAGCAACATTACCCTTTTTAAAATGCTATTAATCAATGCTTAACAAAGATAATCAGGGTCTTAATTCCCGTTCTTTGGTCCAGCTTGTTGAGCGACCCATAAAACGCATACCCAGTACGAAACCTTTTATATACAGGGTGCCATCATCACCAAACCACATAAAGGCGTCGTAGGTTTTTCCGTTTTCAGGGTCATAAATGGTTCCCCCGGTCCATTCTTTGCTTGACGCATTGTATGCAAAATCTTTAAGAAGAATAATTCCTTTCAGGGGCCGGCTTCTCAAACTGGCGTTGGGATTGTCTTTGTCGGTTTTAATACGGCCATTTTCATCAAGGGGGTCTTTAAGCCAAACAAGTTTACCCTCGTATTTTCCGGCTGGAGTTTTAAAAATTTCAACCTGTGAGGTTTTTTTTTCTGTCAGCCAATAACCAATAACCCGGTCGGCTTGTGCTGAAACCTTCATGGTTACGAAAAGCAGGAAAGCTGCGATGATGAGACTTTTTTTCATGTGTAAACGGTTTTAGAATTTGTTACTAACTGATTTTAAATTGATTGATTTTGGTATGCAGTTTAAAAGGCACATAAAAGTATAAAATTTAACGCTTGATTAATTCTGAGCGAAAACTTTTTCATTCCAAACATAACACTTATTTAATGCTTAAGCTCATAATAGCTATTTTTGTCTTATGCAGAAAAAACAACTGGAACAGTTTAACCAGATACTTACAGAAGGTTTTCAATCAGGAAAACTCGTTAAAATTACCCTGAGCAAGCCAAGGAATAAACAATCGGCTTTGCGAAACATAGTTATTACTCCGGTTAAGTTGCGCGAGGGGATAATGATGCATTTTGTATCGCGTTTTGCCACCCGCGATGAGGCCAGGAACTATTCAATTAATGATGCTCTTCAACTAATCAGTGAAGCTCTCGACAATGTTTTTTTTAATGCCGATATGTATTTGCAGGATCGGAATGTAAGGGTAATGTTGGATAAAAAGGGTGAAGCAAAATTACTTGTAAATAAAATTTCATCCCCATTGACTCCGGAGTTTTCTCATGACAGGGTAAAACAAAGATTGGTTAAAACCCTAAATAATCCGTGGCTGGTGCACCTGGGTATATGCAATCAACAGGGGGAAGTACGTCGGGAAATGACTGATAAGTACCTGCAGATCAATCGTTATATAGAGTTGCTTGAGCCTGTCATTGAAAAGCTTGAACCGTTCCAAAATCTTACTCTGGCCGATATGGGTTCAGGCAAGGGTTATCTCACCTTTGCCCTCTATCAGTATCTGACAGAAACACTGCGAAAATCTGTATCGATGACTGGCGTTGAATACAGAAGCGATCTGGTGGTTAAATGCAATACTGTTGCTGCATTATGTGGTTTGAAAGGGCTTTCATTCAGGCAGGGCACCATAGAAAATACAACTATTGAACCGGTGGATGTTCTTATTGCACTTCATGCCTGCGATACTGCCACCGATGATGCTATTTTCAGGGGGATATCAGATAATGCATCGGTAATTGTATGTGCACCCTGTTGCCATAAGCAGGTGCGAAACAGTATGAAGGTGCCCAATAGGTTAAATCCTATGCTAAAACATGGAATTTTACTCCAACGCCAGGCCGAAATGGTAACGGATGCCATACGGGCTTTGATGATGGAAGCATGGGGGTATAGCACCAGGGTATTTGAGTTTATTCCCTTGGAACATACAGCCAAAAATGTTATGATTGTTGGCCGCAAAACGGGGACAGGGCTATCGCGAAAAGAGGTGATTCTGGAGCAGATTTCTGAGCTGAAGGAGATGTTTGGTGTTAAATATCATTATCTTGAAAAGCTACTGGGTGTCTGATCGGGCCGGTATAAGGCAAATGTTGCCAAGTTTAAAAAGATCAAGAAAAAACAGCGAAGGTTTTTTACCCGTCAGGTTGCGGATAATAAGGGGTTCAAGAAATCTGTAAATCCACCCGAAAAGCTTGCATGTTCCCGTTTGAGTCAATAAATGACGAGCTCTCAGCAGTTTCACCTTTTTTCGTAAACCTTTCTTGTTTTTAGTAATTTTCAGCACCTTCAACAGACTTTGTGTTGCCTCCCTTGACTTGATTAAAAATACTTGTGTATTCTGCAGACCATCATGAAAAAGAGGGTTTTCGATGTGCACTACCTTGATGTTGTAATCGGCCAGGTCAAGGCCAAAAAGGGTATCTTCATGCCCGTAACCCATAAGCTGGTCGTGGAATTGAATTTTTTCGAAAACCCATGACGGTGCCATGAAGTTATGAGTGGTAAAAGAATGGTCGGGGTTTTTCTGTCTTTTTAATGCCGGCACGGCCTCCCGATGGGTTCCGAAATACCAGTGAAGGTATTTCTCAGGTGCCGGTGGTTCAGTCGGATAAATGGTGCCTCCGCAGATTACCGAATTGCTTTCTTTATGGAGCAGGTACCTTTCAATAAACTTATCGTCGGAGCAACTCGAATCACAATCAAGAAACAACAACCATGGATATTTTGCCTGCCTGGCCAGTAAATTCCTTGTCCTACTTCTTCCCTGGTTCTGTTGTTGTTGCACAATGTTTACTCCATCAAATTGCATACATTCCTGATTGAATGTTCTGAATTGCTCATCAGAAAAATCGTCGGCCAATAAAATCTCAAAAGGAATACCAGTTTTTTTGGCCTGCCTGTGTAAAGAAGCTACCAACTCCCTTACATCAAAATTGTAAACCGGGATGCATATTGAAAGCATTGTTTGACAGGGTTTATGGTAATGGATTATTTCTTCCAGAAAGAGGGGGTTAGGAGCAGAAGCACCGTAAATAGTTCGAGACGGCCCAATAGCATCAATGTGCAAAGTATCCATTTGCCTGTTGCTGGAATATGGGCGTAATTATGCACTGGTCCAACGGAACCGATTCCGGGCCCTACATTGCCCAATGTTGCAGCAGATGCACCCAGGGAAGTTTCAAAGTCGAGTCCTAATATGGCTAACGAAGCACTCCCAATTCCAAAAATTACAATATATAGAAGAAAGAATGCCAAAAAGTTATAGATAATCTCGGGGGGGATGGTTTTCCCGTCGAGCCGGGTAGGCAGAACCGCATCGGGGTGGATAAGTCGTTTAAACTCTTGTGTACTGTTTTTGAATAAAAGAAGGTGCCTCACCATTTTCATCCCTCCGCCGGTGGAGCCAATACACCCGCCGGTAAACATCAGTAAAAAGATAACAATCCATAAATAGCCATTCCAAGTAAGGTAATCGGCAGTAATATAGCCAGTTGTTGTAATTATGGAAACCAGTTGAAACAAACTTTCCCTGAAAGCCTGCTCGAGCCCTATCTGATGAAAAATAAATAGACTTACCGTGAAAAGGATAGTAAATGCCCCAATAATGGAAAGATAAAACAGATATTCCTCACTGCGGAAAAGCTTTTCAAAGTTACCCTTTAAAACAAAATAGAGCAAGCTGAAATTAGTCCCCGCTATAATCATAAAAACTATTATAACGTAGTGGGTATAGGGGCCGAATGCAGCAATGCTGGCGTTGCGGGTAGAAAATCCACCGGTAGCCATGGTGCTGAAGGCATGGTTAATGGCTTCAAATATGTCCATTTCGCCAAAAGCCAGGAGCAGCGCCAATAGGGCTGTAAAAAGCACATAAATAAGCCACAGCCGCTTGGCTGTTTCGGTAATGCGGGGGTGCAGTCTGCTTGGGGTAGTGCCCGGGGCTTCAGCAACAAATAACTGCATGCCGCCAATACCCAAAATAGGCAGAATGGCCAGGGTGAGCACGATTATTCCCATTCCGCCCAGCCAATGCGTTGTGCTACGCCAAAAAAGAAGACTATGGGGCATTACTTCAATATCCTGCAAAATAGTAGCACCTGTGGTGGTAAAGCCCGATATGGTTTCGAAGTAGGCATTGGTAAATGATGGTATATAGCCCGAAAACATAAAAGGCAATGAGCCAAATAGCGAAATGCTGATCCATGTAAAGGTTACAATTAGGTATCCCTCCTTTTTTCCAATGTTTTTCGAGTCAGAGTGGCGGGCAAGATGTCTTAAAAACAGCCCGAAAATAAAAGTTATTAGAGAGCTGATAAGAATGGCTTTGGTGGTTCCATCGGGGTAGACTAATTCCCACAGGGCACTCGAGGCCATAAACCCTGAAAGCAGCATTAATAAAATGCCGATAAATTTTAGTACAAGAAGCAGGTTTATATTATACTTATGGATCATTGATCATAGGTTAGGAACTTCTGAACATACGGTCCACTGCGTCGAATGCTTCGGGAAGGGTAAAAACAATAACATGATCGCCAGGCTCTACCTGCAGATCGCCGGTAGCAATAATCCCGTGGTTCTCCCGTATAACACCACCCACGATGGCAGCCTGCGGAAACTTCAGTTTGCTCAGTGGTTTGCGGGTGATGGGGGAATTGGCATGAGCTCTGAATTCGAAGATTTCGGCATCAATACCGTTGAGGCACTTGGTCGATACCACTTCGGCTTTCATGGTAAAACGAATTATATAACTGGCTGTGGCCAGCTTTTTATTGATGATAGTGTCGACTCCAATGTTTTGCGATATCTCAATAAAATTAAGGTTCTCAACAAGGGCAATGGTTTTCCGCACCCCGTATTTTTTGGCCAACAGGCAGGTAAGAATGTTGGTTTCAGAATTTCCGGTCACAGCAATCACTGCATCCATTGCCTGTATGTTCTCTCTTTCGAGCATGGCAACATCGTGGGCATCGCCATGCAGCACCATGGTGTTTCGCAATTCATCGGCAAGCCGGTTAGAAACTTCATGATTATTATCAACAAGTTTCAGTTTGTAGTCTTTTTCAAGGTTCTTGGCGGTAAGGGTGCCTACCGTGCCTCCGCCAAAAATCATTATGTTGTTGATGGAGAAACTGCTTTTCCCTCCAAGGCGCAATAAGTGCTCAATACCTTCGGGCTTTGTAACAACATAAGCCAGATCATTTACCTTGAATTCATCGTCGCCTTTAGGAATAAGAGTCTTGGATTTGCGATGAATAGCCACTGCCCTGAAGTTGAGGTACTCGTTTTCTTCGGCAATCTGGTTGAGGGTTTTACCTAATACGCGGGCATCTTCGGTAAGCCTGATGAGCATCAGCGACAATTGCTCATTGGTAAATTTAAAGATTTCGGTGGCGGCAGTATTGGTAATTAGGTTGGTGATTTCCTTTGCAGCTATCTTTTCGGGGCAAACCACATAGTCAACCCCGAGATTTTTATACATTTCGCGGCTCTCCCCAATGGAGTAAGATGTTTGGTTTACCTTGGCAATACACTTTTTTGCACCCAGATTTTTGGCAAGTATGCACGCCAGAAGGTTAACCCGTCCGTTCTGAAAAACAGAAATAAAAAGGTCTGCTTTCTTTATGTTAGCTTTCTTAAGATCGTCGATGGAGGTAGGGTCGCCGGAACAGAGCATAACATCGAGGTTCTGACCTGCCGAAGTGGGATGTCCATCCTGAAAAAAAAGGGTAATGTCGTGGTTTTCGTCGTATAGCAAACGCGCCAGGTGCAATGCAATTTCACTGTCACCGGCAATAGTAATATTCATATTGGGTATTTTAATTATAGCCTGCAAAGATACATCCCTTTTTTTATTCCTTAACAGCAGGATTATGAAAATAAAAATTCAACCCCTGGCTAAAATGCAGAAAATCCATTATGAATTGCGGCAGTTTATGAATTGTTGAATCGGTGCAAAAACTCAACAGCAAACCTACCCATCTCACTATTCCTTATTTGTTATTCTGATTGATCGAATCCGGAAACCTTACGAACCACCAATCGCTGGAAGTAATTCGCCCCTCATTAGTCATCAGAAATGAAGCGAACAAATGGCCTATGTTTAGATTTTCTTATGCCATTTGTCATGCCAAAAATTTTATTATTAATAGCTTAGGCTGAAATATTCTTTACAACAATCATTAGAAAAAGCGGCTAATGACAAATCTGGGTTATATAAAAGAAGTGTCAGCAGGAGGTTTGGTTTTGTTTTCATGATATTGCAATTTGATTAGATAATAGAAGATGTAAGCTATGTCAGGAATAATTTTTATGCAAAGTAAGGGCGTCGCTTCCTTGCCAAAGTCCTGATTTTTTTTCGAAAGGTCTCATAAAGGCTGGGCGGGAGCAAAAAATGGTCTTACTTTTTCTGAGACTTTCAATATTATGGAGTATTCATGGTTGAAGTTCAATTATTATCTAACTTTGCTCATTAAAACCATAAAGGGATACAGCAAATGCCTGTGTACTGATATCCCTTTCGAATCAAATTCACCATTAATACATCTGCCAAACAATGGAAACCAACATCCAAACCTTCGACAAGGTAGTTGACCTGGATACAGTGATTGCCAAAAGCAACAACAGGCTTCTGAAATCCTTTCCGCGGTTTATGATAAATATCATGAAACGAATTGTGCGACAGGACGAACTGAACAACATCCATATAAAAATCAAGAATAAAATCGGGATGGATTATATAAACGGTATTATTGCTGACCTGAACATAGATGTTAGAATGCATAATACCGGACACCTCAAGCGTGACGGACGGTTTGTTTTTGTAGCCAATCATCCGCTGGGTGGGGTAGATGCTATTTCGTTTCTGCACTGCGTTGATAAGCTTGCAGATAAGGTTATTTCTCCATCAAATGAGTTGTTCAACTTTGTCCCCAACCTGAAACCTCTTATTGTAGGTGTAAATGTATTTGGGAAAAACAACAAAGAAAAGTCAGAAGCTGTAATCAAAGCTTTCGAGTCCGATCATGCTATTATGATCTTTCCGGCGGGTATGGTTTCCCGCAAACTGGGAGGGCGAATAAAGGATCTTGAATGGCACAAATCGTTTATTACCAAATCGGTGCAAACAAAACGCGATGTAGTCCCTGTTTTTATTACCGGTAAAAACTCATCGCGATTTTATCGCGTAGCCCGCCTAAGGAAGCTTCTGGGTATTCGCATGAGCATAGAAACAATTCTGTTGCCACAGGAAATGCTGCGCCGTCGCAACACATCCATCGACCTCTATTTCGGAGACCCTATACCCTGGACTACATTCGACAAGTCAAAATCGCACCAGGAATGGGCAAATTATGTGAAAGAAGTGGTTTACACTATTGGAAATTCTGTTGTATCAGCCAATTAAACCAATTCATCAAATCCTCAATTCATTAACCTGCCGACCAAAATTCCGGTAACCCTGTTCATGCCGGCAAGGTAATCGTGAAGCGGCACAGGTGTTATCTCAACCATGTTGGTTCGGGTGGAAGCATGTAGCAGGTGCAAACGGCCGTTATGATGAAAGGCAAAACCGGTGTGCGACACATCAAGTCCGGCAATACTGGTGGTAAATGCAATAATATCCCCGTCTTTGATTTTTTCTTCAAGTGATGCAATCTGGTTTTTGGGGATGTAGTTTAGCCTGTAACCAGCAAGTTGTTTTTCTGTTTTCTTAATGCTGTCAACAAAAGCCTGATTGCCAAGCTGTTTGTAAAGATGAGCGTTTCTGCTCATGAAACTCAGGTCAAGACTTAAAGCAGATGTACCGATGGAGTCGCTGAGAATAAAAAGAACATCTTTTTGACTATTGTTAATGAGCCATTCGGTAAAATAATGCAGGCGCGATGGGTAACCATTCATTTTGCCGTTTCGGTAGCGCAAACATCTCAGAAAATCTGCAAAACTGGCAAAGGAGTGATCCTGACTTTTTATGGCAAATGCAATGGCTGTTGAATTTTCAACAAAGGTTGTGCAGTCCATACCCCGAAGGTTTACCACAAGTTTTTCGTCTCCATCCACTTCCAGAGTATTTGCCACATAAGGTGTTCCGGTGAAGTTTGTACCGATTTTCAAAACAAGTTGCGAAATAGTGGTATTATCAAATGCATGGTTTTCAAACTTTTCCACCACGCTTTGATAAAGGTTAATGTCGATTTCGGTTACATAAATATTCACATCTGCCTGCCCTGGACACCATGAGGTAAAAAGCTTTGGTTGCGAAAGGGGCTCTGATTGGGAGGGTTGGCCTGTTTTGCATGATACAGGTATGATTAGCAGAAGAATGGCAAAAATGCTCAGATGCTTGGCAGGATTCATTTTGCTGTTAAATTGATGAGTGTATTGCAAAGATAGATAACCATAAGAATGAAATGGCCATTATTATTGAAGATGAATTGATGAATTTGTGTATTTTCGGGCACTTCAATTACAAAATACCTTTAAACCTTATTTCTATCGAATGAAAAAACTTAGTTTATTGCTGTCGGTCATATTTTTAATTACTGCTTTAACAATTGCCCAGGAGCGTCGTCCATTATCGCATGCCGATTACGATCGCTGGGAAACTCTTTCTTCTCAAGCAATATCCAACGACGGGCAAAGAGTTTTATACATTATCAAGCCCGAAATGAACGATGGAAACCTGTTTATGAGTGAGCTTATTTCTGAACAACAGGCTGTAGTGCCCCGTGGAGCCAAAGCCGCCTTTTCGCCCGGGAATAACTTTGCCGTTTTTCATATTGAACCACCCCGTGCTGTGGTTCGCAAGGCCAAAGCAGATAAAAAAAAGCCTGATGATATGCCCCAGGATTCGCTTGGCATTCTCATATTCAATACCGGAGAAATTAAAAAATACGCCAGTGTTATTTCTTACCAATTGCCAAAAGACCCTTCAGACTGGCTTGCCTTTACCATCAATTTTTTGCGCATATCCGAAGAAAAAAGGGATGAAGCACCATTGGCACCCATCGATACCATTCCTGCTCCCACCGGCGAAATCGTTGAAGATAAAAAGCCAGCTGCACCGAAAAAGGAAAGCATAAAGCAACTTATTATTTTTAACCCGGCTACATCTGCCATGCATACTTTCGACGAAGTAGAACAGTATCGCATTTCTGAAAACGGACGGTCGGTAATTTTTCTGCAGGAACCAAAAATAAAAGGCGACACCCTGAAGATAAAAAAGCTTTATGTCTTTAATACGCAAACCCAAAGACTGCAATTGCTTGATTCGGTTGCCGGATTCTTCAAACAGCTATCTGTAAGTAAAAACGGGGAACTATTTGCCTGGCTCCATTCAACCGATACCACCAAAGTAAAGGTTTTCGATTTGCTTGTGCATCAGAGCGGACGCCGTGCATCCACTCAACGTATCACAACTTCCACGGCCACTATGCCCATTGGGTACGCTGTTAGTGAATTCAGATTGCCTTCCTTCTCCGACGATAATTCACGGCTGTTTTTCGGAATTGCCCCAATGCCGATGAATGAGCCCAGGGATACCCTGCTTGACGAAGAAAAATACAGCCTCGATGTGTGGCACTGGCAGGACCCTCTTCTCCAATCCCAGCAGAGAGTGAACCTTAAACGCGACCTGGAGCGAACTTATGAAACCGTATTCTTTATCCGTAATGGCAAAATGGTACCTCTTGCAGATGAAAAAATGCCCGATATAACCCGCGACCGGCTTGGGAATGTTTCGCGTTTTATGGGTGCATCGGCGGTGCCTTACCTTATGGAAATTTCTTGGATGGGACGCAGTGCCCGCGATATTTATTTGGTTGATGTAACCACAGGCCACCGCACCCTGGCCATAGAAAAATCGCAATCTACTGTAGCTTTTTCGCCTGATGGCAATTATATTGTTTTTTTCGAACCTGAAACTGCCGCCTGGATGGTTTACAGTGTTAAGGACGGGCAACGGCGTAATCTCACATCCAGGATAAATGTTAATTTTTACGATGAAGATAATGATGTACCACAGCTGGCTAGTCCCTATGGTATTGCCGGATGGGGACTCAATGATGCCTTTGTGGTGGTTTACGATCGTTACGATTTGTGGCAGCTCGATCCTGCTGGTAAGCTCCCGGCCGTTAATCTTACCAGGGGTGCCGGACGAACTGCCGGTATTCGTCTCAGGTACCAGAATCTCGATCCCGAAAATGCTTTCCTGCCTGTTGACAACTGGTATCTTACTGCATACAACGAAACAACCAAGCAATCAGGCTTCTATCGTTACGACATAAAAACACGAAATACCTCATCCATTATCATGGAAGATGCTTCTTTCCAGTCGCTTCAAAAAGCAAAGAATGACAACAGGTTTTTATGGAGGAAAGGGTCTTTTGCGCAGTTTCCCGATCTTTACACCAGCGGTTCGGCATTTGATAATATCCGCCGCATAACACAGGCCAACCCCTGGCAATCAGAATACCTGTGGGGTAGCGTTCAACTGGTTGAATGGCAGGACTTCAGCAACCGTAAACTTCAGGGGTTGCTCTATCTGCCCGAAAACTTCGACCCCGGTAAAAAGTACCCTATGATTGTTTATTTCTATGAGCGTACTTCTGATGGCTTACACAGGCATTGGGCTCCGGCACCCAGCCGCTCTACAATCAATGCATCTTATTGCACAAGCAACGGCTACATTGTGTTTATGCCCGATATTGTGTACGAAACAGGGTTTCCGGGCCGCAGTGCCTATAATTGTATTGTAAGCGGCACGCAGGCGATGGTTGAACGATACCCGTTTATCGATCGCAACCGCGTGGCCTTGCAGGGACAAAGCTGGGGCGGCTACCAGATAGCATACCTGGTTACCAAAACCAACATGTTTCGCGCTGCCATGGCCGGAGCACCCGTAAGCAATATGGTAAGTGCTTATGGCGGCATTCGGTGGGAATCGGGCATGGTGCGCCAGTTTCAGTACGAGCAGTCACAGAGCCGCATCGGGGGCACCTTGTGGGAAAAACCCCTTCACTACATCGAAAATTCTCCTGTGTTTTTCGTGCCCGATATCAACACCCCGCTCCTGATCATGCACAACGACAACGATGGCGCTGTGCCCTGGTACCAGGGTATTGAGCTGTTTACCGCCATGCGCCGTCTGCAAAAGCCGGTTTGGATGCTGGTTTACAACCGCGAAGCCCACAACCTGCGCGAGTGGCCCGCCCGCATGGACCTGTCAGTGCGAATGTACCAGTTCTTCGAACATTACCTGAAAGATGCCCCCGCTCCCCGCTGGATGCAACAAGGGATACCCTTTATCGATAAGGGAAAAGTTGATGGGTATGAGTTGATGGAGTGATCCATTTGCAGTCCCGTATATCTGTGCGGGACTGCAATCATTGCTTATCCCTTCATTTTATCAGGATCCTGCCTGGAATCAAAAATGTCTGTTATGTAAATATACTCCCCGGCAACTCTGTAGATTATCTTGAAATGGCTAACCACTAAACGGCGGTGGCCTAAACCCAGATGTTTCAAAAAAGGCTCTTCCTGGCCTTGCAAAGGGTGTGCAAGCAATTTTTCTGTCTCATCAAGGATTATATCCCGTATCTCAATGAGTTTTTCATGGGGTACTTTTGGTGCAATAAGATTCAAAACATCTTCAAGGCTGAGAAGGGCCTGTTCCGTATAAATGAGTTTCACTATTTCCCAATATTTGCCGTGCGTTGCTCTATCTCTTTTCTTGAAAAGTACCTTCCTGAACGTATGTCATCCTCAGCTTTTGCAGCCCTGCTTTCCAGCTTTGACTTTAAAACATCGTCTTTACGAAGCTTCTCATAAAACTCATTAATGGTGTTTTCATCAGCAAAATGCAGGTTGCTGTGTATGAAGTCTCTTTTTTCTATAATATTCATGATTTACATGGGTTTGTCGTATGTAAAATTAAACATTAATATCCATTTTTGTTTCCTTCTACTTTGAAATTGTCAGTCTGCAAACAGGAAATCCCACAGTACCATTCTGTGCATTGTTCTGAAAATTTAATCATTCTCAGGTTATTTTTTGATCCTTCTCAGATCTGCAATTCTGCTGGTCTACTCCATCCTCCCATCCACCTGAAAGGGCAGTTGTGCCAGTTTCTGATGGTTTTGAGTATTCTTAATCTGGGTTTAAATCAGATTAAAGATGAATTATTTGTAAATTTGATAAAATCTTCTTAAGGTAAAATAATTATGGAGACATTGCGAATTAAAATAATTAATCCTAAAGCCAGAAAACTGATAGATGATCTTGAAGATATGGATTTGATAGAAATTACTGAACCTGGTGATCAGTCCCGGTTTTCAGACCTCCTAAAACGGTTGAGAACTAATTCAGATATGGTTCCTGATCTCGATGAAATAACCAGCGAGGTAGAAAAAGTAAGGGAATTGAGAAATGAACACTAAGAGGGTTGTACTTGATACTAACCTGTTGATTAGTTTTCTTATCACCAAGGATTATAGTTTTATTGATAAGCTGATTGAGGGCAATAAAATTCAGTTGATTTTTTCGAAAGAGCTAATAGAAGAGTTTACTGAAGTAACTTCCAGGGAAAAGTTTAGAAAGTACTTTCCCCCCGACGATGTAGGGCTTTTACTTAGATTGTTTGATGTTTATGGTGTATTTATTGAAGTTATTTCAGACGTGAATCTCTGCGGGGATAAGAAAGAGAACTTTTTGCTTAATGTGTCCGTTGACGGTAATGCAGATTATCTGGTAACTGGAGATAATGATCTTCTTGATCTTAGGTGCATTGGCAGCACAGACATAATAACGATATCGGAATTTAAGGAGCGACTTCTAAGTTGTTAAACTTTAAGAATACTGTTACTCCATCCTCCCATCCACCTGAAAGGGTAGTCGTGCCAGTTTTTCCACATCTACCGATGGGTAGCCGAACTCTTCCACCACTTTGCCTTCGATTAGGTACACCCCCTGGCCTGTAAATGGATATTTTTTAAGGGATGGCGGGAAATGAACCGTGTCAAAGAACTCCCCTCTTTCGTCGAAGAAGCAACCGAAATGCATCCACTCCCGTTTTACGGTATGCACATATTTTATGGTTACCAGGTCGCCCACCATACGTACCTTATGGCCCACTTTGCTCAGTAGGTCGGCAGCGTATGTGTTGCCCCGGTAGCTGGTTTTGAGCATGTTGAAATACGATAGAGTAACTGGAAACCCCAGCAGTTCCATTTCGTCGTAAGCATCTTCAAGGGTGTTGTGCACGAGCGGGGGCAGGGCAAACTGCCGTTCTTCCGTTTCAAAAATAGCCGGCACGGTTTGCTTCTCGGGCTGTTTGGCCAGCAGGAAATGGGCTTCCCACATCAACTCCTTTTTTGTTTTCCCGCAAAAGCGAAAGGCCCCGCACCTGATGAGCAGCAGTACCTGCTCAATGCCGGGTGCCACCCTGGTTACAAAGTTTTGAAGGCTCTTGTAGTTTCCGTTTTGATCCCTTTCATGCACCATGGCAACTGCCAGGTTTGTTTCGAGTCCTTTTATGTGCTGCCAACCCAGGTATATATCGCGCCCCTTAAGACTGGTTTTGTAAACGCTTTCATTGATGCAGGGAAGGTGTATATCGGCTCCGTAACGGCGGGCTTCGTTCACATATACCCGGGTATTGTAAAAGCCGCCAAAATTGTTAATCACTGCCACATGAAATTCGTCGGGATAATAGGTTTTAAGAAACAGGCTCTGGTAGCTTTCCACGGCGTACGATGCCGAGTGGGCTTTGCAAAAGGCGTAGCCCGAAAACGATTCTATCTGCCGCCATACCTCATGGGCCAGCTCATCAGAATGTCCTTTCTGGCGACACGACCGGAAATAATTGTCGCGAATACGCTGAAACTCCGCCCGTGAGCGGAATTTGCCCGACATAGCCCGCCGCAGTATATCACTGTCGTCGAGCCCCAGCCCGGCAAAGTGATGGGCTATTTTTATCACATCTTCCTGGTACACCATAACGCCATAGGTTTCGCCAAGGTGCTGTTCGAAGGTGGGATGCAGGTAGTGCACACTCCCCGGGTTGTGAAACCGCTTGATATATTCGCGCATCATACCCGATTTGGCCACCCCCGGACGTATGATTGAGCTGGCTGCCACCAGCCGTATGTAGTCGTTGCACCGGAGCTTTTTGAGCAACTGGCGCATGGCCGGCGACTCAATGTAGAAACAACCGATGGCCTCGCCGTGGTAAAGCCGGTTGTTAATCTGGGGGTCCTTTTTGAAACGGGCCACCTGGTGCACATCTATCTTTGTTCCTTTATTTTGCAGCACCAGGTCGGCTCCCTCCTGTATATGGGCAATACCGCGCTGGCTTAGGATGTCGAGCTTCTCAAAGCCAATATCCTCAGCCACGTACATATCCCATTGGGTTGATGGAAAGCCTTTTGGGGGCAAATCGAGAGCGGTGTAGTAGTAGATGGGTTTTTCTGATACCAGCACCCCACCCGCGTGTATGCTGCGATGGTTCGGAAAATCGAGAATACGGGCGCCGAATTCCATGATCTTGTCGGCCACCGGATCGTCCTTGACCGAAGCCGGATTTTTCACCAGCAGGTCGGTTTCGTTTTTAGGCAGCCCGTAAACTTTTGCCATTTCGCGTATTACCGAACGGTCGCGGAAGGTGTTGATGGTGCCCAGCAGCGCTGTGTGATGCCGGCCATATCGTTTGAATATGTAGTCCTGGATATGGTCGCGGTCCTGCCAGCTGTAGTCGATATCGAAGTCGGGCGGACTGGTACGTTGCGGGTTGATAAAGCGCTCGAAGTAGAGGTCGAGTTCAATGGGGTCGATATCGGTAATGCGCAGGCAATAGGCCACTATGCTGTTGCCGCCGCTTCCGCGCCCCACGTGATACATGCCCCGCGACATGGAATAGCGTATAATATCCCAGGTAATGAGAAAGTAGCATGAAAAACCAAGGTTGTGAATCACTTCCAGCTCTTTGGCCATTCGCTCGCGCGCTCTTTTATTGCGTGTGCCATAACGGTACTCCAGCCCTTCTAAGGCCAGCTTTTCGAGCAGCAGCCGGTCGTTGTAGCGGTCTGATGTGAAAACCTGCCTGTTTTTGGGTGTCTTGAAATCGAAATGAAAATTACACTGGTCGAGAAGCTGCTGTGCATTTTGCAGCAGGGCAGGGCATGACTGATAAAGAGATTGCAGGCTTGCCGGGCTGCGTAGTACACTGCTCCGGGGTGCCTGCATCTGCGGAGTTAGCTGGCTTAGCACTATGTTGCGATCGATAGCGCGCAGGTGCGAATGAAGCAGGTGGTCATCCGGGTGGGCATAACATGATGAGGATTGGGCTGCCAGCTTATGCGGATGATCCCGGAAAAGCCGGTATGCCGCGCTGTGAAGGGCTGCTGGCTCAATACCCAGAAATTCGTTTTCGGCAAGTGCTCCGGGTTGCCTTGCACCCAACGGATAGAGCACCCATACATGTTCAAAGCCAGGCGCCTGTTCGGGCAGGGGTTGGCGGGCCAGGTTGTGTTCGGTCAGAAACTGATTAATCTCACGCAGCCCTTCGTGGTTGCGCGCCAGACAGGTATAGAGCAGCTGGTCGCCGTGGCGGGCCTGCACACCCGCAACCGGCTTTATGTTGTGCTTATGGCAGGCCTTTACAAAATCGAATACAGCGGTAGTGTTGTTGATGTCGGTTAGGGCGAGTGTTTCCACCCCCAGGGCCGCCGCGGTTTCTGCCAGGGTTTCGGGCGAAAGGGTGCCATACAACAGGCTGTAGAATGTGTGGGCAGTTTGCACTTCAGGTCAATATTTGATGGTTTTACAATCATAATTAATGATTGTAATGTAATAAAAAATGAAACATCAATTATTAGAAGTACAACCGCTGCAGACACATACCTTCCGGGTGCGTTTATGCATTTTTATACCCAAAAAGGTTTCACTGTTTTTTGAGTTGGATTACACCTGAAATTAAGTTCTGCTTTTTGATTTTGTACCATGCCGTAGAAGGGAAAGCCTGGTTCAGCCAAGAACAGCCGTAAACGGCACAATAAGAAAAATACAGGCCGGAAAATTCGAGCACAGATTTCTCTCAGGTTTTGTATCTTCGCTGGGCGGCAGGTATGAAATGGGTATAAAAAACAATGGTGTAAAAACAATGCAATCAGCCGCCATAGGCGGCACCGCCAATGCCCTGGGTGGCGGCAAATTTGCCAATGGCGCCGTTACGGGGGCGTATGTGATGATGTTTGATATTGCCCTTTTCTGAAATCGTTAGAATGATGAAAGGTTCCATAATGCGGGGTTGTAGATTATGGTAATCTCATGATTTACAGCAAATCATTTATCTTTGCACCATGAAGTATTTAGACCCCAAGAACGACCTGATATTCAAGAAGGTGTTTGGCAATCATCCAGACATTCTCAGGAGTTTTCTGAACTCTTTACTTCCATTGCCCGAAGGGCATGAGATCGTTGAGTTGGAATATCTTTTGCCGAAAATGATCCCCGAGACTTTTCTGGAAAAATTTACTTCGGTTGATGTGCGGTTGCCGCTACAACCAGGGCCGCCAGTTCCTGGTAGAGATGCAAATGAACTGGACTACTGCCTTTAAGCAACGGGTGCTGTTTAATGCATCGTGGGCTTATGTAACCCAAAGCGATAAAGGCATCGAGTTCAGGAGTCTGAAGCCGGTGTATGCCTTAAACCTTATCAATGCCACCTACCTGCCACAGTCGCCCGGCTATTACCACCACTATGCCGTTGTGCACCTGAAAGACAGTAATGAACGGCTGCATGGGCTTGAGTTTGTATTTATTGAACTTGATAAGTTTAAAGCCCGTAATATTGCCGAGAAAAAGATGCAGGTGCTTTGGCTGCGATTTATGACCGAGATAAACGAGAACACCGAGCAAATACCCCCTGATTTGCTTGAGCATCCCGAAATTCAAAAAGCTATCACTTTTGTAATGGAAGCATCACTAAGCAAAGCTGAAAAAGAGCTTTATGAAAAGAACTGGGATCGTATCAGTTCAGAAAAAACCCTGCTTTCGGCTGCTCTGGCTGAAGGCGAAGCCCGGGGACGTATAGAAGAACGAATCCAGTTGGCAAAGAAAGCGATACATATGGGCATGAAACCCGAAGATATTGCCCGCCTTACAGGTCTTAGCGTTGATGAAATCCTAAAACCCGAAGCCTAAATAAATATTGCCATCTTCGATGTTAAGCCTTTTCACCGGGCGTTGGCGGATTAAAAAATATCTAATCTCTGACAAAAAATCTGAATTCACCCCTGATGGCTTCTCTTTTAAGATAGAGGATGCCGTAATAGGGCGCAATAATCAGGATGGAAATCAATGCCGAGAGCCCTTCATTTGCGGTTAGCTGCAACGTAATAGCAAGTGTTGAAATGAGCAAAATGAAGGGGAACATATAACCCAGCAGCAAAGCCTTGTAGCCAAGAGATTTTTTGAGTTTCACCACCACCTGCTGACCTGGCTGATAGGTACGTTTCTGGTCGGTTACCCTTGCTTCTACAATTTTTTCGGCTACTTCAGCCATGCCGCACATTGCTTTCGAATGGCAACTACCACAGGCCGACTGTGGTTGTATCATTACCCATACTCTATGATTTTCAGCTTTCTGCACAATGCCGGGGTGTTCAATATGTTCGGTGGGTCGAGGCATAAAAAAAGAGATGTTGCTTAAAATTCAGGGCAAATGTAATGATTTGTTCGTGCCAATGTTATTGCTCAAGGTGTGGAAAGGGCAACCGGGATGATCTTTCCGTTGCAGAGCCGGTGGCCGGTGAGTGCAAAGTGGGCGATATGAGCTGCCATTTCTGCCGCAGATATAGGTGCAGTGTAACCAGGGAAGGCTTGATGTAGCATGGGAGTATCTACTGCACCCAAAGCCAGTGTGTTCACGACAATGCCCCTGGGTTTAAATTCTTCGGCCATACATTCTGATAAAATAGCCAACGCCCCTTTACTTGCTGAGTATAGTGAAAGTCCGGCAAACTTTGGGCTGCCCTGAAAGCCTCCCATACTGCCAATATTTACCAGATGCGAGGGATTGTTGAAATAGGGGAGTAGTTTTTGAACTAACAGAAATACCCCTTTCACATTCACATTGAACATTTGGTCAAAGTCATTGGCAGAAAGATGCTCAAAAGGCTTGTTAACGAGATTTCCGGCATTGTTGATAAGGATATCAACTTTCCCATTAAAGAAATCTTCGAGCGGGTTAGTGATTAGGTTTATATGTCCGGGTTGCGAAAGGTCAAGGGCTACACAACGAAATAGTTTGTTTGCAGCAAACTCTTCCAATGGCAATATATTCCTCGAAATGGCTATAATCTTATTCCGGTCGTTGGTAATTAGTTGTTTTACCAGTTCAAAACCAATTCCGGCTGATGTTCCGGTAATGATGATGTTCATATTGGTATAGTTTAGGATTGATATAAACGCAAATCTTTAGAATGAAACCTGAGCACATGTCAACTGTAATTAATTGTTAAAAATTTATCATTTACAAATTGTAAACCCCTGAAAAACAGAAATGTTTCAGAATAGAAAAACAATTTCTTTTTTCCTTAATTGATTTTTTAATTTAAGGTTCAATGAATCAGTTGCTTATAGAGTATGATCTGTGATGATGAAGATTAGATAAATTGGCCGACCACCAACCCGGGAAAAGCAGAATGGGTTTATTGTGAGCAGACAAACACCATATTGACTATGGTGGGTGCATTTACTTTATCGTACTTTTCAAGGTCCCTTTATATCCTTTGTTTAGCAAAGCTTCCGGCATTACAAAAGATTTGTTAACATGATAACAACTTTGCATTTATTGTGATAATCTAAGTACTTTTACAACTCCATCAAAAAGTACAATCATTATGAATCGCCAATTGAAAATACGCGACCTGACCCTAAGGGATGGTCAGCAATCACTCTTTGCTACCCGAATGACCCAGGCACAGGTTGATAGGGTGTTGCCACTGTTGAAGCAGGCAAATTTTTATGCCATGGAAGTATGGGGAGGTGCCGTACCCGACTCGGTAATGCGGTACCTTAACGAAGACCCATGGGAGCGCCTTGAAAAGATTAAAGCCGTAATTGGCGATACATCAAAGCTTACGGCCCTCTCACGCGGACGTAATTTATTTGGCTATAATCCTTATCCTGACAGCGTTATAGAAGGATTTAACCGAAATGCCATAAAATCGGGCATAGATATTATGCGTATTTTCGATGCCCTCAACGATGTGAACAATATTAAATCGACCATCAGGTTTGTGAAAGAAAATGGGGGCATTGCCGATTGCACCGTTTGTTACACTGTTGATCCCCGGTTTTCCAAAAAAGAACGATTGATGGGCTTTTTGAGTGGTAACCCCCTTCCCCAAATGATATTCACCATTGAATATTTTGTCTACAAAGCCCTTGAACTGGAAGAGATGGGGGCCGATATGATCACCATAAAGGATATGGCCGGGCTTATTCCTCCAGTAAAATCAGGGATTATCATTAAAATGATGAAGGAACAACTATCCATTCCCATCGATTTTCATACCCACTCCACCCCTGGTTATGGCCTGGCTTCGGTGCTTACAGCCATAATGAATGGCGCCGACATTATCGATACCTGTATTCTTAACTTTGCAGGTGGTCCTGCTGCACCGGCATTCGAAATTGTTCAGATTTTTTGTAACAAACTCGGAATCGATACCGGGGTGAATCAATCGGTAATCGCTGCCATAAACCGCGAATTGGGTGAGATAAGGAAAGAACTTGCTGATTATGACTCTTACAAGATTTTCCCTAAAGAGTTTGATCTTGACAGGGATTTTCTACCTTATGATATTGAAGCTCTTTTCGACCGTGCGATTGAACTGGCAGATGCACGCAAGGAAAGGGAATTGCTCGAAACCACCCAGGCTATCGAGAGTTATTTCAATTTTCCGGCACCCGACGAAAAGGTTCGACTTGCCGAGATACCGGGTGGTATGTATACCAATATGCTGGCACAGCTAAAACAGCTTAAACTGGAGTCGCTGCTTCCAAGGGTTCTGGAGATAATTCCTGGTGTTCGCCTGGCATCGGGTTGTCCTCCCCTGGTTACCCCAACCAGCCAGATTGTGGGCGTGCAGGCTGTAAACTGTGTGTTGGATGAGAACAACAACAAACCCATGTATACTACCAAGTCTATTCAGTTTGTAAACCTGGTAAAGGGTTTGTATGGCAAAACACCCACACCTATTGATGCTGCCTTCAGAAAAAAGATTACCGGTTCGCCCAAAGAAATGGAGTATAACCCATCTGATTACAAAAAGCAGGAAAACCCCACCATCGATGAATTTGGTGGTGTGCGGCTGGCAGCCAACGAAAAAGAGGAATTGTTGCTTGAATTGTTCCCTGCAGTAGCCGACAGCTATCTGCGCAATAAAATTGAAAAACACTACCAGGCTGAAATTGATGCCATTGAAGCAGAAAAAAGGCGCAAACATCAGGAAGCCAAGGAAGCCTATGAAAGACTTACACCCGAAGAGAAGCAAAGAAAACTTGAGGAAGGGTTGATTAGTTTTGGATGGACAACGCCCACCAAAAAGTAACTATGCTTTGATTACAAAAAATGCCCGGAATTATTGCTAATTCCGGGCGTTTTATTTTGCGAAATGGGTGTTTGTTTTTTCGTTAACGACTTGCAACAATGTCGAGTTTTATGTTGAAATTGTCATGAATCAGGTTGTCTCCCAGTCCTTCAAAAAATCTTCCACTACCAAAGCGAACATCCCAGCGGGTGCGGTCGAGGTCGAAATCGGCTGTTGCTTTCATGCTATTTCCATCCACCTTAACAATTGCCGGAAAACTGATACCATGAGTAATTCCCTTGATGGTAAGATTCCCTTTAATGTTGTAATTGGGTTGGCTTTCTGCAGCTCCTTCAATCAGTTCCAGTTTGGCCATTTCGAATTTAGCCTGTGGGAAGGTGGCAACTGAGAAGAAATCATCAGAATCAAGGTGTCCCTTCAACCTGGCATTCATACCGGGATCTTCGATATCCAGAACGATAATTTGGGTCATGTCAATAACAATATTTCCACCTACAAGCTGGTCACCAACAAGGTACAATTCGCCTGAGCCTAGTGCGATAGTTCCATCGTGGCGTCCGGTTACTTTTGTCCCTTCCCAGGCAACGGCGCTGCGCCCGAGGTCGATGGTCATTACAAGGGCATTTTCAGGTTTTTCGCCGGGTTCAAGTTTTTCAGAAATTTCGGCTGCTTTCTGGCTGGTACCGCCACAGGCGGCAAGAACTGCAATTGCAGTAGTCATGATTGCAAACAATCTTAGTTTTTTCATTTTTATCTTATTTTTTGTTAGTTATTGTTTATTTAAATCGTACTAAACAGAGGAATAATGAACCATTCCAACCCTGTTTCGCCGCGATATAACAAAAAAAAGAGGAGAATGTTTAACCCTGGCTTGCCAAATGGAGTGAAGCGACCCAATGACTTAGCCCAGATGATTTATTTTTTTTTTTTGACCTAATATTTGTATTTACTTTTCCACAGGGCTTTGAGCCGTTGTCTCACTTCGTTCTCGCGTGCGTTGTTGCCAGGGTCGTACAATTTCGTGCCTGAAATTCCTGCTGGCAGAAACTCCTGTTCGGCAAAATTGCCAGGATAGTCGTGGGCATATTTGTAATTGTCGCCATACCCAATCTGTTTCATCAGTTTGGTTGGGGCGTTGCGAAGATGCAGCGGTACAGGCAGGTCGCCGGTTTTGCGAACAAGCTCCTGGGCATTGCCAATGGCCATATAGGCTGCGTTGCTTTTTGCTGAGCAGGCCAGATAGGTTGCCACCTGGCTCAGAATAATTCTTCCCTCGGGCATGCCAATCATGGTTACGGCAGAAAAACCCTCAGTAGCAAGAAGCAGGGCATTGGGATTGGAATTGCCAATGTCTTCTGATGCAAGGATTACCATTCGGCGGGCAATAAATTTGGGGTCTTCGCCCCCCTCGAGCATCCGGGCAAGGTAATAAACGGCCGCATTAGGGTCGCTGCCTCGGATGGATTTGATAAAAGCCGATATAACATCGTAATGCATTTCGCCCCCTTTGTCGTAAAGGGCCAGGTTTTGCTGAATTACTTCAAGAACCTTCTGGTCGGTAATTTCAACTTGTGGCTGGTTCTGGCTGTTTACAACCAGCTCGAAGGCATTAAGCAGTTTACGGGCATCACCGCCACTTATGCGCAATAAAGCGCCGGTTTCGCTCACCAATATTTGTTTGCCTGATGTTGTTTCTACGAATGACTTTGCTTTTTCAATCAAAGATAGCAGGTCGTTTTGGTCAAGGTCTTTTAGTATGTAAACCTGGCAGCGGGAAAGAAGGGGAGAGATAACTTCAAAGGATGGATTTTCGGTAGTGGCTCCAATTAAGGTTACAATACCCCGTTCAACGGCTGCAAGGAGTGAGTCCTGCTGCGATTTGCTGAAGCGGTGAATCTCGTCGATGAACAGAATTGCATTGCCCTTTGCTTCGGCTGCCTGGTCAATTACGGCCCTTACATCCTTAACCCCCGAGCTAATTGCACTGAGAGTAAAAAACAGGCTGTTTAACTGGTTGGCGATAAGATGGGCCAGGGTGGTTTTTCCGACCCCCGGCGGGCCCCACAATATCATGGATGGTATAGTACCACTTTCGATGCTGCGGCGAAGCACTGCTTTTTCCCCAACCAGGTGGGTCTGCCCCAGGTATTGCTGAAGTGTTTTTGGACGAAGTATTTCTGCGAGTGGTGGCATTTGACGCAATGATTACATTACTCTGAAAATTATTCATTCTTTACTTTCTTCAGCATCTCAAGTCTTTTCAACAGTGGCGGATGTGAGTAATTTACAAAAACATGCAAAGGATGAGGCCGCAGGTTGCTCAGGTTATCAACCGATAATTTTTTGAGCGCTTCCTGCAGAGGTTCTGAAGCATATTGAACAGCCGCAAATTTATCGGCATGGTATTCGTGCCGGCGCGACATAATATTGCCTGCAATACCTAACAGGGTGCTCACTGGAGAGTAGAGCAGGCCAAAAGCAATTATACCAATATGAAAGCTGCTTTGCTCAACCCCCAGTGCCATGGCAAGTTCGGGCCGGTTTATAAACAGCCCAAGCAGGTAAAGCATAGCTCCGGTTGAAACGGTTGAAATAAACATTCCGGTAAGGACATGTTTCTTTTTGTAGTGACCAATTTCATGGGCAAGAACAGCTACAAGCTCCTGAGTACTGTGTTTTTCGATGAGTGTGTCGAAAAGAACGATTCTTTTTTTAGGGCCAAAACCACTAAAGTAGGCGTTGGCCTTAGTGGATCGCTTTGAGCCGTCAATTACAAAAATATTATCGAGTTTAAAGCCTGCTTTTTTTGAAAACTCTTCAATGGCTGTTCGTAATTCTCCCCCTTCCAAAGGGGTTTGTTTATTAAATAATGGAACTATAAGGGTGCTGTAGAACAGGGTCATAAAGACTGAAAATCCGGTTAAAAAAATCCATGCATAGACCCAGAAAAAGTCTCCGGCGACCAGGTAAAACCACACAAAAATAGCCAGTAAACCTCCTCCCAGTACAGCGGTTAGTAACCATCCCTTTAGCTTATCGGCAATATAGGTTTTTGGCGTTGTTCGGTTAAAACCATATTTTTCTTCAATAACAAAAGTATCGTAAAGGTTGAAAGGGGTTGATAATACATCTGATGCCAGGCCAATGATTCCAAAAAACATCAGCGCCATAAGGATGGGGTGTTGGGTGTAATGGCGTACAAAATTATCGAGCCATCCAAAGCCACCTGAAACCATAAATAATACAATAACAATAAAGCTCAGAGAAGATGTAAGCAAGCCGAAACGCATATTTTCACGATGATAATCCTGCGACATGCGGTATTTTTCCTGATCGTAAATACCTTTGAGTTCTTCGGGAAGAATATTGCTCCATTGGCTGGCATTGAGGTAATCGATTAACCGGTCGAACAAGAAGTCGAAAACAATAATTGCAAGTATAGTATAAAACAGTATTTGCTCCATGTTAGGTTGGTGGTTGAACAAAAATTTTTGTTGCTGATAATTGTTTGGGTTATTAAAGTTAGTATGAACCCATGAATTTCCTGAAAAACCATTCAGTTGAAAGTAATAAAAGAATGGCAAAAAACAGCCACCGAAAATTGATCATGTCCTGGTAGCGGTATTGATTATATAAAACAGGCATTATGTCGGTTCGGTTTAAAATGGCCTGGGCAAGTTCATCATCCTGCCCCTGGTAAAACATTTCACCCCCCGAATTGCGCGCTATCTGAAAAAGTAACTGATGATCGGCTATAGTGTTGACGCTCTCAATATTGAGGGGGGCAACCGTAAAGATACCCGATGCTGTGAAGGTTTCATTTCCAAGGGTTGTCTGAGCCAGGTAACGATATTCTCCTACCTGGAAAACACCGGCATTTAACCGGTAAGCATTGGCTGTTCGACTCATGGTGTATTCGAAACCAATATTTTCCTCGTTGGTAATCACCAAAGAAACTTCAGGAGTGTTGATCAGCTCATAGCTGGGATTGTAAAGTTCGGCATCGAAAATGGCAGGTTGGTTTTGATAAACGAACCCCGGGCCGGTAACCCTGAAAAAGTTCTTGTCATCAACCACATTAAGGTACTGGATAATTTTTGTTATCAGGTCGTTGAATGCATTATGGTTGTTTTGCCGCGCAAAATTACTCAGGCGCCATCGCCATATTCCTTCCCCGGCAATAAAACCGGTTTTTCGCTCGGTAGTCTGAACAAATGCTATCAGAGGGTATTGGGTTGTAACATTGCCAATACGCTGGTAGGCCAGTACCTGTGCTGCAGGCGAAAGGTTGTAGGTGGCAAATGGCGTTTGAAGGGGCGGAAGAATGGGCAGCAGATCGGTTGCTTCAGTTTCGAACCTGAAGAGTGTAAACGCCGGATTAAACTCGGCACGGCTATCAGTAAAACCTGATGCTCTTGCATTAACCTGTATACCGGTTTGCAATCTGTTGAAGGCAGCCAGATTACTGCCGGCGCCTATGATAAACAACTGTGCTTTTCCAAGCCGGTTAGCTTGTGTCAGGAGGTTATCGGCAACAATGGCTTGTGAGGGTATCTGGTGCCAGATTATAACGTCGAAATCGGCCAGATTACCCCTGAACTCTCTAATAAGGGCAACCTCGGTTTCGAAATTCTGGCTTGTCGACAAGGCTTCCTTCAACGCACCCACATCAGGGTGGGGGCTTAAAGCCATGATTAGCACTTTCTGTCTGCTGTCTATTACTTCTATAAAGAATTCGGTAACATTATTTTCAGTACTGATTTCGCCCTCTATGGGAGTTAGCTCTACCCGGTAGCGTTTCATCCCGGTTTCAGTGGCTTCCAATTCCAGCGCTATTGTCTGGAAGAAGGTATCTGAATTAATTGAAATGTTTTGGTCGTGCACCGTCTTTCCCTGATGAGTAACCCTGAGCCGGCTCTGGTTACGCGCTGACTGCAGGGCTTCAATGGAAATCTCGAGCGGGAAAAAATTATTAAGGTATGTGATTCGGTTATGATTAATCTTTTTTATACTCAGGTCTTTGCGTGGTACAGTATCGCCCAGCGCTATCGTATAAACCGGATAAGTAAGACGGGTGGTTCTGATGATCGGATTCTGCCCCCGGTTGTAGATACCATCGCTGGCAATTACCACAGCTCCGATGTTTCGGTTTGAGTAGGCTGCTTCAATCTCTGAGAAAACTTCTGAAATATCGGTAATGTTTTCATTAAAAGTAAGTGAATCGTCTTTCCGTACCTGGCTGCCAAAGGTGTAAACTGCGGTTGGGTGTTTTTGAGCGATAAGGTTTACCAATCGGTTCAGGCCTATATTTAACTCATTTGCTTTTGCTTTAGGGGTGTTTCCGATTATAACCGACTTACTGTTGTCATGAAAAATTAATATTACCGGCTCCTGGGTAATGGTAAAATTCATTTTGAGCAATGGCGCCAATAGCAGGAAACAGATGGTTGCCAATGATAAAAACCTGGCAATGGAAAGCAACCATAAGGCTTTGTTGCTGAAATCGTCACGGCGGTTTCTGAAATAGAGCAGGGCAGTTACACCGCCGGCAAGAGCAATGCAAATAAGAAAGAACCAGACAGGATATGTGAAGATAAACTCGAAATTCAAAATGATAATTTGGTTTGATGAAATGGTGGGTTTTCTGCCAAAGGAAACAAATATAGCTTTAAAAAGCGGTATAGGAAAGGCCTGACCAACAAAACACCCCGGCGAAACCTGAAGAAGGCGCACCGGGGTGAAAAAATTGTTTTTTAATCCGTTGAATTATTTGTTTGTTGGATCATTAGGTTTGTTCTTGCTTTGATCCTGCTGGGGTTTTACAATATTATCCCTCATGGTGGTATCGGCTTTGATATTTTCCATGCGGTAATAGTCCATAATGCCCAGGTTTCCGGTACGGAAAGCTTCTGATATGGCTTTGGGAATCTCTGCTTCAGCTTCAATAACCTTTGCTCTTGCTTCCTGAGCCTTGGCTTTCATTTCCTGTTCGGCTGCCACAGCCATAGCCCTTCTTTCTTCGGCTTTGGCCTGTGCAATATTTTTATCGGCATTGGCCTGGTCTATTTGCAGCATTGCACCAATGTTTTTACCAACATCAATATCAGCAATGTCGATGGAAAGAATTTCGTAAGCAGTACCGGAGTCCAGACCCTTGGCCAAAACCACCTTTGAAATACTATCAGGATTTTCGAGTACAAGTTTGTGATTGGATGCAGAACCTATGGAAGTTACAATACCTTCGCCAACGCGGGCAAGAATGGTTTCTTCGCCGGCACCACCCACCAGTTGCTTAATGTTGGCTCTGAGGGTAACACGGGCCTTGGCAATAAGCTGAATACCATCTTTGGCCACAGCGGCAACGGGAGGAGTATTGATAACCTTGGGTTTAACTGACATCTGCACTGCTTCGAGCACATCGCGACCGGCAAGGTCGATGGCGGTGGCAGTTTTAAAATCGAGGTTGATGTTGGCTTTATCGGCGCTGATGAGTGCATTTACAACAGCCTTTACTCTACCACCTGCCAGAAAGTGCGCTTCAAGGTCGTCGCGGTTTAGTTTTAACCCAGCCTTGGTAGCAGCAATTAAATTGTTCACTATGATGGCGGGGGGGATTTTTCTCCAGCGCATCAGCACAAGTTGCAGCAGGTTGATCCTGACTCCCGATACAAGGGCTGAAAACCATAATCCTATGGGGATAAAGTAGAAAATGACCCATAAGCCCACAACACTGATAAGGGCAATTATTATAATGATTCCGATGTTTGATTCCATTTGTTTCTATGATTTTTGTTTGACAATTATTTTGGTTCCTTCCACTTTGGTAACTTCTATTTCGGTATTTTGATCAATCAGGTTATCCTTTGATGTAACTTCATAGTAATCGTTGTTGATGAGCGCCTTACCCATAGGGTTTAGCCGGGTTATGGTCAATCCCGTGTCGCCGGGTTTTACCTTTCCTTCTTCAATGGTATTTACCTTGCCATCGATTTCGGAATGAAGCATTGCCTTATTCCACGTATTGCTTTTCAAGGCGAGGGCAATGGCTCCAACAGTAAAAACCAGGGTTCCGGCAAGGGTATAGGTGCCTACAACAGCTCCATGCTGACTGTAGGCCGAATAAATACCGAATACCATCATGCCTGCGCCAATAAACCCAACAACGGTGGTTCCGGGCACTACAAGTATTTCGAGGAGTAAAAAAGTAAGTCCAAGAATAATAATGGTAATTATTACTAACCAGGTCATTGCGGCAATCGATGTTAAGTTAATACTTGTTCCTAAAATTGCTCACACTACAAACCATACAATTATGTTTTGGTTCAAAGAAGTTGCAGATAAAGCATCACATACTGGCGCCCCTGATTATTCTATGGTAGCAGTAATTCCCCTGTTGAGAATTTCCCGGTACATGGGTTCGAGGGTGCTGTAATCTCCTGACCTTACGGCACACTTACCGGTGTAATGTATGATGAGGGTACATTGCTCTGCCTGCTCCGGCTCATGGCCGCATACTACTATGAGCGTTCTTATTACAAAATCAAAGGTATTAAAATCATCATTATGCACAACAAGATCAAACAACTTTGTACTCAAAACAACTTCTTCGTTGGATATCTTGGTTTTTTCTGCGGCCATTTTGCGTAATTATGGAAATACAATTAAATCTGATTATTTTTTTATTTCACCGGCAATCCCTTTTTTCTTGAAGACCAGTTTGTTTTCCTGCCCTTTGAGCAAACGTTTTATGTTCTTATGATGGGTAAGTGGAACAAATACGGCCACAGCGACTGCAAAAATGATCTCTGCCATTACATCACTTTTCAATACAAATATCAATACAATTGGAAAAGTGAGCGCAGCAGTCATAGAACCTACCGAAACGTAGCGGGTAGGAATAAATACGGCAATAAAAACACCAAGACAAATCAGAACAGCCCAGGGAAACATTGCCAGTGCAATTCCCACCAGTGTGGCAATTCCCTTTCCTCCTCTGAAACCTGCAAAAAGCGGAAAAACGTGCCCCAGCAAAGCCATGGTACCCAATAATAACTGATATATTAAAAAGTAATTGCTGTTTGTAGAAATATCGATAGAAAAAATTGCCAGAGAAACAGCCAGAAATCCCTTTAAAGCATCAATGAGCAAGACCAGCGCGCCGGCACCATTCCCAAAAACCCTGAGTGCGTTGGTTGCACCGGCGTTGCCACTTCCATGCTCTCTAAGGTCGATGCCATAGAAGATTTTTCCAAACCAGACTGCCGTGGGTATTGAGCCCAGCAAATAAGCAACCACCAATGAAACTACCTGCAAAATACCAATCTCCATATTACTTTGTAATTGAACAGTTTAAAAAATTACCTTATATGCTGTTGATGCAGACCCCCGGCAATTTTTTCAGGGCACAGACGGCCGGGCTGCATATTGAAGCAAAATTAACAACTTTGGTCAAATCACAAATTCACTTTCATTAATCTCATCGATCTTACAAAATCAAAGGGCCTGCGGTCTGCAGAAAGAATAAAACTAAACGGTGCCTGGCCTCGTTCAACTTCCATACGGCGTTTATTGGGTTTTACGCTCCTGATCATATTGTTGAAGTCGTTGCTTGATGCAATAGTTTGCATGATGGAATTGTTGTAAGTAAAGTAGAACCAGTCTACGCCAATTCCTTCATCGGCAAGACCACTGGGTATCAAAACCAGGTTAAACAAATCGCCACCCCTTTGTTTTTTTATTTCTAGAAAACCATCAACATACTTATTCAGGGGGAATCGGTCCATATTGCCAATGCCCAGTCGGTCGGTGGAGTAGAAGGTTTGAGATGGCTGATTCCATTTCATTTTGAGGTCGGCAAAGAAGAAAGTATGAGCCATTTCTGGCGGGAATCTTCGAAAAGATCCATCGCTTATATATTCATCCAGAAGCCTTTGGGCTGTTGTCTCGGTTGTTCTTTTTTGTAGTAAACCCGAATACTTTATGCGGTTAATATTTACAGGTTCAGTGTTTTCTGACCGGTTTAAAGCTGCCTGAACAAGCCCCAGGGCCTGATTTAGGAAGAAGAAATCGATACCCATTACCACGTCGAGGTTAAGTTCGTTTTCTTTCAGGTCGTGGGTAATGCGGCCGAAGGTGGATAATTTAAACTGCCCCATGTCGCCATTAAGAGTAATATCTCCATTTCCATCAATAACGCAGGTGGATGGATTTATTGTAATTATATTATCGGGCAGGGATGCCTTGCGGTGTTTTTCGGCAGTTGTTAACTGGTATTGACTCATCTGGTGATCCCATGTCAGGTAGCCACCGGTAACTGAGAGCATTGCCAGGTCAGAATAGTGTCTCTGCCTGTCAAACACTGCGGGATAAACATGGACCGAATCGCCGGCCAGCATCATAGAAGTTACAATGCGACCGTTAGCTTCGTTGCGCAGATCATTGGCAATGGGTATGTAAATACTGTCCTTGTTTATTTCTGCATCAAACTTAAACCAGTTTAGGTTGTAATTGGGGCAGTCGATAAACATGCGTGTGGCACCTGCATAGGTGAAATGGGGTTTTTCTGCTTTCAGGTCAATATTTCCAAAGAATCCAAATCTTGGGCTTATGGTAAACTCCTGTTCTTTTTCAACTTCAGACCTGGCAATGGTGGAACGGAAAGCCCTGTCCACCGAAATGGAGGAGAATTTCAGCACCTGTGCATTACCGGTTTCATCAACAAAATCATACATCCCTGTTCCATAATAGTTCCATCTTGATATGATATGGATACCAGCTTCATAGAACCTGTGAAGTCTTGTGGTTACATTGGCCAAAACCGAGGCATGTTCGAGTTTTTTGATTTCAGCCCATTCGAGAATTTCAGCCTTGCCCTCATCAGGGAATACGGCAGCATCAGCCACAAGTATCACCTTTATGTCGCTGGCCTCAATTACACCACGGTCGATACGGTAGTCAATTTTGCCGGCATAAAATTTAAGGCCATCCTGCGCCGGATGGGTTGATGTAAGCTCATACCCTTTAAAATCGTAAGTTATCCAGTCTTCAGGGGCCATGGGGGCAAGAGCGTCCAGTTTGTCTTTGAGGGTATTGCTCATCTCAACCTTACGGGCAGCCATATCCCAGTCCATTTCAAAACCTTCGGCTACATAGCGGTTAAAGTTGAAATCGAGTTTGGCACCTGTCTCCATGGGGCGCAACTCGGCAGTGCGCTTTTCAAAATTTACATTAGAGTTATAGTTCGATGCAGTAATGGCTGTATTTTGCCCATCAGCGGTAAGGATAGCAAGGTTAGACCTGGCAGCATCGAAATCAATCATATTAAAATCAAACGCTTCGGAATACATTCTTCCGCCAAAGAAGTCAAGTTCGCCTTTGCCTGAAAGGCCATCAGGTGTTAGTGTAAGGTTGCCTTTGAGCATGGCTACCCCTGCATAAATATCGAAGGGTTTATCGGTATTCTTTAGGTTCATTTCATCATTGTGGGGAAGATATAACATGTTAACATTCATGGCAGTTACTTCCGGATATTCTACCGGCGATTTGCGTGCACTCAGGTTAAAGGTATTAACCATGGCCCTTGCCGAGTCGGGGAACATAAGCATTTGTCTGGCCTTTACGTTGGCATTGAGATACTGCAGTTCACCATCGGCCCTGAGCCCTTCATAACTCATATTGATGGGGCCCTTGTAGGTGGCTTTCCCGTTGTATATTTTATAACCATCCTGGGGGGTTTTGGTATTGAAACCCAGGGAGTAATCGGGCTGAACGGTTAGGTAATCGTAGAAATCGGGGAAAATACCTGTGGAAATAAATACCCCATCAAAGGCAATATTATCAGTGGTAGCATTATCGAGGCTGTCGATAGAAAACGGGATTAACCTGAAAAAGACATTATCCCGTTTATACACCCCCTTTTGAACTTCCTTTTTTTCATAAAAAACATACGATTCATTGTTGGAATTGAAGATAGGATAGCGCGGATAAGGCAACTGGCCAGATTTATTGCGCGGATGGTCAACCAGCAACTCGCCGTTGATACCCTCCAGCACAGTTTTAACCCTCACGTTTTCGTATCTGCCGCGGCTGTCGGGCTGGTGGGAGCGTACACTGAAACTCATGGAGTCGGTTTGAAGCAGGTCAATCTTGAAGTTGTCGTAGTTGAAAAAGAATTCTTTACCATAAAAATCAAACAGACCTGACTCAATTCGCCCATTGAAATAGATATCGCGGTTTTTCTTCATGATTACCTGCTGGTTGTTGGGATGAATAACCACATTTTTCTTATCGCTAAGAGGTATGCGTTCAACTCCGAAAATTTGAAGGTCGAAATTGTTCATATTGATTTTGGCATTTACGGCAGCATTAGAATTGATGCGGATTACATCAAAATCATTTCTTCCGGCATAAGCCCCGATATAATGATGCAACTTGGGTTGTATGGTAACCGTTTCGTCTTCATGGTTGTATGCCAGAAAACCATCCTGCGAGAATGCCAGCAATTGTGCTGAAACACTGGTGGGGTCGCCTCTGACAAATTTTGCATATTCGGCCACAAAAAAGGTTTCTGAACCATACTGCCGTGCATAATTTCGGATATGGATGAGGGGGTGAAGGTCTGAGAATCCCTGCATGCGCATGTAGCGAACATCTGAAAAATAGTTGCTGGATTCAAAAATCGCCTCTCCGGTTTCGTTAATGCTCCGTATCATTCTCAGGTCAATATCCCAGGTGTCAATATTCCAGTATATTGCCTCGCAATACATGTCGATTTTATGAAATGAATTGGTGAAAGGGGCCTTGGAGAAACCTCTTTCATCACGCAAAACTGAAAATTCGCGGGTAGGATTGAGGTACCGCATATTGATACCAGGATGGTAGATTGAATCGCCCGAAAGATAAATACTAACAGCCGCCCTTTGGGTTACAATGCGGTCGCTATGGATACTGAAACTGCGTCCCCGGGCAGTAATGAACAAAGAATCGGACCGGTATATCTTTATGGTAGCCTCTTCAAATAGTGTTCCGGAGCCTATCACTCTGGGGCCAGCCATGGTAAAACCACCTCTGAAATCTACGCCGGGAAAGAGATTTTTGATTTCGTGAACTGACTGGTAAGAATCGAACCTGGGAAACGTTGCGGTTTCATGATTTACTTCGGCTACAATTCTTTCCGATAGTTTTCCTTTCAGGGTTTCTCTGAAAAAGTGCAGGTTGTGAAATCTGACAGAATCGGCTTCCCAACGCGCGGCCGTAAGATTGATGGTGTAGTCTGCCAGATCGGCCCAAACTGTGTCGGGGTGCAACCTTGCCCGTTGCCAGGTTATTTTGCCTCCACGGCCTGTTAATTTATCATCAAGCAAATGAACCTCGCCGCGGGTGTTTACAATCACCGTGCTGTCGCCCTGCGAATAGCATTTCAGGTCGCTTTGCCTGAAAATTACTCTGGGGGTATTGTCGTGGTAAGATAAAACATAATTGTTGTTTACCAGAGTCCATTTTACAATGTTTGATGCATAGAGTATGTTGTCTGCAAAAAGCTGCAGCGTTGCTTCCCAGTATCGTTGAAGGCGTCTCTGCTGCTGAATTTTCATCAAAGGCTGGATACTTTCATGCCAAACATCAAAATTGGTATTGGCCTCAAGGGTTTTTAGTACTGCGAGCACCCCCTTAAAATAGAGTGCCTGTTCGGGCCAGGGCCTCAGGCGCAAGGTTTGCATTCGGTTTAGGGTGCTAACCACAACATCCTTTCTGCTGTCAGATAGCCGGGCGCTTTGCCATAGAACCGAAAAACTGTCAATAATTTGCTGGGCTTCGGTTCTTTCAGTTCTTGCCAGCCCTTCAGTAAGATAATTCAACTGCCTTAAGAAATCATCCTGGTTTTCGCGCGAAAATTCGATACGTTGCCCCAATAGCTGATTTGAAATAAGAATGAAAAAAGTAACAACCAGCCATGATGGAAAAAGCTGGCGGAGGCTTTTTAAACAGAAAGAGCAAGGTATTCGCATGATAATCAGGTTAAAGGTTTACAGCATGGTTATTTTTTAAATCGCACCGCTACCCATTCCTTGTTTTGTTTGTGTCCTGTTTCTGTTAGATTGTTTTGCTTTGCAAGGCTAACCAACTCATCCAAATCATCATAAAAAAAGCCTGAAATGAATAACTCCCCGCCAGGGGGCAGTGCATCCGCATAGGTTTTCATGTCTTCTTTCAATACATTTTTGGTTATGTTGGCCAGAATAATGTCGAATTTGCTGTTGCCGATGGCGTTTGCATCGCCCATAATGGCAGTTATGTTTGTAATGTTGTTTTTTTCCAGGTTTTCAAGGGTATTTTCCCAAGCATAGGGAAAGTTGTCGATGGCAACTCCTTCGCGAGCACCCATCATCGATGCCAGAATAGCAAGGATGCCCGTACCGCAACCCATATCCAGAATTTTTCTTTCTTTAAAGTTGGTTTCGAGCATCCATTGAACCATGAGTGTGGTGGTTTCGTGGTGGCCCGTACCGAACGACATTTTGGGTTCAATCACAATTTCGTAATCAAAACCGTGGGATGGAGAGTGGAAGGGGGCTCTGATGTAGCATTTGCCATCAACCATTACGGGTTCAAAGTTGCTTTCCCATTCCTGGTTCCAGTTTTGGCTGTTGATGGTTTCTACGGCAAAGGTGAACTTTACTTCTTCCTCCACATCAAGGGAAACAGCATCGAGTTTTTTCTGGTCAAATTCCTCTGCCGGAATCCAGGCTTTAAAGCCCTTGATGGTTTCTTCAAAACTTTCGAACCCTATTTCGGCAAGTTCTGCAATCAGCAAGTCCGACCAGGGTTGGGCCGGACTTACTGTTGCTGTTACTTGTATGTAATTGGTGTAGTTCATAATCAGAACGACTTGATGATGGCAATAAAATCTTCGGCTTTGAGCGAGGCACCACCAATTAGTCCGCCATCTACATCGGGGTTGGCAAACAACTCAGCGGCATTTTTAGCATTGCAGCTTCCACCATAAAGAATAGTTGTATTCCCGGCAACATTATTATTGTATTTTTCGCGGATTAGTTTTCTGATATAGGCATGCATTTCCTGTGCCTGCTCAGGGCTGGCCGTAACTCCTGTGCCAATTGCCCATACAGGCTCGTAGGCAATCACCACCTTGACAAAATCTTCCTCCGAGAGCCAGAAAAGTCCTTTTTCGAGTTGCTCTCTGATAACATCGAACAGTTTGCCTGAATTTCTCTCTTCGAGCACTTCTCCGCAGCAATACATGGGGGTAAGACCGCTGGAAAGGGCAATCTGTACCTTTTTGGCCAGTATTTCGTTGGTTTCACCAAAATAGGCCCTCCTTTCTGAGTGACCAACCAGCACATTTCCAGCACCTGCTGATTTGATCATGCCAACTGCTACTTCGCCGGTGTAAGCTCCTTTTTCTTCAGTATAGCAGTTTTGTGCACCGGTACCCAGTTTTTCGATTCCGCTAACTTGCTGAGCAACAGATGCCAGGTGGATAAAGGGGGTAAACATAATCACATCGGGACTGCCATTGAGGCTTTTTAGCGGATTGCTTTTGGCAAAGGCCGCTATTTCATCACTCAGTTTCAAACCCTCCTGAAGGGTAAGGTTCATTTTCCAGTTACCTGCTACGAATTTTCTTCTCATTGTTGTAAATGTTTTTTGTTTGTTGAATAGTTTTTAATTGTTTTGTTTGCGACACTATGACGTTTGAGTATGTCCGATTTTGTAAAAATTTAAATAACAAAGTGTTAGTAGCGAAAATACGATTAATCCGGATGAGCTTTCCATTACCAACCTCAAGCGTATTTGGGTTTGCAAAGGCTACAAAAGTAATAAATATGGTGGGGGAAAAACTCCGTAATAACATGGAATTTGTCCGGCAGATATGTGCGGTTTGAGCTATTGGAGGCGTACCCGTGGGTCGAGGACGCCATACAGAATATCTACCAGAATATTGATGGCCACGAGAATGACCGAGATAAGCAATACCGCTCCCATTATAACCGGGAAATCGTAATTTTCGAGCGAATAAACAATTACTACCCCTATACCTTTCCAGTCGAAAACATACTCAACAAAAACGGCTCCTGCCATTAGCGATGCAAACCAGCCAGAAATGGCTGTGATTACAGGGTTCATAGCATTTTTAAGGGCATGGCGGGTAATAACCCTGTAGTAGGAAAGCCCCTTGGCCCGTGCAGTGCGTATATAATCCTGCGATAAAACATTGATAAGTGAGCTGCGGGTTAGCTCGGCCACAATGGCAAGGGGTCTGATACCCAAGGTAAGTGCCGGAAGAATAATGTTTTTCCATTCAATGTATTCGCCCCTGCCAAAATCATCAACTTCCCAAAGGCTTCCGGCCATGTTCAGACCTGTATAATCGCCCAGCAAAAAGGCAAACAGCCAGGCCATAATTATGGCTGCAAAAAACGATGGAAGCGACATTCCCGAAACCGCAAGCACCAGAACTATGCGCGAAATCAGCGAATTGTTGTGGATTGCAGAAAAAATGCCTGTAATAATACCCAGTACCATTGCAAATCCAATTGAAATACTGGCCAGTAAGAGAGTATTGGGAAACGATGCCTTTAATACATCAGTTACCGGTCTGTTGCCCTGGTAAGATTTGCCCATATAGGGAAACTTTGCAACAACTGTTGTATTTCTGATAGTGAATATTTTTTTCAGGGAGTATTTTTCTTCATTGGCAAAAAAATAACTGGCAGAGTTGTTTGCATTATGCACCGAAATGGGTGAAAGATCATTGATGTATCCCAGAAAGCGGATATGTAGTGGCTGGTCGAGCCCAAGTTCTTTGCGAATGGCATCGACTGAAGCAATATCAGCCCGCTGCCCCAGCATCATTCGGGCAGGGTCGCCGGGCAATACGTTGAATAGAAAAAACACCACTGTAATTACTCCCAGCAGTACGAGGGTTCCATAACCGGTTCGTCTTAACAGGAAACGTAACACAGGTGGCAGATTTTATTAAACTTGGTTGTTAGTACTATCGTGTTCAAGCTCGAGCTTAATGAGGGCAAAAACGCCATAGTTGATTATGTCGTAGTAATTGGCATCAATGCCTTCAGAGATGGTGGTAATGCCCTGGTTGTCCTCTATCTGCTTTATCCGCAGCAGTTTCATCAGAATGATGTCGGCAATGCTTGAAACACGCATATCGCGCCATGCTTCACCGTAATCATGGTTTTTGTCCTTCATAAGGTTGCGGGCACTTGTATAGTAGTAGTTGTATTTTTCCACAGCCTCCTGGGGGGTAAGGTCGGCGCAACTGGCATGCCCCAACTCCAATTGAACCAATGCCATTACAGAATAATTTACAATGGCAATAAATTCGGGCTTTATACCTTCATCAATTTTTTGCATACCTTTGTCCTGTATCGACCTAATGCGCTGGGCTTTGATGTAAACCTGATCGGTGATGGATGAACTGCGGAGAATTCGCCAAGCTGTTCCGTAATCCCGGGTTTTTTTGGTGAATATTTCCAAACAAATCTTCCTTATCTGCTCAAACTGCTCAAGGGTTTTTTCTGGCTGGCCCATATTTAATCGGTTGAAATATTGAATAACAAAGGGATGTAAAACACTTCAGATGCCGCAGGAAACCTTTTTCAGAACCCGGAACACCATTCTATGCCGAGGCAAAATTATAAATTTATCGGCACCGGCGGTGATGGGGGTTATTAATGTTGGACCTGACTCATTCTACGATGGCGGAAAGCATCGCACAAGCTGGGATGCAATAAAAACAGCCGGCGAACTGCTCTATGGCGGAGCTTTGTTTATTGATGTGGGTGCTGCATCTACACGGCCAGGGGCAAGGCTTATTGATGCCGCAACTGAGCGTAAAAGGCTTATGCCGGTGCTCGATGCCCTGGTAAAGGAATACCCCGAGGCACTTTTTTCCATCGATACCTACAATGCTTCGGTTGCAAGAGAAGCTATAGAAAGGGGGGCACAGATAATCAATGATATTTCGGCGGGCACCATCGACCCTCACATGTTTGAAACCATTGCCTCATTGCAGGTACCTTATATTATCATGCACATACAGGGAACCCCTGCAACCATGCAGGATGCGCCCAAATACAATCATCTGATTAGGGACATTGCCCGATACTTTGCCGAAAAAATATGGCAATTACGCAACCTGGGAGTTCATGATATTATCATTGACCTTGGCTTTGGTTTTGGTAAAACCCTGGAAGACAATTACCGGTTGCTAAACAATCTGGATTTTTTCAAGATTTTTGAACTTCCGATCCTTGTAGGTTTTTCCCGCAAGTCAATGATTAACAAGATACTTTCCACTACCCCTGCCGAAGCGCTCAACGGTACCACAGTGCTCAATACAGTTGCATTACAGAAGGGGGTGTCCATTTTGCGGGTGCACGATGCCCGCGAAGCCAAGGAAGCCATAAGGCTAATTGAAACCCTTAAACTATATAACGATCTGGAAAATTAATCCCAATGGTTCACCCCACATATCAAAACATTCTTTCTTCTTTTATGGTGCCTGCTTTTATTCAAATCCGCCTGCTCGATGCTATTGATATTCTGCTGGTAGCATTTCTGCTCTATTATCTCTATAAACTTTTAAGGGGTACAGGGGCATTGAATATTTTCCTGGGAATTATATCGGTTTACATTTTCTGGTGGTTGGTGCGTATTTTCGAAATGGAGCTTCTCACCGAAATTCTGGGGCAGTTTATCAGTGTAGGTGTTTTGGCGCTGATTGTAGTTTTTCAGCCCGAAATCCGCAAATTCCTCCTTATCCTTGGCACCCGGGGATTTCTGAACCAACGTTCGCGGCGTTTTCTGGGTCGTATCTGGCATATAGAGCAGGGGCCGGGCCTTGCCATCAACGATATAGTGGCCGCCTGCCAGGAACTTTCCAATACACGCACCGGTGCTCTGATTGTTATTACCCGCGAAAACAAGTTGGAACCCTTTACCGAAACAGGTGAACTGATTGAAGCCCGTATTTCGCGGCAATTACTGGAAAACATTTTTTTTAAGAACAGCCCGCTTCACGACGGAGCAGTTATTATATCCCAAAACCGTATAATAGCTGCCCGATGCGTACTGCCGGTTTCTGAAAGTACCGATTTCCCTGCTTACCTTGGCCTGCGACACCGGGCTGCTGTGGGTGTTACCGAATTTTCTGACTCCCTTGCCATTGTGGTAAGCGAGCAAACCGGCGGCATTTCATGGGTAAAGAACGGCGAAATGCGTCGAAACATCAAATCACTCGAGTTGAAAGAAATAATGGTAAAGGAATTTACTCCTGATTTTGAAAAGAAAAAGTAGGATTGGCCTGCAAATAAAGGGGAGGAACGGGTACTTGGGTCAAGGTTGCATGGGGATTGATGTGTGTGAAGGTTTATTTTTCTGACCAACACGGCTTTACCCCGGCGTTTTCAGCAAAGATGAATGGTTAAATTTTTTTATCCCGGTTTCTTTTCTGACTTGCAATCCCTAAATTTGTCTCCAATAACCCAGGGAGCAAACAATGGCTAAAAAAACTGTTTTCAGGTTTGAATTTGAGAGCGATTTTCGCATTGTAGGCCTGTTCTGCAATGAGCGCGACTATCGGCTTTCCTGGTTGCTCAATCGCTATATGCTATTCAATTTCTCCCGTGTGGCCGATTTCGAGTTTATTCCCAATTCCAAGAAACAACCTGGCCGGTTTTCGGTTTTTTATTATTCCGACGAAGTATTCCGACGCCGGTTTTATTTGGTAAACAACCGCTCCAGCGAAAATCATCTCATGTTTACCCAACCTGCCGGTCTTGATTATCTTATGCTTGTGAAAGCCGACGAAGACCGTTTTGATTTTTCAGCCCTTCTCAAGAATATTCGCGCTATTGGCCAGTTTACGGCTGCGTATCAGCTCGATAATATGCTGGGCAAGGGGCGTGATGCCTTCCTTTATGATTTTGAACTGTTTGCTGATCAGAAGGTTGAAGCTCCGGTTAAACGGGAGGGCTTTTTCTGGTCTGCCAGTTAGCCGATTGAAATTTCTGACTTAAGGGTAATTCAGGCATATTGCTAACACAGCTTATGCTATCCTTTCTTGTGGCACTGCGAAAATTTCTATATGTTTGCCCCGCTAAAAACAAAAACTAATGGAAAAGTATGTAGCCCGGATAAAGCAGGAAACTGCCCTGCACAATTGGCAGATTGAACGAACAATAGAATTATTGCAGCAAGGTGCCACAGTGCCCTTCATTTCGCGGTACAGGAAAGAGCTCACCGGTTCGCTTGATGAAGTGCAAATAACTACCATCCGCGATCGGCTTCACCAGCTTGAAGAGCTCGATAAACGAAGGGAAACTATCCTTAACAGTATTGCCGAACAGGATAAACTTACCCCTGGGCTGGAAAAACAAATCAATGAGGCGGATACCATGGCCCAGCTCGAAGACCTGTATCTGCCTTACCGGCCCAAACGTAAAACCAGAGCTACCATGGCTATTGCCCGTGGGCTCGAACCTCTGGCAAAACTTATAATTACCCAGCAAAACTTTGACATCGAAACCAAAGCCCTCGCTTTTGTTAGCGATGAAAAGGATGTTCCTGATACTGATGCTGCTCTTGCCGGTGCCCGAGATATTATTGCCGAATGGGTTAATGAAAATGCTCAGGCACGTCAGCGTATACGCAAGCTCAATGAGAGAAAAAGCCAGCTATTTTGCAAAGTAGTAAAAGGAAAAGAGTCGGAAGGACATAAATATGCCTGTTGGTTCGATTGGACAGAACCCATGGCCAAAGCACCTTCGCATCGCATCCTGGCTATGTTCAGGGGCGAAAACGAAGGATTTCTGAAAGTCAGCATTGAGCCTGATGAAGTGGAAGCAATTGAATTGCTTGATGGAATGTTCGTTAAAGGCCGCACTGAAGCATCACAGCAGGTTTCAATGGCGGTACGCGACGGATATAAAAGGCTGATGGCTCCATCAATGGAAACTGAAATGCGACAATCATACAAGCAAAGGGCCGATGAGGAAGCCATAAGGGTATTTGCCCAAAACCTCAGGCAGTTGTTGCTGGCACCACCCCTCGGTCAGAAAAATATCCTGGCCATCGACCCCGGTTTACGCACAGGCTGCAAACTGGTTTGCCTTGATAAGCAAGGAAACCTTCTTCATAACGAAACCATCTATCCGCATGCACCACAACATCAGCGCAAAGAGGCTGCTGCAAAAATCCTTAATCTGGTAAGCGCCTTTAATATAGAAGCCATAGCTATTGGAAATGGCACCGGCGGCCGCGAAACAGAAGATATGGTTCGTAAAATCCGTTTCCCTCGCGATATTATTGCTGTAATGGTAAACGAAAGCGGGGCATCTATCTATTCGGCATCGCCGCTGGCCCGGCAGGAGTTTCCCGATTACGATGTTACGGTAAGGGGAGCTGTGAGCATAGGCCGACGGTTGTCCGACCCCCTGGCCGAATTGGTGAAAATTGACCCAAAGTCAATCGGGGTAGGGCAGTACCAGCACGATGTTGACCAGAAATCGCTCAAAAACAGTCTCGACGATGTGGTGGCAAGCTGTGTAAATGCGGTGGGGGTCGAAGTTAATACGGCAAGCAAGGAGTTGTTGGCCTATGTTTCGGGTGTTGGGCCGGTGCTTGCTAAAAATATTGTTGACTTCAGAGCCGAAAATGGCCCCTTTAACAGTCGCAATGCACTGAAAAAGGTGCCCCGCTTTGGCGCCAAAGCATTTGAACAGGCTGCCGGTTTCCTGAGGGTTAATCAAAGTGCCAATCCATTGGATAAAAGCGCCGTGCATCCCGAAAGCTATCATATTGTAGATGCTATGGCCCGCGACCTTGGTGTGAAGGTTGACGACCTTATGAAGAACGATGCCCTGCGACAACAAATTGACATCCTTCGGTATAAAGCCGAAACGGTAGGTGTCCCTACATTAAAGGATATTCTCTCTGAATTGGCAAAACCTGGCCGTGACCCACGCAAGGAGATCGAATTTTTTGAGTTCGACCCCACGGTTAATTCCATTGAAGACCTTAGGCCTGGCATGAAACTCCCCGGTATTGTAACCAATATTACCGCCTTTGGGGCTTTTGTTGATGTGGGTGTTCATCAGGACGGGCTGGTGCATGTAAGTCAAATGGCCGACCGTTACATATCAAATCCATCAGAGGTGGTGAGTCTTAACCAAAAAGTTTCAGTTACCATTCTCGATGTAGATATAGCACGTAAGCGCATAACCATGAGTATGAAAGGGTAATTTCGTACCTGGGCTAATTTGTTTTTAAGAACCTGTATAACAGGTGTTTCGTAATAATTTCAATTAGTTTTTCTGTCCCAATTTTCCTGATAAATGGCCAGAACTCCCAGTTTTGAATTATTCAGCATTACCGGTTTGGCCAGTATATGAACAGGAATAAGATCACCATAGCGGTTTTTGCGAAAGGTATCATAATCTATGTAATCGCCCCGATAGGCCATCAGGGTCAATGCATTTCCCTCCTCCATTAAATTTTCCGGTACAATCAACTCATTAATAGGTTGTCCGATGGCCTCTTCTTCGCTATATCCGAATAGTTTTACAAACTGTTCATTGATTTGAATTATTCTGTCATTGTTGTCGAGCAAAATAATAGCCAGGGGCGCCTCCCTGAAAAGAGTTTCAAAATAGGCATCCCTGATGGCCAGTTGTTGCTGGGCATATTTTTGCATAGTAATGTTTCTCACAATTCCACTTACGGCGTTCGCCTGGCCATTTTCATCAACCACCAAAAAACCACGCACTTCTCCCCAAATAATATTACCGTTTTTATGATAAAAGGCCAAATCGAGTGTAAACTGAATATCTGATGGTTTTTCACCAAATCCGACGCGAAGAGTAATCATCTTGCGAATTTGATTCATTTCTCTGAAACTGTCGGGATGCAATACTGCGGTAGGCTTTAGTTGCAGAAACTCATGGTTTGTATATCCCAGCAAACCCTTTATGGAAGCACTAATGAAAGTGAATTTTAACATTTTTAAATCCGTTTCCCAAATTACATCGTTAATATTCTCTGTAACCAAACGGTATTTGCTTTGTGTTTCGAGGAGTTTTTGCTCAGCCAATTTGCGGGCGTTAATGTTCTCCCATTCCCGTATGGCCCGGGTAACAAAGAAAGCCATATTTTCAATGTTGCGCTGTGTTTTTTGAATATAGTCAATGGCACCGTTTCTGATGAGCTCGGCGCCCTTAAATTCGTCAACCGGACCACTAAGAAAAACAACGGGGATTTGTTCTTTTACAACCGGATGTTCCAGGATTTCGAGCCCGGTATCGTCTTCACGAAAAAGGCTGTAAAGGATAAGGCCGTAGTTGAGTAGTTTGCCAAGTTCTTGCCGGAAATTTGCCGGGTTATTGCAAATAACCACATGGTATCCTTCATTGGATTTGTTTAGCGTTCTTTTAATTAATTCGGCATGATCAACTCCGGCTTCATAGAGTAAAATTTTTGTCCCTCCCATTTTTTCCCTGATTTTCCATCAAAGTTAATAATTGAGAAATGTTAGCGTTGCTTTTGTTTCTGCATGGTCAAAAATAGCCAAACTTTTTATGGATTTTCACTTTTTATTGTGAAACAAAATATGGTACCATTATTATTTCCGTCCGATTCAATCCAGATACGGCCCCGATGGTTGTCCACAATTCGTTTTACAAGCGATAAACCCAGTCCGGTTCCGGGACTACCAGAGTCGAGTTTGTTAAAGAGACCGAACACCTTTTCGTGATATTTCGGGTTGATGCCTATTCCATTGTCTCCCACACAAAAAACAGGTACATTTTCTTCGCCACGCGAGTAAACCTTGATTACCGGGTGTGTTGTAAGGCTCGAAAATTTCACGGCATTCTCCATCAGATTCTGATACAATTCCCGTATACGGGCTTTGCCGGCATTAACTACTGGCATGTCGGGCTGTATAAAAACATCGCACTTTTTTTCGGTGATAAGGCCAAACAGAAGCTCTTTTGCTTCATTGGCCGGCTCGGTCATCGAAAAATTCTCATTTTGTTCAACTACTTTTCCTACTCTTGAAAGTTTAAGCAGGTCTTCGAGCAATTGCTGCATCTTGTCAGTTGCATTGTCAATGCGCATTATGTCCTCGTCTGCCTGCTCGTAGTTTTGCTCCTCTATATCTTCGCGCAGCAAGCCCAGAAACCCCTTTATGGTTACCAGCGGACTACGCAAATCGTGCGAAACGGTATAGGAAAATCTCTCCAGCTCCGAATTAACCCTGCCTAATTCTTCCAGTTGTTTTTTTATAACTTTCTCAGCAGTAATTCTTTGCGTAATGTCAAAATAAACTCCAATAATTCCATCTGGCTCGCCATCATCATTGGTAAGTGCCGATTTATGAAATACCGCATTCATTTTTTGTCCGTCATGGAAGGTTATTTCGGTTTCATAACTCTGGGCGCCACCGTTAACCAAAAGATCCATGTCCTTTGTGTGGAATATTTTTGCTTCATCCGGGTCGAACAAGTCAAAAACAGTTTTACCCATAATTTCTTCTCTCGGTTTTCCCAAATATTCGCAAAACGATTTGTTGCATCCCGTATAGCGGCCTGTTTTATCCTTATAAAACAGGGGAAAAGGTATATTATCTATTATAAGCCCCAGAAAGGCAGACTGATATTCTGAATCGTACCTCGCTTGCTTTTCGGCAGTAATGTCAACGATAAATCCTTCAATATAATTGAGCTTATTGTTATCATCGAAAATTCCTCTTGCCTGTTCCCAAACCCACCTTATTTGATTATCGCGGGTTCTGATGCGATATTGCAGATCAAACCTCTGCATAGTTTCCAGATTTTGCAAAACAGTTTCAGCTACCATGGCTTTGTCTTCTTCCACAATTAAACTCTCAAAACTTACCGTGTTATTGTGTAGTAATTCTGCCGGATGATAACCTGTTATCAGTTCAACCCCAAAACTAACAAATGTAAGGGTGTGCGATGCATCATTGCGTCGGCGATAAACCATTCCCGGAAAATTGGTTACCAGTGTGGCATTAAGTCGTTCCGATTCCTGCAAGGCCAGTTGTATCCTGTATTTCTCGTCAATATCGGCAAAAGAGAAATAAAATCGCAAATTACCATTTTCAGAAAACTTAATAGCATTGAAACTGGCCATGAATGATGTTTTATCATGCTTAATCATGGTGTTTTCACCACTTAGGGGAATACCTGCCATAAGCATTTGCTTGTAGTTAAAATCATTGCCCGAAACCTGGTTTTGGATAAAGTCGAGCAGATTAAGCTGCTGTGTGTTGTCGGATGGGATGTTGAGCAAGATATGTGCTGAAGAGTTAAGGTCTATTATCCAAAAATTTTCATCACAGATAATTGCTCCAAGGGGGTTGTTGTCGAAGATTGCTCTGAACCGGCGGTCTCCCTCTTTCGCGGCCCTGAATGCTTTTATCTGATCAGTAATATCTCTTATTACAACCAGCCGCATGTTGCGACTGTTAATAATCGGTAATGAGTGGGCTGTAATTTCGACATCGAAAAGCGAACCATCTTTTCGTTTATGTATCCAACCACTACTACGATGATATTCAGGCAATTTTTCGGCAATGTGGTTCATTAGGGAGGGGATTTCTGAGGTCGGTCTTAAATCAACAATGCTCATGGTTAAGAACTCCTTTTCGTTGTAACCATAAAGTAGCAAGGCCGCCTTATTGGCCTCCAGAATCCGAAGGTCACGGGTATCATAAACCAGCATAGGATTAGGGTTGTTGGCAAAAAGATAGCCGTACCTGCGCGAGCTTTCTTTATACCGTTCCTGAAGTTGTTTGGTTTCCTCTATATCGGTATAGAACCCCATGAATCCATCCAATTGCCCCTTTGAGTCGAATTGGGGAGTGCAGGTATTTAAAACCCAGTGAAATTCGTTGTTGGCTACCTTGAGCAGGTATTCGGCTTCAAAGGGCTTTTTATTTAAAAATCCCTGAGAGAATTTGTCTATGCAATAGGGTTTGTGGTCCGGATGCACTCTGTCTATCCAGGCAAAGGGTCTGTTGGGTTCAATATCTGTACCTGTAAATTCTTTCCACTTTTTGTTAAAGAAAACACAATTCCCTTGCCGGTCTGATTTCCAAAGGGGTAAATAATGCTGCTGGAGAAATTCTTTCTGCATGAATTCAGTTTCACGCAAAGCTTTTTCTTTTTTTCGGATATGCTTGAGTGCTGTAGCCATCAGAACATAGATAAGCAACCCACTCGCCGCTTCATAAAGCCATTCTTTCCATGTTTGTACCTGGGTTATTACCTCTGGGTCCCTAAACATGAATAGAACGAGTTTGTCAGAAAACAAAATCCATGTACTGCCCAGGAATAAATAGGCAAGGGTTATTACAGTTGCCGGCTTTTTGGTTCTATTAAATATTAGGCGCAACATTTTATTTCCCCCTCGTTCCTGGTGAAAATTATGGAATTCCTGACGTTTTGCAAGGACAGTTTTTGAGGCAACATTCAATTGTTTTTTTTGAGTGAATTTTTTAACCCGTTAAGGCCTGTTTGTGTGAAAAAATTATGTAGGTTTGCCCGAAAAGCTGTGTAAACATAGCGATTTTTTTAATAGAAATATTCAGATTTATAAGGAATGAACAAGTTTTTCATAGCCTGAAAAATTGATTATAAACCCTAAAACATACATCCATTATGAATGATTTGAAAAAGTACATTGAAGAAAACAACCAGCGCTTTATCGAAGAGTTGTTTGAGTTGATAAGGATTCCCTCAGTTAGTGCCAAAGAGGAGCACAAACAGGATATGTACTGGGCTGCCCAATGGATTCAGAAAAAATTGATTGCTGATGGCGCTTCAAAGGCTCAGGTGTTCGACACTGAGGGCCATCCTGTGGTATTTGGCGAAAAGATCGTTGATCCTTCTTTACCAACCATTTTGGTTTATGGTCACTATGATGTGCAACCGGCTGAACCTTTCGATTTGTGGGAAAGCCCACCCTTTGAACCCCAGATACGCAACAACAGAATTTATGCCCGGGGGGCTAATGATGACAAGGGGCAGTTGTTTATGCATATAAAAGCATTTGAATATTTGGCAAAAACCAGTCAGCTACCCTGCAACGTGAAGTTTATGATTGAAGGGGAGGAAGAGGTTGGTTCGCCCAGTCTTGAAAAGTTTTGCCACGAAAAAAAGGAGATGCTCAAGGCCGATATAATTCTGGTTTCTGATACATCAATGATTGCCCCCGACACACCATCAATCACCACCGGATTGAGGGGGTTGGCTTACATGGAAGTGGAAGTTACCGGCCCCAGCCACGATTTACATTCCGGCCTTTTTGGTGGTGCCGTCGATAACCCTTTAAATGTTCTGTGTTCAATGATTGCACGGTTGAAAGATGAAGGTAACCGCATCACCATTCCTGGCTTTTATGACGACGTGGTGGAGCTTTCGATGGAGGAACGCAGTGAAATGGCTCGTGCACCCTTCAGCATTGAAGCCTTCCGCAAGGGGATTAATATTAAGAAAGAAAACGGAGAAAAAGGGTATTCACCCATGGAGCATACAGGAATCAGACCCAGCCTCGATGTGAATGGCATCTGGGGGGGCTACACCGGAAAGGGAGCCAAAACCATCCTTCCTTCCAAGGCAAGTGCAAAAATAAGTATGCGGTTGGTGCCCAACCAGAAATCAGACAAAATTGAAAAACTCTTCAAGAAATACTTTGAATCAATAGCACCCGAATCGGTTACTGTAAAGGTTGAATACCTGCATGGGGGCGAAGCCTATGCCGCCCCTGTCGATACCCTGGGTTACCGCGCAGCCAGCAAGGCGTTCGAAACAACCTATGGCAAAAAACCCATTCCGGTAAGAAGTGGTGGAAGCATCCCCATCATTGCACTATTTGAGAAGGTGCTTGGATTAAAATCCATTCTTATAGGCTTTGGTCTGGATAGCGATGCCATCCACTCGCCCAACGAAAGCTATTCCCTCGATCAGTTTAGAAAAGGGATCGAAACCATCCCTTATTTTTACAAGTATTTCTCGGAAATGAAAAAGGGTTGAATCATTGAACTGATCATTTGAAAAGGGATGTTAACTGGTGTAATGTCCCTTTTTTTGTATATTCCTTTTGTTACTCATTCCAGCCAAACCAGTCGTCGAGTTCGCGGCGATCCCTCTTAGTGGGACGGCCTTTGCGCTGGGCAAGCGGGTTGGCCCTTAGGGCTTCAAGTTTTGCATATTCTTCGGCAGGAGTAAGGTCTTCCATATAATCGGGTACCAGTTTGGCGCCCACCCGGTTTTCGAGCACTGCTTTTACCTTTATGGTTTTGGTCATTACCCCTAAACGCAAACTGATAACCTGGCCGGTTCTTATTTCGCGCGAAGGTTTTACATCATCATCATCAATGGTTATCCGCCCCATTCGGCAAGCATCGGTAGCCTGGCTGCGGGTTTTAAACAGCCTCACGGCATGAAGCCATTTGTCAATTCGTACCTGTTTCTCTGTTTTTTCCATTGATACAAACCTTTCAGAAAAACGAACTATTTCTGCCTGAAAAACAACCTGATGGGAACTCCTGTAAAGTTCCAGTTTTTACGAATCTGATTCTCTAAGTAGCGTGTATATGACTCTCGGATGTATTGCGGAAGATTGCAAAAAAAGGCAAAAGTAGGGTAGTGGGTAGGAAGCTGGGTTATGTATTTTATCTTAACGTATTTATCCTTAACAGCCGGCGGTGGATTGTTTTCAATGATAGGGAGCAGTACATCATTTAATTTGCTGGTAGGAATTTTCTGGATACGGTTGCGATAAACTTCCACTGCTGTTTCCAGCGCTTTTAAAATTCTTTGTTTGGTAACAACACTGGTGAAAATTATAGGCACATCGGTAAAAGGTGCAATTTTGGTCAGAATCCTTTCACGAAAGGTTTCAACTGTTTTATGGTCTTTTTCCACCAGGTCCCATTTGTTTACCAAAATAACAATGCCTTTATTGTTGCGGGTTGCAAGGCTAAAAATATTCACATCCTGTGATTCAAGCCCTTCATTGGCATCGATAAGCAAAAGACAAACATCAGAATTTTCAATAGCTTTTATAGAACGCATCACAGAGTAAAACTCAATATTCTCGTGCACTTTCCCTTTTCTCCGCAATCCTGCTGTATCGACCAGAAAAAAGTCAAAACCAAAGCTCTTATAACGGGTATAGATGGTATCGCGGGTGGTGCCTGCAATTGGGGTAACTATATTTCGTTCCTGACCCAGCAGGGCATTAATCAGCGACGATTTACCCACATTCGGTCGCCCTACAATGGCAAATTTCGGTATATCTTCCACTTCCTCCATCGGAATGTTTGAGAGTGCTGAAACCACCTCATCGAGCAAATCGCCCGTACCACTGCCATTGATCGATGAAATACCAAACACATCGCCAAGCCCCAGAGAGTAAAATTCCGACATCCCGTCGAGCCGTTGGTGGTTATCGGCCTTATTGGCAGCCAGAAACACTTTCTTGCCCGACTTTCGCAACATTTCGGCTACATCCATATCAAGCGGGGTTACACCCTCTACTATATCTACCAAAAAAATTATAACTGATGCTTCATCAACGGCTAACTCTACCTGCTTCCTGATTTCCTCCTCAAAGGTATCGTCCGATCCATAAACATAACCGCCTGTATCAATTACCGAGAATTCAATTCCGTTCCAGTCGCTTTTTCCATAATGCCTGTCGCGGGTAACTCCTGCCGTAGGGTCAACAATGGCCATTCGGGTTTGGGTTAACCGGTTAAAAAAGGTTGATTTTCCTACGTTGGGACGGCCCACTAATGCTACAATATTAGACATTTTGCTGATTTTCAATTTTAAAAGTTTGCAAAGATAGTAAATTTACTCCTGCCCAATGGTTCGATATTATCTGCAAAAAATGGGATGTCTGCCATATCCTGAGTTATAATTTTTGTATTTTTACCACCTTCATTCAACAAATCGGGCGAAAAACCAAAACCAGTACAACAGCCCGCAACATTAAAATCAATTATTAATTTTAACGTTTGGAAAAAAATGAACACAAAGAAATTCAGAGGAACCATTGGTATCTTAACAGGTGGAGGTGATGTGCCCGGTCTTAACCCTGCCATAAGGGCTGTAACCATCAGAGCAATCCGCGAAGGATATCGTGTTATTGGCATCAGGCGTGGTTGGGGCGGAATGATCGATATTATTCGCGATAACAAACACAACAATACTTTAAACTTTATTGAATTAACCGAAGACGTTGTGAACCGGGCCGGCCGTACTGGAGGTACTTTCCTTCACACCTCTCGTACCCGTGCCAGCCATGTGCCCGCCAAGCATGTTCCGGAGCACCTGAAAGACAAGTACACCAAGGATATGAACGACCTTACCCCTGAGGTACTTAAGAATATCGATTTCATGGGCCTCGACTATCTTATACCCATTGGCGGCGATGATACCCTGAGTTATGCCGTGCGCCTTTATCAGGAAGGTGTCAAGGTGGTAGCAATCCCCAAAACCATGGACAACGATGTGCCTGGTACCGACTATTGCATCGGCTTCAGTACCTGTGTTACACGTACTATACACATGACCAATCTGTTGCGTACTTCTGCCGGTTCGCATGAGCGTATTCTCGTTATGGAAGTGTTTGGCCGCTATGCCGGATATACTGCCATTTTGCCCACTATGGCCGGTGCTGCAAACCGCTGTGTTATCCCTGAATATAAATTCAATATTGAACGCCTGACTGAACTTCTCTGCGAAGACCGTCGCAAAAACCCAAGTCTATACTCTGTTGTTCTGGTTTCTGAAGGTGCCGCTTTCGAAGGGGTTGATATGATGTTCTCCAACATGGAAACCGACATGTTTGGTCATGCCAAACTGGGTGGAATCGGCGATGCTGTTTCTGCCAAGATCAAGGAAGTATCTCCTAAATTCAATGGCGGTCAGCGTGTTGAAACTATCAACCAGCACCTGGGATACCTGGTGCGCTCTGGCGACCCCGATGCCATTGACTCTATCGTTCCTATGGCTTATGGCAACCTGGCTCTCGACCTGGTGCTTAAGGGAATTCATGGGCGCCTTGTCATTCTTAAAAACGGACGTTACGATAATATCCCGGTTGACATTGTTACCGCTACCAAGAAGTTTATAAATGTAGAGAAAAACTACAACACCGACAGACTTCGTCCGGTATACGAAAGCTTTATAGATAAACCCCTGTTCCTGGTATAGTTACTTCAATAATCCGGGAAGCAACTCATCCCTCACCCATTTGAATTCCGGTTCAAAGGTGAGGGCTTTTTTATAGGTATCAATGGCCAATTGTCGTTGGTTAAGATATTGATAACTTTTTGCAAGCCCCACCAGGCTATTTAGATAAAGCCAATTGTGGTTAGGTAGCATATTGCGCTCAAACAACTGCACCGCTCTCAGGTAGGATTCCTGTGCTTCCTGCTTGCTGCCGCCAAAGGTTGACGGTGTGTAGAAACGGGAATTTCCCATCTCCATCCACACCAGCGGATTGTTGCGGTCAGCTTCCATGGCATTGTTGATGGCCCGGTAGCTTCGCGGGCCTAACGAAACTGCCATCAGAGGCCGCAAAGAAATACGAAATCCCAGAAAAGCCCCCTGCAAAGCGTAGGCATGGGCCTGGTAGGCCCTATGGGTAAAAAGTATTTCAAGCTCGGTCTCCGCTTTTGTAAGGTGTTGCCGGGCTTTTGATGCATCATTCTCCAGCGAAAAAGCAATGAATCCATAGCGTGCAAGCAATAAATCGTAGAGTATACCAACATCTGAACGGTTGTTGTACATCCTTTCCAGTTCATTTACCGATCGTTCCCACATAGGCACATTGCCTGTAATATAGCTGCGGTAAATTTGGTTTTGAATACGGGTTAACTGCTCGTTGGCCGGGCTGGAAACACCAGCCAGAGCTGTTAATTGCAGAATTATAACAATTATAAGAAAACGGAGCATTTGAATATTTTTGGATTTCAGGATGTGACGATTGAAATATTCCGGCCTTTCCATTGGGTTGACCGGGTAAAAAGACTTATAGCTGCCCTGGTAAGAACATAAAGAAATGTGATTTGTTGGATGGGGGCCAGTAATAAATTCAGCAAGATATTTTGACGGCTTGCAGCCGATATAACAATCCGGAGTGCCGCTAATACAATGAAATAGGTGAGAGTAAGAATCGGCAAACCAGTAAGGATAAAGGTGATAAACCCGAATGTTGTTACCAAACCAAACACAAAAGCAATGGCTATGCTGTTTCCGAAAAAATAAAAAACATTTCGCGAAAATCCTCTCACTGCCTCATTATATGTTCTGTACATGCGGCACTGAATCTGGTTGGTGCCAAGCATTGTCTGTATTTTATATCCTTTTCGTTTCATCAGTCGGCTTATTTCAATGTCTTCCACATTTTTGTTTCTGAGGGTTTGATGAAATTGTTCCCTCTGATAAACATCTGCCCTGAACAACATAAATTGTCCGTTTGCAGCCGAAAAGGAAACTCGACGGGATTTCCATACCAGTGGCAGTGGAAGAAGGCTCACCAATATCCAGTTCATGTTGGGCACAGTGAGCCATTCAGCAAAACTCTTCATTATTTGCTTGGGGAAAATACTCAAAAGGTTCAGTTTGTTTTTCTCCATGGCCGCAAGGCTGTTTTTAATAAGACCCTTACCGATAATAACATCTGCATCAAGAAAAAGAAAAAATTCGCCGGTAGCCCGCCGTGCAAGCTGGTAACAACCATGATTTTTGCCCATCCATCCCTCAGGCAGGCTCTCTCCATTGATTACAGAAAACCTTTTATCCTTCTCAGCAAATGAGGATGCAATACCGAAGGTCTTGTCCGTTGACAGGTCGTCATAAATAATAATCTCCAGATTGGAATAATCATGTTCTGCCAAACCTTTCAATAGATTTCCGATATTCTGCTCTTCGTTTCGCGCGGGTATCAATATCGACACCAAAGGTGCTTTTTGTGGCGCTCCTGCAAGGAGCCACTGCCTTACCATTAAATTTACCAGGGCAACAAATAGCCTGATGAAAGTAAATCCAAGTATAAAATAACTCAGCCCAGCCATGGTAAATCAGTCTGTTGGTTTATACAACTGCGGTAAAAGTTGTTGTAAATGGTTTCAATCTCGCCAGGGGTTAATTTGTCGGCCCTGCCCGGGCTGTAAATGTATTGTGTAAGTGTAGGCCTGGGTGATGCAAGATAATCGGTTAAGTTGGCCACCATTACAATTTGCACCGGGTTGCCTGCCTGCTCCACAATGCGGTACCAGCCGTTTTGAAATATCAAGGGGTTAGTGTACTGAGAATTGATTTGTCCCTGGGGAAAAAGTAATAATAATTTTTTAGGGTCCTTGATTATTTCCGATGCATAGTTTATACTGTCGCGCATGGTTTTACTCCTTTTTTTTATAGAAAATGCCCCCATTCGTCTCAAAAACATATTTTCCCGCAACTGATACTCAAGCATCATTACAAACAACTGCCTTTTCCAGAGTTTTTGGTTCAGCCGCAACACCCAAAAGCCATCCCACCAGCTTACATGATTTGCTATAACCAGCAAAGGCAAACCCATATCTTCAACATGCCCCTTTACTTCAAACTTATTGAAATACAGACGATAAACCATCCATAAGTAAATGTTGAATAATGCACTAAACCATTTGCTGTGCTTTGCCTTAATCATTAGATTACTTTAAAGTAAGGTTGAGTAAGAGAAAAAATCCCAATTGAACGAAAAACATTGCTGTTGCCACACTATTGCGATACCTGAGCTTGGCAATGTGCAGAACAGAAAGCATTATAAGGCTGATAACAAACCAAGCAACATAATTTTGAAGAGGCACAAGGCCATCAGCCCAGTCCCACATATCGAGTTTCATTGCTACTGGTTCAAGTAAAATATCGTAGGCAACCATTAGCCCGGCGCCGAAAATTACCTGTAAAACCGGATGAAGGGCTACCTTTCGCAACATTGAGTAAATACAGTAAATAAGCATAAGCCAATTGAGCCCAATGATGGGAGGGGTGTCGGTTCCGGGGATTTTAAATCCCAAAGCACTTCCATAAGTGTAATTCCCAAAAACATGGCCGGTTAAAACCCCGGCCACCTCAATGCCGAATCCAAAAAGGGCAATACCCTGAAAATACCAGATTTGACGGGGTTTCCAGCTTCGGTGCATCCATGCCAGAATACCCATTCCCATTAGCAATGACCAGGGCATAAGAATAATAAATAATTTTTGGGTTTTGGGGTAAGATAGACCAAATACTCCAACTCCGTAAAAAATTATAAGAAAAATGGTAACCAGGGTTCCAGTCTTTATTTTTTTTATTCTTTCCAACATGTTATTATGTTTTGATTGTTTTGGCAGTCTTTATATAAAATAATGCATCGGTTTAGATTTTATTATTCTGATAAACAACCCTTCGATGGAATAGTTTTAACATATTGGGGATTATTTATGCATACAATATTTTACCCGAAAATTTAAACAATTAATTTCCTCATAATACAACGCCGATTTTATGCGTAATAACCCCATTTTTTCTGTTTTAAAAAGCTTCCATGTTTATTCAAAACATATTTTTATCAGATTATATTTTTTAGTTCGAGTGTCAAAATTAGTAGCTTTGTTCAACCTTTCCCACGGTTTTTTGTTGAAATTTTAATCCTTCAAAAAAAAGCACAATTATATTTATGGGTAAACATGTTCTGATAACCGGCTCCGGGTTGGCCGGTCTTACCGCTGCCCTGAGGTTGTCGCGCAGGGGTTATACAGTAGAGATGGTAGAAAAATACCATCAACCCGGGGGGCGGCTCAATCAGATCAGAAAGGATGGTTTTACTTTCGATATGGGGCCTACCTTTTTTAGTATGACCTACGAGTTTGATGAATTTATAAAGGATGCAGCAATTGAAATGCCCTTTTCCTTTAAAAAACTCGACGTGCTCTATTCGGTAAACTTCAGGGGGTCGGATCGAAGGTTTATTATTTACCGCGATCCTGAAAAACTCTCATCCCAATTTAAAGACATCGAGCCTGATTTCAGAGGGAAGATGGAGAGATTTCTGAAAGCTCAGGGGAAATTCTTCCATGCAGTCGAGTTCAAGGTATTGAAGCGTAATTACAATTCAATAATTGATTACTTTCTGGCACTTACAACGGTTCCGCCTCATTATGCACCCCGCCTTTGGAGAACTGTTTGGGACGAAATGGAACGCTATTTCACTGCCCGGGAAGTGAAAGAAATTTTTTCGCTGGTTGCTTTTTTTCTTGGTGGTACCCCCTTCGACACCCCTGCCATTTACAGCATATTATCCTATACTGAGCTGGTGCATGATGGCTATCATAATGTGGAAGGTGGTATGTACAAAATTGTGGAAGGATTGATGAAAGAGATTGAAAATCAGAAAATAAAGGTGCATTACAATACAGAAATTGTTGATTACCGCTCTTCCGATGGTAAGCTGGTTTCGTTGATTGATAAGGACGGCAAAAACTGGAATGCCGATGTTTTTCTTATAAACAGCGATGCAGTCTGGTTCAGGGGAAAAGTGTTCGGAAGAAAAAAATACTCGGAAAAAAATCTTGATAAAATGCAATGGACACTGGCTCCGCTTACATTGTACCTGGGAATTGACCGAAAAATGGACAATGTACCCCTGCACAACTATTTTCTGGGGAATAACTTTAAGGAATACGCCAACACTGTTTTTAATGAATCTGTTACTCTAAAACAACCCTATTATTATGTAAATGTGGTGTCGAGGTCTGATCCATCTGCTGCCCCTGAAGGTATGGAAAGTATTTTTGTGCTTTGCCCGGTGCCCGATCTGCGCGTTAAATCCCACTGGGACGATAGAGACGAAATCGTGGAAATTATAATTACCGACCTGTCTGACCGAATGAGTGTTGACCTGCACCGCCATATAATTTCTAAAACAGTGCTTACACCCATTGAGTGGGGCAAAGCATTCAACCTTTACAAGGGGAGCGGACTTGGGCTTGGCCATGGGCTGAAACAAACCGGTGGTCTCCGCCCTAATAATTTTGATGAAGTATATAATAATGTTTATTACACAGGAGCCAGCACCTTGCCTGGCACCGGCCTGCCCATGGCAGTGATTAGTTCTAAACTTGCTGTTGACCGTATAACCAAAGACCATGGACTTTTACACCCTTAATGCTCTGCAGTTGAGCAAAAAAACCACCCTCAATTATTCAACATCCTTCAGCATGGGGGTTTGGATGCTGCATCCTCATTTCCGGCCAGCCATTTATGCCATTTATGGATTTGTAAGGTTTGCCGATGAAATAGTGGATACTTTTCACCATCAGGATAAGAAAGATATTCTTGCCCGGTTTAAACAGGAAACCTACGACGCTATCCAAAAGAAATTCAGCACAAATCCCATCCTTCATAGCTTTCAGTGGGCCGTGAATGAATACCAAATCGATCATGAATATATCGAAGCTTTTCTTTACAGCATGGAACTCGATCTTTATAAAAATTCCTATAACCGTGAAGAATATCACCGCTACATATATGGTTCTGCCGAGGTGGTGGGGTTGATGTGCCTCCGGGTGTTCTATCACAACCAGGACAACGCATTTCAGGCACTAATTGCGCCTGCCCGAAAACTGGGTGAAGCTTTTCAGAAAGTAAACTTCCTGCGCGATATGCTATCCGACTTTCACGATAGGGGAAGGGTATATTTCCCTGAAGTCGATTTTGAGAACTTCAACATTCAGATGAAGAAAGATATTGAATTTGAAATTTATAACGATTTCTCGGAAGCATACAAAGGGATTAAGGGTTTGCGCAAGGATGTAAGACTCGGTGTATTGCTTGCATATGAGTATTATCTTAAATTGCTACTCAAAATCGAAAAAGCACAGCCTGGCGAATTGCTCGAGAAGCGGTTTCGTATTTCGAACTGGCGAAAACTTATATTGCTTGGCAAATGTTATATAAATAATAAGTTGGGTTGGGTTTAATCGGTTAATAGTTTTAAGATGCCGGACAAAGAATTTGACAAAAAGGCAATTGTTATAGGTGCAGGCATTGGCGGTATCGGTGCGGCCATCAGGCTTGCCGTTTCGGGTTACCATGTGCAGGTTTTTGAGCAGGCTTTAATACCCGGAGGCAAAATTTCCACATTGGTGAAGGATGGTTTTCGCTGGGATACCGGCCCTTCTTTATTCACCTTGCCCGCAATGGTTGATGAACTCTTTACCTTGGCAGGAGAAGACCCCCGTGAGCACTTTCAGTATTCCAGGCTTCATTCATCGTGCAAATATTTTTGGGATGATGGTACCATCATCAACGCATGGCAGGATACTACAAGGTTTGCCGATGAAATTGAAGAACAAACCGGTGTTGAAGCTACTCATGTACATTCATTTCTCGAAAAAAGCAAGCGCCTGTATCAGCTTACAGCCGATGTCTTTCTGTTCCATTCATTACACCGGATAAGAAACTATCTTTCGAAGTCATTTCGCAATTCAATGCTCTACATCAACGAACTTGATGCCTTCACATCCATGCACCTGCGCAACCGGCGGTGGTTTTCCAATTCCAAGGTGGTTCAGCTTTTCGATAGATATGCCACCTATAATGGTTCCGACCCCTGGCAAACACCTGCCACCCTCAACATTATTGCACATCTTGAACATAATATTGGGGCGTTTTTCCCCGCCAAGGGAATGTATAGTATTGTGGAAACCTTGTATAACCTTGCTCTTCGTAAAGGAGTAAAATTCAGCTTCAATACCAGGGTGAAAGAAGTGATGGTTGAAAACTCAAGGGTTGTGGGAATTAAAACCGATCAGGGGCTTATGGCGGCAGACGTGGTGGTAAGCAATGTAGATGTAATGAACTTCTATAAATACCTTCTGCCCCGGATAAAAGCCCCGTCATCAACCCTGAAGAGTCAACGGTCATCATCGGCTCTTATTTTTTACTGGGCTGTAAACAGAACATTCCCCCAACTCGATGTGCATAATATATTGTTTGCCAACGATTACAGGCAGGAGTTCGATCACTTGTTCCATCGCAAAACCATTAGTCCCGATCTTACAGTGTATATTTTTATCAGTTCGAAAAAGGTTATGACCGATGCCCCAGAAGGAATGGAAAACTGGTATGTTATGATAAATGCGCCAGAGAATGTTGGGCAGGACTGGGAGGCTCTTGCGGCCGAAGCCCGCCAAAATATCATTGGTCGAATCAACACAGTGTTGGGTGTAGATATTGAATCGCACATTGCCCACGAAAGTATGGCCGACCCCCGAACCATTGAAAAGAATACCGGCTCATGGGGAGGTTCTTTATATGGCAACAGCTCCAACAACCCCTTTGCTGCGTTTATGCGGCATCCCAATTTCAGTCGCCGCATCAGAAATTTGTATTTTACCGGCGGAAGTGTTCATCCCGGAGGGGGCATCCCCTTATGCCTGGCTTCTGCCCGCATTGTTGGCGATGAAATAAAAAAGAGTTCCTGAATCCATTCAAATTGGGTAATTTTGCACTGTAATGTCGGTTTAATACCGAATAGTTAAATTTTTTAATATCATGAATATCAAAGAAATAGAAGAAGATATTGTTTCAGAGTTTAGTCTTTTCGACGACTGGATGGACAAGTACAATTACATCATTGATGTGGGAAAATCAGTAGATCAATTCGACGAAAAGTATAAAAAACCCGAATTCTTAATAAAGGGTTGTCAGTCGCAGGTTTGGGTTTATCCCGAATATAGCGGCGGTAAGGTTTATTTTCGGGCAGATAGCGATGCTCTGATTACCCGCGGAATTGTGGGTTTGCTCATCAGGGTTTTATCGGGGCAGCCCCCCCAGGAGATTGTTGATGCCGATCTTTCGTTTATCGACCGCATAGGGCTAAAAGAGCACCTGTCTCAAACCCGAAGCAACGGCCTGGTGAGCATGATTAAGCAAATGAAGTTGTATGCCCTGGCGTTGAAAACCCAAAATAGTGTTTCAAATAATTAATATCTGCTTCCCATGGACGCCACCCCAAACTATATGGACCTTGAGATGCGCATTGTTGATGCCCTCAAAACAGTTTACGATCCTGAAATACCGGTAAATATCTTCGATCTTGGGCTTATTTATGATATCCGGATCAACGGCGATAACTCGGTATTTATCCAGATGACCCTTACCAACCCCAACTGCCCGGCTGCCGACATTCTTCCCAACGATGTAAAGGAAGTGGTAAGCCATATACAAGGTATAACCGGCGTAGAGCTTGAAATGACCTTCGAACCCGAGTGGACCAAAGAGATGATGAGCGAAGCCGCCATGCTCGAGTTGGGTTTACTCTGAAAAGTAAGAGGTGCTTAATGGTGAAAAGCCGGCAAGGAATGTTTCTTCCCGGCTTTTCATATTTTTTTTGCTGTTTTGTAATGAAAGACAATTTGTGAATACTAACTTACCGAAAAACATAATTATCCAGTGTTTATTTAATACCTACCTGTATGATTGAAGTTGTAAATCTGTCCAAAGAATTTGCCTTAAACAAAAAACAAAAAGCCGAGGCGGGAATCAGCAATAACCATGTTAAAGCGGTTGATAAAGTGAGTTTTCGATGCCAGCCCGGTCGGGTATTCAGTCTTCTGGGTCCAAACGGCGCCGGAAAAACAACTACGCTTCGCATTATTGCCACTATCTTAAAGCCCACAACAGGCAATGTAAGGGTTTGTGGAATTGATTTGCAAGAGAATCCATCTGCCGCCAGAGCAAAAATGGGATTCCTTACCGGCACCACCGGCCTTTATGAAAGGCTTACCCCCAATGAGGTGATACAGTATTTCGGCCAGCTAAACGGACTGGAGAAAAGTGTTATCGAAAAGCGACGCAATAGTTTGTACGACCTGCTGGCCATGCACGAATTTGCCAACAAACGCATCGGGAAATTATCAACCGGCATGAGGCAGAAGGTGAGCATTGCCCGAACCATGATCCACGACCCGGAAGTAGTAGTGTTCGACGAACCCACCTCTGGTCTCGATGTTATTACATCGCGCAATATAATTGATCTCATCAGAGGCTGCAAAGAGCAGGGAAAAACTGTCATTTTCTCATCACATATCATGAGCGAGGTTGATTTGTTGTGTGATGATCTGGCTATCATTCATAACGGAAAAATATTGTTTAATGATACCATGGTAAATTTCAGAACAAACATGCAAACCGAAAATCTGACCGAAGAGTTTATCCGAATTGTTACTGAAAACGAAACCATATCCATGGCATAAAACTGATAAACCAACAGTTGTATTTTCTCTCAAATTGTTAAACCTGAAAATCAATTAATAATATGTTTAAAAATATACTTACCATAATCAGAAAAGAGGTACTCGATACCCTGCGCGACAAGCGAACCATTATTACAATGGTGCTGGTACCCGTATTTGTATTCCCAATAATTTTTATTGCCAGCAGTAAACTGCAAATGTCGGTAATAGAAAAAGAACAGGCAAAGGCAATAAAAATTGGATTTGTAAACGAAGATACAGATAGCCGGCTGCTCGATTTCCTCAGCCAGCAAAACCGTGTCGAACTTATCCCGATAAACAATGAAAGCCAGCTGCAGGACCTGATCCGCAACGACAGCATCGTTTACGGATTATACATTCCTTCCGGATTTGGGCAGGGTATAAGATCAGCTGAGGCTGTATCGGTAAAATTATACTTTACCGGAACACGTATTACCGGCAAAGATCGTATGGACAATCTGCTGTCGGCATGGGAAAAGGAGATTGTAAGCGAACGATTGAATGAAAAAGGTTTGAATGAATCCTTTATCAAACCTTTTCGCACCGAGGCAGTAAATATCGCCACCGGCCAGGAAATGATCGGCAAACTGGCCGGAGGATTTCTTCCCTATCTGTTCATTATTTTCTGCTTTACAGGGGCTATGTATCCAGCTATCGATTTGTTCACCGGCGAAAAGGAACGTCGTACCCTCGAAACACTGTTAACATCTCCTGTTTCGCGCATCGAAATATTGTTTGCCAAAATGGCTGTGAGCGCCATTACTGGGTTGGCATCGGCTGTTATGGCTCTGTTTGGCCTTTTCATTGGTTTGCAGGTAAGCGCATCCATTCCTGATTTTCTTATGTCGGTAGTAATGGGCATTATGAATGTGGGTTTTATTGCATACTTGATGGTAATGCTTATTCCTCTCAGTATATTTTTTGCCGGTATGCTCATCCCCCTGGCAATTTATGCCAAAACTTTCAAGGAAGCCCAGAGCATTGTAACCCCTTTAACCTTTTTGGTCATCATACCTGCAGCCCTTGGGCTCATCCCTGGCATTGAATACAATGCCGCAACAGCCCTCATTCCCATCCTCAATATTACCCTTGCCACCAAAGAGATCATTGCAGGCACCATTTATTTGCCCTACTACCTGATTACAGTAGCATCGCTGATTGGCCTGGCCACAATTTCTGTAATATTTTGTGCCAAATGGTTTGGGCGCGAAAGTAATATTTTAAGATAGCAGACCAGCTCATGTTTAGGGCTTTAGTAGTTCTTCCTTATCTGAAAAACATCACTTTAACCTTGGGTTTTCCCTTCCGGGCGCCCAAGGTTAATTTGTTACCTTTGCAGGGTTTTTAATAATCAGAAAGGTTGCAAAAAACTATATCCGAGGTAATAATTATTGGTGCCGGGCCTGCCGGTATTATGGCTGCCGGTCGTGCTGCACATTCGGGGGCGCAGGTTCTTATTCTTGAAAAAATGCGGCAACCTGGCCGCAAATTACTCATTACCGGCAAAGGAAGGTGTAATATTACATACGATGGCCCTATGGATGAGTATTTTACGAATATTTATCCCGGCGGGCGTTTTCTCAAGCATGCTTTTCATGCCTTCTTCAAGGATGATATTATCAGAATTATGCACAATCAGGGGGTGGAAACAACAACTGAACGGGGAAGCAGGGTGTTCCCTGTCAGCAATTCGTCGCGCGATGTGCTTCATGCACTCCTGGGGTGGATGGGCGAGAAAAACATCAGTCAGATTTACAATGCAACCGTCAGCAATCTCATTATTGAAGATAATCAGATAAAGGGTGTTCTGGCAATTACCAGCCAGGGGCAGCAGGAGTTTCTGGCTTCCCGGGTAATTATTTGCACTGGTGGAAAATCCTATCCTGCCACCGGATCAACAGGCGATGGGTATCGGCTGGCACAACAGGCAGGCCACTCTGTTAGTCAGCCACTCCCGGCATTGGTGCCTCTGGTTACCCAGGGCGATATAGCAGGAAAATTACAGGGGTTAGGTCTTAAAAATATCAATGCTTCAGTTTGGGTAAACGGACGCAAAACACAGGAAGAATTTGGGGAGCTCATGTTTGCCCATTATGGGCTTACCGGCCCGGTAACCCTCACACTTAGTCGCTATGTGGTTGAAGAGTTGAACCGGGGAAACCAGGTAGAGATCAGCATCGATCTCAAACCAGCCCTTGACGAACATAAACTCGACACCCGCTTGCTGCGCGATATTAATGAGCATGGTAAGAAACAAATTGAAAATATATTCAAACTTTGGCTCCCATCGAGCCTTATCCCTGTTTTTCTCCAATTACTTTCGCTTGATGGAAAAAAGCTTTGTAATCAGTTAGGGGGTAAGGAACGACGAAAAATATTGAATCTGCTGAAAGATTTCCGATTTAAAGTAACCGGGCATCCCGGGTTTAAAGAAGCAATTATTACAGCAGGTGGAGTGCCTGTTGCCGAGATCAACTCAAAAACCATGGAATCAAAAAAGGTGAAAGGGCTTTTTTTTGCAGGTGAGGTGATCGATCTGGATGCAAATACCGGAGGATTCAATCTGCAGATCGCTTTTTCCACAGGTTGGCTGGCAGGGGAAGCGGCTGCAACTTCCGTCATTGTTTAGCTTTTCTTAGTAAGAAAGTTTTTTTTCCTGTTATGTTTTGCTGTAAATTAGTACATTCAACTCATTAATAATAGCAAACATTTATGGAAAACAATTCAAACAACGGCAAATGCCCTGTAACAGGTGCAACCAGAAGCCATGGTGTGGGTGGTACAGGCACCCGGAACCGTGATTGGTGGCCCAATCAGCTGAAACTTAATATTCTTCGTCAGCACTCCACACTGTCTAACCCCATGGGCGATGATTTTAATTATGCCGAAGAGTTTAAATCTCTTGATCTGCATGCAGTTAAAAATGATCTCCGCAAACTGATGACCGATTCCCAAGATTGGTGGCCAGCTGATTTTGGACACTATGGGCCCTTTTTTATCAGAATGGCCTGGCATAGCGCCGGTACATATCGCACCGGCGATGGACGCGGTGGCGCAGGTTCTGGTCAGTTGAGATTTCCGCCACTGAGCAGCTGGCCCGATAATACCAATCTCGACAAGGCCCGACGCCTGTTGTGGCCCATTAAACAAAAGTATGGTCGCAAAATTTCGTGGGCCGACCTGATGATTCTAACTGGTAATGTTGCTCTTGAATCAATGGGTTTTAAAACCTTTGGGTTTGCCGGTGGCCGCGAAGATGTTTGGGAACCCGAAGAAGATGTATATTGGGGATCGGAAAGCGAATGGCTTGGCGACAAGCGTTATTCTGGCGACCGCAACCTCGAAAATCCGCTGGCAGCTGTGCAGATGGGTTTGATCTATGTTAATCCTGAAGGGCCCAATGGTAATCCCGACCCTGTAGCAGCCGCAAGAGACATTCGCGAAACATTTGCACGCATGGCCATGAACGACGAAGAAACCGTTGCTCTTATTGCTGGTGGACACACTTTTGGTAAATCTCACGGCGCTGGCGACCCCGCCCACATGGGCCCTGAACCCGAAGCTGCTCCCATTGAAGAACAGGGCCTTGGCTGGAAAAGCAGTTTTGGATCAGGCAAAGGTGCTCATACCATTACCGGTGGACCCGAAGTAACATGGTCGCAACAACCTACCCAATGGAGTAATTACTTCTTCGACAACCTTTTCAGGTACGAATGGGAGCTAACAAAAAGTCCGGCAGGAGCCAAGCAATGGGTGGCTAAAAATGCACCGGCCGATATCCCCGATGCTCACGACCCATCTAAAAAGCATAAACCTACTATGCTTACCACCGACCTTTCTTTGCGTTTCGATCCCGCCTACGAAAAGATTTCAAGACGGTTTTATGAAAACCCCGCTCAGTTTGCCAATGCCTTTGCTCGTGCCTGGTTTAAACTTACCCATCGCGATATGGGCCCGCTTTCCCGCTACCTGGGTCCTGAGGTTCCCTCTGAAGTGCTTATCTGGCAAGACCCTCTCCCTGAAGTCAATCACCAATTGATCAATGCCAATGATGTGAAACTGCTCCAAAGCAAAGTTCTTAATGCCGGATTAACTGTTTCAGAACTTGTATCAACAGCATGGGCATCAGCATCAACCTACAGAGGGTCTGATAAGCGTGGTGGTGCCAATGGCGCCAGAATCCGTCTCGCCCCACAGAAAGACTGGAAAGTGAATAATCCGGCGCAATTGGCTCGTGTGCTAAAAGTACTTGAAGGGATTAAAGATGAATTTAACCGGTCTCAGACAGGAAACAAAAAGCTTTCGCTTGCTGACCTTATTGTACTTGCTGGATGCGCTGCCGTTGAAAAGGCCGCTGCCGATGCCGGATATCCGTTTACTGTTCCCTTTACCCCGGGCCGCACCGATGCCTCGCAGGAACAAACAGATGTAGAATCTTTCTCAGTACTGGAACCAGCTGCCGATGGTTTCCGGAATTTCCTGAAAACCAAGTTTACCATTTCAACTGAAGAAATGCTGGTTGATAAAGCCCAGTTACTTACTCTGACCGCACCTGAAATGACGGTTTTGGTCGGTGGTCTGCGCGTTTTAGGAGCCAATTGGGATGCTTCAAAGCATGGCGTTTTTACCCATCGCCCCGGAATCCTTACCAACGATTTCTTTATAAATCTCCTCGATATGTCAAATGTATGGACTCCCGCATCTGACGACAAAGAGACCTTTACCGGACGAGACAGGAAAACAGGTCAGCCAAAATGGAGTGCAACCCGGGCCGATTTGGTATTTGGCTCCAATGCTGAATTGAGAGCTATTGCTGAAGTTTATGGCAGCACTGATGGCCAGGAAAAATTCGTAATTGATTTTGTAGTTGCCTGGAACAAGGTAATGAACCTCGACAGGTTCGACCTCAGGTAACAATTATTTGTAAATATCTGATTTATTCTAGGGGGTGGTTTTTCTCAAGGTACCCCCTTACCTTATTTGGGGGGGGCGGTTAACTATTCGTTGTCTTTATCTTCAAAGGAGCCAGAGGCATTTTGTACCGACGGATGCCATCCAACTTGCACCAGGCATTTGCCAATGCGGCGGTTGTAGGCACTGAACCGATTTCATCGAAACCTTTCAACCCATAAGGGCCAACCGGATCGGGAACTTCTATGACAATAACCTCGATGGGTGGTGTTTGGTGAGCCCGCAAAATATTGCACTCGCCCAAACTGCTAATCTGCGGCATGCCGTCTTTCATAGGGAGCTCCTCAGTTAGGGCATACCCAAGTCCCATGTGCACTGCCCCTTCTATACGACCTTCAATAAGGGAGGGATTTAGGTTTTTACCAACATCCTGGGCTACATATATTTTTTCAATATTCCCATCGTTATCCAAAACCACAAGCTGGGCAGCATATCCATATGAATAGTGAGTTACTGCGTTGCGTTTCCTCATCCAGGGCTTTCGGGTCCAGTGACATTCCCATCGTCCTTTATATTTTTTCCCGGCAAGTTTTGCAATGCCATACTTCTTTAGGTCTTTTTTTAGTTTCCGGCATGCATCAATGATGGCATTTCCTAAAAGAATTGCTTCACGGGAGGCGGTGCTCATCCCGGTTTTTAGGCCCGAAGCAGTATCAATTACCATTTTTATCCTGGTGGGATCAAGGCCTGTTTCCTGACAAAAAATTTGTGTTGCCAGGGTTTGAACTCCCTGCCCCAGTTCGCTCCAGCCATGATGCATCAAAATGGTGTCTTCCGACACTATTTCAATCAAAACCGGAGAATAGTCTTTTTCGCCATTTCCTACACCACTATTCTTAATGGCACATGCCAGCCCGGTGAATTGGTGAGCATAAAATTTTTCCTTCAGGGCTTCAAGACAAGGTATTATACCCACAGCCTTAATGTGGTCACCCGAGGCTGTGGTCAGGCCCTCGGTAAGTGCATTGTCGTATCTGAACTGCCAACGATCGAACTCACCCAGCCTGCACAGTTCATCAATGCAGCTTTCCAGAGCAAAGATGGCCTGACTTGCGCCCGATCCACACATTACCCCAGAAGGCACATTGTTGGTATAAACAGTGTAAGCCTGAATGTCGATATTGGGGATAAAATACCCGCCCGAGGCATGACTGGCAATTCGTTCCAATACTCTGGGCCCAACCGATGCATAGGCTCCGGTATCGCCAATAGCTTTCATTTTCATGGCTGTGAGCACTCCATTGCTGTCGCAGGCCAGCGTTATTTCAATAGTTACCGGATGCCGCTTAGGGTGCATTCTTATGGATTCCTGCCGGTTGAGTGTTACTTTGACCGGAGCTTTCAGAAGTTTGGCAAATAGGGATGCAAACCCCTGGGTAATAATGTCTTCCTTGCCACCAAAAGCCCCACCTGCCTGAACATGCACAACCCTTAACTTACTTTCGCGCATATTGAGCAGGCGCGACAATTGCATGCGATCTTTATAAATACCCTGCCCGGAAGAATAAAGGGTAATTCCGCCATTTTCCCAGAGGGCAACCGATGATTCGGTTTCCAGGAAGGCATGCTCTACTCTGGGGGTAATATATTTTCCGCTGATCACAAAGTCGGCATCTTTTAGGGCCCGGTCGGCATCTCCTTTTACATGGCGACAGGTTTCGAGAAGGTTTGTCTTTTTACGGTGAACCTGCTGACTGTCTTTTGCCATTGCCGCTTCGGGGTCGGTAATGGGGTCGTAAATAACATATTTTACTTTAATTGCGGCAACTGCTTCCCGTGCCTGTTCCTCCGTTTCGGCTACAACAGCTGCCAGCACATCGCCTATACAATGGGTTGTTTCACCCACGTCTATCATCAGAGGCCAATCCTTTATAAATAAACCGGTAATTCTTTTTCCTGGTACATCCTTGGCCGTAAAAACCCTTTTTACACCTGGCATTGCCCTGGCCTGGGTTATATCGATTGCAAGCACTTTGGCCCGCGGATGGGGGCTGAAAAGCATGGCGCCAAAAAGCATCCCGTCGAAATGCATATCACTTACAAATTTTTCTTCGCCCAGGGCTATTTTCAACCCGTTGTATTTTGGGGTGGAAGTTCCGACTGGACCAGAGGGTGCAATACCGGTAACGGGTATTTGTCCCGATAGCTGGCCGGCACTTTGAGAAATTGCTTTTTCGATTTTCTTATATCCTGTGCAACGGCAAAGATGGCCTTTAATGGCCTGCTGTATTTCAGAGTATGATGGTGATGGATTTTCTTTTAACAACAGGTGGGTGCGCATAACAAAACCCGGTGTGCAAAACCCACATTGAACAGCTCCCTGGTTAACATAGGTAGCAGCAATTATTTTTCTTACCTGTTCGGGTATTCCCTCCATTGTATAGAGGCTAGCCCCTTCAACCTCCTTCAGAGTGTATTTGCATGCAAGGAACGGTTTTCCGTTCATTTCCACAAGGCAGGCGCCACATATACCCTCACCAGAACAGCCATCCTTGGCAGCTGTAAGCTTATGCTCATTACGTAAATAGGTCAGCAGATTCTTCTGCCGGTCGCCAGTATACTGAATGTTTTCACCATTAAGCTGAAATTCTATCATACCGTCGCCGTTTTCGGTGGGAGTGTCGGATAAGTTAGACAGCGAAGTTACGGTATTTTTGACTATTGAATCCGGTGTTGATATAATTTAAAATGAGCCCCAATCTCATGGCTCATCATGGTTCCAGAATATGCCAGTACCAGTGTCGCTGGTTTTGAACAATTTCGGGCTGAGCCTTTATAAGCAGCGGAGTCAACTTTTTACGCCGACTCTGAATGAATTCAAACCTGAACACATCCTGCGGATCCATGTGAATTTCAGCAAGAGTAACATTGTAAATTTCCATGGTATCTTTTGGCCTGATGACAAGCCGATCCTTATCGGAAAAGGAAAGCCAGAGGTTGGGCACAGCTGTAAGCTTTATGGTTACTGGTTTTTTGGAATGGTTTATAATAGAAAATGCCGATTGATAGGGAATAGCACAAATAATTGGTTGTGGCACTTCTTCAACCGGATTTATGGGCTGAGGGGGAACCGGGGGTTCAACTTGTTCCCTGTGTATGCGAAGCACGGGTCTGCCATCGGGCATGCTATGGTCGGCAAAATAGGTCTGCTCACCCCTGTCATTAAATTCATGAACAATATGCCAGTATTGAATGCCCCCATCGGGTTGAGATGTAAAATTAGCAACCTTCACCTGGCCGTTGGAGTGATAGGTAATATTTGCACTTGCATGGCCTCCAACCCTTCGCAATCCATAGCTGAAAAGCTCATTCCCTTTGTTGTCAAAACCTTTAATGCTCCCCCAGCGGTTGTCCTTATCCCATGTTTCAATGGTCGATGGTTGTCCGTTGGCATGGCGGCAGGTAGTGGTCTTTCCGTCAGCGATGGTAATGGTGCGGCAGTTGAGTTGGGCATGTAATAAGGCAGGGTGAAGAAGTACCCATAAAAGCCCCGTTATTGCTAATTGCTGATTGATTCGTACAAAAGGTATCATTGGCAATAAAATTAATTGGATGAAACTAATGCGGGGTAATCAATTATCAGACCATGTGTTTAATCGCATCATAAATAGTAATTTTGCGCCATGAAGAAAAAAGTAATCATAGGACTTTCGGGCGGTGTTGATTCAAGCGTGGCAGCATGGATTCTGAAGGAACAGGGCTACGATGTTACCGCGCTTTTCATGATAAACTGGAAAGATAGCAGCGTAACCTTATCGGGCGATTGTTCGTGGGAGGAAGATATTATTCTGGCACAGCTGGTAGCACGCAAACTCGATATTCCTCTCGAGGTGGTTGATTCGAGCGAGAAATATCGCGAAAGAGTAGTAGAATACATGTTTTCGGAGTATGAAAAAGGTCGTACCCCAAATCCTGATGTATTGTGCAATCGTGAAATAAAATTTGATGTTTTTCTGGAAGCGGCTGATAAATTTGGCGCCGATTATATTGCTACTGGCCACTATGCCCGTACCCTTAAAATATCTACTGATAAAGGGCTGTATACCCGGTTGCTTGCCGGAAGCGATCCCAATAAAGACCAGTCATATTTCCTTTGCCAGCTTTCGCAACAACAACTGAGCAATGTTTTATTTCCTATAGGTGATATTGAAAAACCCGAAGTGCGCAGAATAGCAGCCCAGCTTGAGCTTGCCACCGCCACCAAAAAAGATTCGCAGGGAATTTGTTTTGTTGGCAAGGTCGATCTGCCCACATTTCTGCAGCAAAAGCTGGCCCCCAAAACCGGAAAGGTGATTGAAATTGATACTGCCGACAGTGTGCTTGCCCAATATCATCAATTGGTGCAGATACCAGTTTTAGACAACGACCTTGATGCCATATGTTCTCAATTCAACTTTTCGCTTTGTGGAGGGAAAGAGGCTGGTGAGCACCGTGGAGCCCATTATTATACCGTGGGTCAGCGCAAAGGCCTTAATATCGGTGGAAAAGCACTTCCACTTTTTGTGTTGGGCATAGACGTGGAAAAGAATATAGTTTACGTTGGCCAGGGACACGACCATCCAGGGCTTAATCGAAAGGGATTATTCATTCGAAGCGATGAAATACACTGGGTCAGGCCCGACCTGGAACTTTCGACCGGGGAAACACGAAAGTGCCTTGTCCGCATACGGTACCGGCAGGAACTTCAGGATGCCACCCTTTTTATGCAACCTCCCGGATTGTTTATTGTTTTCGAACAGTTGCAGCGGGGAATTGCCCCGGGGCAGTTTGCCGCATGGTATTATGATGATGAAGTTGTGGGGTCGGGGGTTATTTCCTGAAAAAGAAAATCTTAATGTTGGTGGGGAGCAGGGGTCTTAATTATAAATCTCACCCAAATATTTCCAGAAATCCCGGTGGAAATCATATCCTTCACTTCCAGGGAGCATTTCAGGGAATGTAAGCCCGGTTGTTTCACCCGGTTTCAGTTTCAATTTCTCACCGTTGAAGAGTCGTGGCACTTCAGGATGAAACTGGATGCCAAAAACATTGGGATAACTCGTGTGCTCAATGGCTTCAACAATAATTTCATCCATACAGGTGGCGGTTATCTTCCAACCCATTCCTAAATCTTTTATTGCCTGATGGTGCGAGGTAACAATATTTGGAGTCATAGCCGAACCTCCTGCAATATTTTCCATAATGCTTGCGGGTTTGATTCTTATTCTGTGAAATGACCCGGCAGGAAGTTCATTGTCGAGCGAAAAGTTGGTGCAGTAGTTCCGGTGTTGCCTGTCAGCGGGCAGTGCCAGCACTTCTTCAACTGTTGATATGCCATAAAGCTGTGTGGGAATATCCTGGTACATGGTACCACCTATAGCCACATTCATGCTTTGCATACCGAGGCAAATGCCCAGTATCCGGTAGTCAGGGCGCTCTTCAAGAAAGGGGGTAAAGCTTTCATCCTGGTAGCCACCCAGCAAATGAAACAGGAACGATAATTCATGATTATGGCGCTGTGGGTTGGTTATTACAGTAAGAAGGTTGGTGGCTTGCCCATATATTGATGGCTGAATATCGGGCCCACCAAAAAAAATCACCCCTTCGCTCTGTTCGACTAATTCGCGGAATTGAATACTAAGGCTGTTGATTTTGAAAAGCTCCGGTACATCCAGTAAATCTGTCAGCTCATACAGGGCAATTTGATTAATCTTTTCCTGCTTCAGAAAATCATGTGATTGCTGATAATTATTGGAAGCTGACGTATGATATACACTCACTGCCCTGTAATTTTCGGGAAGGGGGAAGATTGCGTTGCCCGTAAGAAATAAAAAGGTTTTTAGATTCTGAACCGTTGGATTCATCAGCAAAATATGATTTTTGCCTTTTTCAAATACCTGTATTGTTTCTGGTTCAGTTTTGTGTGGTTGGCATGCACCACCAAGGACCAGTAGTGTTAATGCGATTGCTGAATTTAAAAACTACGGCCTGAACATAATTGCTGGGTTTTAGGTTTGAGAAATAAAATTGAAATCGGTCAGATTTTGTAAAAGTAGGAAAAACACTGGTTTTAGATTGCTTTTATCTTTGCATTACTAAATTGAAATGAACCTTCTTTTCGTTCCAATAACTTCTCAAAGTTTTTTGGACACAAGGGAAAACTGGTGAATAATCAACCTAATATTGATTTTCTTAATCAGCACATGAAAAGTATTTCACAGCAAATTGTAAACAACCCCCTTTTCGAAAAATTTATTATGGCAGTTATCCTGCGTAATTCAATCCTCATTGGGGTTGAAATATGTTTTCATCCGTAAGTAATTTTTAAGTTAAGGTCGGATGGAACCACACATGTTCTAAAACTAATTCTCATCGGTGTTTGTGTTGTGCAAAAACATGTGGGTTTCATAATGAATACATCCTCATTTTTCAAAAATTTGCATTGTTTGTCTTAATCCTGGAGATTATTTTCTGATTCAATGCCCGAAACTCTCTGCGTGAATACTTTACCTACGGATGGAACCTTTTCGACATTATCCTGGTAGGCGTTTCACTGGTGCCTGAAAGTATAATTCCAAATGCCGGCTTTCTCATGGCAATACGTGTTTTGAGAGTTTTCAGGGTTTAAGGCTACTCAAAACATCCAGCGAAATACGACTTATTGTTTCAGTTCTGGTTGGATCATTCTCCGCGTTGATTAATAATGCTTTGTTTTTCATCATTTTTATGTATTCGTTTTCCATTATCGGAGTAACCCTTTTTAAACTACCAGATGCGAAATCAGCTTCACCCGAAACCTTAATCATCCTTGAGCAATACAAAGCGCTCGCACCAAACTCACCAGGTATTTCACCAGAGCCCTTTGGCGATCTTCCTGAAGCATGGTTTAGCCTTTTCAGGATTTTAACAGGTGAAGTCTGGACAGACCTTAGGTACAATCTGTTAATCGCCAACGATCTGGGTCTGATAAAAACCAGTGCAACCATTATAACCGCATTTCAGGTAATCTGGTATATTCTGTCGTCATTCCTGCTGCTAAACCTTCTCATCGGAGCCATCCTTAACAATTATCAGATTATTATGGATGAAGAGAGAAAACGCAAGAATGCACAATCGCAGTCAATGAAGCCAACACCAGAATAAAGCCAAAAAGAGAATATTTTAAAGAGAATATTTTGGGATAAATAGTAAAATAAAAAACCGCAACCCGTTATAAATTAACTGATTGCGGTTTGATTGTGTCGGGGTGGCAGGATTCGAACCTACGACCTCCTGCTCCCAAAGCAGGCGCGATACCGGGCTACGCTACACCCCGAATTTATTTCACTATTTAAAGAACTCAACGACCTTCCCGTCCTTTGGCCGGGAAGCGATACCGGGAGTAGTTTATCCCGGAATTTTCGGGACTACACCCCGAATTTATTTCACTATTTAAAGAACTCAACGACCTTCCCGTCCTTT